>NZ_JBLVPK010000002.1:0-626818 GCF_048286535.1 Flavobacterium glucosi | reverse complement strand
TGACAGGCATGTATTCTAACCAACTGAACTACCAAACCAGTATTTTAATCTACAACATTCTAATACGCTAATATAGTTTTTGAATCGAACCCGTCTCGTCCCAAAAGACGAGATGACAGGCATGTATTCTAACCAACTGAACTACCAAACCAGTATTTTAATCTACAACATTCTAATACGCTAATATAGTTTTTGAATCGAACCCGTCTCGTCCCAAAAGACGAGATGACAGGCATGTATTCTAACCAACTGAACTACCAAACCAGTATTTTAATCTACAACATTCTAATACGCTAATATAGTTTTTGAATCGAACCCGTCTCGTCCCAAAAGACGAGATGACAGGCATGTATTCTAACCAACTGTATTTACCAAACCTACTTTGTTTTTAAATCAAAAAAGCTATCCACCAAAGTGGAAAGCTTTTCATTGGTCTAACTACTAAACCCAGTCAGCTTACAAGGCCGACCAAACAACACAACTAACTTTAGATACTTTACAGGGGCAAAAAAGCCTTTCTGTTACGAAAGGCTTTCCCCAATATTGCGGTCTGGACGGGACTCGAACCCGCGACCCCATGCGTGACAGGCATGTATTCTAACCAACTGAACTACCAAACCTCTGCGTTATTGCGGTGGCAAAGATACAATAGATTTCCGTTTACGCAAGCATTTTTTAAAAAAATATTTGATAAAATTTCACGCTATTACCCAAAGTTTTGTTTTTCAACTAAGTATGTCATTAAAATTTTTTCAAAACTTTCTCCAACACTTACCGGAATGTACTTTATTCGGTTTTGCGAGCAAGTCAGCGCCAATTTTTTAAAGTAACTTTCTGTCTGTTTTTCATATTCTTCTTTGATATTATCGGCAAAAACAGCTACTTCTTCTCCCGTTTCCACATCAATAAACTTCCTTGGAGCGTTGTCAAAATCAAAATTTAACTCTGTTTTATTATCGATAACATGAAACAAGACCACTTTATGCTTATTGTGTTTCAAATGTTGCAGCGCATTAAACAGCGCTTCTTCATTACCGGATTGAAACATATCTGTAAATAAGACAATCATCGAACGACGGTGGATTTTCTCCGCTATTTGATGTAGGAAAGTAATTGTATCAGTACTTTTTTTAGTAGCCGGTTTTTCTAAAAGCCCTTCAAGTGTATTTAAAATCATTCGATGATGGCGATCACTGCCTTTTTCAGGGGCGTAGTACTCGTATGTATCCGAAAACACACTTATTCCCACAGCATCGCGTTGCTTCTTTAAAAGATTCATTAAAACTGCCGAAGCCAAAACCGAAAAGCCAATCTTATTCTCAAAAAATTGCTGACTCTCTTTTAGTTTCGGATAGTGCATCGATGAGGAATTATCGACAATAAGATGACACCGCAAATTAGTCTCTTCCTCAAAGCGTTTGGTGTACAAACGATCCGTTTTGGCAAATAACTTCCAATCGATATGCTTCGTGCTTTCGCCAACATTGTAGACTTTATGCTCCGCAAATTCAGCCGAAAAGCCATGAAACGGACTTTTATGCATTCCCGAAATAAAACCTTCTACAACCTGATTGGCCAGCAACTCAAGATGCTGAAAACTGGAAATTTTCTCTATTTGCGATTCGATCTTCATATTCCAAATGTATTAAAAGATTGAACGATTTAAAAATTTAAAGATTGAAAAGAAAATAGCACAACCCCTGATTCGCTCTAAATCTCATTGTTAGTGAATGAATAGCTTTTTTTTAAAACAAATGGATATAGAGATCAGACTTTAAAACTTAAAGATTTACGACTTGCTGCTTTAAGGTTTAAACCAAAAAAAAGGCCTGACTTTCGCCAAACCTTTTATTTGAATCATTTCAGATTCTATATAAATTGTAATCTACCGATTACAACAAAGCGTCTAAACTATCCGCGTAAGTTTGTTTCGGAGCAACTCCTACTTGTTTCCCTACCACTTCACCGTTATGGAAAACCAATACCGTTGGAATATTTCTCACACCATATTTAGCTGCAAATTCTTGATTTGCATCAACATCTACTTTTCCTATAACAACTTTACCATCGTATTCAGTACTTAATTCATCAATGATTGGCCCAACCATTCTACAAGGTCCACACCATGCTGCCCAAAAATCCACCATTACCGGTTTGTCTGATTTCAAAACTACCTCTTCAAAAGTAGCATCTGTTATTGCTAATGCCATAATTTTTTATTTAAAGTTTATTGTTTGAATATTTTAAAGCTTCAAACTCGATTACAAATTTAGAAATTAAAAACCAATCAAACGCTATTCACAAATTAGTTTTGATTATACGTGCATTGTCAATTGTTATTTTTAGTAAATGTTAGGAGCTTTTTCCTGCTATTCGTTTCAATCTTTTACAGCCCAGTAAGGGTTCAAAACCCTAACTAGGCTGTAAAAGGATTTCCACTGCTATCAGGGCTAGAGCATTGTGCTCTAATTCAACTTAAAGTTTATTTGCATTTTCTCTAACTCTACCAGCAATTCATTTGAGATTTTAATTTTCAATTTTCTGCTTGGCATAGTCAACTTGGTTACAACCTTAATTTCTTCAACTTCTTCGACTTTTGCTTCGGTATTTGTCTCTGGAATTTCGAGAGTTTCCATTTCAGAATCTTCATTTCCATCAACAAAAGCTACCTCTTCATTTTCAATTTCGACAGGAGCAATGGCAACGAGTCGTTTCGTTTTTTCTAACTCCATGATTTCAAAAGACACGGTATTATCCCCTTTATTATCTTGAAAAAGATGGCTTAATTTATGGATAAAATCAGTTTCTAAATCCTTTATATTTAACAGTACAACTAATTTTCTAGCAAAAGTTTCTAACACATCTTGCAACTGCTTTACTTCCACAAATTGCAATCTTGGCTCTCCTTTTTTCCCGGTATCTCGGTCTGTCCAGCCTTCTTTTACCAACACTTTCATAAAGGTGAAATTATTTTGAATAAAGAAATGACGAAACCTTAAATACTCTTCCCCAAAAATCCGAAACTCATAACTTTCATCATAACCCTCCAAAGTAAAGATACCCCAGCCTTTTCCGTTTTTGGCAACACGATGTTGCACATTATTGATAATCCCCCCAAACGCGAGGTTTTTACTAACATGAAGCTCCATATTCTTCAACGCTTCCAGTTTGGCATTACAAAAATGTTTCATTTCAAATTTGTAATCGTCCAGCGGATGTCCCGAAATATAAATCCCCACAACCTCTTTCTCTTTGGCAAGTTTTTCCATTGTACTCCAATCCTCGCAAGGCGGCACAACAGGTTCAGCGATTTGCACATCGCTACTTTCACCAAACAAACTCACTTGCGACGAATTTTCATTTTCCTGAAACTTAGACCCATACCGAATCGCTTTTTCATAAAAGGTAATTCCATCCCCATCATCATGAAAATATTGCGCTCTCGTGGTTCCTAAAAACGAATCAAACCCTCCGGCCAAAACAAGATTCTCCAACGCTTTTTTATTGGCTGCACGCAAATCAATACGTTTGGTCAAATCAAAAATCGATTTGTATCTTCCGTCTTTTCTATTCTCAACAATCGTAGCCACAGCCCCAGAACCTACACCTTTTACAGCTCCCATTCCAAAACGTACCGCATAATCATCATTTACGGTAAATTTATAAAACGACTCATTTACATCCGGCCCTAAAACTTGCAATCCCATACGCTTGCATTCCTCCATAAAGAACGAAACCTGCTTGATATCACTCATATTATTCGACAAAACCGCAGCCATATATTCGGCTGGATAATTGGCTTTCAAAAATGCGGTTTGGTACGCAATCCATGCGTAACAAGTCGAGTGCGATTTATTAAAGGCATATTCCGCAAAAGCTTCCCAGTCTTTCCAAATTTTCTCCAGTTTATCTTCGGCATGCCCTTTGGCCGCAGCCTGACTGATAAATTTCGGTTTCATTTTATCCAAAACGTCTTTTTGCTTTTTTCCCATCGCTTTACGCAAAACGTCGGCATCACCTTTGGAGAAATCCGCTAATTTTTGGGACAAAAGCATTACCTGCTCTTGGTAAACGGTAATTCCGTAGGTATCTTTTAGTAATTCTTCACAGGCATCAAGATCATAAACAATTTCTTCCTCGCCATTTTTCCGCTTGACGAAACTCGGAATATAAGCAATCGGTCCCGGACGATACAACGCATTCATCGCAATCAAATCGGGAAAAACCGTTGGTTTTAATTCCTTCATGTATTTCTGCATTCCCGGACTCTCATACTGGAAAATCCCTACCGTTTCACCACGCTGAAAAAGTTCATAGGTTTTTAAATCATCAATCGGAAATTCATCCGGGTTCAGGTCAATTCCACTTCTGTATTTTACTAATTTAACGGTATCTTTTATCAGGGTCAGGGTTTTCAAACCCAAAAAGTCCATCTTCAACAAACCGGCGCTTTCTACCACCGAGTTGTCGAATTGCGTCACATACAAATCAGAATCTTTTGCGGTAGCCACAGGAACAAAATTCGTAATATCGCTTGGCGTGATAATCACTCCACAAGCGTGAATACCTGTATTTCTAAGATTTCCTTCTAAAACTTTGGCCTGCTGAATGGTTTCTCCAGCCAAATCACTTTCGTTAGCAAGACCTATCAATTCTTTTATTTTATCGTATTCTTCGGGACGAACGGCCTTCTTAATTACGTCTTCTTTTTCATTTAAAAATCGCGCTAAATTCCATTTGGATGGCATCATCCCCGGAATCAATTTTGCTATTTTATCGGCTTCGAATAAAGGCAAATCCAAAACACGAGCAGTATCTCGAATGGCTGATTTTGTTGCCATTTTACCATACGTGATAATTTGCGCTACTTGTTTCGAACCGTATTTGCGGATCACATAATCCATTACGCTGCTTCGTCCTTCGTCATCAAAATCGATATCAATATCGGGTAGTGACACACGATCGGGATTCAGGAAACGCTCAAAAAGCAGGTTGTACATTAACGGGTCGATATTGGTGATTTTCAAACAATAGGCCACCACTGAACCTGCCGCAGATCCCCGACCAGGACCTACAGAAACGCCCATACTTCTCGCCTCAGCAATTAAATCCTGTACAATCAGGAAATATCCAGGATAACCAGAATTCGATATCGTCAATAATTCAAAATCTAGTCGTTCCTGAATTTCTTCGGTGATTTCAGGATACCTGCGATTCGCTCCTTCAAAAGTCAAATGTCTTAAATAGGCATTTTCTCCACGTACTCCGCCGTCTAATATGTCTTCGGGATTATTAAATTCAACCGGTATTTCAAATTTTGGCAATAAAACTTCCCGCGCCAAATCGAAAATTTCAATTTTATCCACAATCTCCGAAATATTCGAAATTGCTTCGGGTAAATTTGCAAAAAGCTGCTTCATTTCGTCTCCCGACTTGAAATAATATTCCTGATTGGGCAATCCGTACCGATACCCGCGACCACGGCCTATTGGCGTAGTCTGTTTTTCGCCATCACGTACACACAACAAAATATCGTGTGCATTCGAATTTTCCTTATCTATATAAAAGGTATTGTTTGTCGCAATAATTTTGACATCATGTTTCCTTGCCAATGAAATCAAAGATGCATTCACCCGATTTTCATCTTCCTGATTGTGACGCATCACTTCAATGTAAAAATCTTCCTTGAACTCGTTTTTCCACCAAATCAAGGCTTCCTCGGCTTGGTTTTCACCAATGTTTAAAATCTTATTTGGGATTTCGCCATACAAGTTTCCAGACAAAACAATAATATCTTCTTTGAATTCCTGAATGACTTTCCGGTCGATTCTTGGCACATAATAAAATCCTTCCGTATAAGCGATGGAGGACATTTTGGCCAAATTATGATAGCCTTTTTTGGTCTTCGCCAAAAGCACTATTTGATAGCCATTGTCTTTAACTTTTTTGTTTTTATGATCTTCACAGACAAAAAACTCACAACCTACAATCGGTTTCATTGTAACTTCGGTAGGCTCCTCACCATTTGCTACAGCCGCTTTATTCTTGGTTTCAGCCGCTTTATTGTGGTATAAAATATCACGGACAAAATGAAAGGCACCCATCAAATTCGCATGATCCGTCATGGCAACCGCAGGCATTTTTTGCTGAGCCGCCGCTTTTACTAATGCCGCAATACTAATCGTAGATTGCAACACCGAAAACTGCGTGTGATTGTGCAAATGCACGAAAGGCGTAGCAACAAGTACCTTTTTATTCTCAGAAAGCGCTGCTCTGGAAACTGCCGGCGCTTGTTTTTCGCCAAACTGCTGACGAATTCTATCCGAAGCTTCCTTCAGATTAATATGTTTTAAACCAATGAGTTTAATCTCACTTGGATTTTTATTTTGAAAATCCTTGAAATAACCAATCTCAACATCAAGTTCTTCTTTCGTGAATATATCACGACGAATTAATTCCAAGAAACAACGTGTAGTTGCCTCCACATCGGCAGTCGCGTTGTGCGCCTCGCCAAAAGGTTTATTAAAAAGATACGAATGTAATTCGGTTAAAGTTGGTAATTTGAATTTACCACCACGACCTCCGGGTAATTTCAATAACGAAGCCGTAACTTCAGTACACGTATCTAAAATAGGCATCGAACTCATTTGGCTTTCAACCCCCATCCTATAAAATTCACAACCCATAATATTGATGTCAAAACCTAAATTCTGACCTACAATAAATTTGGCTTTGCCTAAAGCGATATTGAATTTTTCCAAAACTTCACCTAACGAAATTCCATCGGCTTCCGCCAATTCCGTAGAAATACCGTGAATTCGTTCCGCGTCATACGGAATATTAAAACCTTCCGGCTTCACCAAATAATCTTGATGCTCGATGAGTTTTCCCATATCATCGTGCAACTGCCAAGCGATTTGAATGCAACGCGGCCAGTTGTCCGTATCTGAAATGGGAGCGCCCCAACGCTTTGGTAATCCTGTCGTTTCGGTATCGAATATTAAGTACATATCTGGAGTTGAAGTGTTTGTGATTTTAAAAAATCGCAAAAAATGAATTTCAAATTTAGTTTTTTTTGAGTAGAATAGAAGTTAAGTTATCAACAAAAAACAAATTTATTTTTGAGTGCTATTCTCCTATTAAAACTACAATCACTTTCAACAAATCACCTTGATATTCCCTTTTTAAAAAGATAAAAGAGTCCGTATTGATTTTTTGGATGTCGTAGTATTTCATCAAAAAAAAATACTGAAATACAGCTAAAAAATATGCATTTTACTAATAAAATCAAGCTAAAAAATAGCCTCAACAAAAATAAAATAGTGAATTTATAATTAAAAAAAAGTCGATTTTAATTCCATTTTATTAAATATTCACAAATATAACAGCTTTTTAGAAGCCTTTTTTAGCGATTTGACAAATATCAAAAACCTCCTAAAATTGATTTTTTATTGTATCTAAATCCAAAAAATACATTACAAAAAAAGAAGCTTAAAAGATAAAAATAAGCAAAGAAATACGCTAATATGATTTTGGGTATCGTATATAATGGAATATTGACAAATAAAGACTTGATTGTTTTTTTAGTTTTGCTTTCATTGTTATCATCTTAGCCAACTTGGCTATAAAAAAATACATTAAAAACATATTAAAATGAGTACTACATTATTTGACAAAGTATGGGATTCGCACGTGGTGCGTAAAATTGAAGATGGACCAGACGTGTTTTTTATTGACCGTCATTTCATCCATGAAGTTACTAGTCCTGTAGCTTTTTTAGGTTTAAAAGAAAGAGGAATTTCAGTATTATATCCAGAGCGTACTTTTGCTACTGCGGATCACAACACCCCAACTATAAATCAACATTTACCAGTTCAAGATGCCTTATCTGCCAATCAACTTAAGGCATTAGAAGACAACGCAGCAGAATATGGTATTTCGCATTGGGGATTAGGTCATCAAAAAAATGGAATTGTGCACGTAGTAGGTCCTGAAAACGGAATTACGTTACCAGGCGCAACTATTGTTTGTGGGGATTCTCATACTTCTACGCATGGTGCTTTTGGCGCTATTGCTTTTGGTATCGGAACTTCGGAAGTTGAAATGGTGATGGCGACACAATGTATTATGCAACCGAAACCAAAGAAAATGCGTATCAACGTAAATGGTGAATTGAGCAAAGGTGTGGGTCCAAAAGACGTTGCACTTTATATTATTTCTCAGTTAACCACTTCTGGAGGTACCGGATATTTTGCGGAATATGCTGGAAATGTTTTCGAAAACATGTCTATGGAAGGCCGTATGACCGTTTGTAACTTGAGTATCGAAATGGGGGCTCGTGGTGGTATGATTGCTCCGGATCAAAAAACATTCGACTTCCTTGAAGGACGATTATACGCTCCAAAAGGCGAAGCTTGGACAAAAGCAGTTGAATATTGGAAAACATTAAAAACGGATGCTGATGCAATTTTTGATACCGAATTAAACATCAATGCTGCAGATATCGAACCGATGATTACGTATGGTACGAATCCTGGAATGGGAATTGGTATCTCCAAAAATATTCCTAGTGCTAACCAAGTAGAAGGTGGCGCCGAAACGTATAAAAAATCCTTGGCCTACATGGGCTTTGAAGAAAATGACGTAATGATTGGCAAACCAATTGATTTTGTTTTCTTGGGAAGTTGTACCAATGGTAGAATTGAAGACTTCAGAGCTTTTACAGAAATTGTAAAAGGACGACAAAAAGCAGCTAATGTTACCGCTTGGTTAGTTCCAGGTTCTCACGTAGTGGAAGCTCAAATTAAAGAAGAAGGATTGTTAGACATTCTAACTGAAGCTGGTTTTGTATTGCGTCAGCCCGGTTGTTCAGCTTGTTTGGCCATGAACGATGACAAAGTGCCGGCTGGAAAATATGCAGTAAGTACATCCAACAGAAACTTTGAAGGTCGTCAAGGTCCCGGTTCACGAACCTTATTGGCAAGTCCAATTATGGCTGCTGCTGCTGCAGTTACTGGAAAACTAACAGATCCTAGAGATTTGTTTTAAAAGATTACTGAATGTAGAGTAACGATTTTTGATATCCGATTTCGTTAGTCCATAAATCACAGATGTCTTTTACATCATTTAGTTAACAATATACAATTTTAGATTACACAAAATAATATTAACGTTTACGATTCCATTTTCCTCACGGCAAATCTAAAATCAGCAATCGCTAATCATAAATCATAAATCACAATGGCATACGATAAATTTAATATCCTTACCAGTAGCGCAGTGCCGTTACCTATAGAAAATGTAGATACCGATCAAATCATTCCAGCACGTTTCTTGAAAGCGACCGAACGTGTTGGTTTTGGAGACAATCTTTTCAGAGACTGGAGATACAATGGAGATGGTACTCCAAAAGCAGATTTCGTATTGAATGACGCAACTTACAGTGGAAAAATATTAGTAGGCGGAAAAAACTTTGGTTCGGGTTCTTCAAGAGAGCACGCAGCTTGGGCTGTTTACGATTATGGATTCCGTGCCGTTGTTTCTAGTTTCTTTGCAGACATCTTCAAAGGAAATTGCTTAAATATTGGTGTTTTGCCAGTACAAGTGAGTCCAGAATTTGCCGAAACTATTTTTAAGGCTATCGAAGCTGATCCAAAAACAGAATTGGAAATCAATCTTCCGGAACAAACCATTACATTAAAAGCAACTGGCCAAAAAGAATCTTTTGATATCTCTGGATATAAAAAAGACAATATGGTTAACGGTTTTGATGATATTGATTATTTGCAAAACATCAAAGAAGAAATTGTTGGGTTTGCCAATAAACTACCTTACTAGAAACAATAAAAATACAGTTATCTCAAGCTCAATAGTATTGTTAAGCTAGATAACTGCTTTACTTTTTTATAAAACTCAACGACAAGATTTCGAATTACCGAAGTCAAAACCACTTTTAGCATCAAATTTATAATGAAAAAAAGAAAAATTGAAATAATGGATACGACACTCCGTGATGGTGAACAAACCTCAGGAGTATCATTTTCTGCTGCAGAAAAACTAACCATTGCGCAATTGTTGCTGGAAGAATTAAATATTGATAGAATCGAAATTGCTTCAGCACGTGTAAGCGAAGGAGAGTTTCAGGGTGTAAAAGGGATTATGACTTGGGCGAATGAGAAAGAATACTGTAACCGAATCGAAGTTTTAACCTTTGTAGATGGTGGACTTTCAATAGATTGGATGAAAAAAACGGGAGCTAAAGTTCAGAATTTACTAACCAAAGGATCACTCAATCATTTAACACATCAATTAAAAAAAACACCCGAACAACATTTTACCGAGATTGCACAAACAATAGCATTAGCTAAAGAAAACAATATTGAAACGAATGTTTATCTGGAAGACTGGAGTAACGGAATGCGCAATTCACCTGAATATGTCTTTCAATATTTAGATTTTTTGACCAAGCAACCGATAAAAAGAGTCTTACTACCGGACACTTTAGGCGTTTTGATTCCTTCCGAAACTTTTGAATTTATTTCGAAAATTATAGTACGATACCCAGATACCCATTTTGATTTTCATGCCCATAATGACTATGATTTAAGCATCGCAAATGTAATGGAAGCGGTAAAAGCAGGAATCCAAGGACTTCACGTAACCGTAAACGGAATGGGAGAACGCGCCGGAAATGCACCACTTGAAAGCACAGTTGCTGTAATTAATGACTTTTTTCCACAAATAGAAATCGGTGTAAAAGAATCATCATTATACTCCGTAAGTAAATTAGTAGAGACTTTTACGGGTTATAGAATTCCTGCCAACAAGCCTATTGTTGGCGACAATGTGTTTACACAGACTGCCGGTATTCATGCTGATGGTGATAACAAAAACAACTTATATTTTAATGATTTACTTCCGGAACGTTTTGGAAGAAAACGAAAATATGCCTTAGGAAAAACGTCCGGAAAAGCCAATATCGAAAAAAACCTTCAAGAATTAGGATTAAAATTAAATCCCGAAGACTTAAAATTAGTCACCCAACGCATCATTGAACTAGGCGACAAAAAAGAAACTGTCACTAAGGAAGACCTGCCTTATATTATCTCAGATGTTTTAGACAGTCAAACCTATCAGGAAAAAATTATTGTTGAGTCCTACATATTATCTCATGCAAAAGGCATGCGTCCATCGACCACTTTATCTCTAAAAATAGATGGGGAAGTCATTGAAGAGCATGCACAAGGTGACGGGCAATTTGATGCTTTTATGAATGCATTGGCAAAAATATATAAAAGCAAAAATTTAGAATTACCTAAATTAATCGATTATGCCGTGCGAATTCCTCCAGGAAGTAGTTCTGATGCTTTATGCGAAACCATAATTACCTGGACAAATAACGGCAAAGAATTCAAAACCAGAGGACTGGATTCAGACCAAACCGTTGCCGCAATTATAGCAACCCAGAAAATGTTGAATGTGGTTGCAGTCCAATAATAAATAGAAATATATTAATATAAAATAGACCTAATGAAATTTAACATAGCCCTTTTAGCCGGAGACGGAATTGGACCCGAAGTAATCAATGAAGCTGTAAAAGTTTCGGATGCTATTGCAAAAAAATTCAACCATGAAATCACTTGGACACCTGCACTTACTGGAGCTTGCGCCATTGATGCCGTGGGAGTTCCTTATCCTGACGAAACCCATGAAATTTGCATGGCAGCTGATGCTGTTTTGTTTGGAGCCATTGGACATCCAAAATACGATAATGATCCAAGCGCACCAATTCGTCCAGAACAAGGTTTATTGTTGATGCGAAAAAAATTAGGTTTGTTTGCCAATGTGCGTCCAACCTTCACATTTCCATCTTTGATTGACAATTCTCCTTTGAAGAGAGAACGTATCGAAGGAACAGATTTGATCTTTTTAAGAGAACTTACCGGAGGAATTTATTTTGGAGAAAAAGGAAGGAAAGACGATGGCGAAACAGCTTATGACACGTGTACTTACACTAGAGCAGAAGTACAACGTTTAGCCAAGAAAGGTTTTGAATTGGCGATGACCCGAACTAAAAAACTATGTTGTGTGGACAAAGCAAACGTAATGGAAACTTCCCGCTTGTGGAGAGAAACCGTACAGGCAATGGAAAAAGATTATCCTGAAGTAACTGTAAGCTATGAATTTGTTGATGCTGTAGCAATGCGTTTAGTACAATGGCCAAATTCGTATGACGTTTTGATTACAGAAAACTTATTTGGTGATATTTTAACGGATGAAGCTTCCGTGATATCAGGCTCTATGGGACTAATGCCATCAGCATCTGTAGGAGAACACACTTCATTGTACGAACCTATTCACGGATCGTATCCACAAGCTACAGGATTAAATATTGCGAATCCATTAGCAACTGTTTTATCTGCTGCGATGATGTTTGAAGATTCTTTTGGATTAAAAGAAGAAGCAGAAGCGATTAGAGCAGTCGTTAACAAATCATTGGAACAAGGAATTGTAACAGAGGATTTAGCTGGAAAAGATGCAAAAGCGTATAAAACTAGTGAAGTTGGAGATTGGTTAGTTGCTAATCTATAAAGTTTCTTTTGTTTATAAATTGAGTAATAGCTAAGATTACAACCTGAAAAAACAACACTCACTTTTAGCTTTTACTCAACTTTAAACAAAATAATAAACAACAAAAAAGGTGTCAATAAATTGACACCTTTTTTTATAGCTAGAAAAAAATATTAATATCCTCCTCTGTTTCCACCACCACGGTTGTCTCCACCACGGCTGTTTCCACCACCATAACCACCGCGTGAATCTCCACCACGACTGTTATTGTTAAAACTTCTTCTTTCACCTTCTGGTTTAGGCTCAGATTTGTTTACTACGATTGCACGTCCTTGAACAGTAGCTCCGTTCAATTCGTCAATTGCTTTTTGAGCTTCGTCATCATTTGGCATCTCAACAAAACCAAATCCTTTACTTCTTCCAGTAAATTTATCAGTAATTATTTTAACTGAATCAACTGCTCCATAAGCCTCGAAAGACTCTCTTAAATCTGCTTCCTCAATACTGAATGGAAGGCTTCCAACAAAAATATTCATATGTACTTATTTAAATAATAGAACAAATGTACTATTATTTTTCTCTAATCTACTATATATTAGCTTATTTATGATTTTATTTTAAAAAAAGAAGGAAAAGCACATCCTAAAGCAAATGCTTAAAGTCTTTTAGGAAACTAAATCCCCGCAAACTATTGAGCCAGAGAGCTAACTACAGGAACTTTGTAAAAAACTCCATGTTGAAAATTAACAGTAGGACTGGCTAAGGAGTTACTATTAGTATTTTTAGCACTAAACTTAAAAGTACCAGTGATGGTATTATTAATCGCATCATATTTCGTTATCACAATTTGCCCTTCTCCTATACCAAAGCCTGTAGAAAAAGTAACCAAACCATTGGTAGCGTCCGTTACTGTGTAAATCGCTTTTTTGGACTCACTGGTTCCTAAAAAATACGTTTGAGCTGTAGTAGCAGTAGTTTTCAAGGATAAAGTCTCATTTGCTGTAAAAGATTCTATAAGCAAAGACCCATTAGGACTTAATGTTGCTCTGGATTGCACCCCTCTCCAAAATACATTATCTTTCATACCTTGAAGTGAGGGATTATTAAAACTAATATCTTCTTCACAAGAGACTAAAGAAAAAAGTACGACAATAAACAAAAAATATTTTTTCATAAATGCATCTTTTAGAGAAACAAAAGTATGACATTAGACCTGAAAAAAATAAAATTGTACTATAAATAAGAACAATAGTCATACCTAAAACGTTACCATTCATTAAAATACCAATCAAATTAGCATTTAACGATAAAAAATGTATCTTTGCACCCTTAATTAATCGAGGTCGAGAACCTCAAAATTTAATCAAAAGATTATGTCAGTAAAAATTAGATTACAAAGACACGGTAAAAAACAAAAACCTTTTTACTGGGTTGTAGCTGCAGATGCACGCTCAAAAAGAGATGGTAAATACCTAGAAAAAATTGGTACTTACAATCCAAACACGAACCCAGCAACTATCGAATTAAACCTTGATAGCGCAGTAAAATGGTTGCACAATGGTGCTCAACCAACTGATACCGCAAAAGCAATTCTTTCTTACAAAGGAGCTTTATTGAAACATCACCTTGATGGTGGTATCCGTAAAGGTGCTTTAACACAAGAACAAGCTGACGAAAAATTAGCTGCTTGGTTAGAAGCAAAATCTGGAAAAGTTGATGCTAAAAAAGAAGGTTTGACAAAAGCGCAAGCTGATGTTAAAGCTAAAGCTTTCAAAGCAGAACAAGATGTTAATGCTAAACGTTTAGCCGCAGCTGCTCAAGCAGAAGCTGATGCTATCGCTGCTGCAACTCCTGCTGTTGAAGAAGAAGTTGCTGAAGTTGAAGCTGAAGAAGCTCCCGCTGCAGAAGAAAATAACGAAACAACTGAAGCATAATTTTAGAAGGCGAACATGCGTAAAGAAGATTGTTTCTACTTAGGTAAAATCGCTAAAAAATTTAGTTTCAAAGGGGAAGTTCTTGCCTATTTAGACACGGATGAACCTGAGTTATACGAAAACTTGGAATCAGTGTTTGTTGAATGCAACAAACACTTGGTTCCTTTTTTTATTGAAAGTAGCTCCTTGCACAAAAACGACTTTCTTAGAATTCGTTTTGAAGATATGAATACCGAAGAAGATGCCGATGCCATTATAGGAAACGCCATTTATCTTCCCTTAAATATGTTGCCAAAACTTACCGGCAATAAATTCTACTTCCACGAAGTAGTTGGTTTCGAAGTGGAAGACAAACGCCTTGGTGTAGTTGGAAAAATTCAATCCATAAATGACACTACTGCCCAACCTCTTTTTGAAGTTTTAAACGGTGATGTTGAAATCCTCATTCCTATGATTGACCATTTCCTTGTAAAAATCGACAGGGTAAACAAAAAAGTCATCATGGATTTACCCGAAGGACTTATCGAAATGTACCTTTAGAAAAGTCTAATCGGTTATTTGTTTATTCGGTTAATCGATAAAATCAAAGACTTCATTAGACGACACTATTTATTGAAATCCAGTAAATCCGCATTTACAAAAAATCCGAAATCAAAAATCGTTAATCTACAATCTGAAATCAAAATTTCCCATGTTTAATTTCAAACAATTTTCAATAGAACAAGATCGTTGTGCAATGAAAATTGGAACCGACGGCGTTTTACTTGGCGCTTGGACACCCATTGAAAACAACCCATTCAGCATTTTAGATATTGGAGCCGGAACAGGCATAATCGCCTTGATGCTGGCACAAAGAAGCAACGCAGAACAAATTGATGCTTTAGAAATAGACGAAGAAGCATACGAACAATCTGTTGATAATTTTGAAAACTCTCCCTGGAGTAATCGCTTATTTTGTTTTCATGCCGGTTTAGACGAATTTGTAGAAGAACCAGAAGACGAGTACGATTTAATTGTTTCCAATCCTCCCTTTTATACCGATGACTACAAATCCGGGAATGAAGAACGGGATTTAGCTCGTTTTGCTGACGCCATGCCTTTTGAAGATTTGGTTGAAGCGGCTGCTTTATTACTTTCTGAAAACGGAATATTCTCAGTAGTCATTCCTTTTAAAGAAGAAGAAAATTTCTTGGCTTTAGCCAAAGATTATCAATTATATCCTTTGAAAATCACTCGCGTAAAAGGAACTCCAACTACAGAAATTAAACGCAGTTTATTGGCTTTAAGCCGAAATGAAAATACCAGTATAACAATTGATGAATTAATTATCGAAACTTCAAGACACCAATACACCCCAGAATATATAGAAATGACAAAGGATTTTTATATAAAAATGTAAGTGTCATAAAAGCGAACAATGAAAGATTCTAAATAAATGTAACACCAAAACGCAAATTATTTCTCAATTATTTTAGTAATCAACTCTAAGGAAATCTTATCTCCAGCACCAACAAATTTAATTTCACCTTTTTTATCTAGCAAAATGATTGTTGGATAAGCCTTTATATTTAGTTGCATTATAAAATTATCACTAGTGTTTAATTTCATAAAAGCTTGTTGCCATTTGACATTATTTTTTATAACATATTCTAATACTTTTTCATTCGATTTATCAACAGCAATGCCAAGAATACTAATTTTTTTTTCGTTTATATTATAAAATTCTTTAATTTGTGGATTAAATTTGACACAAGGTCCGCACCAAGTGCCCCAAAATTCTAACAGTAAAAAATCTTTATTTTTTAAAACATCTTTAAGGATAAAATTATTGTTATCTAAACCTGTAAAAGAATAATGTAATGATATTTTATTCTCAATTACAAATCGTTTCACAGCCTCTTTTTTGATTGGATTTAGATACAAAGAATCCATTTTTAACTGTCTTTTAATGGTGTAATTTGAATTATTAATAGTAATTGTATCTTTGAAGGAATATTTATACTGATTATTAAAAACAAAATCTGCTGAAAAATTAGTGTTTTTATCTTTAACATAGAATTGACTTTTAACATGAAAATCAGAAAAATAAAATTCATAACCATCTACTTTACCTACCCAAGCATCTACGAATTTAATAAAGGATAAATAAGAAACATCTTCTTTACTAATCTTTTGGGATATTGCATTCTCTCTATCAGGTAATAAAATAAACTTTCTTTCAAAATTTTTAATTTGATTATTTTCAAAATACTCAAATTTATAAACTGAAGGTAAATAACTATTCACCAAAACCTCCTCCTCGTCAGCATTTTGATTTATTTCATATTCATATTTAATTTCATCTCTAAAATCCTTATTCTTATTGGTATCTGCAATTAGTATTTGTTTATTCTTTTTAAACCCTATTAGTATAATTAGTTCTTGATCAATTTTCTTTTGCGATAAGGTTAGCGTATCTATTTTTAATTTTCTAAAATATTCAAGCGCTCTTTTCTTTTCGATTTTATTATTTTTAAACAGATCGAAAGTATTTTGAACATAATCAATTGCCACGAAATGAAACCTTAAGGAATCTAACAGAGGGATCCCTATGAAATTATCAGTATAGGACAAAGGTCTTAAATCCGACTCATACTGATTTAAGTTAAAGGTGTTAGCATCACTTGTTAACTTTAATTTTATTTGCTTTGTTTGAGAAATTGAGACTTGTGCTAACAAACCAAATAGAATTAATGTAATTCGCTTTAAGATCATATCCATGTTTAAGGGCAACTTTTTAGTTAATGAAATACAATGATTTAATTCTAATCATTAGCAAATTAGGTATCAATTACAGAATTTTACCAATATACAAACCTACAAATTTATGATTATCTAAATAACAAATAATTTTATTACAAGAAGTAAAAAACTTGTTTTTATCACAATTCCCAAAATTTCATAGTTTCCTATTTAATTGAACCTTTAGTCGTACTTTAGACACTCGAATTCATTACGAATCGAATTCGTAAAAATATAACATTTGTTAATGCTTTTGTTATATTTCTTTATGTAAATTTGCATCACATAAAAATTAACTAACCATGAGACCAGACTTATTTCAAGCTCCAGATTATTATAACTTAGACGATTTACTAACCGAAGAACACAAACTAGTGCGCGAATCTGCCCGGGCATGGGTAAAACGTGAAGTATCTCCTATTATAGAAGAATATGCTCAAAAGGCGGAATTCCCAAAACAAATCATAAAAGGTTTGGGCGAAATTGGTGGTTTTGGCCCTTATATTCCAGAAGAATACGGTGGTGCCGGTTTAGACCAAATATCGTATGGTTTAATCATGCAGGAAATTGAACGTGGCGATTCTGGCGTTCGTTCCACTTCATCCGTACAATCCTCTTTAGTGATGTATCCAATTTGGAAATACGGAAATGAAGAACAACGCGTAAAATACTTACCTAAGTTAGCTACAGGAGAATACATGGGATGTTTTGGATTAACGGAACCTAACTATGGTTCAGATCCTGGAAGCATGATTACGAACTTTAAAGATATGGGCGACCACTATTTATTAAATGGTGCCAAAATGTGGATTTCAAATGCACCTTTTGCTGATATTGCTATTGTTTGGGCAAAAGATGAAGAAGGAAGAATTCACGGTTTAATCGTAGAACGCGGAATGGAAGGTTTTACAACTCCGGAAACACACAACAAATGGTCGCTTCGTGCCTCTTCAACAGGAGAATTGATTTTTGACAATGTCAAAGTACCAAAAGAAAACTTATTACCCAATAAATCTGGATTGGGAGCACCGCTTGGCTGTCTTGATTCAGCACGTTACGGAATTGCCTGGGGCGCTATTGGCGCAGCCATGGACTGTTACGACACGGCACTGCGCTATGCAAAAGAAAGAATCCAGTTTGATAAACCGATTGCAGGAACTCAATTGCAACAAAAAAAATTAGCCGAAATGATTACTGAAATCACCAAAGCTCAATTATTGACTTGGAGATTAGGCGTTTTGAGAAATGAAGGCAAAGCAACAACTGCCCAAATCTCAATGGCCAAAAGAAATAATGTGGATATGGCCATTCATATTGCCCGCGAAGCCAGACAAATGCTAGGTGGAATGGGAATTACAGGAGAGTATTCCATTATGCGTCACATGATGAATCTTGAATCCGTAATTACGTATGAAGGAACACATGACATCCATTTGTTAATTACCGGAATGGATATCACTGGAATTCCAGCTTTTAAATAGTAATCAAAAACTATTAAAGTATTTATAAAATTGATTGAAAAGGCTTCTTGGAAACAAGAAGCTTTTTTATATTTACATAAAAATACCACTTATGAATATTGAAACAATCAACAATAGCATTCAGTCCCAAAAAGAACTATTGTTACAACATTCTTTATATAAAAAAGTAAAAACAATTGAGGACTTACAGTCCTTCCTTGAAAATCACGTATATGCAGTTTGGGATTTTATGTCATTGTTAAAAGCATTACAGTCCAAATTAACATGCACCACAACTCCTTGGTTCGCTACAGAAAATCCTGAAACCAGGTATTTGATAAACGAAATAGTCCTCGCTGAAGAATCTGATTTGACAATGGATGGCCGTCGCCAAAGTCATTATGAAATGTATATTGAAGCAATGGAAGCTTGTGGAGCAAATACCGCTGGAATAGAACATTTTTTATCCGAAGTAGACTCGCTCAAAAACATATTTGTTGCCATTAAAACCAGTAATCTGCACCCCAATATCAAAGCTTTTTTAGACTTTACTTTCAGAGTTATTGAAGAAGGGAAATCCCATGAAATCGCAGCAGCTTTCACTTTTGGAAGAGAAGACTTGATTCCAAGCATGTTCACTGAAATTCTGAAAAATTTTCAAGCAAATCTCCCTGAAACGGATTTGAGTAAACTCCTTTATTATTTTGAAAGACATATCGAATTGGATGCTGACGAACACGGACCAATGGCCATGAAAATGATTACAGAACTTTGTGGAACTGATGATCAAAAATGGTCGGATGTAGAAGAAATTTCAATTTTAGCCTTAGAGAAGCGCATCGGACTTTGGGATGCTATCGAAGAAACAATTATGATGAATGTAGCATTGGCTTAAACCCATACTTCCGAATAAACGCAACTATTATTTAGAAATGAATTATATCAAATTTCAAAATAATGAAAAAACAATTCCAAGTAATCGTTGCGTTATTTTTACTGCTTTTTATGGCGAGTTGTTGTACTGAAAGCCCAATTCCTGAAACACCTCCCACTACAATAGTTACAGTTCCGCAAACACATGCCAAATCCTATAGTTATTTAGCCCTTGGAGACAGCTACACTATCGGACAGAGCGTATGTGAAACCTGCAGATTCCCCGCACAAGTATCCAAAAGCTTAGGCAATTGGAATGTGACCAATACTTATTCTTAGAAAATTATTGCACAAACCGGCTAGACTACCTCCAACTTGATTTTGGCAATAAACACACAGAATCCAACTTCTAATTATGATTTAGTCACGTTATTAATTGGTGTAAACAATCAATATCAAAATAAGCCTTTTTCGTTGTATGAAAAAGAATTCCCTGAATTAGTGACCAAAGCTATCGCTCTTGCAAAAGGGGATAAAACAAATGTAATTGTGGTTTCTATTCCAGATTACGCTTATACTCCTTTTGGTCAAGCATCGGGAAACCAAAAAATAATTTCTACAGCAATAGATCAGTATAATGCTTTTGCAAAAAAATATTACGATGATAATGCGATAGTATTTATAAACACAACAGGCATCACCAGACAAGGCTTAACAAACAAAAACCTTGTTGCTCAAGACGGATTACATCCTTCTGAACTAGCGTATTCTTTATTTATAGAGCAAATTTTATCAAAAGCAGCAAAAGCTATAAACAATTAAAAACAATCCCGTAAAAGAAGTATCAATAGAAAAATAGCTTTCTTGGCTATTTTTTTTATCTTTATTTTTAAAATAAATAAATGTCTTCCCAAGAACGATTAACAAGAGCTTACAAAGAAGCTAAAAGAATTCCTTTTGACAATCAATCAAAATTTATCCTTTTTAGTGACTGCCACAGAAGTGACAACAGTTTTGCTGATGATTTTGCAAGCAATCGAAACGTCTATTTTCATGCAATGACTCAATATTATAACGATGGCTTTACGTATTGTGAGTTGGGTGACGGAGATGAATTATGGGAGAATATTTTTTTTAAAACTATTTTTGAAGCACACAAAAACGTCTATCTTTTACTAAAGAAATTTCATGATTCCAATAGGTACCATAAAATCTGGGGTAATCACGAAATGACTTTTCGGGATAAAGATCACGTAGAAAAAACGCTTACTACGTATACAAACACACAAAACGACAGAATTGAGCCTCTATTTACCGGCATAAAATGCCACGAAGCCATCGTATTAGTCCATGAGCAAACCAAGCAAGAATTATTTCTAACCCACGGTCACCAAGCCGATTTCATGAATTATGTGGGTTGGAAAATCAATAGGTTTATGGTGCGCATTTTATGGAAACCGTTACAAATTTGGGGGATATCAGATCCCACAAGCCCCGCTAAAAATTATGTAGAACGGATAAAAATCGAACTGCGCATCAAAAAATGGATTGAGAACAACAATCGGAAAATTACTATTGTGGGCCATACGCATCGTCCTAGTTTTTCGTACCCTAGTCAAAACACGACCCCCTACTTCAATGACGGAAGTTGTGTACATCCTAGAAGTATCACCGGAATTGAAATTGTAAATGGAACGATAACACTTATAAAATGGTTTATCGACACAAAGGAGAATGGCATTCTGCAGGTTGTAAGAGAAGTTCTTGAAGGCCCAACCAATCTAAAAGATTACAGCTAAAAAAAGCGTTTGCCGAGGCAAACGCTTTTTTATTAATTTTCAGGAGCTAGCTCCAGTTCTAATCCTTCGAGGCTTTCCGTGATTGGGATTTGGCAACCCAAACGACTGTTTGATTTTACGTAGAATGCTTCTGAAAGCATCGCCTCTTCATCATCTCCCATTTCCGGTAATGCAACATCATTCAGAACATAACATTGACAAGAAGCGCACATGGCCATTCCGCCACAAGTTCCTTCTACAGGAAGTTCATAGGCTTTACACAATTCCATAATATTCATGGCCATATCTGTAGGAGCCTGTAATTCATGCACTACTCCTTCTCTGTCTTTAATTTTTATTAATACATCCATAAATCAGTTGTGAGTTATAAGTTATGAGTTGTGGGTTTGCAAATTTGCGTGAGATTTGAGATTAAGAGGAGGACAGCCAGTGCCATCTAGTACTTTTAGAATAAAAAAACTACCTCCTATAGCTAACTCTCAAAAAAAAAACGCTTTTAAGAAAAAAGGCAACTACCCATTATTTGGGTAGCTTTTTTTCTTAAAAGGGGCACGCCCAAAAATTTATAGAATATTTACAACAGTTTCTATTTGTGGTGCAAACTTTTTAATGGTGGTTTCTACACCGGCTCTTAGTGTCATTTGGTTTACACTGCAACTAGTGCAAGCGCCTTCGAGTCGCACTTTTACGTGTTTGTCGTCCTCGATGGATATAAGAGTAATATCGCCACCGTCAGAGTTCAAAAAAGGTCTAATTTCTTCGAGTGCTTTTTGTACTTCTATTGTTAATTCTTCTGTTGTCATATTCTTTATTTAAAGATTGAAAGATTAAAAAATTGAAAGATTAAAAATCATTTAACTTTCTAAATTCTATTTTTTTACTGGGGAACAACCGGCCATGGTTGTGATTTTAACAGCCTCAGTCGCAGGTAAACTTTCGTTTCTGCTTATTACTTCGCGTACTACGTTTCTGGTGATTTCTTCGAAAACAGTTTCTATAATTGAACCAGTTTGCATCGCTGCCGGACGACCGTAATCTCCTGCTTCGCGAATGGATTGCACGATTGGCACTTCGCCAAGAAATGGAACTTCTAAATCTTCAGCAAGATTTCTGGCTCCTTCTTTTCCAAAGATGTAATATTTATTTTCAGGCAATTCTTCAGGTGTGAAGTACGCCATGTTTTCAATAATTCCTAAAACAGGAACATTTATCGCTTCTGACATGAACATAGAAACTCCTTTTTTGGCATCGGCCAAAGCTACTGCTTGTGGCGTGCTTACTATTACAACACCTGTGATAGGTAATGATTGTACGATTGAAAGGTGAATGTCTCCTGTTCCTGGTGGCAAATCGACTAACATGAAATCCAACTCTCCCCAGTCTGCATCAAAAATCATTTGGTTCAACGCTTTTGAAGCCATTGGTCCTCTCCAGATTACCGCTTGACTTGGTGCTGTAAAAAATCCAATCGAAAGAATTTTTACTTCGTAGCTTTCAACGGGTTTCATTTTTGATTTCCCATCGACTGTTACAGAAACTGGTTTTTCATTTTCTACATCAAACATGATTGGCATAGACGGTCCGTAAATATCGGCATCAAGGATTCCTACTGAAAAACCCATTTTAGCTAGTGACACCGCTAAATTTGCAGTTACAGTAGATTTTCCTACTCCACCTTTACCAGATGCTACACCTATGATATTTTTTATTCCTGGTATTGATTTCCCTTTAATTTCTGGTTTGTCCGGAACCTCAACTTTACTATTGATTTTGATTTTAGCATCCGGAGATACTAATTCAAGAATTGTTTTTTTGATATCGTCTTCAGCACGTTTTTTAATGTGCATCGCCGGTGTGTGCAATACTAAATCTACTACAACCTCATCGCCAAAAGTAATTACGTTTGCTATTGCGCCACTTTCAACCATATTTTTTCCTTCTCCAGCTATAGTAATCGTTTCTAAAGCTTTAAGAATGTCTTTTCTGTCTAATTTCATTTTTAGTTTACTGTTTTCTATTGGCATTTTAGTGCCCGAATATTATCTTTATTTAAACTGACTTCAGATTACAAAGATACTATGAAAAGTTCTTATTATAAAGAATTTGCATTGCATTTATTGATGAAGAAATTGAGGGCGCTTATTAGCGAAAATACCGCTTTTGACCATAAAAAGCTGATGCATTGAACTTTTACAGACTACTCAATCCTAACTTCCGGTTGCCAAAAATGTTTTTCGAAATCCATAATTTGGTTCTCAACGACTGTTAAACCTTCGTTCTCCAATAATTGCTGCATGAGATTCGTTCCGTCAAAATGAAGTTTCCCGGTGAGCAATCCTTTTCTATTGACCACACGGTGTGCTGGAACATCTTCAAGATTATGAGAAGCATTCATTGCCCAACCCACCATTCGAGCAGAACGAGCAGTTCCTAAAGCCTTTGCTATAGCGCCATAAGAAGTGACTTTTCCATAAGGGATTTGTCTGGCGATGGTGTACACACGTTCAAAAAAGTTGTCGTTTGACATATTTATAAAATCAGATAAAACAGTATTTTTATGCTGTTCAAAACTACCTCAAATAATATCGAATAATATTAATTAAAGTGATTAATGCGATCAATCCTGTTATACTGCCTATGATGGTATTCATATTTCTCATCATATAATCCGTTTTATTCTCTATTTTCTGGAAGAAAGTGATGTATAAATAAAAAACTAAAAAAGATCCCAATACCACACCGGTCACAAAAATAAAAACATGGGAAATATCAAACACAAACAAATTATAAGAAGCCAAAGTGACACTTACAAAAACATAATATGGAATGGGAAAAAAATTAAGTGCAGAAAGCAACATCCCAAGAAAAAAACGAGTAGAAGTGCTCTTCTTTTTGATTTTCCCTTTCTTCGCTTTTGGCTTTTTGGCAATCAGCAAGAAATAAATGGTTAATACTGAAAATATAGCAAATCCCACTTCCCGCAGTAAAACAATTACATCAGGCCTACCTTCAATGTACCTTGCAAACAATATTGCTAAGGTCGCTTGGGAAAAAATTACAATTACCGCTCCTAAAACAAACCAATAAGCGCTAATCTTTCCTTCTTTCAGATTCACTTTGGCGGCTGTCATATTGATCAATCCCGGAGGCGTAATCCCTACAAAAGCTGTAACGAAGCCCAAAAACAAGGAAGTAATTAAATTCATAGTCAAGATACAAGGATCAAAGAAACAAAATTATTCTTTAATTTTAAATCGAATATACGTAATTGCTTTGTTAATTTCCAAATATTGTTTTTCATAAAAAGTTTGAAATGCGGTCACTTCCTCCGGACTTCCCTCATTTACATACACATTATGATTGGCATATAAAACTTCGTGTCCTTCACCGTGCAACAACCCAAGAGTGTACCCGTGCATGAACTCACTATCGGTTTTTAAGTTTACGACACCGTCTTTTTTAAGAATTTTTTTATACAATTGCAAAAACTCCGAATTCGTCATTCTGTGTTTTGTGCGTTTGTATTTAATTTGTGGATCCGGGAAAGTAATCCAGATTTCGTCCACTTCATTTTCAGCAAAAATGTGGTTGATTAATTCAATTTGAGTTCTGATAAAAGCAACATTATGCAATCCAGTATCAACAGCAGTTTTGGCACCACGCCAGAAACGCGCTCCTTTAATATCAATTCCTACAAAATTTTTATTTGGATATCTTTCGGCAAGACCTACTGAATATTCTCCTTTTCCACAGCCTAATTCCAGCACTAATGGATTTTCGTTTTTGAAGAATTCCGAATTCCATTTGCCTCTAAGCGGAAATAAATCTCCTACTACTTCTTCTCTCGTTGGTTGAAAAACGTTATCGAATGTTTCGTTTTCCTTGAACCTTTTTAATTTATTTTTGCTTCCCACTTTTTCAGAATATTTCGGCAAAATTAAGGAAATATATAAGACCGAACGGCTTGCTGGAGAAAAAATGAAGAAAATCATTCCGAAAACCATCACAGTTGCAAAATTATTTTTTCGCTTGGTCTGTATTTATAAGAAAGTCTTCCATAAGCACTGTTGTTTTTTCATTATTCCCTTAATTTAACCGAAGCAAATAAACTCATAAAACTAACACAACACACTCTAAATAAGTATTTTAAAATAAACCGCGTTGTTAATTCACTTTTTACCAAGAATATATTTCTTTACCTTTATATAAATAATTATGCCATGAGAAAATATTTTTTATCCATAGCAGTAATATTATTTGGCTTTTCGCTTGTCACTGTTTACCACAACAGAAATGAAAATCAGACAGCTAAAATGATTGCTTTTGCCCTGCACTTCTTTCAAAAATCGACTGCCGATAAGCCCATAGACTCCATTGATCGAGACAATATTATCCGCTTTTTTAAAAAATATCCCAATTTAAAAAAATACCAGTCGGACGTTACTGCTTTGTACAAAAAACGGAATTACACCACCATTTGGTTTGATAAAAAAGGGCTCATTGAATTTGCCAATTTGTTATACTCCAAAGTAAATCAACTGGAAGAAGAAGGTTTAAAATCCCAAATCGCATATAAAGAAAAAATTGATGCTGTTTTTAATGATACTAATTCAAATGATTTACCCCAAGCTGAAACAGAACTGATACTCTCTTCCATGTATGTTTTTTATGCTAAAAAAGTATACCGAGGAATTGATACTGAAAAAATAGAAGAAATGGGATGGTTTTTACCCCGAAAGAATCTGTCCTATGAAAATCTTTTAGACTCTTTATTAATTGATCCCAAACTACTAAATAAAAACGAAAAACAACTATTTGGGCAATATTACAAACTGCGCGAAGTTTTAAAAAAATACCGCCAAATAGAGAAAAATGGGGACTGGAATCCCATAGCAATAGATTCTTTGGAAAAAATATTCAAACCAAAAGACAGCTCTAAAACCATTGGACAAATAAGACAGCGACTTGCCGTTACGGGAGATTTAAAGCAGGACTCAAAAAGCAATGTGTACGATGCCGAATTAATGGAAGGCATCTTGAATTATAAAAAAAGAAATGGCTACAAAATAGATTATCTCATTGCAGCCAAGCACATTCAACGCATGAATATTCCCATCGAGAAATACATTAAAACCATAATAGCAAACATGGAGCGTTGCCGATGGATTAACCCAAAGCTTACTACAGCAGACGAACACATCATTATAAACATTCCTTCCTATAAACTCTTTTATAAAAAAGATGGTGTAAATATATTAGAATCAAAAATACTTGTAGGGAAAAACATGACCGAAACAGTCGTTCTCAGTAGCAGTATAACTAAAATAGTGTTTAGCCCTTATTGGAACATTCCAAAAAGCATCCTTGAAAATGAATTAAAGGATTTAATGACTTTAAACGAAGACTATATGACTATCCATAATATCGAATGGAACAATGGGAATCCCAGACAAAAACCCGGCCCCAGAAACTCTTTGGGACTGGTTAAATTTGTCTTTCCAAACTCTGATGCTATTTATTTGCACGATACGCCGTCTAAAGATTTGTTTCAATACGAGTACCGGGCGTACAGTCACGGCTGCATTAATATTGAAAAAGCGAAAGATTTGGCTCTTTTGATTTTAAAAGACGATCCGGATTGGCCAATCGAACGCATCAATGAGGCCATGAAAGGCGAAAAAGAAACAGTTTACATCCTGAAAAAGAAAATTCCAATTCACATTGGTTATTTTACCGCTTGGGTAAATGATTCGGGAGAAATTAATTTTTACAACGACATTTATATCAGAGACGAGCGTTTAGCTGAACTACTTTTCTCCGATGATTCTAAATAAATTTATTGTTTAGACTGCATCGTTTCATCATTCTATTTTACTCCTATTCAAATGAGGAAAACCAGGGATTGAAGTCTCCTAGTTGAAAATATTTTTGTTTTAAGTGTTTAATAATCAATTTATTATAAAATAATGACTTTTTTTTAATTACATTTATATTCTAAAATCCAACTTATGAAATCAAAACCATACCCAATTAAAACACAACTTGTGTTGGTATCTTCTATTTTGTTATTAGGTGCTTTTAACACTTCCGAAAAATCAGACTTGCTCCTTTCCGGGATAAACAAGGAAAACATGGATACATCTGCTAAACCAGGTGATAATTTTGACACTTATGTCAACGGAACCTGGAAAAAAAACACTAAGATACCAGATGACAAAGCCTCTTACGGTGTTGGATATATGGTTCATGAAAAAGCACAAGAAGATGTAAAAGCGATTATCGAGGCTTCCGCCAAAGGTGATTTTGCAACAGATTCTGATGAACAAAAAATCGGAGACTTTTATGAAGCCTACATGGACACTAAAATGCGAGATCAAAAAGGAATTACACTCTTACTTCCAGAATACAAAAAAATTGATGCAATAAAAAACTATACTGATCTGGCTGCTTATTTTGGATATGCGAATAAATCCGGAAGCAACATTCCTTTTTCCGTTTCGGTAATGGAAGATTTAAAAGATCCAACCCAATACATGCTTATTTCTTGGCAAGGTGGTTTAGGATTACCCGATAGAGAATATTACTCCCTTGAAGATGCGAAATCTAAAGAAATTCAAAAAAAATATGTAACCCATATCGAGAAGATGTTACAACTTGGCGGAATAGCCAATGCACCTGATTTATCTAAAAAAATCATGGCATTAGAAACTGTTTTGGCTGCCCAACACATGAAAAAAGAACAAACCCGTGACATTGTAAAACTGTACAACAAATATGCTATTAAAGATTTGAACCAACTTATGCCTGATTTTAATTGGGCTAGCATGTTACAGAACGCCGGAATCCTGAACCAACAAAACATCGTCGTTGCACAAGTTGATTATATCAAATCGCTCAACACAATCATAAAAACAACACCTTTAACCACTTGGAAAGCCTACCTGAAATGGAATACCATTCATGGAGCCGCAAGATCATTGAACACCGCTTTAGACAATGAAAACTTTGACTTCTATGGCAAAACCCTTAACGGAATCCAAGTACAACAACCGTTATGGAGAAGAGGTGTTGACAGAGTAAACAATAGCCTTGGTGAAATCGTTGGAAAGGTTTATGTAAAAAAACACTTCTCTCCTGAAGCCAAAGAAGAAGTAACACTTCTAGTTAAAAACCTGCTAAAAGCCTACGGAGAAAGCATAAAAAATCTGGACTGGATGAGTCCGGAAACCAAAAAACAAGCGTTGGACAAACTCTCTAAATTCACTCCAAAAATTGGTTATCCTGACAAATGGAGAGATTATTCTGCATTGAAAGTCGTAAAAGGCGATTTATATGGAAACCAACAAAAGGCCACTGCCTTTGAATACAACAGACAAATTAACAAATTGGGAAAACCTGTTGACAGAACCGAATGGGGAATGACTCCACAAACCGTAAACGCATATTACAATCCTCCACTTAATGAAATCGTATTTCCTGCTGCCATATTACAACCCCCTTTCTTTGATATAAAAGTGGAAGGTGCTGCAAACTATGGCGGAATTGGCGCAGTAATTGGCCATGAAATAGGCCATGGTTTTGATGACCAAGGAAGCACTTTTGATGGTAACGGCGTGCTGCGCAATTGGTGGACGCCTGAAGATTTAACCGCTTTCAAACAAAAAACAGGCGCATTAGTTGCACAGTACAATACGTTCAAAGTATTTCCTGACCTCAATGTGAATGGAGAATTTACCCAAGGGGAAAACATAGGGGATTTAGGCGGATTATCCATTGCCCTAAAAGCCTATAAAATGAGCCTGAAAGGAAAAGAATCGCCGGTTTTAGAAGGTTTCTCCGGGGAACAACGCGTATTACTAAGCTGGGGACAATGCTGGCTAAATAAATCTCGTGACCAAGCTTTACGAAATCAAATCGCTACCGACCCACATTCGCCAGCAAAATTCAGAATTAATGGTGTAGTACGCAACATTCCTGAATTTTATACCGCTTTTAACATCCAACCTAGCGATTCACTGTATTTGGCTCCAGAGAAAAGAGTCAAAATCTGGTAATCATGAATCTATACCTAATAAAAAACCTCTGCTTAACAGAGGTTTTTTATGCAAAAAGCAATCCTACCAGAAATGCAAATAAATTTATTGTTTCGATTTTAATGTTTTTATCATAGCATCTTCCAGAGAAGCTTTAGCTTTTATAACTTCATTTGAATTTTCATTTGGAATCGTCATTGACAAAACGTAGTGTTTTATTTTCCACTCCTTGCCTATTTTTAACAAAACACCTGAACCACGACAAATTTTCATTTGGGTATTCAATAATTCGTCAAACCAAGCTATTTTACCCGTTTCATCAAAATAAATATGGCGTTCCAAAGCGGTAAAACTCCATGCTTTCCCTTTATCAAAATGCGGTTTTGCATACGCCTGAAACGCTGTTTTATTCCAATTCTCAGTCGCATCGGTACCAATAAAAACAGCATCATCAGCCATTAAAGCGAAATAGGCATTATAATTAGCTTCTGCCGCAGCTTTATGCCAGGCATCAAGTGTGGAATTAATGTTTGATTTTGAAACTGTTTGATTCTCCATCATGCTTTTGCATCCGGATAAAGTAAGAACGATAAGAATAGCCAGCATTTTTTTCATTTGATTTAGGTCTTTATTCGTGGTTTTTATTCCATCTTATTTTTATTTTCCCATCTACATCAACAGCCAGTAAATGCAATACAATTCCTTTATTGCGCTTTTCGGCTCTTTCTATTTTATCGGTGATAAACTCATCTTTTTTTGGATTTCTCAGCGGAATTGTTATCGCCAAATTTGTCCCTCTGTTAAACGAATATACGCCATTTACATCTAAATTTAAAACGTTGGAACTCACTTTCAAATCATTTACATATACTAAATCGCCATTGATTTTAAAGTTTCCTGATAAATCCCTAAACACGATGTTGTCAACATCTCTAAAAGGAAAAGCGAACTTACCAATATTTTTAATAGGTTCAAAATCGACCAACGCGCCTTGACTCACATCAAATTTTGCAGCACCAGAAAGTGAATTTGTTTTTAATTGTCCTCCAGAAAGCAGTGTTCCATTTACTGATGCCGAAGCGGTCAGAAACCCTTTTATATTTTTAGGAGTAAAAGACTGAATCCCAAAATTGTTCAACGAAGTCAGGAAACGGGCAATATCTACCCGATTTATTTTTGCATTGGATTCCAAAAGGAAGTTCTCGCCATTAGGAGCCAATTTTCCGTCAAAAGAAATCGTTCCACCAGAACTCTGCACCCGACCATTTTTTACGATTAACTGGTTATTGACCAATAAAATCGTGGCTTTAGCATTAGTCGCCTCTAGTTTACTATAGACCATTTTATCCGCTTTAAGATGCAAAACCACTTGGCATTTATCAATTACGGAATATAATTCCTCTGAAAAATCATCTTTTTTACGCTGCTTTTTTGGGGATTTCTGACCTGAACGAGTAATGACCCCTACAAACTGCTTGACATCCAGAAAAGGGGTGTAAATATCCCAATTCACAATCATTTTTTCAGGATTTTCATAATACAAGGTCAGGAAATTATCAATCTTTCCCTCCATAAAAACCGCGTTGCGACGGTCTTTAAAATTAATTTTTTTTATCAAAAGCGCTTCTTCCGTAAAATCAAGCTGAATGTCTGTTTTAACGAAAGTTAAATTCCGCGGACCATAATTTACCGTTGCATCTTTAACGGCTACATTTCCTGTGAACAACGGTTTTTGTATTTTTAAATCCAAAATATCAAATTTAAATTCCAGATTCACTTTGGCTCGACCTTCAGAAAAATGAATAAAATTCTTAGTAACTATCTCATTCAATCGGGACACATTAAAATCTGATTTAAAACTTCCTGCTGCAGTTGTTTTCTCAAAATTGGAAATAATTCCGATTGGGATTGTAAAAGGAATCGTTTTGTATTTCCCCGAAAGATTCGTTAAGGTAATCGTAGAATTAACATCATTACAGCCAGCGTTTTTTTCATAATGGTTGGTGAAACTGGCTTCAAAACTACAGTCCGAAATGATTCCGTCCGGTATCTTGAGTTCATTATTTTTTATTTTTGTAGTCACCACAATTTCCGGATCGCCCAAGGCATTCATGTCGCCAATAATCGTACAGCCCACACCTATTGGCTTTTTCAAGTCAAATTGATTGACTCGGTCGCTGATATTAGCACTCAACAATGCGGAAGCGTCTTTCCATAAAATAGTTGTGGTAATGGCAATATCAAAAGGCGACTTGTTTTTGTCCAAACTAAAATGTGCGTTAATATCAAAACGTTCTTTCCCTATTTCGAGATTCTCGGTTGCAACACTAATCTGGTTTTTCTGGTTCGAAAAATCAACTGTCAAAACGCCTTCCACGATTTTATCCTTAATAAAACTCCCTCTTTGGGTATTGAAAGCCATATTTTTGGCAAGCGTTTTCAGATACAGTTTCGTGTGCCAATTGTCATCATCGAAATCTATTTTACTGCGTAAAGCAAGTACATCAAAATCGAATAACTTATTTCCCAATTGATTTTCGGAGATGAAATGTACTCGGTCTAAAACAATTTCATTGATGGAGGAAGTGGTCGAGCTTTTTGATTTTGCGCCTTTGGGTTGGGGTCTGAAAATAGCGGTATTGACGATTCCATTCTTTCCTTTAAACAGATGCAAAGTAGCTTGCTGAATTTCGATTTTGTCAATATTAATCTCATTTGAAAGCAAGTCCAAAAGATCGATACGGATCTCAATTTGTTCCGCTTTCAGCAACGTACGCTTGTGAACGGCCCACAAACTGTCTTTCAATTCTACTTGGCTTAACGCCAAAGTCATATTAGGAAATCCCTTTAAAAATTTATATCTGATATCGCCAATATCGATTGTACCTGAACTATTTTCGTTGATTTTAGCATTGATTTGGGTTATAATTTCCGCTTTGTTATTATTAAAATAAAGTGCCAAAACCACAGAAGATAGTAGAAAAAACGCAACTACTCCCACAAAGAAAAAACCAATTCTTTTGATTGTTTTCCTGAAACCCGCTGTTTTAAAATATGCTTTTGCGCCCTGCCAAAATTGATTCATGCGTACTTCTTTACTGTTTAAGATACAAGGTAGCATAAAAACTGGTTCACCTGCTGATTTGAAACTACAAATTACGATTCGCATTCTCGTATTTCAGTTTGAGTAAAGTACGTTTTTATTATTAAAAATTTTGAAATTCTTACACGCTACAACACGCTCAAAAGAAAGTTACTTTACTCTACATTAACACCTTACTCTACTAAAATAAAGGATAAAAAACAGTAAAATAGTTACATAAACTAGTACTATTATTTTCATAATTTTTGGATTTTTGAAAATTTATTGGACACTAAAAATTTATTTAAAAGACAAAAATAAATTCATAACTAATTAATTAACAAATACTTATATGTTGTTATTTTTTTACTTATGCCCTTAAATTAAGGATGCGGTTTCAATCCTGAAAAACGCAACCCCTTCAGTACTGGTAGTAGCATCTGAGATTTGACGTATTTTTGTATTGCCTTAAATGGATTCTTTACGATTAAAAAGTTACCCTATGAAAAAGTTATTTTGCCCCATACTAATTGTTGTTTTTACACTATTACTCACCATCGTTTCCTGTAAAAAGAAAGATGTAAATGAAGCTAAAAAAGAAACGAGTTTAAATACCGTTGAAATTGCTTTTGACAGCACACAAATCAAAACCTTCTTTGGAAAATATCCAAAACTAAAAAGCTATCAAGGCGATGTTGAGCAATTATACCGCAAGCATCAGTTTCATTACATCTGGTTTGACAAGGATGGCCTTAATGAATTTGCAGGTTTGCTATACAACAAAGTGAATAATTTGAGTCAGGAAGGAATTGAAACTGAAATCCCGTACAAGGAAAAATTAGATGACATCTATGACAATCCGGAAGATAATCAAAAAGCGAGTATTGACACTGAATTGCTGAGTTCTGCATTGTACTTTTTTTATGCAGATAAAGTATACGATGGTATCAGCACTCAAAAATCGAAAGATTTAGGATGGTTTTTGCCTCGAAAAAGACAATCCTATGTCAATTATTTAGACTCGTTGTTAATCAATCCTTCGTTAATCAACAAAGAAGAAAAAGGAGTATTGAAACAGTATTACCTGCTTAAAGATGTCTTGCAGGAATACCGTAAAATAGAAAAAAAAGGCGGTTGGAAAACCATTGCACTGGATCCAAACATCAAATCATATAAACCTGGCGACAGCGCCACTGCCATTGCGCAAATCAGAACCCGTCTGTTTATCACGGATGATCTTTCCCGAGATTCTAAAAGCGCGGTGTATGATGACGAATTAGCAACCGGAATTTTAAAATTCAAAAAGAGAAGTGGCAATCTCCTGAACAAAACGATTCTTCCGGAACACATCAACTACATGAATGTTTCTGTTGCGGATCGTATCAAAACTGTTATGGTCAATATGGAACGTTGCAGATGGATTTCGAATGACATTACCAAATCCAAGGAATTAATTGTGGTGAATATTCCAGCCTATGAACTTACTTTTTTCAGAGACGGAAAACCGGAATTACGCTCTAAAGTTGTGGTGGGAAAAGCGATGCACAAAACGGTAATTTTTAGTGCGCCAATGAAGTTTATCGTTTTTAGACCCTATTGGAATGTGCCAACCAGTATCCTTAAAAAAGAGATTCTTCCGGCCATTGAAAAGAATCCAAATTACTTGGCTGAACACGACATGGAATGGAAAGACAGCTACGTAAGACAAAGACCCGGACCGGAAAACTCATTGGGATTAGTAAAGTTTTTATTCCCCAATTCGAATGCGATTTATTTGCACGATACCCCATCCAAAAGTTTATTTGGTAAAGAAGACCGCGCTTTTAGCCACGGTTGTATTCGTGTAGCCAAGCCAAAAGAACTTGCTGCCATGATTATGAAAAACGATAAAAAATGGAATCCTGAAAAGATAGAAACGGCGATGAACAGCGGAGAAGAATATTGGTACACGCTTAAAAACAAAATTCCGGTGTACATCGGTTATTTTACCGCTTGGGTAGATGCGGACGGTGTGGTTCATTTCTATGAAGATGTCTATAAAAGAGATGAGGCCTTAGCAACCTTATTGTTTGATAAATAAACGATTCAAAATTCGTATTGTTCGTATTGTTCTGAACAAAAATAGCACGCGGATTACACGGATTTGAACTGATTTTTTGATTATCCGTTACTAATACCAATCGGAAACTTTATGGGTTTATAAAAAAACAAAGTTGTTTTCTCTTAAACCATGAAGAAATTAAGATTCATTAAGGATAAAGCTTAATTTCTTAATGATAAATAAACATAATGAAATTTTTGGTTTGCTTAGCGGAAAGCCCTATTTCCGTTTAAAAAAGAAGAAGGACTACAAACGGTAGCATCTCAACCAAAAAAAAATGACACTATCTAAATTAGACAGTGTCATTTTTTTGTTTGCCAAAAGGCAACTATTTAGTACGCTTTCTGTTTTTCGAAAGCGGTATCCAACACTTTTTTAATTTTGTCCAAGGCTCCGTGAAAGGCTTTTTCGGTAGTATCAGCATGATTGGTAACTGCAACGGGTTGCATATTTACCGGACGGGCTTCGATAAGGCATCGTTTGTCGTTGATTCCGAATTTATCACTGTTTTCATCTGCAAGATGCACTTCTAAACGGGTTATTTTATCTTCAAAACGCGCCAAAGCTGTTCCTAATTCCTCCGCAATATACGCTTTCAAACGTGCGTGTCCTTCTACATTGTTGTCTGTGTTGATTTGTACTGTCATGTTTTTATATATTTAATGTTGTCTTTCAAATTTACCGATTGCAGTATGAAAAACCGAGCCAATTAATAAAACATTGTGAAAATAAAAGAGCTAAAAAGTGAATTTGAGGAAGGGATTGGATTATCCATTTTCTAAATAATCATAAATGAAATCATTCTCAGTTTCAAATCCAGAATGAAATTTCATTACAAACCGAGAAGTTAGTTTTTCTACCCAATTTTCAATTTCTTGTTTTGAATCTAGATTATCCAAAAAAAGCAACTGTGAATTTTCTTCAGAAAAATTATCATCAAAAAACATAGTAATGTCAGCTTTGAAAGTGTCAGCATAATTCTCTTCTGTTTGATTGAGAAGTTGCTCTAAGTATTCGATTTTTTCCAGTAGTATCATTGTTTAAAAAGAATTGGATTTTTAAAGGCAATTATTTCAAAGGTAGAAAAAACCGGACTATACTCCGTTGCAATACAGACCACATTTTGTAATATTTGTTAACATGAATATTAAGCAAAAACTAGGTTTAAAAATAAAAGAGCTAAGAAAAGCAAAAGGTCTTTCACAAGAAAAACTTGCCAACCTTGCAGAAATTGACAGAACCTATTTACCAACTATTGAAAAAGGTGAAAGAAATGTTTCAATTGAAGTAGTTGAAAAATTAGCAAAAGCTCTTAATGTAAAAATTAAAGACTTGTTTGATGAATAGAGCTTATTATTTAAAACCGACTATTAGTCTAAGTTGAAATAATATAATACTTAAAACAGAAAAATGATTATAGATAACATTAGACAATTTATAAAAGACAAAGCAGAGCAATTTGGTGCCAAAGCCGAAAATGAATTTAACAAACCATACGTTGAACGCAAGAATACTGGACAAGAGGCATTGAAAGATAACGGTGCATATTTTGGTTTTATTCATCCTGACGAAGATACTTCTGGTCCGTTTCACGATTTTTCATTGACTATTTTTCCCAACGAACAGAACAAACCATGGTTAATTTGTTTAGGTATTGGCTCAAGTGGGTTTAAAAATGACTATGAATTAGCAACTTATCCAGGACTCAGAAGATTGTTTTCAAATCTAATTAACGAAAGAGGCTTTTGTAAATCTGATTTTTCAGATATTGAAACCAGTTTACCAAAAACAATTACTGGAAACAATGATTTACAGCATATAAAAAACACTATTAAAATCTATTCAAAAGTATTGCCGGTTTGCCAAATAGTAGATAATCCCGAATCTAAAGAAGGTAAGGAAATAATTGCTGCTTTTGTTGCTGGTTATGCAAAGTTAAGAGAATGGCCATCAAACAAAGAGCATAGAAAAGCAATTACTGAAGCTCTTCAACCTTTTTTGAAAATAGAGGAAATCGATGAAGCTGAAGAAATCGAAAGTTTGCTCAACCAAAGAAGATTCATTGTTCTTCAAGGTCCTCCAGGCACTGGAAAGACAAGAACGGCTAAATTAGTGTCAGCTAAAATAAAAGCTAAAACATTTTTTACACAATTTCACGCTGAGACTAGTTTCTCTGACTTTATTTATGGAATTAGACCCGATGTTAAAAGTAAAGAATTAAGTTATATTGAGAACCTAGGAAGTTTCACCATAGCTTTAAAATATGCCATAGAGCATCAAACAGAGAAAATTGTTTTGATAATCGATGAAATAAACAGAGCAAATTTATCCAACGTTTTGGGTCCAATATTTTATCTATTTGAACACAAAATGGAAGATTCTGATATTGAAATAGAAATTTACCCAGGCTTTAAGATTAATCAACTTCCAAAAAATTTTAATGTAATTGCAACAATGAACACTGCCGACAGAAGTTTGGCAGTTGTAGACTTTGCTTTAAGAAGAAGATTTGCATGGTACACTTTGAAGCCAAAACCAATCAACTCAAAACAATTCTTCAAAGACGATTTCAGCAGAATACAAGAAATATTTGATTGGTACGCAACAAGCAATGAACTTTCATTACAACCTGGTCAAGGTTATTTCATTTCTTCATCGGCTGAAGAAATGGATAATAGAATCAAATATGAAATATTCCCATTAATTAAAGAATACTTACAAGAAGGGTTAATCAGAAATGCTAAAGAAGAGTTCAATAATTATTTCACAACTAGAATTAATAAATCTCTTTTTGAATGAATAAGCCTTTAGATGTTTTTTGTGAAATACCCTGTTTAACAGAAAAATCAATTTTGTTGAACGGTCTTTTTTTACAAAAAAAATGGTTTAAATCCGCCGACAAAAGAATCATAGGCCAATACCTGCAAAAATTCATTAATTACAATTCAACTAATTTTAGCTTTTTAGGTGTTCAGCCCTTAATCATAGGTACAGACCAAAATACTTCTTTAACTTTTCGTACTTCAGAATTCATAGGGACTATTCCTTTAAGAGCATCAGATACTGGTAAGCAGATTGGTGACTTTGTTGTGATGCCCAGATTCACTGGGCGGGATAGATTTGAAGATTACATAGAAATTCTTAATCTTTTACGGACTGAAATCAGTCCTCAAGTAATCGACAGTTTACCTTTAGCTTCAGGAAAGAATTTCCGACCTCCATTATATTTAGAAGCTATAAAATTTATTGATTCTCTTGAAGAATTAATAAAAACTCCATGGAGAAAATTTGATAATATTGAAAAGATAACTTCTCAACCAACAGGACAAGTAAATTGGAATAAATATATAAATGAAGAATATAAAATCGAAAATCGGTTAAAATTCCCAGCACGGAAAAATATCCTAAGTGAATTTCATATAGAATATTCTGAAATTCGCTATGTCTATGATTTGTGTAAATTGGAACTTTTATCTTCAAATACACCACAAAGAATAAAAAGCTCGATTAGAAACAGACTAACCTTTATTGACGAAAAGCTTTATTTACACAAACCTATTTCAACTAATAATATTGTTATAAAATCCGCTGATAATCTTAAAGTTAAAAACTGTAAAGATCAAGCAAATAGAATATTAAATTTTAATTTTATAGACAGTACGGCTTGGCGAGTGGATTTCTCTGATGTTTTTGAAAAGTTTGTTCAATATATATTTAAAGAAATTTCAAAAGAAACCGGAGGTCATTTATTTTCAAATTACAAATTTCATTCCAAAACCTCTAATCGATATTCTTGGGAATTGAAACATATTGAGCCAGATGCAATCTACCAAAAAGAAAATCTTATTGTATTTATTGATGCTAAATACAAATCAAATCTTTACAACAAATTTGACAAAAGTGAGAATTTAAAAGATATTCATAGACATGATTTACATCAGATTATGGCTTATTCATCATTTAGCAAAACCGACAATAAATATGGGTTTTTATGTTATCCCTCTGATAAAGTTGAAATAAAAAAAATCAGCTACAAGAATAATATAAATCAATCAACAAACAATATTTTTATATGCGGTATCCCACTGAAGAAAGAGTTTGTTCTTGATGTAAAAAAAGCATTAATGGCAGAACTAAATAAAGTGGAAATGAATAACGTGCCAAACACTAACTATTAGTTTCTTATTAAAATATTTCATAATCAATTTCTTGTTGTCGAACTCTTCAATTGATATATTCTCTTTCATTATCATTTCTTAAAATTATTATCGTTGAAGAATTCTATAAAATCAGTATCGAGCGCAAGGATTATTTTATCCATTATTTCGATTGAAACATTTCTTTTTCCTTTTTCGATGTCAGAAATATAATTCCTGTCAACATTCGAAATATTAGCCAGTTGCTCAATAGAGAAGCCTTTTTGTTCTCTTAATTCTTTTACTTTTTGACCAAATTTTTCTTTAATCTCCATATTTGATAAAATTAGTTTTACGCCTACAATTGACCCGCATACAATTGACCTCATTAATTTTTAGTTTTCAACTTGATTTGTTAAAACCGAATTATCCTAAAACAAAAAAAAACGCTACTCTTTCGAATAGCGTTTTTTGAACTCCTTATAATTTGTGATGTGATTGCTTTGCCACGTACCTCGCAACTTCTCGCAATGACAATCGTCTAGGAAATCCCATGCTCTAGCCCTGATTGCAACGAAAATCTATTATTTCCGCCTTTTCGGCGGATATAAAGATTGCAGTGAAAAGCAGGAAATAGCTCCTAAAATAAATCCTGTTAGCCCAACTATGGCAATAACACGACTCCCATGTTGAATAAGGTAAAGGCCTGAATATCGACATTTTCCTGAATGGTTGCCGCCACGGATTTTCCGGCACCGTGTCCTGCATTGATGTCAATTCTAATTAATGTCGGGTTTGTTCCGGTTTGTTTTTCCTGTAATTCGGCAGCAAACTTGAAACTGTGCGCCGGCACTACTCTGTCATCGTGATCGCCCGTAGTGACCATGGTTGCCGGATATTGAATCCCTTGTTTTATGTTGTGTACGGGAGAATACCCTTTGATGTAGCTGAACATTTCCTTGCTGTCCTGCGCCGTTCCGTAATCATACGCCCAACCTGCTCCTGCGGTAAAGGTATGGTAGCGCAACATGTCCATCACACCCACTGCCGGCAAAGCGACTTTCATCAACTCTGGACGTTGCGTCATGGTAGCACCCACTAGCAATCCTCCGTTTGACCCACCACGAATGGCCAGGTATTGTGAAGACGTGTATTTTTGAGCAATCAGGTATTCTGCCGCTGCGATGAAATCATCAAATACATTTTGTTTTTGCATTTTGGTTCCCGCATCGTGCCATTTTTTCCCGTATTCGCCACCACCACGTAAATTGGGTACGGCATAAACGCCTCCATTTTCCATCCAAACGGCATTGGCAATGCTGAAACTTGGTGTCAAACTCACGTTGAATCCTCCGTAACCATAAAGCATCGTTGGATTTGTCCCGTCGAGTTTCAATCCTTTTTTGTGAGTGATGATCATTGGGATTTTAGTCCCGTCTTTAGAGGTGTAAAACACTTGTTTGGACTCGTATTGCTCGCTGTCGAAATCTACTTTTGGTTTTTGATACACCGCAGAAGTTCCGGTTTGTGGTTCGAATGAAAAAGTAGAACCCGGAGTAATGTAATTCGTGAAGGAATAGTACACCGTTTTCTCTTTTTTCTTTCCACCAAAACCACCGGCAGTTCCTACGCCCGGCAATTGGATTTCACGCACCAGTTTCCCAGAATAATCGTATTGTTTCACCACCGAAACGGCATCTTTCATATAATTAGCAAAGAAATACCCACCTCCTGTTGATGGAGACAAGACGTTCTCCGTCTCTGCAATAAAGTCTTTCCAGTTTTCCGGTTTTGGGTTATTGACATCTACGGTAACGATGCGTTTGTTGGGCGCATTCAAGTCAGTTTCTATGAATAATTTTCCGCCTTCGTTTTCAATGATGTTGTTGTCGCTCTTGAAATTATCCACAATAGTCACAATAGGACTGTTCGGTTTTGTCAAATCTTTAATGTACAATTCGTTTCCGTACGTAGAATTAGACGCTGTGATAACCAAATAATGATCATCTTCGGTCACGCCACCGCCTACATAACGGCGTTTTTGGTCGGCGCCAAAAATCACTTTATCGTCTTTTTGTGCGGTCCCTAACTTGTGGAAATACAGTTTATGTTGGTCAGTTTTTGCCGATAATTCGCTTCCTTTTGGTTTGTCATAACTGGAGTAGTAGAAACCTTCGTTTGCTTTCCAAGACACGCCGCTGAATTTCACATCGACAATGGTGTCTTCAATTATTTTTTGGCTAATGGCATCCATGATAATAACTTTTCTCCAGTCGCTTCCGCCTTCTGAAATGGCATAAGCTACTTTAGAACCGTCTTTGGAAAAATCCAGTCCGCCAAGCGAAGTGGTTCCGTCTTTAGAAAAGGTGTTTGGATCCAAGAACACGTTTTCGGTTCCTTTTGCGTCTTTTCTATACAACACCGATTGATTTTGTAAACCGTTATTTTTATAGTAATACGTGAAATTTCCTTCTTTGAAAGGCGCTCCTATTTTCTCATAATTCCACAGTTTTTCCATTCTTGCTTTTAGCGCATCACGAAACGGAATTTGCGCCAAATACCCGTATGTTACTTCGTTTTGGGCTTTTACCCAAGCACCGGTTTCCGCAGATTTGTCGTCTTCGAGCCAGCGGTAGGGATCCGGAAGTTTTGTATCGAAATACACATCCACAGTTTCTCCTTTACTCGTAGTGGGATAGGTTATGGATTTTGGATTTTGATTTTGGCCAAAAGTCGCCATTGCAGAAGATACAGCCATTATTAAAAAAGTTTTTTTCATTAGATTCTGTTTTAGGTTGTTACAAAAATAGGGAAATAGTTAGTGTTGTAAATAAGGAAAAGTCTTAAATAAAACAAAAAATCGTTTGTTTTCCGAATCAGATTTGAGTTGAATGAGATTGCAACTATTTTTTTTCGCCTCGAATTGCTCGAATTATAATTTAGGTTAAAAGTTTAATGAATTTCAGAACCAATACAATTATGTCCGCACTGCGAACATAATTCAAATTAAGCCACAGATGACACGGATTGAACGGATTTACACTGATTTTACAGCGAGATATTTCTTATTCAACTCAATATCTGTATCCGGATGGTGCGTTATTCACTTTCTTTTCCTTGCTCGAAATTCTGTAATTCAATATTCACAGCTTCTAACAACTGTTGTTCCGTGGGCAAGTATAATTTATATTGACTGGCTACAATATTTTTCTCGTTTTCCGGCAGCGTAAATTTCACGACTCCGTCATTTTTATTAGCACAAAGCAAAATACCAATAGTTGGATTTTCACGAGGCAGTTTTTCTACTCGATCATAATAATTGACATACATCTGTAGTTGACCAATATCTTGGTGCGTTAGTTTATCTGTCTTGATTTCGATAATGACGAAGCATTGTAATATTCGATTGTAAAAAACTAAGTCTGTAAAAAATTCATCGCCATCAATGTGTATTCTTTTTTGCCTCGCAACAAATGAAAAACCATTGCCCAGTTCCAATAAAAAATCTTGCAAATGGGTAATTATAGCGCTTTCTAAATCTCTTTCGTAGTAAGCCGCTTACCGTTTTAGTCCCAAAAATTCCAAATACATCGGATCTTTAATAATCTCTTTAGCATCCGCAGGGAGTTTTTCATTTTTGGCTACAGCAAGTACGCTTTCTTTATCATTACTGATTAAAAGGCGTTCCCAAAGATTGCTATAAATTTGACGTTCTAATTGTCTGGTATTCCAATTATTTTTTACAGTTTCGGCTATATAAAAATCAATTTTATCCTGACTATCAAGGCGAATAATTAGTTTGTAATGCGTCCAACTCAATTGCGAACGCAGTGCGTTCGCAATTGGAAAGGAGCGATAAAATTGTCTAAATAATTCTATTTGGCGTTTTGAAAAACCGCTTCCAAACTCGGGTTCTAACTGTTGTGAAATGTATTTTGTTAAATACTCTCCATAGTCCGCACGATCCTTTCCGTCTTGTTCTTCCTCGAAAATACGTTGCCCAATATACCAATACATCAAGGTTCTTTATTGTCTACCGCTCTAATAGCTTTGTCTTTCGAAGCTGCGATAATAGCTTTAATATCAGGAATTACAGATTGGTTTTGTAGCATCATTATTTTAGGTCATAAAAATTCATTCGATTCTATATACAATAATACGAAAAAAGCACTGAAACAGTAATCAATACTTTTTGTGCTTAAAACAAAAAAACGCTACTCTTTCGAATAGCGTTTTTTTTTGCTCAAGCAAATGAATTACAAATTAAAATTCACACCTAAAACGATGTTTCTTCCAATGTTTGGAATACCATCTGTTTTTAGACGGGAAAGATGCGCAATGTATCTTTTATCAAATAAATTATTCCCGTTGATATTGACGTCAAAAGCGGTTTTACCCAATTTTACAGTTCCGCCAAAACCTAAATTTACTAAGTTATACCCATTCGATGCTGTCTCAAATCCGCTTACATTTTTTTGATGGAACGTACTGGAAACATTCAAAGTTGCATAACCATCTTCCAGCCAGTTCTTGATTTTGAATTCGGTTCTAATGGTATTATTCCAATTATTAGCCGGAATTAACGGCAAGTAATCACCATTTTGTTTTTCGCCGGTTACGGTTTCAAAACTGGTTTCAAAATGCAACCAATCCAATGGATGCGGGTGAAAATGCAGTCCAACTTCACCTCCGTATAATTTAGCGTTGTTCTGAATATAATCAAAAACAGCGTTTTCTGCAATGATTTCTCCAGATGGCGAGGTGTAGATATAATTGTTGATGTGATTGTAAAATCCATTCACAAAAAACTCAAAATGATCCGTTTTGTATTCTAAATTTAAATCTGTTTGCACGTTTTGCTCCGTTTCTAAATCGCTATTTCCTACCTCATAGCGATTCGTTCCTTCATGCACTCCATTAGAAGTTAATTCTGCAAGATTTGGCGCTCTAAATCCGGAAGCCACGTTCAAACGCAACGTCAAATCATCGGCTAAATTGGTTTTGTAACCCAACGACGCATTAAAACTGTCGTATGATTTATCGATGGCTTTAAAAGAACCCTCTTCGCCTGCAACTCCTTGTGCATCCGTAGTAATATTTCTATTATCGAAACGCAATCCGGCTTGCAACACATTGGAATTCCACTCATAATTAGCCGTTCCAAAAACCCCAAAATCATTCGTAACCGCATCCGGAATTAAATATTCTTCGCCTGAATTTGTATTGGTTTGGTGCATTCCCTGAACGCCCACAATGGTTTCTATTTTTCCCATTTTTGGTAAATGGTATTTTGCGTTGTAATTGAAAGTTTTCAATTTCATGTGTAGAACTGCCACATTGCTGTCTTCAAACTCACTTCGATCATTGGCAACATACCCTAAATCAAGATCCAATTTTGATTTTTCGAAAAAGAAAACATTGTTTAAACTTAATAAATGATTGAAAACGCCTTGTTTTGGAAATCCGGTTTTCTTGCTTGTCGTTTGGCCTGCTATACCATCTTCCGGGATTCCTAAATCCAATTCATTGTAATTGTAACGCAATACACTTGAAAATTTAGCATTGCTGTAGCCAATTCCTGTTTTGAAATCGGTTTCATTGTAACGGGTATTTGTTACTCTGTCACCATCGGCACCCGAGGTCGAAGACCGAACTGGCGAAGCACTTTTATAATCCGAATGAGAATTGTAACTTCCACGAACCATGAATTTCCAGTTGTCTGTGGATGTTTTCAAACCCAAAGAAGAACTGCTTCCTGCGGTATTCGAGAAATATTTTTGACTGAAATTCGCTTTAAAGGTATTCGCATCAGCAAATTTTTCGGGATTAAAATACAAAACACCACCCAAAGCATCAGAACCGTACAACAACGAAGCAGGTCCTTTTATCACCTCAACGCTTTCTATTCCTGAATCGTTCAATCCCAAACCGTGTTCGTCACCAAACTGTTGATTTTCTATTCGAACACCTTGTGAATATACCAAAACACGATTGCCGCTCAAACCACGAATTACCGGTTTCCCGATAGATGTTCCGGTAGAAACCTGAGAAACTCCGGGAATAGTCGCCAATCCTTCAATCAAAGTGGCGGTTCCTTTTCGTTGTAAATTTTTGATGCTTTCGTGCTCCACTTTCATCACGTTCTGTGATTGTATTTTATTGAAGGCGGTGGAAACGATTACCTCATCCATTTCGAAAATTGCTGCTTCAAGGATAACATCAAGTGTGTTTTCGTTTTGAAGGCTGTTTATGGTTTTATTTTGAGTTGCAAATCCCATGAACGTAAAGCTGATTTTTAAGTTTCTATTTGGAAGATTGGAAAGTGTATATTTTCCGTTTTCATCTGTAGTGGTTCCTTTATGCAATTCTGATGTATATATCGAAACGCCTTTTAGAGGTTGATTTTTTAAATCGGTTACGGTTCCCGAAAGGGTATTTTGCGCCTGAAGTATCGCTGAGAGCCCCAAAAATAGGGCTATAATAAATTTTTTCATTGAAAATGATTGAATAGTTTTTCCTCTCCCCATCCCTCTCCAATGGAGAGGGAGCCGAGACCGGAATTATTTAGTAAATAAAAAATTATTTGTGTTGAAATAAATTCAACAGAAGCCGAAATAGATTCAGCTTAAACTATTTACAGGTGGTCCGCGATGGGAATACAAACTGCCGGAAAACGAAATAATGTTTTCCGTTGCAGTAAAAAAATAAGGGATTTGTTCAATACTAGAATACAATTGATAGGAAAAATCTTTTGGAGTTATGTAACTGCCAAAAGCGAATTCACAAACAAAACAATGCTCTAATTTGTGGTGTTGGTGCGTTATCTCCGTACCGGTAACATTGTATTTATGGTGACACTGCTTTTCGGAAAGCTGTTTTGCCAAATGCTCATACGTATGCAATGACTGAAACAGCATTGAAAACAATACTGTAATAACCAGAGAAAGACTTAGTATGAGTTTATTCTTTTTCATTCGAGCCAAAGGTAACAAAAACAGGAAAAAAGAAAACCATTTGTCTCACAAAATATATTTTTGTGAAACAAATGGTTTCATTTTAACATAAAAATTGATTTACACCAATTTAGCTGCGATCAAATATTCTGCAATTTGGATTGTGTTTGTTGCTGCTCCTTTTCTCAAGTTATCCGCAACTATCCACATATTCAATGTGTTTTCCTGGCTTTCATCACGACGAATTCTACCTACAAAAACGTCATCTTTTCCTTGTGCATACATAGGCATTGGGTAGGTATAAGTATCGTTATTATCTTGAACCACCACGCCATCAGTATGGTGCAAAATACTCCTCACTTCATCTACGTCAAAATCATTCGAAAATTCTACATTTACCGCTTCACTGTGTCCGCCTACAATTGGCACACGAACTGCGGTTGCTGTAACGGCAATCGTGTTGTCGCTTAAGATTTTTTTGGTTTCACTAACCAGTTTCATCTCTTCTTTTGTGTATCCATTTTCTTCGAAAGAATCACATTGTGGAATGGCATTTCTGTGAATTGGGTACTTGTACGCCATTTCACCTTGAACACCTGCGTATTCATTTTCCAATTGTTGCACTGCTTTGACACCTGTTCCAGTAATGGATTGGTAAGTTGAAACAATTACACGTTTGATATTGTATTTTTTATGCAATGGAGCCAAAACCAAAACCATCTGAATGGTAGAGCAGTTCGGATTCGCAATGATTTTATCTGCTGCCGTCAATTCAGTTGCATTGATTTCGGGAACGATTAGTTTTTTAGATGGATCCATTCTCCAAGCCGATGAATTATCGATAACCGTTGTTCCTGCTGCCGCAAATTTTGGAGCCCACTCCAGTGAAGTGTCGCCACCAGCAGAGAACAAAGCAATATCCGCTTTCATATCTACTGCCGTTTGCATGCCTACTACTTTATATTTTTTGCCCTTGTATTCAATTTCTTTACCCACTGATCGCTCAGAAGCAACCGGAATTAATTCTGTTACAGGGAAATTTCTTTCTGCCAAAACTTTCAACATTACTTCGCCAACCATTCCGGTAGCACCTACAACTGCTATTCTCATGTTATATTTTTAGTATTGAATATTAAATTTGAAATACAAAAGTAACTAATATTGAAATTAAAACAAGTGGATTCACAAAAAAATAACAAAATGTTAAATTTATAACATTTAACTAAAACCATGAAAATCAAAAGTAAAATTGTTTCAAGCAAATGTTTCTTTTTGATTGGAAAAGCTTGTGAAATAACATTCTATATAATTTTGAACCCTTAAGAAATTAAGAAAATTAAGTTTTAAGATGCTTCTTAATGTATCTTAATTTCTCAATGGTAAAAAAGCCGCTGCTGTTTTAGACAAACTTTTAAAGAAAAACCGCCTCGATTACGAAGCGGTTTAGTCCTGAAATTAATTCAGGATAAATTAGAATATATACTGTAGCGGAAATTATTTTTTTAACAAATCTCTAATCTGAGTCAATAATTCTTCTTGAGTTGGTCCGACCGGAACAGCTGCAACAACAACTTCTTTTTTCTTCGCTTTTTCAGCAGCTCTCAAAACGACAAAAATAAAGAAAGCAATAATGATGAAATTAATAATCGCCTGAACCAAGTTTCCGTATGTAATTACAGCAGCACCAGCGGTTTTGGCAGCAACCAGCGTTTCGTAACTGTTCCCGTCCAAAGTGATGAATTTCTGGGTGAAATCAATTCCACCAGTTAGCAACCCTACTATGGGCATAATAACATCATCCACAGCAGATCCAATAATTTTACCAAATGCACCACCAATAACTACTGCAGTTGCTAAACTTAAAACGTCTCCTCTCATTATAGAAGCTTTAAAATCACTGAAAAATCCCATAATTTATTTTTTTGGGTTAAAATTATCTTTATAAAACGAATTTAATAAAATTTTTAATACAATTAAAAGTCATTCTCTCAAATTTATAGGTCACCTGTAAAATACTCGTTTTACACGTTGCGAAATACTGGTAAGGATTTCATAAGGAATTGTATTTAATTTCTGGGCTATGAAAGATACTGTTGGACTTTCACCAAAAATAAGTATCGCATCGCCCTCTTTGCATTCGACCCCTGTGACATCAACCATTAGCATATCCATACAAATACTGCCAACAATGTAGGCCTTGGTGTTTTTTACCATAACAAATCCTAAACCGTTGCCCCAGCCTCGGGAAATTCCATCGGCATACCCAATAGGAATGGTGGCAATTTTTGTTGGTTTTTCGGCTATAAATCGGCGGCCATATCCTACGCTTTCACCAGCTGCGATAGTTCTTATTTGCGAAATCACAGATTTCAGCGTACCTACATTTTCAAGTTGTTTTTGTTCTTCGGTATCATTTGAAACACCGTAAAGACCGATTCCCAAACGAACCATGTCGTATTGTGATTTTGGAAAATTACTGATTCCCGAGGTATTCAAGATGTGTCGCAAAGGATTTATTTTCAATTCGGACATCAACTTAGCCGATAATTTTTCGAATAAAACAATTTGAGAATGTGCAAAATCCATGTGCTCGAGATCATCACTCGTGGCCAAGTGAGACAAAATACTCTTTATTTGAACAGTCTCATTGCCTCTAAGTGCACCTATCAAATCATCGATGGTGTTTTCCTCAAAACCCAATCGATGCATTCCTGTATCAAATTTAATATGAATTGGAAAGTGTTCCAGTTTTTTTTGTTTTGCTATTTTCAAAAAAGCATACAACCCTTTCAAACAGTAAATCTCCGGTTCTAATTGATGTTGAATAATTGCCGAAAAACTGGTGTTTTCTGGATTGAGAACCATAATGGGCACCTTTATACCGCCGTTTTTCAATGAAATTCCCTCATCGGCAAAAGCCACTCCTAAATAATCTACTTTATGGTACTCCAGCAATTTGGCAATTTCAAGTCCGCCGTTTCCATAACCGAAAGCCTTTACCATAACCATAATTTTTACCTTTGGCTTCAGCTTTGATTTAAAAAAATTCAAGTTATAACTAATCGCATTCAGGTTGATTTCCAGAACCGTTTCATGTGTTTTCTCTTCTAACAAATAAACAATTTCTTCAAATTGGAAAGATCGCGCCCCTTTTATCAAAATGGTTTCATTACCAAAATCCAGATTTTCAAAATCCGCGATAAATGCAGCTGTATTTTTAAAAGTGATACAATTGGCAAATTTGTTTTTAAATGCCGAAATGGTTTCACCAATACCGATAACACGGTCAATTTTATTGGAAACAATCAACTGGGAAACTTTGGCATACAGCTCTTCATTAGACAAACCACTCTGGAAAATATCAGATAAAATCACCGTTTTCTTCTGGTATTGTTTTTGACTTTCGAGAAAATCCAATGCAATTTTCAAAGACTGAAAATCCGAACTGTAACTATCATCAATAAGACTGCAATTATTAATTCCGTTCTTGACTTTCAGTCGCATTTCTACCGGATACAACAATTCCATCCTATCTTGAATGGTCACGGCGTCGTATTCAAAATACAACAAAACCATCAAACAAGAAATTGCATTTTCTACCGATGCTTTGTCTTGAAAAGGGATTTTTATCTCAAAATGTTCCTGCTTGAATTGAACATTCAAAACGGTTTTGTCTAAAACACTTTTTTGGGAAACAAAAACAGAGGCACTTTTATCATTTAAACTCCACGAAAACGCTTTCATTTCGGGATTAATAAAAGCATCGATGATTTCATTTTTATTGTAAATTAAAACTTGAGCATGCTTAAAAAGTTTTAATTTTTCTACTATTTTCTCTTCTATACTTGCAAATCCTTCATCATGAGCCGTACCTATATTAGTAAGGATCCCAATGGTTGGTTTGATAATCTCTTCTAAATTTTCCATTTCAGAACGAGTGGAAATACCTGCTTCAAAAATCCCCAAATTGTGTTTTTCATTAATTGCAATCACAGACAGCGGAACACCAATTTGGGAGTTGTAACTCTTTGGACTTCGGATTACGTTGTAATCAGGACTTAATAAAAAATTGAGCCATTCCTTGACAATCGTTTTACCGTTACTTCCGGTCAATCCGATAATGGGAAAATCAAAAAGACTGCGGTAATTAGCTGCAAATTGTTGCAATGCCACTACTGTGTCCGTTACAATATAAAAATTGGCTTTCCCTCGACAATCTTCAGGAATATGGGTCACAACAAAATTTTGAACGCCTGTTGCAATTAAATCCTTGACATAAAGGTGTGCATCATTATTGGCTCCGACCAAAGCAAAAAACAAAGTCTGCGGTCCGTTTTGCAAAGAACGGCTGTCTATAGCAATAGTATCTATTGCCAAATTAGTGTGGTTACCAATGAATGCAGCAGGAATATTTTGAATGCTTTTTAGGATTTTCTGGCTCATGGAATTAGAAAGAGATTGAAGTAGCTTTTTTTTTTAAAATTACTTTTTTAATAGTTCGTCTATTTGTAAAACTTTCTCAAAAATAACACTTCTTTTCAAAACGATGCCGTAGATATACTATAATTATACCCAATTCCGTTTATTTAAGAGAAAGAAACAATAGCTTTAGCTTTAGTAGCTTTGGCAGATTACTTATATTTGTTTTTAGATATAAATCAGAAGTTTTGAAAAAAATTCTCCCATTGTTTTCTTATGTTTTCCATCCGATATTCATACCGGCAATGGCCACGTTGTTTTACCTTTACTTCAGCGGCGGTGAATTTGTAAATCAAGAAAAATTATTCATTTTTTTTCAGGTTCTGGTAGTAACGGTAATTCTGCCTTCATTGGTTTTTTTATTATTACGCACGGCAGGAAACATAGATTCTATAATGCTTGCCGAAGTATCCCAACGCAAAATTCCCTTAATAATCCACTGTTTTTTGCTGATTTTATTAGTAAAAAAAAGCATTACAATAGAACGATATCCTGAGTTGCACTTTTTTCTGCTTGGCGCACTTTTGAGTACTATATTGGCACTTATTCTTTTGTTTGCCAATATAAAAGCGAGCCTTCATATCATCGCAATCAGCTCCTTAACGGTTTTTATAATTGGATTGAGTTTACACCTTCAAATTCAAAACACACTTACAATTGCTGTTCTGATTCTTCTTAATGGTTTTGTGGCTTCCTCACGATTAGAAATGAAAGCACACACAAATAAAGAATTGCTCATAGGTTTTATGCTCGGAGCAGTTCCTCAGTTGCTTTTGTTAATGCTGTGGTTATAAAATGTAGAACATAATTCCAATGTTAAATGCTTTCATATCAACCGATTCGTCATTGATTTTTGCAGATTTAAACAGCGAATTCAAACCGTAATACGCATATAAATTAATTGTATTGTAGCCTGATGAAATATAAGCTCCATACTGAAATTTATTAAAATCTGGATTCCCTGTCACCACCACTTCCCCATCAGGACTATTGAAAACAGACCTGTCATAAAGCAAATAACTTAACTTAAATCCGCCGTATATCCTCCAAAATTTATGACTTTTATAAGTAGAAGTTCTCCATCTGAACTCAAGAGGAACATCAACAGAAAGTAAAGAGAATTTGTTTTTATTATATGTAATATCCGAATCGATAATAGTATATACCGGCGTTCCTGCAGGTGAAGAAATGGCAAGATTTTGATTGTAATTATTGTAGGAAAAACCAATACCGGAAGCTATAGCAACCGTTCTTTTTTTATTAATGGGCATATCTCTCAAAAAACCCGCCGAAAGACCCGAAGAAAATTTACTTTGGGACAATTCAGACGGCTTATTTATCAAGGTATTGTACGTTATTGCAAAATAAAACTGATCTTCTCGATACAAAGAATCAACTTTCACAAAGACACTATCTTGAGAAGCTGTATTTTCTTGTGAAAAAACATTCAAAACCGATAAAAAAAGAAAACAACTAAGAAAAATTCGCATATTGTTTTGGGTTTAAATTACTCAATGGTCGTTCAAAACACATTCCAGATTTCAATTCTCATTATAACGTTACAAATATACCATTTAGATGGTTTTCTTATAGATTATAACGACAATAAACTTTCATAAAAAGGAGTCTACACAAAAACCGCAAAAAAATAATTAACATATTGAATCCAACAAGTTTACTATTTTTCGAATAAATTGCTTGTTAAAAAATTAAAACCAATATTTTTACTTTAAAATATTTTTTACAATTACTCAAAAAACGTCTTCAAATCAGACTTAAAACAATACAACCATGCAAATTGGAATTATAGAACTAAGAAAAGTGGCAGCGGCACTTCGCAATGAATTTGGCGGCCACGCTGTCAAAAAAAAACGAATAACTGATTACCCAACAAACCAATTCGAAGCTAATTTTTAATTTTTCAAATTCAAATACATGTCAATATTGATCTTAATCGCAAGTATCCTTTTATTACTTGTCTTGATATCCGCAGTAAAACTCAACGCATTCATCTCCTTAATTATCGCTTCTTTCTTTGTGGGAATTGCCAAAGGCATGCAGTTACCTACGATCCTAAATTCCCTCCAACAAGGAATTGGCAGTACTTTAGGTTCATTGATTTTGATTATTGCTCTTGGAGTTATATTGGGAAACATCCTTTCAGATAGTGGTGCAGCACAACGAATAAGTTCGGTCATGATTCGGTCTTTTGGCGTTAAGCACATCAAATGGGCAATGTTACTTACGGGTTTTGCCGTAGGGATTTCGATGTTTTACAATGCCGGTTTTGTGATTTTGATTCCAATGGTTTTCGCTGTCGCAAAAAGTACGAAGCAGCCTATAATCTATCTTGGAATTGCCATGGCATCTGCACTTTCAGTGACACACGGTTTTTTGCCACCTCATCCGGGACCTACAGCTATTGCAATAATTTTTAAAGCGGATATTGGCAAAACGCTGTTGTTCGGGTTGATAATTGCTATTCCTACTTTATTGATTGCTGGAATTGTTTTCCCTGAATTCATTAAGAAAATTGTTGCTAATCCACCCAAAGGATTATTCGAAAGTAAAACATTCGCTGAAAACGAAATGCCTTCTTTCATGATCAGTTTTATAACGGCTCTGATTCCTGTCATCTTAATGGCTATGGCAACAATAAGCGAATTAACCTTGCCTGAAGCATCTTCTTTACGTCATATTCTTGGATTTATTGGAAGTCCGACCACCTCCATGCTTCTTGCGGTATTGTTTGCAATCGTTTTTCTAGGCATCAATCGCGGTCGAAAGATGCAGGACATTATGGATAAATCCAGTTCGGCACTGAGTTCAGCAACAATGATTATTATGATTATTGCGGCTGGCGGAGCTTTCAAACAAGTACTGATTGACAGTGGCATTGGTGCTGATTTAGCTATTTTTTTCGAAACATCGACACTTTCTCCGTTAGTATTGGGCTGGCTTGTGGCTACGATTATTCGGATAGCATTGGGTTCAGCAACTGTGGCGGGATTGACTGCGGCAGGGATTGTGCAACCTTTGGTGGTGAGCTCAGGAATAAGTCCAGAATTGATGGTTTTATCAATTGGTGCCGGAAGCTTAATGTGCTCTCATGTGAACGACACGGGATTCTGGATGTTTAAAGAGTATTTCGGAATCAGTATTTCGGATACATTTAAAACATGGACCGTTATGGAAACCATCATTGGAGTGATGGGATTGATTGGCGTACTATTGCTTAATTTAATGGTAGCATAATCCAAATTAAACTAAAGAAAATGAAGTTATTTTACATTGGAATAGACATTGGCACCACGGCAACAAAAGCCGTGTGTTTTGACAGAACCGGAAAAGTGATTCGGGAATGCAATCAATCTTATACAATGTATCATCCGAAGCCAGATTGGAGTATTCAAAAACCCGATGAAATTCTAGCGACTGTTTTAGGATGCATCCAAGAAATCACAAAAGGGATTCAGCCCCAATTCATCAGTTTTAGTTCGGCTATGCAAAGCATTATAGCTATTGACTCCAGCGGAAAACCACTCACCGATGCTATTATTTGGGCCGATAATAGAGCGCATTCATTAGCCGAAGCATTAAAAAAATCCAAACAAGGAAAAAATTTCTATCAAAAAACAGGAATTCCCATTCATACCTTTTCTCCCATGACCAAAATTGCTTGGTTAAAGAAGCACGATGCACCTAATTTTGCTAAAACGTATAAATTCATTAGCCTTAAAGAATACATTTGGCATCATCTTACCGGCGAATATGTAATTGATTCCTCGATGGCATCAGGCACAGGTTTAATGAACATTCATACACTACAATGGGAATCGGATATTTTAGATTATTTAAAAATAGCAACATCCCAGCTTTCTAAAATTGTGAGTTCTACCCATCAAAGCAAAGGACTATCCGATGGTTTTCAGTATATTTTGGGTGGCGGTGACGGCGTATTGGCAAATTTAGGAACCGGAGCTATGGAAACAGGCCGAATGGCATTATCCATTGGAACCAGTGGTGCGGTTCGTTTACCCGCTGACAAACCCTTTATTGATCCTGAAATGCGTACACAATGTTACCATTTGATGGACAATCACTATTTAAAACTGGGAGCTGTCAACAATGGCGCAATTGTTTTGCAATGGCTCAAAGAATCCATCTTAAAAACAGATGAATCTTTCGAAGAATTGTTCAAACAGGCTGAAACTATTTCTGCCGGATCCCAAGGCTTGCTTTTTGTTCCTTATTTATTAGGGGAAAGAGCTCCTATTTGGGATGCTTCCGCACAAGGGACACTTTTAGGAATCCAAATTATCCATACCAAAGCACATTTGATTAGAGCAACACTGGAAGGCATCTTATTTGGACTATTGAGCATTACCGAAATCTTACTTCCTAATCCCGAAAAAAGACATAAAACAACAATAATGGCGAGTGGCGGTTTTGGAAAAAGTGAACTTTGGCTGCAAATGGTCGCTGATATTTTTCAAATGAAAGTAATCGTAGCCGAAACAATCGAAGCTTCTGCTTGGGGAGCCGTTTTGATTGGATTTAAAGCTACTGATATTGCCGTTCCTACTGAAAATAAAGTTGGAAAAACCTTTTCACCAAATAAAAATCATAAGGAAATCTACGCACAAGGTTTTGAGAAATTTAAAAAGGTTTATTCTTTGTTGAAAAGCATCTAAAAAGTTCCAACCGTCTAAAACATTTAACTTCCAATTAAAGAGTAACTGGAATTAACTTCGTTGATCCTAAAAGGGACGTCTCACCAAGAAATTAATGCTCGGCATTTTTGCCTGATTCTTTTTTATTTTATACGCTTAGACAAACTAAAAAGTTTGCCACGCAATAAAACAAAAAATGCTTCCCTTTCGGGAAGCATTCATTTTTTGCAGAGAGGATGGGATTCGAACCCACGATGCAGTTACCCACATACTAGCTTTCCAGGCTAGCTCCTTCAACCACTCGGACACCTCTCTATTTTATTTGAGGTTGCAAATAACCATAAAAAAAATGAGTTAGAAAAGTAAAATCTAACTATTATGCTATTTCTCCTCGCAAAGCAGTTTCAAAAATAGTTTTGAAGTCATTTAATGCTATTTTTTGACCCAACAAATACATTAATTTAGTTATCGCAGCTTCTGTTGTGATGTCTTTTCCAGAAATTACACCTATTTCTTTCAACCCTGTACTGGTTTCATATTGCCCCATACTCACACTTCCTCCGGAACACTGCGTTACATTGATAACATGTAGACCGCTATTAATTGCTTTTTTCAATAAGTTTAAAAACCAATCTTCAGTAGGTGCATTTCCAGCGCCATACGTTTCTAAAACAATCCCTTTAAGATCTGGAATATTTAAAATAGCTTCCAAAACTGCTTCGCTAATGCCTGGAAACATTTTTATAATTGCTACGTTAGTATCTAAATTTTTATGAACCTTAAATTCTTTATTTTGATTTTTAGCTAAGAATAATTCCGGATTTAATTTTAAATGCACTCCCGACTCTACTAATTCAGGATAATTTGGAGACGTAAATGCTTTGAAATGCTCTGCATTAATCTTAGTCGTTCTATTGCCTCGGTATAATTTGTATTCAAAATAAAGACAAACTTCATTGACAACCGGTTCGTCATTCTTTCGTAAAGACGCAATTTGAATGGCGGTAATCAAATTCTCTTTGGCATCAGTGCGTAAATCTCCAATAGGCAATTGTGAACCCGTGAAAATAACCGGTTTCGATAAATTTTCGAGCATAAAACTCAACGCCGATGCGGAATACGACATAGTATCCGAACCGTGAAGCACCACAAATCCATCAAATGAAGTATAATTATCTTCAATAATCGTTGCAATTTTAGCCCATTTTTCAGGATTCATGTTCGAAGAATCAATTGGGTTTTCGAAAGAAATGGTTTCGATTTCGCAATCCAATTGTTTTAACTCCGGAATTCTTTGCAGTAATTTACTAAAATTGAAAGCCTTGAGCGCTCCAGTTTCAAAATCTTTTCTCATACCAATGGTTCCACCGGTATAGATTAAAAGTATTTTGGATTTATACAACATCGTGGTATTTTAATTTATTTACAACCGGATTCGCATACATCGCCAGAAAACCTTCTAAAGCAACTGGATTATCATGGTCAATACGCATTTCAAGTCTACGTTCGAATAATGATTTTTCATTTACTGTGTATAAATGAGAATAGTGATCGGTCTTGTTTACTATATCATAAGCAATATAATTCGTTGGCCATAACTTATAATTGCTCAATACTGCATCATCAATTACTTGTGCCAAAGCTACTATTTGCTTGTTTGAACTGTCGTTTTCAACTTTAATCGTTTCTATTTCAGAGTCTAAAACATTCCCTACATGAATGTGGATTCTTTTCTTTTGTCCCAAAGCGCCACTAAGAATGGTCATAAAATCTTCGTTTTTTTCTTTAATGTAGATTTCATTATTGGCTTCAGCCATCAATTGAGGCATTTTCAAAGCATCCGTTGGATCGTATTCGTACGAAATAGAAACCGGTACGATTTTAATTTTCTTGAAATAATCCATCAAATTCTTTTCATCAGAAGCCATTCCCAGCATTTTCAAAACACCTGGATTTGTGGCATCCTTACCGTCTTTCGTTCTTCCTTCGCGTTGTGCTATCCAAACGGAACGGTTTTCATGAAGCAATAAATTTCCAATATATTCCGACAACAGCTTTGAACTTTGCAGCATTTCTCTTGGCGTCAAGCCACGTTGCACCAGAAAATTACGATTGAGCTTTGCTAATGTCTTCAGAAAAGATTTTTTTACTAAATTATCTCCAATGGCAGATGCAGTCATCACTAAACCATGTTCAAACAAGGCCGAATTCAATAAAGTAGTATCCAAAAGTATATCTCGATGGTTCGAAATAAATAAATACGAAGTATTGGGTTCTAAATTTTCAAAACCAGAAGTAGTCAAGCCTTCCGAGCTTTTTTCTAATATTTTTTGAACCGATTGATAAATAAAATTACATTGAAAGTCGCGAATGGAATGCGTTTTTTTGAGTTGTTCTTTCCAAACTTCGTCTGCAACATCCGGAAAAGTAAAATTCATTAATGCCTTCATCATTGGATGATGTATGACATCTCGAAGTGCCTCGTTTATTTCGGAATTATAAAAAGGCCGAATAGCGTCAAATTTCTGCATTTTGGTTCTCAATTTTTGTGTGGACAAATGAACAAAAAAAATATCAAAATAAGGTAAATTCTACTTTAAATCCCAAAAATAGCTTTAGAATTCTCCGTTGTTATTGCCGCAATATCATTTGCCGAAAGGCTATAAATTTGCGCTAACTTATCTACAACATTGACAATGTAACTACTTTCGTTTCTTTTTCCTCGATAAGGAATCGGTGCTAAATATGGGGAATCCGTTTCTAAAACAATGTGTTTCAAATCTATCTGATTTAAAAACTGATCGATTTTTCCATTTTTGAAAGTCACAACTCCGCCAATTCCTAATTTCATATTATACGAAATCGCTTGTAACGCCTGCTCATAAGTTCCTGAAAAACAATGAAAAATCCCGAATAAATCAGCTGACTTTTCTTCTTCCAGAATTTCAAAAATTTCATCAAAAGCTTCCCGACAATGAATCACAATAGGCAATTTATAGTGTTTTGCCAATTGGATTTGCCTTTTGAAAGCGATTTGTTGCTGAGGCAAATGGGTTTTATCCCAATACAAATCAATCCCAATTTCGCCTACCGCATAGAATTTCCTTTTAGCCAATTCGTTTTCCACATGTTGTAATTCTTCCAGATAGTTGTCTTTTACATACGTTGGGTGCAACCCCATCATTAAGAAAACAGTATTGGGATGATTTTTCTCCAATTCGTACATCGATTGGGTGCAGGTAGAATCGATTGCAGGTATAAAAAAACGCGAGACGCCGGCATCAATGGCGCGTTGAATCATTTCGTTTCGATCATGATCAAATTCCTCTGAATATAAATGGGTATGCGTATCAGTGATTGTTATAGTTGCTTCCAAATGTAAAGTTTAAGAATACAAAATTACAAGAATAAAAGTTGTCGAAAAAATGGTTTTAAAAAGATTCTTACAATTCCTTCTGTAACTCCATGTATCTTTGTAAAACTGAAATAAATCACTGAAATAAATTCCGCATAAATGAAAAACCTACACGATATTCTCAAAAAAGAAAACTACAAAAAAGTAAAATTTAAGATTACAAAAACACAGCATCTTTTGATCAAAGCAAAAATAAACGGTGTGATGGGCAGTTTCATTCTCGATACAGGAGCTTCAAATAGTTGCATCGGATTTGAAAGTGTTGATTTGTTTTTATTGGACGCAAAAAAATCCAAAACAAAAGCTTCGGGAGCTGGCGCAACTGGAATGTTTACACAAATCGCCACAAAAAACCAACTGCAACTGGGCTCTTGGAAAGACCTTGCTTTTGATATTGTTATTTTCGATTTGTCTCACGTCAATGAGGCTTTACTACAACACAAATCAAAACCCGTCCATGGGATTATTGGTGCTGATGTTTTGATGAAAGGAAAAGCGATTGTGGATTACTACAACTATTATCTGTATTTGCTGAAATAAAAAATCCCGTTTAGTAAACGGGATTTCTTGTTTTATGTATTTCTTAAATTACAATTCAAATGCTTTTTTAGGATTGTTATCTAACAATAATTCCATTGGATTTTCTAACGCTTCTTTCACCGCTACCAAGAAACCAACAGACTCACGACCATCAATGATTCTGTGATCATAAGAAAGTGCCACATACATCATAGGGTGAATTTCCACTTTTCCGTTTACGGCAATTGGACGCTCGATAATGTTGTGCATTCCAAGGATTCCTGACTGTGGAGGATTGATAATTGGTGTACTCAACATACTTCCAAAAACCCCACCATTGGTAATCGTGAAGGTTCCACCAGTCATATCATCCACTGTGATTTGTCCGTCACGTGCTTTAAGGGCCAATCTTTTAATATCTGCCTCTACACCTCGGAAAGTTAAATTCTCCGCATTACGAACTACAGGAACCATTAATCCTTTTGGTCCTGAAACCGCAATTGAAATGTCGCAAAAATCGAAAGCAATCTTATGATCACCATCCATCATTGAATTTACATCCGGGAATAATTTTAACGCTCTGGTTACTGCTTTTGTAAAGAAAGACATGTATCCTAAACCAATTCCACCATGTTTTGCTTTGAACGCATCTTTGTATTCATTACGAATCATGTTGATTGGCGTCATGTTTACTTCGTTGAAAGTAGTCAACATTGCTGTTTCGTTTTTAGCGGCAACTAGTCTTTCTGCCACTTTACGACGCAACATTGATAACTTAGTACGCTCTGTTCCACGAGAACCACCTGTAGGTGTTCCCATTGAAGGCACAGCATTTACGGCATCATCTTTAGTGATTCTTCCGTCTTTTCCAGTTCCTGTTACTGCAGCTGGAGCTATATTTTTTTCGTCTAATATTTTTCTTGCTGCCGGAGATGGAGTTCCTGAAGCGTACGTTGCTGCTGGAGCTGCCGCTACCGGAGCCGCTTTAGGCGCTTCTGCTTTAACTTCAACTTTTGGAGCTTCAACTGTTTTTGCAGCTTCAGCTACTGGCGCATCACCTGCTGGTTTTGCTCCGTCAGTATCAATATGACACACTACTGCACCTACTGCTACTGCATCGCCTTCTTCTGCTTTTAAGGTAATGATTCCGCTTGCTTCTGCTGGTAATTCTAATGTTGCTTTATCAGAATCAACCTCGGCAATTGCTTGGTCTTTCTCTACATAATCTCCGTCTTTTACCAACCAAGTTGCGATTTCAACTTCCTTTATAGATTCCCCTGGTGACGGGACTTTCATTTCTAAAATCATGTTCTATTATTTTAAATTATGAATTTTAAGTTTTAAATTGTTCTCGAACAATCTATGTGATTATTGTGTGAACTGTTTTTTAGCCCTGATGGAAACGGCATCCTTTTTCTAGCTTCTTTAGCTAGGAAAAGATAGAGTGCACAGCAGGAAATAGCTCCTTATTATCTAAATAAATTTTTATCAAATACCATTTTTAATGCATCAGCCTGACGGCGTTTTGCTCTGGTGTAACTTCCTGCCGCTGGAGCTGCATAGGCTTTCAGTGACGCCAATCTCCATTTTACTAAATCGAAGTTCATTAGCATAAAGCTGTACGCGCCCATGTTTTTTGGTTCTTCTTGTGCCCAAACATAATCATCCGCGTTTGGATATTTAGCGATAATTTCTTTTAATTGCTCCACCGGTAATGGGAATAATTGTTCGATTCTAACTACCGCAACATCGTTACGACCGTTATTTTCTCTTTCTGCAGTGATGTCATAATAGAATTTTCCGGTACAGAAAACCAGTGTTTTCACATCAGCTTTATTTACTGTTTCATCATCAAATGTTTCTTGAAAACTACCTGTTGCAAATTCTTCAACAGTAGAAACTACTCTTGGATCACGCAACAAACTTTTTGGGGTAAACACAATAAGCGGTTTACGGAACGTAGTTTTCATTTGTCTTCTCAACAAGTGAAAGAAGTTAGCCGGCGTAGTACAATCAGCAACGTACATATTATGTCTGGCACAAAGTTGTAAATAACGCTCCATTCTAGCCGAAGAGTGCTCTGCTCCTTGTCCTTCATATCCGTGAGGCAATAATAAAACAATTCCGTTTTGGTTGTTCCACTTGTCTTCTCCACAAGAGATGTATTGGTCAATCATAATTTGGGCTCCATTACTGAAATCCCCAAACTGTGCTTCCCAAATGGTTAATGTATTTGGATTGGTTAAAGCATATCCATAATCAAATCCTAAAACACCATATTCAGATAAAAGGGAATTGAAAATATTGAATTTTCCGGTTGCTCCCTCTAAATTACTTAGTAAAGTTACTTCTTCTTCTGAATCTTCTACTTTTACTACGGCATGACGGTGCGAGAAAGTACCACGTTCCACATCTTGTCCGGAAATACGAACATCGTATCCTTCTTTTAGAAGCGAACCGTATGCTAAATGCTCAGCCATGGCCCAATCCAGCTTATTCGTTTCGAAAAACATTGTTTTCCGGTCGTTGATCAGTTTTTGTATTTTGCTGATGAATTTTTTGTCTGCAGGCAAGTTACAAATTACGTTTGCAACCTCAGTAAGTCCTTCTTGGGGGAAAGTAGTATCTACTTTTTTAAGCATTTCGACATCTGAAACTTGCTCAAAACCTTTCCATTCATTTTTCATAAATGGAGTAATGATAGTCAAGTCTTTTTTACGAGACGCTTCTAGATTTACTTCCAGATTAGATTTGTATTCTTTTTCTAATCCGTTAACATAAGTAGCATCAATAACTCCTTCTGACAATAACTTTTCAGCATAAATATCTCTAGGATTTTGATGTTTTGCAATAATTTTATACAAAACTGGTTGCGTGAAACGAGGTTCATCACCTTCGTTATGTCCGTATTTTCTATATCCTAATAAATCAATAAATACATCTTTGCCAAACTGCATTCTGAAATCCAAAGCAAATGACATGGCATGAACTACTGCTTCAGCATCATCCGCATTTACGTGTAATACTGGCGAAAGTGTTACTTTGGCAACATCAGTACAATACGTAGAGGAACGCGCATCAAGGTAATTAGTTGTAAATCCTACTTGATTATTGATTACAATATGGATTGTTCCTCCGGTTTTATAACCGTCAAGTTGTGCCATTTGTACAATCTCATAAAGAATTCCCTGACCGGCAATTGCAGCATCACCGTGAACGGCAATTGGCAATACTTTAGAGAAATCGTTAGGGAAATATTTATCTTGCTTTGCTCTTGTAATTCCTTCGATAACTGCACCAACAGTTTCAAGATGTGAAGGATTTGGAGCCAAATTGATATTGATTTTTTTTCCAGTGCTTGTAACTTTGTCAGCAGTAAGTCCTAAATGGTACTTTACATCCCCGTCAAAATATTCCTGGTCGTAATCTTTACCATCAAACTCTCCAAAAATGTCTTGGGTTGATTTGCCAAAAATATTTGCCAAAATATTTAAACGGCCACGGTGTGCCATTCCCATTACAAATTGCTCTACTCCTTTCTCGGCTGCTTTTTCAATTAAAGCATCCAAAGCTGGGATGATTGACTCTCCACCTTCTAGAGAAAATCGTTTTTGACCTACATATTTAGTATGCAAAAAGTTTTCAAAAGAAACGGCTTGGTTTAATTTATTCAGAATCGATTTCTTTTCATCCGCTGAAAATTTAGGTTGATTGTCATTAACCCCTAATTTTTGCTGAATCCATTCCACCACTTCTGGATTACGAATGTACATGTACTCTACCCCAATGTGTTGACAATATATAGTATCAAGGTGAGTTATAATTTCCTGAAGCGTGCAAGGCTGAATATTAATAACCTTTGCCGCATCAAAAACAGTATTTAAATCTGCTGCTGAAAGTCCGAAATTCGAAATTTCAAGTGTAGGTGATGAAGTTCTTCTTTCACGAACCGGATTTGTTTTGGTAAACAAATGACCTCGAGAACGGTATCCATCTATTAATTTCAATACATTAAATTCCTTTTGAAGCTTATCTGATACCAAATTAATATCTGAATTATTAGCTGCAAAATTAGCGATTTGTTCCACCTTATTGTCCTCATTGTAAGTCGTCATCCCAAAATCGAAACCTTGAAAAAAACTCCTCCAACTTGGCTCAACGCTATCTGGATTGTTTAAATATTGATCGTATAATTGTGCGAAAAATTCGGTGTGTGCTGCGTTTAAAAATGAAAACCTATCCATAATATTTAGTGAATATACTTTTTTGTTAAAATAGTTTGGCAAAAGTACAATAATAGAATAAATTTATAATTTATTTTAAGATACTTTTACCTTTAAAAATGTTAAAAAACGGAAAACTTATGACAAAGAATAGCTTTTTACACGATTCCAAATCATTATTGGTGATTATTATTCTGTTTTTTTCAAGTTGCCTATTTGCTCAAGAAAACCCGCTACCACCTAAAATGGAAAATCAGTTTTGGAGAAATGTGCAATTTGGAGGCGGAATTGGCTTAGGCTTTGGCTCTGGCTATACGGACATTTCATTGGCGCCAAGTGCCATATATAATTTTAATGAATATGTAGCTTTGGGTGTTGGCTTGCAATATAAATATTTAAAACAAAGAGATTATTACGCTTCCCATTTGTATGGTGGCAGTGTTATAGGTCTTTTTAACCCAATATATGAAATCCAACTTTCGGCTGAACTGGAACAATTAAGGGTTAATGTAAATTTAGATGGATCCAATAGCAATTCAAAAGATTACTGGAATACGGGATTATTTCTTGGTGCAGGTTACCGGTCCGGAAATGCTACAATTGGCGCGCGTTACAATGTTTTGACCGATACCAATAATATTTACGGCAGTGCCTTTATGCCATTTATCAGAGTTTATTTTTAATTCCTCTCCTCAACCCCCTCCAACGAAGAGGGAGCCGAAAATATAGAAAAAGCGATTAACGGTATTTATTGCGGAACCAGACTTTTTGCCATTCTCTTTTTAGAATTAAAAAAGACACCTGCTCTGCAAGAACTACTAAATCAGAGCCGTCGAGTTTTTTTATTTCTTCTTCAGAAACATCAATTATATACAGTAAATTGAGGTATTCGGCAAACTTGTATTGAATGAGACGGTAAATTTTTTCATGCAATTCTAACTTCAGGTCATTCGGAGAAATACTCAAAGGAAAATCAATTGCTTCATTAGCCAAATTGAAATCCTTATTCATTTGTTCGATTAATTTCAAATATAAGTTTTCGCCTTCTGCTTCAGTAAGTAGTAAATCGGTATTTTTTGGAACTATAAACATTTGATTTAAGATTATTGATTAACGAATTTAGATTTTTGATTTTAAGAAACTGCTCTAAATGTTTGATTTTTTTTTGAATTATACTGATTTTTAAAATAAACCATTATTTATCCGAAGTAAAACTTCTGCGATCAAAAATCGTTAATCTGCAATGCTTCGCCAGTTCGCTATCGCTCGGGTCAAAAATCTAAACTTTTCTTCCCATTAAATTCTCCCCAAAAGCTTTCAGCAATGCTTTTTTATCAGAACCAATATTCATTTTATCTAAAGTATGGAAAGCCTTTAAAGTAAAATCCTGAATCGCATCCTGAGTTGCCTTTGACGCTCCAGAACTATTAAAAAGAACTTTCACTCTCTCTATTTTACGGGTATTATCTTCAGGCTGAATTGAAAATAAGCGTCTCAGTTCCTGTGCTTCTTCAATATTTGAAAAGGCAACTGCTTTAAGATATAAATACGTTTTTTTATTTTCGATGATATCGCCTCCTACTTGTTTTCCAAAGGTTTCCGGATCGCCAAAAGCATCCAGAAAATCATCCTGTAATTGAAAAGCCAACCCTAAATTGAGTCCGAAATCATAAATCAAATTTGCGTTTTCTTCTGAGGTCTCCGCAATAATTGCTCCCATTTTCATAGCTGCAGCGACTAAAACAGCCGTTTTATATTCAATCATTTTCAAGTATTCCGGAATGGTAACATCACTACGCTCTTCAAAATCAACATCCCATTGTTGCCCTTCACAAACTTCAAGTGCCGTTTTGCTGAAGAGTTTGGCTAAATCTTTAAAAATAATTGGTTCGTACTGTTCGAAATATTGGTATGCTAAAATTAGCATCGCATCACCTGATAAAATTCCAGTATTTAAATTCCATTTCTCGTGAACCGTTTCCTTCCCTCTTCGCAAAGGCGCATCATCCATAATATCATCATGAACCAATGAGAAATTATGAAATACTTCGACAGCCAAAGCCGCCGGCAACGCTTTTTTATAATCTGCATCAAAAACCTCTGCACTCATTAATGTAAGTACCGGTCGCATTCTTTTGCCACCAAGATCTAAAATGTAATGAATGGGTTCATATAAATTTCTAGGTTCTTTGGTCTCATATTGTGATTGCAAATAATCGGATAGAAACTTTTGATACTGGTAAATAGAATGCATAAATAAATTTTTGGCTAATTTACAGTATTCAATTTGCATAACAAACTCCCTTTTGTCATCAAATGTTAAATAAATCAAAATACATTGGAAACTATTTTAGTATTCAAAGTTTCCTTTCTACATTTGCAAACGAAAATTTAACAGCTGCAATTTATTCCGATTTTAAAATAAATTGCAAATACACTTCAACTAATTATGAAAACAAAATGGACAGTTGACTCGAATCAATCAGATGTTCTGATAAAAATGAGACACTCTATAATTGCGTATCTGGCAGGCTCTATAAATAAATTTAATGGATATATTGATATCGAGGATAATCAAATAGAAGATGCTTCGATTGAATTCTCTTTGGATGTCAACAACAAAGACACAAAACTAGAGAAAATAGATACTCATCTGGGGTTGAATGACTTATTTGACATTAAGGAGTTTCCGATTATTAGTTTCAAGTCGACCTCATTCGAAAAAGTCAACAAAAACATTAATTTTTTGAAAGGAAATCTTACCATAAAAAACATCACAAAAGTAGTGGAGCTTGATGCTGAATTCATTGGATTCAATACGTATGATGGCGATCAAAAAGCTGCTTTTGAAATAACGGGTCAAATTAATCGTAAAGATTTTGGTTTGAACTTTACTTCATTTAATCAAACTGGAGGTTTAGCTTTAGGACAAGATATTAAGTTCATGGCAAACTTAGAATTAACTGCTTAACCAGAAAGTAAATGTTAAATAAATATAAAATTTAAGGAAACTATTTTGGTTTTCAAAGTTTCCAAATTACATTAGCAGCAAATTTTACAGTTTTAATAAATCACAACTGATTAAGAATAAATAAAATGAAAGACAAAATTATATCCAAAGCAAAAGAAATGTTTTTGAAATTGGGTTTCAAAAGCATTACTATGGATGATATTGCCGGTGAAATGTGTATTTCGAAGAAAACGATTTATAAATATTTTGCCAATAAAGAATTACTGATAGAGGAAAGTGTTCAAATCATTCACAAAGAAGTGCATCAACTTATTGAGGAAGTAACTTCTAAAAACTACAATGCTATTGAAGAAAACTTCCAAATCAGACGCATGTTTGATGATATGTTTAAATCATCTGAAACATCACCTATTTATCAATTAAAAAAACATTATCCAGAAGTTTACAAAAACGCGTTAAAGTTTCAAGTTGAAGAATGTGAATTTTGTTTCAGACAGAACATCGAAAAAGGAATTGCACAAGGCTTGTATAGACACAGCCTAAATATTGAATCCTACATAAAGTTTTATTATTACTTAATTTTCAGCATTAACGAAAACACACCGTCAGAAAGAGAAGCTTTTAGTCTTGAATTTGATGCATTAGAATACCATACGAGAGCAATGGCTACAGAAAAAGGAGTTATCGAATTAGAAAGAAACTTATTAATCCAATTACATAAACAATGAAAAAAGTAATCCTATTATTAACCCTAACATTTGCACTTGGCGCCAATGCACAAGAAGTCAAATCGCTCACGCTGAAAGAAGCCATTAACTATGCTTTAGAAAATAAAGCGGATGCCAAAAAAGCAAAACTGAAAGTAGAGAATAGTGAATACCAAATTCAGGAAGTACGTTCACAAGCGTTACCACAAATTTCAGCTAATGGTAATTTGACTTACAATCCTGTAATACAAACAACCGTTATTGATGGAACAGGATTTGGCGCCCCAGGAACAACAATTCAGGCCGCTTTTGGTCAAAAATGGGTTTCAACGGCTGGTGTTTCTTTGACACAAGCTATATTCGACCAAGCGGTTTTTACAGGTTTAAAAGCTGCAAAATCTACTAGAGAATTTTACCAAATTAACGAACAATTAACCGAAGAGCAAGTAATTGAGCGCGTGGCTAATAATTACTATCAGGTATACGTACAAAGACAAAAACTAACTGTTATTGACAGTACCTATAAAAACACCACTAAAGTAAGAAACATCATCAAAGGTCAATTTGATAATGGTCTAGCCAAAAAAATTGATTTGGATCGCATTTTAGTAAAAATTTCAAACATCAATACGCAACGTCAACAAGTTTTAAATGCAGTACAAATTCAAGAAAACGCACTAAAATTTTACATGGGAATGCCCATAGAAACGCAAATTGAGATTCCGCAAACAGCATTTGAAGTGAGTCCACAGTCGTTGTCCGAAATTCCAAATACGGCAAACAGAACGGAATATTTGCTTTTGAAAAAACAAGAACAACTTTTAAGTTATCAAAAAAAGGCTGTTGAAGCGGGCTATTACCCAACATTATCATTAAACGCAGGATATAATTATATTGGTCAAGGCCCTGTAATGCCTCTTGGAGCCAAACCATCTGAAGGCGTATATTGGTCTGATTTTTCTTCTATTGGTTTGAATTTAAAAGTGCCCATTTTTACAGGATTTAGCACTCGTGCCAAAGTAAGACAAGCCGATATTGATTTAAGAACCATAAAAGAAGATCTCAACGATACAAAATTATCTCTTGACTTAGCTTTCGCCAATGCAAAAACTCAAATTGACAATAGCTTAACTATCATTAATAATCAAAGAGAAAATGCGCAATTAGCTAAAGAAGTTTTAGACAACACCAGAAACAATTATGTACAAGGATTAGCCTCATTAACCGATTTATTAGATGCTGAAAATTCATTGACTGAAGCTCAAAACAATTACACCTCTGCAATATTAGACTACAAATTAGCAGAAATACAATTAATCAAATCAAAAGGCGAATTAAAAACACTTATAAATAACTAACAAAAATGAAAAAAAATATACTAATCATAGTAGCAATCCTAGCAGCTTTAGGCGTTATCGCCTATACTTTAATGAATAACAAAAAAGAAAACGAAGCGAAAACAGCCATTGTAGCCGAGAAAAACGCCAGTGTTTCCGTAAAAGTTGCAACGGTAAAAATCGAAGAAGTTTCTCTTGACTTTTCTGCCAATGGAAATTTTGCACCACTTCAAGAACTGAGTTTTTCTGCCGAGAAACCAGGAAGAGTCGTACGTGTTTTAGTTGAAGAAGGAGACAGAGTTCGAATTGGTCAGACTTTAGCAATTGTACGAAGCGAGCAAATTACAGCTGACTTGCAAACTGCACAGGCTTCTTATCAAAATGCATTGACCGATTACAGCCGTTTTGAAAATGCATTTAAAACTGGCGGTGTGACAAAACAACAATTGGATCAGGCCAAATTGAATTTGGTAACTTCAAAATCAAGATTACAACAAGCAAAAGTTAATATTGGCGATACCAATATCAAAGCGACAATTAACGGAGTCGTAAATAAAAAATACATTGAACCAGGATCCGTTCTTGGCGCTGCAACGCAAATGTTTGACATTGTAAATGTTTCAAAATTGAAATTGAAAGTCAATGTTAACGAAAATCAAGTTGCAGGTTTAAAAGTAGGCAACACGATTACCGTAAAAGCAAGCGTGTATCCTGACGCTACATTCTCTGGAAAAATCACCTTCATCGCTCCAAAAGCAGATGCAACTTTGAACTTTCCGGTAGAAATAGAAATTGCTAATAACGCTTCAAATGATTTGAAAGCCGGAATGTACGGAACTGCTGAATTTGCTTCAAACCAACAAAAACAATCTTTGATGATTGTTCCTAGAAATGCTTTTGTAGGAAGTGTAAGCAGCAACGAAATATTTGTAATCGAAAATGGAACTGCTAAACTGAAAACGGTTACAGCAGGAAGAATCCTTGGTGATAAAGTAGAAATTTTAAACGGCCTTTCTGATGGTGAAACTGTAATTGTTACAGGTCAAATCAACCTTCAAGACGGATCTAAAGTGGACGTTATAAAATAAGTCTTAAAGCCATAAAGAAACCGCTTAAACCCTAAAGCAAAGAAAAAAATGAAATTAGCAGAAATATCCATTAAACGTCCCTCATTAGTTATCGTATTATTTACGATTCTAACATTAGGCGGACTGTTCAGTTACAGCCAATTGGGCTACGAATTGATTCCAAAATTTGAAACCAATGTAATTACTGTTGCTACTATTTATCCTGGAGCGTCTCCAAGTGAGGTAGAAAACACGGTGACTAAAAAAATTGAAGATGCAATCGCATCCTTAGAAAATATTAAAAAAATAGACTCGAAGTCTTACGAAAGTTTGTCAACTGTTTCTATTACACTGACCTCTTCGGCTGATGTTAATATCTCTATGAACGATGCGCAACGTAAAATAAATGCAATTCTTAGTGATTTACCAGATGATGTTGAAACGCCTTCGTTGAGTAAGTTTTCCTTAAGCGATTTACCAATTATGACTATTGGTGCCAACGGAAAAATGGATGAAGTTGCTTTTTACGACTTAATTGACAAAAAATTAGCACCCGTTATTTCTCGTGTTGAAGGTGTGGCACAAGTAAACATTATTGGTGGACAAGAAAGAGAAATTCAAGTCAATCTTGATGCAGTAAAAATGCAAGGCTACGGACTTTCTGTTCCACAAGTGCAACAAAATATTTTATCTTCTAATTTGGATTTTCCAACAGGAAATATTCAAACTCGGGAGCAGAAAATATTAATTCGTTTGGCCGGAAAATATAAAAATGTCGACGAATTAAGAAACTTGGTGGTATCCTCTAAAAACGGAATTCAAGTTCGTTTACGCGACATTGCTGATGTTCAGGATACTCAAAAAATCACTGAAAAAGTAGCGCGTATCAATCAAAAAAGCGCGATTATTTTACAAATTATTAAACAATCGGATGCCAATGCGGTTGCGGTAAGTGAAGAATTAGTTAAAACAATTGCTAAACTGGAAACCGATTATAAAGCGAATGGTTTACAATTAGAAATCGCTAAAGACAGTACCATTTTTACGCTCGAAGCTGCTGATGCTGTTGTGCACGATTTACTTATTGCAGTACTTTTAGTTGCGCTTGTGATGTTGTTTTTCTTGCACAGTATTAGAAACTCGTTGATTGTAATGGTTTCTATTCCTGCTTCCTTAATTGCTACTTTCATCGGAATTTATTTGATGGGATACACCTTAAACTTAATGAGTTTATTAGGGCTTTCTCTTGTTGTAGGTATTCTTGTGGATGATGCCATTGTGGTTCTGGAGAATATTTACAGGCACATGGAAATGGGTAAAAACAAGGTTCGTGCAGCCTATGATGGAACTGCAGAAATTGGTGGAACCGTAGTATCGATTACTTTAGTAATTGTGGTGGTGTTTTTACCAATTGCAATGAGTACCGGATTGGTTTCTAATATTATTACGCAATTCTGTGTAACGGTAATTATTTCGACCTTGTTGTCTTTAGTAGCTTCATTTACAATCATTCCGTGGTTGTCTTCCCGATATGGAAAATTAGAACACATTGAAGGCAAAAACCTTTTTGGAAAAATAATCCTTGGATTTGAAAGCTATTTAACACGCTTTACAAATTGGGTTTCAGGATTATTAGAATGGTGTTTGGATCATTATTTTAAAACACTAGCTATCGTTTTAGTCATCTTTTTTGGGTCGATGATTAGTTTATTTGGTGGTGGATTTATTGGTTTTGAATTCTTTGCAGCGTCTGATAGTGGCGAGTTTTTAGTTCAAATTGAAATGCCAAAAGATGCTTCGTTGGAACAAACCAATTTCATGACGCAAAAAGCAGAAGCATTTTTAGAAAAAGAAGCGTATGTTTTTAGTCAAATTACAACGGTTGGTCAAACCAGTGAAGGTCTTGGTGCTTCGCAAGCAACCGCTTACAAGTCTGAGATAAACGTTAAAATGGTTGGTTTGGACGAGCGTGATGAACCTGCAAATGTGTATGCTGCAAAAACCAAACGTAAATTAGAAAAAATATTGGTTGGTGCCAAAGTTAAAACGGTTCCAGTTGGTATTTTAGGAACTGCAGAAGATGCAACTCTAAATTTAATTGTAACCGGTCCAAATGTAGAAAGTGCCATGCAATTTGCAAAAGCAGCAGAAAAAGAATTACGTAGCATTCCAGGAGCAACAGAAATCGAATTATCGGTAGAAGATGGAAATCCAGAAGTAAACGTAAAAGTGGACAGAGATAAAATGGCAGCTTTAGGCTTGAGTTTGCAAACTGTAGGTATGACCATGCAAACCGCTTTCAGCGGAAATACTGACGGAAGGTTTAGAGCTGGAGAATACGAATACGACATCAATATCAAATACAATGCATTCGACAGAAAAAGTATTGCTGATGTAAGCAACTTAATTTTCATTAATGACATGGGTCAACAAATAAAATTAAACCAATTTGCAACTGTAACAGAAGGTTCCGGTCCAAGTGAATTAGAACGTAGAGATAAATCGGCATCGGTAACTGTAAAAGGTCAAAATGTAGGTGTATCTTCTGGAACTATTGTTACGCAATGGCAAGAAAAAATTGATAAATTGAAGAAACCAATAGGTGTAAATTACATTTGGGGTGGTGATCAGGAAAATCAAAGTGAAGGTTTTGGTACATTAGGAATTGCGTTATTAGCCGCGATTATCTTGGTTTACCTAGTAATGGTTTCGTTATACGATAGTTTTGTACATCCATTTGTGGTATTGTTTGCGATTCCGCTTTCCTTTATTGGAGCAATGTTGGCTTTGGCTTTAACCAATAATACACTGAATATCTTTACTATTTTAGGTATCATCATGCTTATTGGTCTGGTTTGTAAAAATGCGATTATGCTTGTCGATTATACCAATCAAAGGCGTAAAGCTGGTGAAACGGTTCGAACAGCATTAATCCAAGCGAATCATGCAAGGTTACGTCCAATTTTGATGACAACTATCGCAATGGTATTTGGTATGTTCCCAATTGCACTAGCCTCTGGAGCTGGAGCCGAATGGAAAAACGGTTTGGCTTGGGTAATTATTGGGGGATTAATTTCCTCATTATTCCTAACTTTGGTGGTAGTTCCGGTAATTTACCAAATTATGGAAAAAGCCATCAATAGACTTTCTAAAGGAGAAAAAGTTGATTATGAAGCTGAAATGGTCGCTGATTACGCACACACCGAATTAAGCGAGGATGGATTTAATCCAAAACATACAGTATAAACCGTAATTGTGTCTAGTCCTAAAAAAAACGATACATGATTAATAAAAAATAAAATTACAATTATTAAACAGTAGTAAGCAAAAGTTTACTGCTGTTTTTTGTTTTATAAGTTCTCATTTTAATTCCATTTTAATAATGGCAACAACCGGTTTTATACCTTTTTAATTACATAGGTCACAATTCCCCAAATGATTAATTGATTTTCTTCGGTGACTTTTATCGGAGAATAATTGGGGTTTTCTGGCATCAGATACAAACAGTCTTTCTCCAGTTGCATGCGTTTTACGGTAAATTCTCCATCGATAAAACAAATCGCAATTTTATTGTTCTGCGGTTCCAAGCTTCTGTCCACAACCAGAACATCTTTGTCATTGATTCCAGCATCAATCATAGAATTCCCTTTGACCCTGATATAAAAAGTAGCTAATGGGTTTTCGCTCAGCTGTTTGTTCAAATCGATATTCGTCTCCATAAAATCAGCTGCCGGCGATGGAAATCCAGCCGAAACCCCTTCGCTTATGAAAGGAATTCGCAATTCACTTTCAAAATCAGGCAGAAAGAAGGATAGTTTTTGATCTTTATCTTTATTTATTGGCATTTTATTTCGAGAATATCTTTAAAATTAGTGGTGTATTTTGGTGATAAATGATTCTGATTCATGTTCCATGTCAAACTTAAATTTTGGGTAGCCAACTTTACTTTTTTATCTCCAATTTTGTTATTGAGGCTATCCATTACTTTCATCAGCACCAAATGTTTTGGGTTTTCCTCGTCAAACAACTGCAACTGTTTTTTGTCCTGATCAATCAATTCGGTTACGATAACACCTGCTTTCTTGAATTTCAAATGTTCATTTCCTTGGTGCAGTTTTTTCAGCATCGAAATAGCAGCATTCGAAATCGTCAGCGTAGAATTTGACGCATACGGCAATGTGATCGCCATGTTAAAATAATATTTGGAAGTTTGCACCGTATGTTTATCAACTACCAACATCACAATAATGGTATGACAGCAGGAGTTTTGTTTTCGCAATTTCTCGGCGCAAACCGCTGCAAAAGTAGCCACACGTTCGCGCAGCAAATCAAAATCAGCAATTTGTTTAGGGAAACTTCGGGTGGTTGCAATACTTTTCTTTTGGTCCACAATGGGATCTAAATCCAAAACTGATTTTCCTTCCAGTTCGTATTTTAAACGCAAACCAATCACACCCATTTCTTTTTTGATCCAAGCCTCATGTTGTGGCTGAATAAAATCCAAAGCAGTTGCGATATTTCTGGTCTTCATTTTTTTATTCATCCGATAACCAATGCCCCAAACATCTTCAATCTTGGTCCATTTCAAAGCTTTGATGCGTTTTTCATCACTGTCTATGACATAAACACCTTCTGTTCTGTCTTGGAATTTTTTGGCAATTTTATTGGCTACTTTTGATAATGCTTTCGTTGGTGCAAAACCAATACAAACGGGAATCCCAACCCACTTTTGCACCCGAGTTTTCATTTGGATTCCATAATCCTTATAATCAGAAATAGTCAAACCATCAAAATTCAGGAAGGCTTCGTCGATGCTGTAAATTTCTAGATTTGGTGTAAACTGTCCTAAAATAGCCATTACCCGATTGCTCAAATCACCATACAGCGCATAATTGGACGAAAATAATTGTACCTTTTTCTCTTTTACCAATTCCTTAATCTGGAATGCCGGCGCACCCATAGGAATCCCAGCCGCTTTTGCTTCATTACTTCTGGAAATCACGCAGCCGTCGTTATTTGACAATATTGCAACTGGTTTTCCGTTGAATTTCGGCTGAAAAACACGTTCGCAGGAAGCGTAAAAATTGTTACAATCGACTAATGCATACATGTTACAAAATTACTCAATATCCACTGATGCGAGTAAGTAACAAAAGTTAATTTTAGGCACTGTTGATAAGTAATTTTATACAAAAAAAGGTTTTTAAACAGTAAACAATTACTCTTTTGCCGTGATAATTTCTTCGTCGAGACCACAAATAAAAATACTGTACAAACCAAAAAGTATATTAAAAAAAATATAACTCTCGCTTTTTAATAAAATTATTTTTTATTTTTTTTAAGTATTAAAATATTGATTTTAAATAAATTACAGTCAAAAAACTCATTCTTAATCTAAAAATACAAAACCACGATTCAAATTTCTGGCACGCTACTTGGATATACCTAATCAAATAAGTAAAAAAAGCGAAAGCCGAAAAGCTTAAGAGTAGGCAAAATTCAAAATAGATGTATCATGAAAAAAATTACCCTTTTAGTAGCTAGTATCTTCGTTTTTGGAGGTAATGTAGCAAACGCAGCAGAGAAAATCGATTTTTCTGTAGAAAGAAGATCTCCAGTAGATTTTAGAGACGCCGACCCAATTGTGTTCACAGAAAGAGGAATTGAGTTCTTCATATTCCCTGACGGACAATTTGATTTTAATACACGCCCTTCAACCGGTTCAACTGGCGGCATGTATTATAAAACAGGCAAAAAAAATGGCATGAATAAAACCTATGGTGCACCAGCAAATGTTCGAAACGGAAATTATGGTGTAAAAGTAGAACACGATAACATGGGCAGGATAAGACGTATTGGAAATGTGATGATCAACTATGACTCAAATGACAGAGTTAAACGAGTGGGTTCCGTTTACATGACCTACAACCGTTATGCTTTGGAACGAGTGGGTGGTTTAGAAATTATCTACAACCGTCGTGGTCAAATTGTTGATGTTGTTGGATCTGTAAAAGGTGGCAGAGGTTATGAATACAGCCAAAACAACAACTGGAACAACGATTATGGGAACAACCAAAACTCGAATGATGATGATTCCTACTATTACAGAACAAATGGTACGAAAACTAAAATCGAGGACACTAGAGTATCTGGAGACGTAGCCATCAGAATAGACAGAAGATAGTTAGTTAGTTATATAAATGGTTTGTTTAAAATTCCTGCTGGTACTCGTATCAGCGGGAATTTTTTTTGAAAGTACTACCTAAAATTTTTTTACAACATTTATTTTAACACTGATTTCAGTTCCTGGCGGTATTGCGAAGCGCTTTTGCCCGTGAATTCTTTAAACGATTTATTGAAATAACTAAAATTATTGAACCCACTTTCAAAACATATTTCGGTGATGCTGATGGGTTTTTCAGCCAGTAGTTTCGAGGCGTGAACCAAGCGATACTCATTCACAAATTTGGTAAAAGTTTTGTTAGTTATCTTTTTAAAATACCTGCAAAAAGAAGGTTCTGTCATACTTACCAATTCCGATACTTCTTCCAGCGTAATATGCTCCTGGAAATTATCTTTTACGTAATTAAAAACAGCGTTGATGCGGTCATTATCCTGCATTTGCATTTCCATCGAAAATCCATCGGCATTTAAAACAGTGGCTTCTTTGGATGATTCCAATTCATTCAAAATACTCAACATCGTTAACAATCGTTCAAACTGCGACTGTTGTTCCATCGACTCTATTTTCTTCCCGATATTTTTTTTGGTTTCACCGTGAAAAGCAATTCCGGCTTTGGCTTGGCTAAAAAGACTCCGAATATTCGTCATCTCGGAAATATCAAAAAATCCATTCCCCAAGAAATCCGGTTTCATTTGGATCACCGTTTCGTTTTTGTTTCCGGTTTCTTCATTGGTAAACCCACAATGCGGCAGATTACTTCCTATGAGAATCAAATCCCCATCGGTATAATACGAAATGTGACTTCCAATTTGGCGTTTTCCCGAACCTCCATTAACAAAAACAAGTTCAATTTCAGGATGATAATGCCACAAGTGCGCTTTGCTGTTAGCGTTTTCGACATATTTCGAAAAATAAAAAGAACTCCCGAAAGAAGGTGCTATAATTTCAAAAGCTGGCGGTATAATTTTCATACAGATCCGTATTTAGAATTCCCACAAATTTACCAAAAATAGATACTCAATTAACTTTTTTAACCTTAATCGATTTCGTAAAAGGTAAAATAGCACACAAATTAGAAAATTGAGCACTACTCATAATGAATAGGTTACAGTAATTTAGCCTCTGATAAAGATCATTATAAATCTAAAAGTTTACAAATATGAAAAAGATTTTAAAATTTAGTTTAGTGTTAGCCACAGTAGTATTGACTGCCGTACAAGCACATGCAGAAAACGCAGATTTCTCACTGGATCTAATAAAAGAAGAAGGAAAAACGGTACGTTTTAGTTTGAAAGAGACTAAGGAAATTGATTTATCCATTTATGACATCAACGATGGTTTAATCTATCAGGAAAAAGTAACTTCTGAAGACAACATCAACAGAACATACGATTTGGCTGCTTTGCCAGACGGAATCTACTTCTTGAAAGCAGAAAGCGACCTTAAAATTTCAAAGTATAAAATTGAGGTAGTGGGCAACAAAGCAAAATTATCTGCTGATGCTATTTCTGAAGTGTACAAACCGGTTTTGGTAAACAAAAACGGAATTGTTACCGTGAATATTTTAAACTTAGAAAAAGCTCCTGTTACTATTGCCATTTACAACTCAGATCAAACTGAAGTGCATAATGAAACGTTGACTGCCGACCTTTATGTTGGTAAAATATTTGACTTGAGTAGCACTCAAAACGGTAAATACACGTTTGAGATAACGTATAATGGTAAAACATTTAGCGAAACAGTTGCTACTAAATCGTGATTAAATAAATTGTAGTAATTATGAGGCTGTCTTTATCGGACGGCCTCTTTTTTTGCTGTAAGAAGTCGGAACAACACTAAACATTTCCAATAATCTGATCCATAACCCAGCTCGTATGGGCTCCTGTCAAACCTGTTGAAGGATGTTTGCTATTCCCCAAAAGGGCTTCTCGCATGTGCTGCACATGATACAACTGAATATTTTCAGGATGGTCAATGAATAATTCCGTTTGCCCTTGTTCGTTAGAAAGCACTACAGGATCATTTTCAAATATAGAAAACGTTATTTTTCCTTTGCTTCCATAAATGTCTACTTTATCTTCGCGTCCATAGCACCCAAAGTTCCAACTTCCAGTACCCGTAATTCCAGACTCATGCAACCAGCAAGCAGTTGCAGCATCTTTAGCGGAATACAATCCCTGCTGATTAAGACTGATCCCTGAAACTTGTTTTATATTTCCCAAAAGGTGAATGAATAAATCCAATCCATGACTAGCTAAATCATCAAAATAACCGCCTGTTGCAATAACTGCATCAGTCCGCCAATTGTAATCTTCAGATATATCTTTAGCATTTGCCGGTTTGCTCAAATGCCATCTTATGTGCCTGATTTCACCAATGCTATTGGTATCAAGCCACGTTTTTATCTGTTCAAAACGAGGTAATGTACGGCGGTAATAAGCAACAAACAAAGGAATTTTTTTTACTGCAAAAGCAGTATAAATTGCCAAACTATCTTGATAATTTGGAGCCAAAGGCTTTTCGATACAACAAATTTTTCCGGCTTCAGCGACCTTAAGTCCGTAAAATTTATGAACATCCGGAGGTGTTGCAATATAAATCGCATCAATTCCAGGATCATTAATCAAATCATCCGCATTGGTGTAATACGTACTTATTCCGTGTCTTTTAGCATAATCAGCGGCTTTATCAGCATCTCGTCGCATTACTGCTACCACTTCAAACCCATCCGTTTTCTGGTATGCAGGACCACTTTTTAGTTCGGTAACATCACCACATCCCAATATTCCCCAACGGATTACTTTTGTACTTTTACTCATAATTACTGATTTTCACTGCTGCTAACAATTAAGCACTACTGCAAATGTTTCGCATTGTAATTAAACCATTAAGAAATTAAATTTCATTTAGATTTAACGCTACACGAAACTTAATTTCTTAATGGTTTGAAATAAATATTTTAAAGTAAATTTATCTGTTTATTGCTAAAGACACCGCTTTAACTTCATTTTTTTTAATTAAAAATAAAGTAATTTTCGTTTTAATCACAACCATCGATTCCGCAACTGTCACCATCGGTGGCATTTAATACCGTTATTTTTGAATCAAATTTACCTTCTTCCCATACTTTTTCCAATGTATTCACAAATGTTTCAACGTGTTGCGCACCCGAAACTGCATATTTATTATCGAAAACGAAAAAAGGAACCCCTTGAACACCTATGGATTGCGCCTCCTTAATATCCTGTTGCACTTCATTTGTGTAAGCATCAGAATGTAACACTTCATCAATAACTTCAGCGGCGAGTCCTACTTCCAGTCCCAAAGCTTTTAAGGTATTCAAATCATTAACATTCTTACCGTCGGTTAAATACGCTTTAAACAATAATTCTTCTAAGTCATTGGCCAAATTATGTTTTTTAGCCAAATGCAACAAGCGATGTGCATTCAATGAATTGGCTAAAATAGATTTCTCAAAATGAAAATCCAATCCTGAATTTTTAGCATTTTCGGTCATACTGTCCAGCATATTTTGAGCCCAATCTGTATCTTTTCTATATTTTTCTGCTAAATGCTCTACCATATTGTCATCCGAAGACGCTATAAAACTAGCGTCTAACTGGAAGCTTTTCCATTCAATTTCAACCGAATCTTTATGTTCGAAATTTTGTAAAGCACTTTCTATTCTTCTTTTTCCTATATAACAATACGGACACATAATATCCGACCAGATTTGTATTTTTAATGTATTTCCCATTTTCTTAAATTTAGTAAACGATTAAATCATTTGTGTATACAAATTTAATCAATTCAGTTTTGAGCTTATTGAGTTTTCGAACTTTATTATAGATAGCCGCATAGTAAATACTTATTACAATAAAGAAAACAGAAAACCTTTGGAATCAAAAAAACCATCAAAATTACTCTTGATGGTTTTCTGTATATTTTTAAAGATTTCGTTTATGCCAATAAATCCAACACAAATGAAGGGAACAACCCTAATGCGATATTCAAAACAATCGCTATAACGGCAACGGCGTAAATAATAACTGGAGTTGCTTTTCGTTCTTCGTTTGGTTCTTTCGTATACATCGCTAAAATCAATTTGAAGTAGTATCCTACACTTATAATAGAATTCACCACCGCTACGATTACTAAAGCCAAATAACCTGCCTGAATCGTTTGATTGAACAAAACCAACTTGGCAAAGAATCCGGCAAAAATTGGAATACCAGCCATAGAAAGCAAGGCGGCTGTAAGAATGGCTGCTAACAACGGATTTGTTTTTCCTAAACCATGAAAATTCACGACATCTTCATTATCTCTATTTTTACAAACGTACAAAATCACACTAAAAGCAGCGATTCCGGACAAAGAATACGCTGAGGCATAATACAATAAACTTCCTGCTGATGTAGACAGACTCAATAAAGTCATCAACATAAAACCAGCGTGTGAAATCCCGGAGAAAGCCAACATACGTTTTACATTCGTTTGTCTCAAGGCCATAATATTACCAACGGTCATCGAAGCCATAGCAATCACAACCACAATAGTTTTGAATGATTCAGAAATATCGGCATTCATTACTGATAATAATTTGTACAAAGTCGCCATCGCAACTACTTTGGCTAAAGTACTCATCAATGCCGTTGTCAACGCTGGAGAACCTTCATAAACATCCGGTGCCCAGAAATGAAAAGGTACAGCAGCCACTTTAAACAACATTCCAATTGTTACCAATACAATTCCTATTGGAAACCAAATTGGCAATTCAGCTGATTGTGATAATTCGCTAATTTCAGTAACATCAAAACTTCCCATAGCTCCATAAATCAAACAGATCCCAAAAAGAATTATTCCAGAAGCAAAAGATCCCATTAAGAAATACTTCATTCCTGCTTCGTTACTTTTTAAATTCATACGATCACTTGCTGCAAGAATATATAGGGCAATGGATAATACTTCGATTCCTAAAAAGAACATTGCTAAGTTTCCAAAAGAAACCATCGCTACCGCTCCTGCCAATAAAAATATTTTTATAGCAATAAAATCAGAAATTTTAGATTGATGATTTTCGTAAAAGTTATGTCCTAAAGCCACCAAGAAAATGGTAAGCACAATAAACAAACTAGAAAATGTAGTCGAAAATTTACTGACAACAATCATGTTGTTATAGTAACTCTCCGTTAAATTAAATTCAGATATACTTAAACCCAGCACTCCCAATAATCCAATGATTGTTATTGGAACAATGGCTTTCCTTAAATTAAATATTTCAAATAAAAGGCATAAAACACCTAATCCTATTATAGCTATTAATGTATTCATTTTTTGATTGTTTGATTTAGGATTTACGAATTAGGATTTAAAAACCAACTAATTCTTTATATCTGAAACCTAATTTTTTATATTATTTTTTTCTTTTATTGTTCTTATCCCTGCTGAGAAGATTGCTACCAATTCATCAGCTTCTTTTATTAATTTTTCAAGCTCAACTTTATCACATTCTATTTCTAATCCTTTTATAAACTCCAACCAAAATAAACTTTCATCAGCTTCTTCATCTACTACTTTTAATTTATTTAAAAAATCAGCAGTCGATTTACCTCTACAAACTGCTCTATAATTAGCAGCAACAGATGAAGATGATTTAAAAAGCTGGTATGAAACTACATCGACAGCTTTCGTTTTATTTAACCTCATTAAAAATTTAAAAACATCCAATGCAAATTGCTTCGTCCTATTTTTTAATTGTTCTTTAGTCATGGTTAAATTATTCCTGTTAACTCATCCAACAAAAATCCTAATTCTCAAATCCTAAATCCTAATTTCTATGTATAACTTTAAGAATTTCTTCCAGACTTGGGGTAATCAAATCAGTAATTGGCTTTGGATACATCCCAAAAAAGAATAAAACACCAATTATTAATACCAACGTTATTCCTTCATTGACTGTTACATCAGCAAAAACTTTTGAATTGGTTTCACCCAACATCGCATGTTGAAACATTTTCAACATATAATACGCTCCTAAAATTATGGTTGTTCCTCCTAAAATGGCAAACCAAATATTGATTTGTGAAAGACTGTATAAAACGGTGAATTCTCCAATAAAATTAAAGGTAGTTGGCAAAGCAACAGATGCCAATACCAAAATCAAAAACATCGAAGTGAACTTTGGTGTTTGCGAACGAATACCACCCATTTCTGAAATGGCTCTGGTTTCATATCTTTTAAAGATAATTTCAGCTGCATAAAACAATCCCACAACTACAAATCCGTGTGCAACCATTTGTAAAACCGCACCACGCAATCCGTCTAATGTCAAAGTGTAAGTTCCCGCAGCTATTAATCCAACGTGAGCCAAAGAAGAATATGCTAATAATTTCTTCAAGTCTTTTTGTCTCAAAGCTACAATTGAACCGTAAATTACACCTGCAAGTCCAAGTCCAATAAAAATGTACATGTATTCTTTGGCTGCCAATGGCGCCAATGGCAATTGCCAGCGGATAACACTGTACAATCCCATTTTTAGCATAATACCCGATAAAAGCATCGTTCCTACAGTTGGAGCTTTTTGGTATACATTAGCCTGCCAAGTGTGGAAAGGAATCAATGGAATCTTAATGGCATACGCCAAGAAGAAAGCCAAAAATATCCACAATTGTTCGGTTGCCGATAAATTTAATTTGTATAAATCTTCCAATAAAAGACTACCCGCTTGTTGGTACATATAAACAAAAGCAACCAGCATAAATAATGAACCGGCAAGCGTATAGATAAAGAATTTAACTACCGCTTTTTTGCGTTCTTCTGTGTCTCCGTTACCCCATATTAATGCGATGAAGTAAATTGGAATCAATGATAATTCCCAGAAAATGTAATACAAAAGACCGTCTGATGCTAAGAATGTTCCTGCCATTGCAAACGACATAAACAAGATTAACGCATAAAATGATTTTGAATTTTTATAGTCATTCCCAAAAGAGGAAAATATAATTATTGGAGTCAAAACTGTGGTCAATAAAAGCATCGCCATCGATAATCCGTCCGCTTTTAGAGCAAAAGAAATATTAAGTTGCGTGATCCACTGGTTAATGAAACTGATATTTTCACCTAAATTATAGTGATTTAATAATACAATAGAAGCGCCTGCAGCAGCTAATCCAAAGAACAAAGCCACTTTTGAAGCCAGTTTATCGCCTGCAAGAAACGTTGCAAACGCACCAACCAAAAGTATAATTAATATTAGAGATACATTCATAGTAAAAAATTATTGAGCTAAAAATAAATAAGAAACAATGGCACAAAGCCCTAATACGAAAACAAAAAGATAAAGACCAATGCTTCCATTTTGTATTTTCTTTCCTTGGTAACTTATTTCGTTGGTAACTTTTCCGAATCCAAAAACTAAAGCTGACAAACCAGTTTCCACAGTGTCTATGAAAAAACGAGACAAGAAATTAATCGGTTTAATAAAAATAGCGTCATAAAATTCGTCAACATAATATTTATTGTAAAGCACTTTAGAAAATCCTGTAATGGCAGCATCTTCTGTAGGAACTGTATTTTGTTTGATGTATTTGGCGTAAGCAATACCAATTCCTACTAATCCACCTACAACGGCAATGGCCATCAAGATATATTCAGTAGTGCCTAAATGATGTTCTGCAGTTGCTAATTTTGGTAAAATAGGAGTCAAATAGTTATTCAACCAACTATTTCCTGGCAAACTGATTAACCCACCGATAGTTGCCAAAATTGCTAAAACAATCAAAGGAATGGTAATCAAAGAAGGACTTTCATGCAAATGGTCTTTTTGTTCTGCTGTCCCTCTAAATTCTTGGAAGAACGTTAAAAACATCAAACGGAACATATAGAAAGCAGTCATTATAGAAGCAACCGAAGCCACAACCCATAACGGAATATTATGATGAAACGCCACTAATAAAATTTCATCTTTTGAGAAAAAACCGGAGAATAATGGAACTCCAGAAATCGCCAAAGAAGCAATCAACATCGTTGCAAAAGTAATTGGCATCGCTTTTTTCAAGCCACCCATTTTACGCATATCTTGTTCTCCGTGTAAAGCGTGAATTACAGAACCTGAACCTAAGAACAAACAAGCTTTGAAAAAAGCGTGAGTGATTACGTGGAAAACAGCCACTTCATAAGCGCCTAAACCTAAAGCCAAAAACATTAATCCCAATTGTGAAACAGTGGAATACGCCAAAACTTTTTTGATATCATTTTGAACCAAACCAATGGTGGCAGCAACTAAAGCAGTAACGGCTCCAATTATTGCAATTATCGATTGTACATCCGGAGTCAAATCAAACAAGAAATTCAATCTGGTAATCATAAAAATTCCTGCAGTTACCATCGTAGCGGCGTGAATCAACGCCGAAACTGGTGTCGGTCCTGCCATAGCATCCGGTAACCAAGTATACAATGGAATTTGTGCTGATTTACCACAAGCTCCAATGAATAAAGCGAAAGCAGCAATAGAAAGCCAATACATATTTAGATCGGTTGCACCGGCGATAGCCGTTTTTAAAGTTGCGTAATCTAAAGTGGAGAATAAATTTCCAAGAATGAAAATTCCAACTAGCAATCCTAAATCACCAATACGGTTCATGATGAATGCTTTCTTTGCTGCGTCATTGAACTCTTGGTTTTTGTGCCAAAATCCAATCAACAAATACGAACAAAGACCTACGCCTTCCCAGCCGATGAACATTACTAATAAGTTGCTTCCTATTACCAAGGTTATCATGAAGAATATAAAAAGGTTCAAATAGGCAAAAAACTTGTGCATATTTTCATCATCGTGCATGTAACTGATCGAGTACAAATGAATTAAAGATCCAATTCCGGTTACAAAAAGCAGCCATAAAACTGACAATTGGTCCAATTGAAATCCGAAATCGACTTTAAAAGTACTGATTTCAATCCAATCAAAAAGCGAAATATAAATTCCTTCTGGTTGCGCGGCAATTCCGCCGAAGAAATAAGCAGTCGCAATAAAAGAAACCACAACTGAAAGCGTTCCTATTATTCCTGAAAGGGATTTTCCAAGGCTTTTACCAAAGAAAACATTGATTAAAAATCCTAAAAAAGGAGCGAGAACTAAAACTAAAGCTATATTGGTATTCATTTCCATTTATCCTTTTAAGTTTTTTAAATTATCGATAGTAATTGAACCTAAATTTCTAAAAATAGAAACTAGAATCGCCAATCCTACCGCAACTTCTGCCGCAGCAACAGCCATCGAGAAGAACACAAAAACTTGTCCTTGCGCATCTTGATGATAGGTTGAAAATGCTACAAACAATAAGTTTACTGCATTCAGCATAATTTCAATTGACATAAATACGATTATAGCATTCCGTCTGTATAACACTCCAAAAACGCCAATACAAAAAAGTATTACGCTCAGGAATATATAATTTTCAATACCGATGTGGTTTAAAATATTGTTCATCTTATTTTTGCAATTTTTCTTTTTTAGACAATAACACCGTTCCAATCATAGCGACCAATAGTAATATAGAAGCAAATTCAAACGGAACCATATATTCATTTAGGAGAATCTTACCCAATACTTTTATAGATTGATAATCTTCACCAGTCGAAGTGTATTCTCCAACAATGGGTTTTGAGTTTATAAATATGGTTATCAAAACCAAACAGATCAAACAGAAAGAAACAATTGCACCCAGTCTTGTAATCCTGGGTCTGTAAACCTCCCGTTGCTCATTCAAATTCATAAGCATGATCGTGAATAAAAACAAAATCATAATCGCTCCAGAATACACGATAATGTGAACTATTGCCAAGAATTGTGCGTTTAATAATAGATAATGACCTGCAATCGTAAAGAAACAAATCACTAAATAAATAGCACTGTGTATTGGATTTTTACTGAAAATTGTCAAAAATGCAGTTGACAACGTTATAGCTGATAATACACAAAATATAATAAGTACTGTAGACATTAGTTAGCGTTTTTAAGTTGAGCATTGTTGATTGCGATATCTAAAGGCATGACCAATTTGTCTTTTCCAAAAATAAAATCTTCTCTTTCATAACTAGAAGGAACCAATACTTTAGAAGTCGTCAGGTAAATAGCGTCTTTTGGACAAGCCTCTTCACACAAACCACAGAAAATACAACGCAACATATTGATCTCATATATCGACGCATATTTTTCTTCTCTGTACAAATGTTTTTCATCTGCTCTTCGCTCCTCCGCTTTCATCGTAATGGCTTCAGCAGGACAGGATAGCGCACATAAACCGCAAGCCGTACAGTTTTCACGACCTTGTTCATCCCTTTTCAATTGATGTTGACCTCGGTAAACAGGGCTCCTTTCACGTACTTGCTCCGGATATTGAATCGTTACTTTTCTAGTGAATAAATGCTGAATTGTAATTATCAAACCTTTGACAATCGCAATAAGATACATTCTTTCCCAAAAAGTCATCTCCTTGTTAGAGACCAGCTTTTTTCTTCCCGATAAGGATATACTTTCTATTGACATTTTTTATTTTTATTTGAAGCTTAATCCTGCTATTCGCTATATTTTTTATTTTTTTAAAGAAAAAAATAAAAGGATGCCGCTACTATCAGGGCTAGGGCATTTCGGTATTATTAATGTTTATTTTTTAAATTCTAATTTTTGTAACCAATTTTATTCCTTTCTATTTTATTGTCTTGTTTTTCCATCAATTCATCCAAATAAGTAAAAACCAATTCAATATTTTTATCGTGATTCGTCAACTTCTTTTTTATTTCTTCGATTTCTAATTTTACACTTAGATTGTTGTTTATAAACTCCCGCAAACTTACAAATATCTCTATTATTTTAATGCTCATCTGAGTGGCTCTTTCACTTTTTACAACATTAGACAATTGCAATATTCCATGTTCTGTAAAGGCATGAGGCAATTTTCGAACTCCTCCCCAATTTGAAGTCGCAATTTGCGACTTCAAGATTTCAAATTCACTTTCGGTTAATTGAAACATAAAATGCTCAGGAAATCTCGATGCGTTTCTTTTAACTTGTTCGTTTATTCTTTTGGTTTCAACGTTATAAAGTTCTGCCAAATCTCTGTCTAGCATCACTTTTGCACCTCTAATAAAATAGATCTTATTAGTTATTATTTCGTTCGGTATAATAATCTCATCCATAAAAGATCGCTTATTTAAAATCGACTAATTTTTTAATCCATTTCTGAAGGGGTTGCAAAATGCAACCCCTTATATAACCTTTTTAACTGGCCACAAATTGCATCCGTATTTTTATTTTATCAAGGTGTCGCAAATTGTGGAACCTTAAGTTTTTTCTTATCCCATCTAATCTTAAATCTTAAAATCCTAAATAAGTAGCAATTTCTGCTCTCAAAATTACAATTCCGGTGACTATGATATTAATAATCGCCAATGGGATTAATATCCTCCAACCCAAATGCATCAATTGATCGTATCTGAATCTTGGAATAGTCCAACGAACCCACATATAGAAAAAGATGAATCCACATAACTTGATAAACAAAGCGCCAAATCCTAAAACATTCGCAATATTTACCCCCCAATTTTCAACAACCCAACTCATTCCAGGATAATTATAGCCTCCAAAGAATAAAACTGCTAAAATCGTAGAGGAGATAAACATATTCGCATATTCAGCAAATAAATAAAAACCCATTTTCATCGATGAATATTCCGTATGGTATCCTCCAATAAGTTCTGTTTCGCATTCCGCTAAGTCAAAAGGAGTTCTGTTTGATTCTGCAAAAGCACAAATTAAAAATATAATAAAAGACAACGGTTGGTAAAACACATTCCAATTCATTCCTGCTTGCTGTTCAGAGATCTCTCTTAAACTCAACGTTCCGGTCATCATCAATAATGCAATTATGGACAATCCCATGGCAATTTCATACGATACCATTTGCGAAGCAGCTCTTACGGCACCAATTAATGAGAACTTATTATTAGACGCCCAACCCCCAATCATGATTCCGTATACACCTACTGAAACAACGCCAAAAAAGTATAACAATCCAATATTTAAATCTGTAGCCTGCAATAAAATATCTCTTCCAAACAAATGCAGTCTGTCTCCCCAAGGAATTACGGCACTTGTCATTAAAGCGGTACTCATAGCAATTGCCGGACCTACAAAAAACAAAAATCGGTTCGGAGTGTTTGGCTCAAATTCTTCTTTCGAGAATAATTTTAAACCATCAGCAAGCGGTTGTAACAATCCAAAAGGACCGGCTCTGTTTGGTCCAACACGATCTTGAAGCCAAGCGGCCACTTTACGTTCTGCCCAAGTGGAATACATTGCCATCAACATTGTCAAAGCAAAAACTGCAACAATAATGACACTTTTTTCTATGATAATAGTACTATCCATTATTACCCAAGCTTTTTTGATTAATAATGTCTTCTTCGGTCAATGGAATTTCGGCCATGCTTATTTTCTTGCGGTCTTCTTCTCTACCTAAAAGGATATGATCTTCGGTAGCGATTTCCACTTTTTGTAATTTTCTGTTGTATTTGTTTTGGTTGATCACCGAATCTTTTTCAAATGCTCTCGGTCCTTCAATAGTCCAATCGGCAATATCTTTGTGGTCAAAACGACAACCATTACAAATAAATTCGTCAACTTCATGATACTCATCTTTTCTTCCAGTAACACGTTGGATTTCGTCACCAAACATCCAAACGGTAGTTTTTCCAGAACAAGTAGGGCAATCTCTGTGTGCATCATAAGGTTTACTGAACCAAACTCTAGATTTAAATCGAAACGTTTTGTCTGTTAAAGCACCTACAGGACACACGTCAATCATATTTCCAGAAAACTCATTATCAACCGCTTTTGAGATACAAGTCGAGATATTCGAATGATCGCCTCTATCCATTACTCCATGTACACGATCGTCAGTCAATTGATCCGCTACCATTACACAACGGTAACATAGAATACAACGGTTCATGTGCAATTGAATATTTGGACCTATATTTTCGGGTTCAAAAGTTCTTTTTTCTTCGATAAAACGAGTTTCTGATTTCCCGTGCTCAAAGCTTAAATTTTGCAAATCACATTCTCCTGCTTGATCACAAACCGGACAATCTAGAGGGTGATTAATCAATAAAAACTCCGTTACTGATTTTCTGGCTTCGGTTACTCTTGGCGAAGATTTACTGTTCACTTCCATTCCGTCCATACAACCAGTGACACAAGATGCCATTAATTTAGGCATTGGTCTTGGATCAGCTTCACTTCCTTTGGCAACTTCCACTAAACAACAACGGCATTTTCCACCGCTCCCTTTTAGTTTAGAATAATAGCACATTGCTGGCGGAACAACTTCTCCACCTATCATACGTGCTGCCTGCAGGATTGTTGTTCCTGGTTCTACTTCTATGCTTTGACCGTCTATGGTTACTTTCATGTTTAAAGTCTTAACGTCTTAAAGTCAAATGTCTTAATGCCGAATACATTTCGACTTTATTTCTTTTGACTATCATTTAAATATTTTATAAATCCACTTAATAATTTTGATATATCCGAAACATTTAAATATAATTCATCGAATTCTATCTTTGAAATATAGTTTAAATCTAATGCTAAATATAATTGCGACCTTACTTCGGCAGCTGATGCTTTTGATACATATAAAAAATAAACAAACTCTTTATCTGTATTCCTTTCAAAACCTTCAGCAATATTTGAAGAAATTGAAATTGATGCTCTTCTAATTTGTCTAACGAAATCAAAATCTTTTTTAAAAATTGTATTCTCTGTTATTTCATAAATCCTTTTATTAAATAATCTAGATTTTTGCCAAGAATTAATTTCTTCAAACGATTTAAATTTTCCCATTCTTTCTTTACGTTATGACTTTCGACTTTAAGACATTGAGACTATTAAAAGGTTCAGCAACAAAATGATCTCTATTTTTTATTTTTTCCGGGAAACGAATGTGGTATTCAAACTCGTCTCTAAAGTGACGAATTGCTGCTGCCACTGGCCAAGCTGCTGCATCACCCAATGGACAAATAGTGTTTCCTTCAATTTTGCTTTGAATGCTCAACAGCAAATCAATATCTTCTTCCCGACCGTGACCATTTTCTATTCGGTGCAATACTTTTTCCATCCAGCCTGTTCCTTCACGACAAGGAGAACATTGACCACAACTTTCATGGTGGTAAAAACGAGAGAAATTCCAAGTATTACGAACAATGCAAGACGTATCATTATAAACAATAAATCCACCTGATCCTAACATAGAACCAGTTGCAAATCCACCATCACTTAACGATTCGTATGACATCAAACGATCTTCGCCAGCGGCAGTTTTGTAAATTAAATGAGCAGGTAAAACGGGAACAGAACTTCCTCCCGGTACAAATGCTTTTAAAGGTCTATCCGAACTCATTCCGCCTAAATATTCATCCGAATTCATGAATTCATAAACACTTAAACCCATTTCAATTTCGTAAACCCCTGGGTTTTTGATATGCCCTGAAGCCGAAATTAATTTGGTTCCTGTAGAACGCCCAATACCAATTTTGGCATATTCCGCGCCTGAATTATTAACAATCCAAGGCACTGCGGCGATCGTCTCTACGTTATTTACAACCGTTGGATTTGCCCAAAGTCCTGAAATAGCAGGAAATGGCGGTTTGATGCGAGGATTTCCTCTTTTTCCTTCCAACGATTCAATCAACGCAGTTTCCTCACCACAAATGTAAGCTCCGGCACCACAATGAACATAAAGTTCTAGATCGTATCCTGAACCCAATATATTTTTACCCAAAAATCCAGCAGCTTTTGCTTCGTTAATGGCTCTTTCTAATATTTTATACACCCACATGTATTCTCCACGAATGTAGATATACGAAAGGTTTGCGCCCAAAGCATAACTAGAAGTAATCATTCCTTCAATTAATAAATGAGGAATAAATTCCATCAAATAACGGTCTTTGAAAGTTCCAGGCTCAGATTCATCTGCATTACAAACTAAATGCCTTGGTTTTCCTGATTTTTTATCAATAAAACTCCATTTCATTCCGGCAGGGAAACCCGCTCCACCACGACCACGTAATCCAGAAGTTTTCACTTCTTCGACCACATCATCTGGCGTTAAGGTTTTTAATGCTTTTTCAACAGAAGCGTAACCTCCGTTCTGACGATAAACCTCATAGGTTTTAATTCCCGGAACGTTTATTTTATCTAATAATATTTTTTGTGACATATTATTTATCGTGTAAAACTATTTTATTGTCTTTGCAATCTGCAATTAACTGGTCGATTTTTTCTTCGTTTAAATGTTCTTTGTAAAAATCGCCTAATTGCATCATGGGAGCATAACCACAAGCACCCAAACATTCAACCCCAACTACTGTAAAGTTTCCATCTTCAGTTGTTTCGCCAAGATTAATTCCTAATTTTTCACACGTGTAATCCATTAGATTCTCTGCTCCATTCAAACAACACGGTGAAGTTTGACAAAATTCGAACATGTATTTCCCAATTGGTTTTTGGTTGTACATCGTATAAAACGATACTACTTCGTAAACCTCGATTGGCTTGATTAAAAGAATTTCAGCAACTTTGTCCATTAATTCAATACTCAACCAATTTTCATGAGCATCTTGAACTTCATGTAAAACAGGCAACAAAGCTGATTTTCTTTTGTCTTCAGGATAATGACTTATCAATTCATTGATACGAGTCATCAATGCTGCAGTCATGTTTATTTCTTGTTTGTGATAAGTTCTTTCCATTTTTTTTAAATCTGAAATCTAAAATCGTTAATCAACAATCTGATATCTTTTATGCGTCTAATTCTCCGGCAATAACATTTAAACTTGACAAAATAACAATTGCGTCCGATAATAATGCCCCTTTAATCATTTCTGGATACGCTTGATAGTAAATGAAGCAAGGTCTACGGAAATGCAATCTATACGGTGTTCTGCTTCCGTCAGTAACTAAATAAAAACCTAGTTCTCCATTTCCACCTTCAACAGGATGGTATATCTCGGCAACTGGAACAGGAACTTCACCCATTACAATTTTGAAATGGTAAATCAACGATTCCATACTGGAATAAACATCTTCTTTTGGAGGAAGGTAATAATCTGGAACATCAGCATGAAAGTCATTTCCTTCCGGCATTTTTGCCAATGCCTGACGAATAATGCTCAAACTTTCCCAAACTTCGGCATTACGAACACAAAAACGATCGTACGTATCACCTGATTTTCCAACAGGAATAATAAAATCAAAATCTTCGTAAGAAGAATAGGGTTGCGCCACACGAACATCATAATCAACACCTGCAGCACGCAAATTTGGACCTGTAAATCCGTACGCCATAGCTTGTTCAGCCGTAATAGCACCAACGTTTACCGTTCTGTCAATAAAAATTCTATTTCTTTCGAATAAGTTTTCAAATTCTTTCCAAGCTGCTGGAAATTCTTCTAAAAACACATCTAATTTTCTAAAAGCTTCTGGCGACCAATCTCTTTCGAAACCACCAATTCTTCCCATATTAGTAGTCAAACGAGCACCACAAATTTCTTCGTAGATTTCATAGACTTTTTCTCTAAATTGGAACACATATAAAAATCCGGTATACGCTCCGGTATCCACACCCAGAATTGAATTACAGATGATATGATCCGTGATTCTGGCCAATTCCATTACAATTACTCTTAAATATTGTGCTCTTTTAGGAACTTCAATATCCAATAATTTCTCTAATGTCATCCACCAACCCATATTATTTATAGGCGAGGAACAATAGTTCATTCTATCAGTAAGAGGCGTGATTTGGTAAAAAGGACGGTTTTCAGCGATTTTTTCGAAAGCCCTGTGAATGTAACCAATGGTTGGTTCCGCTTCTAGAATTCTTTCCCCATCCATCAACAAGATATTTTGAAAAATACCGTGTGTAGCTGGGTGAGTAGGTCCTAAATTCAGGATCGAAAGCTCGCTTCCATCCTCGTTTAGTTGTTCTTTTATTCTTTTAGCATAGCGATGCTCTGGTGGTAATAATAGTTCTGACATTTATTTAATGTGAAAAATTATAATAGTTTGTGTGTGTTTAATAATTGTCGGTTGTTCTTCCAAAGAAACGGTCATCTTTATCCGTTCTTCCGCTGTCTTCCATTGGAAATTCTTTTCGCATTGGAAAAGAAATCATTTCATCCATATTCAAAATACGTTTCAATTGCGGATGACCAATAAAATTGATCCCATAAAAATCATACGTTTCTCTTTCCATCCAATTCGAACTCAAGAAAATGTTTGATATTGTTTTTATTTCTGGGTTTTCACCGCTGATATATGCTTTGATTTTAATTCTTTTGTTTTCGTACCAATTGTGCAAATGATACACTACTGCAAATTGATGATCAACATCATTGTCAGGATAGTGAATCCCACACAAGTCTGTTAAAAAATGAAAACGCAATGTTGGGTCATTTTTCAAAAAAAGAATTACCGCTGTAATTTTATCGGCAGCGACTTCAAATGAAAATATATCTTTTTCCTGCTTGAATTCAAAAACAGCCGAATCAAATGTTTCAACTAATTTTTCTTGGATTTGTATCGTTTCTAGCGCCATTATTTATTTGATATTATAAGAAGCCAATAATTCTTGGTATTCCGGAGAACTTCTTCTTCTTACGGATTCATTTCTCACTAATTCCTGCAATTTCATAACACCATCAACAATTTGCTCTGGTCTTGGTGGGCAACCCGGAACATAAACATCGACCGGAATTACTTTATCAATCCCTTGCAAAACAGAATAGGTATCAAAAATCCCACCGGAACAAGCACAAGCACCAACAGCGATTACCCAACGAGGCTCTGCCATTTGCTCGTATACCTGACGTAAAATTGGCGCCATTTTTTTAGAAATTGTTCCCATGACCATTAGCATGTCCGCTTGACGAGGAGAAAAACTCACTCTTTCAGAGCCAAATCGAGCCAAATCATAATGCGAAGCCATCGTTGCCATAAATTCAATCCCACAACAAGACGTCGCGAAAGGCAATGGCCATAATGAATTGGCACGAGCCATTCCTACAACATCATTCAGTTTTGTTGCAAAGAAACCTTCACCAACAACACCTTCTGGTGGGGCAACCATATTTATTTTAGAATCGCTCATTTTTTATTATTTTGAATTATAAACTTTGAACTAAAATTGCGATAAATCATTTACCATTTAGAATCAAACATTTAAAATAAATCTTTATTCCCACTCCAATGCTTTCTTTTTGATAATGTAGAAAAAACCTACCAAAAGCAAAAGCATAAATATCACCATTTTAATCATTCCTTCCATTCCTAACTCCTTGAAATTGACTGCCCAGGGGTACAAGAAAATTACCTCAACATCAAACAAAACAAACAATATAGCAACTACAAAATATTTTACTGAAAATGGAATTCTCGCATTACCTACAGATTCAATACCACATTCGAAATTTTTATCTTTGGATTCAGAGGATCTTTTAGGGCCTAGTTTTCCAGAAATCAATATAGTTCCTACAACAAATCCTACAGCTAGGATGAACTGCATTAAAATTGGTATATAATTTAATTGATCGGATTGCATATTAGGTATTTTTTGAATGAGAATAAGTCACAAAGATAACTTTCAAATTATTAAATAACAATTAAAACTTAAAAATAGATAGCAACTACAACGTTGTAAATTTACAATTTTTATTAATTATAAATAAGGGAAGATTTTTATCTTGTGAAGTGTTTAACGTTTATAAAACTTAAATATCCAAAAAAGAAGGCTCTTTTATTTTGAAAACGATATAATTTTTAAATAATAATTAAAAAAAAAAACGTTCCGAAATAAATCGGAACGTCTTTAAACATTCGTAGGCAAAAAAAAATTAATTTTTTTATGCTTAGATAACTGCTACTTTCGCAGCAACTTTTCCTTTTCTTCCTTCTTCTTCTTCATAGCTAACTCTGTCACCTTCGCGTAATTCTTCCGCGTTGATTCCTGATGCATGAACAAAAATGTCTTTTCCTGTTTCTTCGTCTGTAATGAATCCGTAACCTTTAGATTCATTGAAAAATTTAACTGTACCTGTACGCATTGTAATAGTAATAATAATTTATAATGGAGCAAATGTAATATTTATTATAATACGAAAGACATTCTTATCTTTTTTTTTGTAAAAATATTGATATTCAACGTTTTCTGACAAGTTTAAACGATAAACTACAACTTCGCCAATTTTATATGGAGCTCTTTTAACTGTGATTCATCTATTGCAGATGGCGCATCTATCATAACATCTCTTCCTGAATTATTTTTTGGAAAAGCAATAAAGTCCCGAATCGTTTCCTGACCACCAAGAATTGCTACTAATCTATCCAATCCAAAAGCCAAACCCCCGTGTGGTGGCGCTCCAAACTGGAAAGCATCCATAAGGAATCCAAATTGTGCTTTTGCCTCTTCTTCAGTAAAACCTAAATATTTAAACATCAATTGTTGTGTCGCTTTGTCGTGAATACGAATTGAGCCTCCACCAATTTCGTTTCCATTCAAAACCATATCATACGCATTGGCACGTACTTTTCCGGGATTGGTTTCCAGTAAATGCATATCTTCTGGTTTAGGAGACGTAAAAGGATGGTGCATGGCATGGTAACGACCGCTTTCTTCGTCAAACTCTAACAATGGAAAATCAACCACCCAAAGCGGTGCAAATTCCGCTGGGTTTCTCAATTCTAATCGCGTCGCTAATTCCATACGCAACGCACTTAATTGTGTACGTGTTTTATCAGCTGGTCCCGAAAGCACAAAAATCATATCCCCAGCTTTTGCGCCGGTGATTTTTGCCCATTGCGTTAAATCATCTTGGTCGTAGAATTTATCTACTGATGATTTATAGGTTTCGTCCTCGTTGCATTTTACATAAATCATTCCGCTTGCACCCACTTGAGGACGTTTTACCCAGTCAATTAGTCCATCAATTTCTTTACGGGTATAATTTCCAACTCCCGGAACTGCAATTCCCACAACTAATTCGGCAGCGTTGAAAACCGGGAATTCTTTGTGTTTCGCCACTTCATTTAACTCGCCAAATTCCATTCCGAAACGGATATCAGGCTTGTCATTTCCATAGGTTTTCATGGCATATTCGTAAGTAATTCTTGGAAATTTATCTACTTCAATGCCTTTAATCTCTTTTAATAAATGTCTTGTCAATCCTTCGAAAACATTCAAAATATCTTCTTGTTCTACAAAAGCCATTTCGCAATCAATTTGCGTAAATTCCGGCTGTCTATCCGCACGTAAATCTTCGTCGCGGAAACACTTCACGATTTGGAAATATTTATCCATTCCGCCCACCATCAACAATTGCTTGAACGTTTGAGGAGATTGTGGCAACGCGTAAAACTGCCCTTCATTCATTCGAGAAGGCACAACAAAATCTCTTGCGCCTTCGGGAGTAGATTTAATCAAATAAGGCGTTTCTACTTCACAAAAATCCAAATCCGAAAGATACTTGCGTACTTCCATGGCTACTTTATGACGAAACATCAAATTGTTTTTCACCGGATTTCTTCGAATGTCAAGGTAACGGTATTTCATTCTGATGTCTTCTCCTCCATCCGTTTCATCTTCAATAGTAAAAGGAGGCGTCAGCGAAGCATTAAGGATCGTAAGCTGAGTAACTAAAATTTCTATCTCACCAGTTGCAATGTTTTTATTTTTAGCTTCACGCTCAATGACAGTTCCTTTTACCTGAATTACAAATTCACGACCAAGAGTTTTAGCCAATTCAAAAACTGATTTTTCTGAACGCCCTTCGTCGAAAATTAATTGCGTAATTCCATAACGATCCCGTAAATCAACCCAGTTCATAAATCCCTTATCACGTGATTTTTGAACCCATCCCGCAAGTGTAACTTCTATATTAATATGTGAGGCATTCAACTCGCCACAATTATGACTTCTATACATTATTCTGATTTTAGATTGTTTCGCCTTTTAGGCTCGGGTGCAAATTTAGGACTAATTATGAATAATGAATTGAGAAATACCATTTTTTAGTATTAGATATTTACGGAAAATTTTATTTTTAATGTTAAATTTTAGTCCAATGTTACTAAATTGTTAACTTTAAGTTTTTTTATTGTAAAATGTTTTATATATTTGTTAAGCTAATATGAATTTAAAAATCCAAACGACATGAAAAAATATATAATCTTAACCGCATTACTCTTCTCAGGAATAGCATTTGCTCAAGAAAACAATCCAAAACTAGAAGCTGTAGGTGAATTAGTAAAAACAACTTACTATTTTGAAAATGGAAAAGTACAACAGGAAGGTTTCTTCAAAAATGGAAAACTGGACGGAGTTTGGACTTCATATGACACAAATGGCAACAAACTATCTGTTGCTAGTTATGAAAATGGAGAAAAAACTGGAAAATGGCTTTTTTGGAATGGTAACAATTTAAATGAAGTAGATTATTCTAACAGCAGAATTGCTTCAGTAAAAACCTGGAAACAAGATGCATTGGTTAACAGAGACTAATAACACATTTATTAAAATACAAAAAAAGCTTCCGAAATCAACGGAAGCTTTTTTTGTATCTGCCTATTACTAAATAAGCAATCAACAGCATTTTTTCAATTACTTATTGGAATCTATAAAGACAAAGCAACTGATTTAGATAAAACACATGTAACTTCACGAAAATCCGTAAATATTTATTCTGTTACAAAAAAATATCATACCCCGATTGAATTTATTTTAAATGCTTCAGAGATTCTTTTATAAATAATGATTTCAAATTCTATTGTAACATAATTCAAATGTATTTAAAATCAAATGCCGTTTAATTATGTTTTCTATTAGTAATTTACCAACCGACTTTAACTAAACGGCACTAATTTTATTCCTGTCTACTGAAACTAATTGTTATAGTACTACCAGAACTTAGCGTACAAAGCAAAAATAATCAATAAAATAAAGACGATTAATACTGTTGTTTGAGGTTTCAACTTAAACATTTGCGTATCTAATTCAAAAGCCTTTGGATTCACTTTTGGTCCAGCAAAACTCACTGCAATCATAATTAGCATGGTGAACATAAATGACAATCCCATACAAATATGAAATGGTATTTCATATCCGCCTTTTCCATTGGTGTAGGCAGTGTATAATAAGGTTTCATTTCCAAATAATTCCGGCGCAAATTCGTTAAACAATACCGACAACAAGAAACCTGAAATCACCCCTATTATCGCCGCAGTGCCTGTAGTTCTTTTCCAGAACATTCCAAGGAAAAACATAGCAAAAACCCCCGGACTGATAAACCCTGTATATTTTTGGATATAAGTAAACCCACCTACACCACCAATTCCTAAAATATCATTCCAAGTAAACACAACAGCCAAAAGCATCGCTGCAAAAACAGCATATCTCCCTATGTTGACTTGGCTTCGATCACTCGCATCTTTTTGAATGTATTTTTTATGCACATCTAAAGTATAAATAGTAGAAATACTATTCACTTTTCCCGCTAATGACGCAACAATAGCAGCCGTTAAAGCAGCTACAGACAATCCTTTTAAACCTGTTGGCAAAAATGTTAACACTGCAGAATACGCACCATCTTTCCCACCTACTAATTGAGGTAAATGTCCGTTTTCATATAAAACATAAGCAGCAATTCCCGGCAACATAACAATAAGCGGCATTAACAATTTCAAAATACCTGCAAACAAAATACCGGTACGCGCCGTTTGTAAATCGGCACCCAAAGCCCTCTGGGTAATGTATTGGTTACAACCCCAATAATTAAGATTAATAATCCAGATACCAGCCAAATACGACATCATTCCTGGAAAAGTAAGATACTTATTAATATCATTTTGAGAAGAAGTCGCTGTTGGTTCCGGGATAATCATTTTGAAATGCTCCGGAGCTTCCCTCATTAATACCTTAAATCCTGCAATTGCATTTTCTCCAACACCAAAATATTGTCCAACTGTTGTCAAAGCAATATATGACGTAACCAATCCACCGATAATTAAAACAGCAACTTGAATTACATCTGTATAGGCCACCACTTTCATACCTCCTAAGGAGATCACTAAAGCAAAAACGGCAAGCCCAATCATAATAGCGTGTAAATATTCGCCACCCGCTAATCCATTAATGGCAACAGCACCTAAATATAAAATAGAAGTAAGATTTACAAATACATATAAAAACAACCAGAACACGGCCATAATTAAAGCCGTTGATTCGTTATACCTTGTTTTTAAAAACTGAGGCATGGTGTAAATCTTATTTTTTAAATAAACCGGAATAAACCAAACGGCCACAATAATCAAAGCAATAGCAGCAATCCATTCATAAGCGGCAACTGCAATTCCTAAAAAGAATCCCTCCCCACTCATTCCAATAAACTGTTCAGCAGAAATATTAGACGCAATTAAAGAAGCTCCAATAGCCCACCATGTCAATGTTCCCTCAGCCAGAAAATAAGCTTTGGCATCATGTTCGTTTTTCTCACGTTTGCGATAAACGGTATATCCATAAGTGGATACCACGATAAAATAAATAATAAATACTGCGTAATCAGCAAAAGCAAGGTTCTGGTTCATGAGTAATTTGTGTTTTAGAAATTAATATAAATGAATGAGATTATTGTCTTGTATTATATATTCTTTTTTATGAGTGTAATTATACTATTTTTTTAAACAAATCACACTAAACTATGCTTAAAACCATATAATTCAATTGTAGAATTGAATATAAAATGTGATATGTATTTTAATTTTATTATTTTTTTATGAATTATGAAAGTCAAAAGTAAAATAAAAATATTTATTTACATCATTTATAAATGTATTTTTTACATTTATAAATGATGTATAGGTTAAATCATAAAAAAAGTCCTTAATCTATTATATTCACTGCACTTTCATATTGATTTCACAACAAAAAGTGGTTCCGTAAATTTCTAACGGCTTTTTCTGACCTTTTGTTCCCATTTCCAAGCACTGTCAATCGCTTCTTCCAGACTAGACTGTGTTTTCCAACCAAGAACCGTATGGGCCTTATCCGTATTGGCATAAACCGAAGTCACATCTCCTTCTCTTCTTGGAACAATAGTGTAAGGCAATTTTTGTCCGCTAACTTTTTCAAAAGCGTTAATCACTTCCAGTACGGAACTTCCGGTTCCAGTGCCCAGATTAAAAACTTCTAATTTATCAGAATTCTTTTTGTTTACCAATCTTTGCAAAGCTATAACATGAGCTTTCGCCAAATCGACTACGTGTATGTAATCCCGAACGCAGGTTCCGTCAACCGTTGGGTAATCATTCCCATAAACGGATAATGTAGCACGCAAACCCATTCCGGTTTGTGTAATAAAAGGAACCAAATTTTGCGGCAGACCGATGGGCAATTCTCCAATTTCAGCTGATGGATGTGCACCGATGGGATTAAAATAGCGCAACAAAATAGCATTGATAGTACTTACTTTCGTAACATCCGCAATAATCTCCTCTCCTATTTGCTTGGTATTACCATAAGGTGACATTGCAGTTTTAATTGGTGTCGTTTCGGCAATTGGCATCACTTCGGCTTGACCATAAACCGTACAAGAGGAACTAAAAATAAAATTAGCTTCCGACTTTTTCTGTAACTCCTGTAAAATGTAAACCAATGAAGCAACATTATTTTCATAATACAACAAAGGTTCTTTCACGCTTTCTCCAACTGCTTTGGAGGCAGCAAAATGAATCACACCAGCCACATCATCATGCTTTTCAAAGAAAGCTTGAACAGCTACTTTATCTCTTAAATCTATTTGTTCAAAAAGTGTTTTTTTACCTGTGATTCGTTCTATACCATCCAAAACATCAATGGAGGAATTAGACAAATTATCAATAACAACAACTTCAAAATTTTCATTTTGCAATTCCACTACGGTATGAGAACCAATGAATCCCAAACCTCCTGTGACAACTATTTTCATGACTTAATTTTATAATGTACATTCGATTGCGCTCTTAAAACGGCAGCACTTTTCTCTGGTGTGATGTCTCTTTGCGATTCTCCCATCATTTCGTAACCCACCATGAATTTTTTCACAGTTGCGGAACGCAATAAGGGTGGATAAAAATGCATGTGAAAATGCCATTCCGGATGCAATTCTCCGTCAGTTGGTGATTGATGAATTCCAGATGAATACGGGAAAGATGTTTCAAAAAGATTGTCGTATTTGGTCGTCAATTGCTTTAAAATAATTGCAAAATCGGTTACTTCCGTTTCCGTGAAATCCGTTATTTTACTCACATTCCGTTTGCTGACAATCATTGTTTCATACGGCCAAATTGCCCAAAAAGGAACCAATGCCACAAAATGATCATTCTCTACAACAATGCGTTCATCTAATTCCATCTCCTCCTTTATGTAATCCTGAAAAAGCGTTCTGTTATGTTTTTCAAAATAGGATTTTAAGTTATTTTGCGTTTTCTCCACTTCGGTTGGCAACGAGGATTGTGCCCATATTTGCCCATGTGGATGCGGATTACTGCAACCCATCACACTTCCTTTATTTTCAAAAATCTGAACATGATTAATGTAATCTACAGTACCTAAATCCGTGTATTCTTTTTGCCAGGTATGAATGATATTTTCAATCGCTTCTGCTGGCATTTCCGGCAATGTCAAATTGTGTTTTGGCGAAAAGCACACCACGCGAGAAATTCCTCTTTCTGGCTTAGCTCTAAAAAAAGTTTGCTTTTTGTTTTCTTCAAATGCAATTTCTTCTTGCTTTAAAGCAGCAAAATCATTTTCAAAAATAAAAGAACTTTCATAATCCGGATTGACCATTCCATTCGCCCGTACATTTCCCGGACACAAGTAACACGTTGAGTCATATTCCGGCAAGACATCCGAAGTTATTGTTTCATTTTGTCCTTGCCAAGGACGTTTCGAACGGTGTGGAGAAACCAAAACCCATTCGTTTATTAACGGATTATAACGTCTGTGCGGATCTTCGTTGATATCAAAATTTTTCATTTATTTCGCAATATAAAGTGATGTTCCATTTCCGATTTTTACATCGTAAATTTTTAATTCTATTCCAAAAGAATCTAAATAAAGTGCAGAAAGCTGCTGTTTAATTCGCTCTTCATGCCCTTTTTTAATCAAGTTGATGGTACAACCACCAAATCCACCGCCCATTAATCGGGAACCAACTACGGCTTCTTCTTTTTTAAGTGTATCTACAATCATGTCTAATTCGGCGCAACTTACTTCATAATCAGCTGATAATCCTTCGTGCGTTTCGAACATTAATTTACCTAAAACTTCAATCTTTCCACTATCTAATGCTTCACAGGCAAGTTTCACCCGTTTGATTTCTTTTACAACGAAAAGACACCTTTTAAAAACATTGGCACTCATTACATGTTGCAATCCTAAAACATGTTGCTCGTTACAATCTCTAAAACTAGTTATCTCAGGAAAATTACTTTTTATAATCGCAATCCCTTCTTCACATTGCTGTCTTCTTTCATTATAAGCCGATGTCATTAAGGAATGTTTTACATTCGAATCGAATAAAATCAAAGAATAATTATTAAAATCAGCATTATGGTATTCATATTCTAAGGTCTTGCAATCAATTTTTATTACCTTGTTTTCTTGTCCCATGACGCTCGAAAACTGATCCATAATTCCACAATTGATTCCTACCCAATGTTCGGCACTTTGACTCATTAAGGCAATATCAACCGGTTTTATTTTCAAGTCAAAAAGTTCGTTGATTCCAAACAAAAACCCACATTCGAGTGCAGCAGATGAAGACAAACCAGAACCTACGGGAATATTACTGCTAAAAACACAGTTGAACCCATTAAATTCAAAACCTTTGATTTTCAATTGGTTAATAACTCCTCGGATATAATTCGTCCATACATTATCCGTCAATTCCATGTCCGTTGTCAAATCAACTTCAAAAGAATCATCTAAATCTATAGCAATTATTTTCGAGGTATTATAATCGTTTTTTTCGAAAGCAAAACAAATAATTTTGTCAATTGCTGCCGGCAAAACATAACCATCGTTATAATCAATATGTTCACCAATGATATTAATTCTTCCCGGAGAAAGCACCATTTTTTGAGGTTCAGTTCCAAAGCTCTTTTCAAAAAAAGCTATCGTTTTTTTAATTAATAAATCGTTCATTTTCTTTAAATTACTGTTATTTTGAAATTGTTAAGTATTCGCTTTTAAAGCCGTACTTGATACTTGAACAACTCTTTTCTTTTTAAGATTTTTACTTATTTAGTAGCTGCTAAAATCAATTTTCCGCTCTTAAGCCCAGCTCCATTTACTTCAAGTTTTACATTACCGGCAGTTTTTGTCGATTTTACAAGCACTACCAATTTTCCGCTAAAAAGTTTCATGGTTTCTTTATGAAACATTTCGAGTGAAGTAGCATCACCATTGCAAGCAGCTCGGTAAGTCCCAGCCCCTGAAACCTTAAATCTTAACTGATTAGTCGCCGTAGGACAAAGAATTCCATTTTTGTCGACTACAGATACGGTTACGAAGGATATATCCTCGCCATTGGCAGTGATTGTTTTCCTGTCAGCATCTAAAACAATTTGGTACGGCTTGCCAGCAGTACGTACTTCTTCTTCAGCAACCGCTTTACCATTGTCATCATAAGCCACCACTTTTACCGTTCCCGGCTCATATTTCACATCCATCCACATCAAACGATAGCGATTCTGGGGTGTATTTTTATTTTTTTTCTGCACTCCCATGCTTTTGCCATTTATAAAAAGTTCGGCGCTGTTGTAGCTTGTATATACAAAAACGGGAGTTACCTGTCCTTCGCGGCCTTCCCAGTTCCAATGTGGCAGGATATGTAGCGTAGATTCCTTTGTATTCCAGCGGCTTCGGTATAAATAATAGCGGTCTTTAGGTAAACCGGCTAAATCGTTAATCCCAAAATAAGAACTTCGGGACGGCCAGCTTTCATCATAAGGCGTAGGTTCTCCTAAATAATCAAAACCAGTCCAAACAAACTCCCCAATTACCCAAGGTTTATCATCTTGAAGCACAAAATCTTCATCAGGCACATTAGACCAGCTACAGGCTTCCAAATCATAAGAGGAAGATTGAAAATCAGGATATTGTTTCATTTTTTCCTGAACCACAGGGAATTTATAAATCCCTCTGGAGCTCACCGTTGAAGCGGTTTCTGAACCTAAAATAAACCCTTGCGGAAATTTTGCAAAGGCCTCATCATATAAATGTACCCTATAATTCAATCCTGGAACATCCAGCACAGCTCCAAAACCAGATTCCATAGTCGCTTTTACCTGATCCATCCCTACAGTTACCGGACGTGTTGGATCTTCTCTATGAAATATTTCCTGCAGCCATTTGGCACGTTTTACACCAGCTTCTCCCCATTGATCCGGCACTTCATTTCCAGAACTCCACATCACAATAGAAGGGTGATTTCTTGTTGCCTGCACTAAATTCACGATGTCTTTTTCGGCATACTCCTCAAAAAAACGATGATACCCATTTTCTACTTTTGGCTTTGCCCATTCATCAAAACTCTCTGCCAAAAATAGAAATCCCATTTCATCCGCCAATTCAAGCTGCTCGAAAGAGGGCATATTGTGCGAACTGCGAATCGCATTACAGCCCATATCTTTTAATATCTCCATTTGCCTGCGTAACGCGGCTTTATTTACTGCAACTCCAAGCGGACCAAGATCGTGATGAAGACAAACTCCTTTAAATTTGGTTATCTTTCCATTAAGACTAAAGCCTTTATTAGGTTCGTATTTTATTTCTCGGATCCCAAAACGGGTTGAAATTTCATCTTTCAGTTCTTTTCCAACATATAATTGGGAAACCGCTTTATACAAATAAGGAGTTTCGGGACTCCACAATCTTGGTTTTTCTACTTTTATGTTTTGATCGAACTCCTTTCCGAATTGTATAGCCGACTCCTCTGAATTTAGTTTATGTCCTTCGGCATCAAAAATAGTGGTAACTAAACGAGTATTTTCCCCAGAGACTTTGGTCTTAATATTAACTTTAGCAATTGCCGAACTTATAAAAGGTGTCGTTACAAACTGTCCCCATTGGTCAATGCTTTCGTTGTTTTTTACAATGACACTTACTTTTCGATACAAACCGGCACCGGGATACCAGCGTGAAGCAAATTCTTTATTGGTTAATTTTACGGACAATGTATTGGGTCCATCTTTTATAAATTGGGAAACATCAAAATAAAAATAACTATAGCCATACGCCCATTCTCCTACTTTTTTTCCGTTTAAATACACTTGAGGTTCGCTCATCGCCCCTTCAAAAAGTAAAATTATTTTTTTGCCTTTTGAATTTTTAGGCAATGTAAATGTATTGCGGTACCACGCTGTTCCAACATGAGGTAGTGCACCTGTTCGTCCCGTTTTTTCGGTAGCTATATTTTCTCCATTTTGAACAATGGCAACATTCTGTATATCTACATTTTTATCAAAAGGCCCGTAAATTGCCCAATCATGTGGAACGGTTACGGATTCCCATTTCGAATCATTAAAATTTACTTTAAAAGCCTCTTCAAAATCTCCTTTTTGAAATTTCCAATTGGTATCTAACACTTTAACTTCTCTCGTTTGAGATACAGCCAATTGTGTAAAAGTGAAACATACAAACAGAACGTGTATTACTTTCTTCATTTTCAAACCTTTTTTAAAATTTTATTAATCAAAACTATTCTTTGAATGCGTCCAGCGCCATTGATGGTTTCCCGTCAGAATGCCAAGCGCTCAGGGAATAACCGCTCCAACTTTTTTCGCCCTGTGGTTCCCAATAAATTACGCCAAGTCCTTTGTTATTTGGCACTGCTTTGACCGCTTTAATTGTTGCGGCTAGCATTTCGTACGTATTTTGCACTTTGTCATATTCACCACCAACTTCTACAACCATCACTTCTTTGTCATATCTGGTAACCATATCATTCAAATTATTGGCTAAATCCGCAATAGTTTCCGTGTAGTCTTTCTTGATCCAAAAAGGGTAATAGGACAATCCAATCACGTCGTACTTTACCTTATTTTCTTTGGCATTATCAAAAAACAATCTGAATTTTTCATTATTATTTCCTTCGTCAAGATGGACGATTACTTTAATTTTAGGATCAATAGCTTTTGTAGCTTCATAGCCTTTGTTTAGTAATTGTGCCAATTGACTCCAATTTTTAGTACTTCCTTCGGGCCACATCATACCTCCAGGAATTTCATTCCCAATTTGAACCCATTCCGGAGTAACTCCAGCTGATTTCAATGCACTCAAAACGTCAAAAGTATGATTGTAAACATCCGTCATTAACTCTGGAAAAGTATGGTTTTCCCAAGCTTTTGGTTTGAATTGTTTGCCGGGATCTGCCCACGAATCGCTGTAATGAAAATCAATCATGATGCGCATTCCCATTTTTTGAGCTCTTAAAGCCGCAACAACCGTTTCTTCCTTGCTGCAATGCCCACTGGCTTTATCATCATTTGGATTAACCCAAACACGAAGGCGAATGGTATTCATGCCTCTGTCTTTCAGCAATTGCAAGCAATCTTTTTCAGAACCATCGGTATCGTAAAATTTGTATCCTGTGGCAACCATCTGTGGCAACCATCCTATATCGGCTCCTTTTGCAAAAGAATTCTTTGGAACGGATTGGTTTATATCTTGGGCAATACTACAAGAATACGCAAGCATTGTCAATAAAAGCAGTACTGCTATTTTTATTTTTTTCATATTAAAAAGATTGGAATTTATATATGGTTTTGTGATAATACAACTCATCTTTTCTCAAAACTGAGTTGGGAAAATGCTTGTAATTAGGTGCATTTGGGAAATTTTGAGTCTCAAAACAAATACCACTCAAAGCATGATAATCCGCATTTTCTTTTCCTTTTACAGCATTAAAACAATTACCGCCAACATAAATATGAGCACCCGGCTGATTGGTATACACTGACATTTTTAAATTATTCCTTTTATTGAAAAGAGAAGCTGCAAATTCATTTTCTTTATTCAAAATAAAGGTATTGTCAATTTTCGAAGGGCATTTTCTGGGCGAAGTAAAATCAAATGGACAATTTGCTACGTTCAAAAACCTTCCGGTTGGAATATTTTCGTTGGTAGTTTCTAACAATCTATGGGAATTGACCATTATTTCTTGTTCAGAAACATTGGATTTGTGTCCATCAAGATTAAAATAACTGTGATGCGTTAAATTCACAACAGTGTCTTCTGTCGTTGACGCAGTGTAATTTATGATTAATTCATTAACATCAGCCAAAGTATATGTTAGTTCAACGGTTAAATCACCCGGGAAATTTTCTTCTTGATCTGGACTAAAATAGGCTAATGTTATGGAGGGGTTTTTACCGTTATTTATTTTTTTTACTTTCCATATTTTTTGACTAAAACCTCCATTTCCTCCATGAAGAGAATGATTCTTCTGATTCTTTTTTAAGTGAATTGATGTCCCGTTTAATACAAATTCGCTGTCACATATTCTTCCGGCAAATCTTCCAATGGTTGCTCCAAAGTAAGGCGCACTTTCCAGATCAAATGATTTAATGTAGGCTTCCAAAGTATCAAAACCCAATACTACATCTACAAATTCACCGTTTTTCAGTGGCATTTTCAATGAGGTAATAGTTGCGCCATAATTGGTAACCTTAAGTTGCATTCCGTTTTTGTTGGTTAATTCATAAAGAGAAACCTCTTCACCATCATGCATTCTACCAAATAATTCCATTATACAGCTGTCTTTTAAATGTGATATCTCTTTTATTTTCATCCTTTTTTTTATTAAATACAAAAAATCAAAAATAAAACAATTGTCTAAAAATACATACCAGTACCTACCAGTTTTTAAGTGTTAAAAAAACCTCGAATGTTTACTATTCGAGGGTTAATTACTAAGTCAAAACCTTTGTATACATACCACATTTTTATCTTATTCCACTTCAGTAATTTCAAGTATGACACTTGTTCTTTGTAAATTTACATTTGGATTAATCCCCACCTTCATAAGAAAATCACCTGAAAAAACATTTTCAGAGGGGATCGTAGAACTGACTCCTGGATATATGTTTAATTCTTTTACTGCATATTTTTTATTTTGATCTAATCCTTTCAAAACGACTGGAAGTGGAGTTGCTGTCAACATAAATCTATTGTTAACCAAATAATTAAAAACAACTGCCTTACTCTTGTCTTTATCAACATACATTAATGCAGAAATATCATTTTCATGTGGATTCACTAAACGATACAAATCACCATGCCAAACAATATCTTTGAATGAGCTATAATTTTTTATTGCTTCTTTGCAGAACAACTTATCCTTATCGCTTAAATGACTAACCACAATATCAAATCCTAATTTACCCATACTTGCTACATCAACTCTGAATTTTAACGGCTGTTTTCCCCAGTCAGTGACATGGTTATCCGTTGTAATAGCGGGAAAAAAATACGAATAATCCCATTGCATAAATATTCTTTCTAAAGGCTCAGTGTCATCACTCGGCCAGAATTCTGTAAAGTATTTTAACAGTTCATAATCTCCACGTCCTCCTCCGCCTGAGCATAACATCATAGGAACTTTAGGATATTTAGCACGAATTCTTTCTAGTACTTTATATAACCCTCTTATATAATCAACATATAAATTAGATTGTGGAATACCTTTTTTGTTAAGATAGGCTGAATACGCGTTGTAAATAACCGCATTACAATCCCATTTTATAAATGCCAATTCCGGATTTTTAACAAAAAGGTCGTCTACAATCCCAAATACAAAATCCTGTACTTCTGGATTTGACAAATCAAGCACTAATTGGTTTCTATAATATACTTCCGGTCTTTCCGGTTGTCGAATTACCCAGTCCAAGTGCTTTTCATATAACTCACTTTTAGGATTTACCATTTCAGGTTCAATCCAAATTCCAAATTTAACCCCTTCTTTTTTAGCTTCTTTTACTAAATAACCTAAACCATGAGGTAGCTTCTTTGCATTTTCTTTCCAATCTCCAAGACCTGCTTTATCATCATTTCTAGGATATTTATTTCCAAACCATCCGTCATCTAACAAAAACATATCTACTCCAATGTCCTTAGCATCTTTAAATAAATCTGCAATTTTATTTTCATCAAAATCGAAATAAGTCGCCTCCCAGTTGTTTAACAACGTAAGACGTTCTCCTTCACCATCCAACACTCTATATTTCCTTGCCCAATCATGAAGATTCCTACTTGCCTCACCAGTACCATTATTAGATAAAGCATATATCAAAGACGGAGTTTTAAAAACTTGATTCGCTGGCAAAAGATATTCAGAGGCATATGGACTAACCCCTGCAATAAGACGAAGATTCTTATACGAGTCAACCTCAAAATCTAATTTAAAATTTCCGCTCCAAGCCAATTGCCCAAGCATCACTGTACCTTCAGTTTCTGAAGCAGGCTTCCCAAAAGACAAAATAAAATTTGGGTTTTGAAGCAACATCGCTCTTGTTCCCAGTTTAGAATCTACTGTTCTTATTCCCTGCAAAAGTTTTGACTCAATAGGTTGCATTTCCTTTAAATACTGTCCTTGAAAACTGGTTAAATAAAAATCTTTATTAGTAAAATATAAATTAGCCGACGCAAATTTTTGCAACAGAACAGCCTTCTTTTCATTGTGTTTTATTTCTGACCATTGTTCAATTACATTTTCTTTGGGCCAAACTTTATAAAACAAAGTCACCTCAAATGGGTAAACTGGATCTTTTAAAACAATAGTTGTAATAGAGGAATTCGCATCAATTTTTTCCGTTTTATGACTTACATATTTAAGTTCTAAAGAGGGATTTCCATCAGCATGCTTTACTTGAACAGCTGGTTCTGAAAGATTCCAAGTTCCCGCAGGAGTATAGACTCCATTATAAATTCCAGCATTCTCATCCTTGAAATTATAAGCCAAAGAAGCTGATGGATATTCACTCACATTTGCTAGAGGTTTCCCAAAATAGACTGTCATCAAACGATTATTACTATCTGTCTGCAACAACATCATATTGCTATTGGTTGCAATAGGTATTGTAACTTTTTGCGCCCATAAACTGATGACACCAAACATAAAAAACAATGTAAAAACACTCTTTTTATTGAAACAGAATTTTAGTTTTTCTTTCATATGTAGATAATATTTTTTTTTATAGGAATAGGGTATTGCCATTCTTCATTCCCGTTTATGTTTTTTTTGGAAACATGTCGATTTCATAATAATTGATTTTAACAGCGATTTTCTATCAGATTAGTTTATTTCATTCCTATTCATAATTGCTAAAATAGGAGTGAAATTTTCATTTTTTATTTCTTTTTAGGTTTAATAACAAAACCGTAATTATATTCTTTATTTTTCAATTGATACTCTTCGTGTGGCATAGCGCCCCAACTATTGTCTCCACCAACACCTCTTTGTGCTAAATCAACACATACCACAACTTCATGACGTGGTGTAATATCATTCGTATGACGGTATTTTTTTGTCAAACCTGGATCAAAATCTTCAGGATAATTATGTAATGCACTTACTCCTAGCGGCTGTAAACCTTCAATTTCAATACCATTTCCTGAATTATTTGTAAGTGTTACCCAACGAACGTCTGTTTTATATCCATTTTCTTGAGGACGTGTGTAAGGAACATATTGATCAGCAACCTTACTTTCATAAATTCCTTTCAGAGAGGATGTGTTTCTATCTTGATAATTCTCCCAAGGTCCTCTTCCGTAGTACCTAAAATTATCAAACTCTTTTTTGAGAGAGAACAACATTCCAAAACGAGGCATTTCGGATAATGGATTGTTTCCTGCTTTGAATGAATTTTGTACAGTTAAACTACCAGTAGAATCCATTGTATAAGTAATTGTATAAGCTGAAGCTACATCCTTTAAGAAAAGATGAGCCACTACTACCGTTTTACCAGACACTTCTTTGACCTCAATAGCATCCAAATTACTGAATCTTCCCACTGTTCTCCATACATTACTGCTTACTTGCATATAATTCCCAAAATCATTATCCGTAGGTGCTCGCCAAAAATTAGGAACCGGCATTTGATTGAAATAATATTCGTCGTTAGATTTATATTGTTGCATTAAACCCGTTTTCTTATTTATAGTTACTTCAACACCTGCAGCGCTGAGGGTGATAGCATCTTTAGTGTCTTTAACTATAGGATTTGTACCAGCATCAGCTTCTTTAACAAAATATTTAGGCTCCCCAATTGAAAATTGTTCGCGGGCTACTTCATAATTTTGAGGTAACACTTCCGTACCTTCCTTTGTGTAGGCAAAAATATTTAAAAGATATTCCACTCCATCTTTAGTAGCAATTTTTGGTAATTCAAACTGAACCTGTTTCTTAGATTGTGGCGCAAGAACGATAGCACTAGTTCCTGTTTTGATAACTATCCCGTTTTTTAGCACTTCATATTTGAAACGATATTTATCAAGATTTGTATAACCAAATCCGTTTTCTACCTGAATAATTCCTTGTTTTAAATCAACTGCTGTAAAAAGAATATCCTGATACACTTTTTTTACTTCAAAAGCACCTGGATGCGGCGTACGATCTGGCCAAACTAATCCGTTATGACAGAAATTTTCATCGTTGGTGTAATTTTGGCTTCCCATATCTCCACCATACGACCAATATTTACGTCCTACTTCATCTGTCATTTCAAATCCCTGATCTACCCAATCCCAGATAAATCCTCCCTGCATATTATTGCTGCTGCGAATAATATCCCAATATTCCTGAAAATTACCACTACTATTACCCATAGCATGTGAGTATTCACACATAATAAACGGACGTTTCACCTCTTTGCGTTTAGCATATTCTCTCATATAATCCATACTAGGATACATGGGACAAACTATATCGGTGTTTTCTTCTTCACCAGCTTGCTCAAATTGAACCAATCGAGTTTTGTCTCTATTTTTTATCCAATTATAAGCCTCTTGAAAAACAGGTCCGTTTCCACACTCATTACCCAAAGACCAAAGAATTACAGAAGGTTGATTTTTATCTCGCTCTACCAAACTGTAAATGCGATCCATGTGAGCTGCTTTCCACTGAGGCAGATAAGCAGGATGTTTTTTTTTATCGAAGGAACCTTGCAATTCAGCACCCATACCATGAGTTTCAATATTAGCCTCGTCTACCAAGAACAAACCATATTGATTACACAACTTCACCCATTCAAGGTTAGACGGATAATGACTGCTTCGCACCGCATTGATATTTAATTGCTTCATCATGCGAATGTCCTTCATCATGGTTTCTTTAGTTTGATAATGACCCGTTTTAGGATTGTGTTCATGAATATTTACACCATGCACCATGATTCGGATGCCGTTAACCAATAACTGTCCGTTCTTTAATTCTACTTTTCGGAAACCGATTTGAGTAGCAACCGTTTCCACGGGCTTTCCAATATCATCTTTAAGTGTAAGCAATAGAGTATATAAATAAGGACTTTCATTGTTCCATAAAAGTGGTGAAGCTACTTTATCATTAAAGCTAACTGATTCCGTTGAATTTGCTTTTAAATCTACTTTAATCGTTTTTGCAAAAACTTCTTTTCCTGTTGCATCCACCAATTTAGCGTCTACAGTTTGACCATTTTTTGCAACCTTGTTCATGTTCTTAAGTTTAACATCAACAGAGAGACTTCCGTTTTTATAAAAATCGTCAAGATCAGGACGGGCAAAGAAATCTGCAATACGAGTATTAGCAGTACTGTAAAGGTAAACGTCACGATCGATCCCTGACAAACGCCAAAAATCTTGATCTTCCAAATAAGAACCATCACTCCATCGATACACCTCAACAGCAACCTGGTTTTTACCGACTTTTACATAGTTAGTAATATCAAATTCCGTTGGACTTTTCGTGTTTTCACTATAGCCTACTTTTTCTCCATTTATCCAAATATACATTGCTGAAGTTCCTGCTTCAAAATGAAGGTAAACACGGCGTTCGTTCCAATTTTCTGGCAACTCGAAAGTACGTCGGTAAGACCCCACTGGATTATCTGCATGATCAATGAATGGTGGATTTTTGACAAATGGATAGGTAATGTTAGTGTAAATAGGAATTCCATACCCGCCCAATTCCCAGTTTGAAGGAACCGTAATTTCTTTCCAATTGGTTGTATTAAAATCTGTCTTAAAAAAATCTTTAGGACGCTGATCGGGTGTTGGTGCCCAATTAAATTTCCATTTCCCATCTAAGGTAAGAAACCAAGGGGAACGAGTATAATCATCAGCAATAGCAGATGATTCATCAGCATAAGGCAAAAATGCGGCTCTCGCCGGTTCTCTATTAATCTGAAATATTGCTGGATTTTCCCAATCATTAGTCATTGGCTTTTCTTGTGCGAACACAACCAAAGAAATAACGGTAAAAATGCAGGCTAAAATTGTTGCTTTTTTCATTTATAATGAATTTTTAAGATCGAAATACTTTTATCTAATACACTTAAAGATATCGGATGTTTTTTATAAGAGATGACAAATGATTAATCCGCTATGATATAGTTTATTAATCATTTGTCAAATTCTTAATTTAACTTTTCATTAATTAAATTGCATAAACCCTAATTACCAATTGGCATTTTGTGTCATTTTTGGGTTATTATTTAACTCACTTTCCGGAATAGGAAAGTAGTTGTATTTAGCCGAGTAATTAAGATAACCACCAACTTGACTTCCTTTGATTACTTTTTCTAAAGTACCCCATCTTCTTAAATCATACCAGTGAATCCCTTCCCGAGCAAATTCAACATTTCTTTGGTGCATAATCTCATCCATCATTTGAGTTTGACTCCATCCTGTCATTACGACAGTGCCTAACTTCGCTCTATCTCTAATTCTTTTTACCAAAGGTATGGCTTCACCAACTTTTCCTTGCATTGTTTTTGCTTCAGCAAGCATTAAAAGTACATCAGCATAACGCATTGCATATTCATTCAGTTCTGATTTCCAATCCCCTTCATCTTTGTTCCACCAGTTTTGATTTTTTCTAATCCATATAGCATTCGCCCCAAACTTTGATGCAAAATCATAATTATAGTAAATACTGCCAGGATAGCTCCAAGCCAAAGTACTTAAAGCTCTAGGATCAAAGCTGCCATCCGCAGTTTTCTCTTTGATCATAGCCTCTAATAATTTTTTTGTTGGCAACAGCTCAAACCATCCTCCAACTTCTCCTGGCGCTAATTCTTGAGCCATAGTAGTTGCTCTAGATCTTTCGGATGGATTTCCACCCCAAATAGTAGCACCCCCTTGTCTACTAAACTGAATCTCAAACACTGATTCCTTACTATTTTCGTGCTTACCATCAAATAATTGTGCGTAATCATCCAAAAGACCATATCCATTTGCGGTTTCGTTATTTACCAGTTTAGAAAATTGCTCTTCGGCTTTTGTCCAATTTTTTAAATACAAATACGATTTTCCAAGGTAAGCGATTGCCGTATTTTTTGTTACTCTGCCTTTTAGAGCTGAAGGATAGATTTCCGGTAGCGGACTTGTTGCTGCAGACTCAAAATCGGCAATTACTTGTTTCCATACTTCCTCTTCTGTCGATTTTTCTTTAAAATAATCTGCTGATTCTTTTACTAGATCTGTAAAAATTGGAACACTCCCAAATTCATTCACTAAATTAAAATAATTTAATCCCCTAAGAAATGTTGCTTCAGCAACTAGCTGTGCTCTTTTAGTCTCATCAATATTTTTGATTTGAGGAGCATAATTGATTACTTGATTTGCACGAAATATACCAATGTACATTGCTTTATACATTCCAGTAGTTTCATTTGTACTAGGTGTATTCTTATATGTAGAAACTGCATAACGCCCCGGAACATCATTTCTGGCAACAAAATTTTCTGTTCTGTTTTCCTTCAACTGCATTGCTTGTATTTCCCAATATCCTGCGTTATTGTTATCTACTAAAACATTGTAAACAGTCGCTAACCCCGATTCCAAATCATCCTGAGTTTGCCAGAAAGAACCAGTTGTTACTTTACTAGGATTTTGCAATTCAAGATCCTCGGAACAAGAACTTAGCAAAGCAAGTCCTCCCATAAAATATAATATAATTAATTTCTTTTTCATTTTTCGTTGATTTAAAAGTTAAGTTGCATACCAAAAATAATAGTCTTGCTTAATGGGTACGATTTATAATCTATTCCTCTACCTCCAAGTCCATCAGCCGAAACATCCGGATTGTATCCTGTATATTTAGTAGAAGTGAAAAGATTATCTCCTGCAACATAGAATCGACATCTGTCAATTGCTATTTTTTTACTTAAGTCATTAGGAAACGTATACCCAACTTGAATCGTTTTTATCCTAAGATAAGAACCATCTTCAAGGAAACGATCTGAATAATCAGCGCCATTATCATTTGGATCATCTATATTCAATCTTGGAAAATTAGAGTTAGGATTAAAAGTAAATGAATCTAAAGTTGAAGTAGCATAATTTGTATTTGCTTTTACTGTTGCTAAGTCCGTATTATTTCCATTATATATCTCATTACCTTGAACACCTTGAGCAGCAACGGTCAAATCAATTCCTTTCCAATCTGCTTGAATACGAAGTCCATATTCGAAATCAGGAAAAGCACTTCCTCTAAATTGTCTGTCTCCAGCATCAATTTTTCCATCTCCATTAAAATCAATATATCTTATGTCTCCTATTGCTGCTCTTGGTTGAATAGGACTTCCATTCACATTATGTGCATCCAGTTCTTCTTGTGATCTGAACAATCCATCTGTCTTAACAAGGAAAAAAGAATAAATAGGGTATCCAACTTTACTGTAAGTCACAGCTGATCCATGAAATGATCCACTAGAACCCGCAAGAATCTGACTTCCTGTGCTCAATCCTTCAACACGATTTTTTACACTTGAAATATTAGAATTTATAGAGAAATTAACTTCTCCTACTTTTTGATTAAGTGTTAAACCCATCTCAAAACCTTTATTTGAAACCTCTCCGGCATTTGTATAAGGATCATTACTAGACCCCACTGACAAAGGAATTGGCACACGTAAAAGTAAATCTGATGTATTTTTTTGAAAGTAGTCGAAAGTATAATCTAATTTACCATTCCATAAACCTAAATCAAAACCAACATTGGCAGTCGTTGTTGATTCCCATTTTAATCCAATCGCAGGATATTCTGTTTGAATATTACCAATCCAAAGTGTATTTGGTTCTCCTGTACCATAACTTATTCCTGATGTAATTGATCCAAGGTATTGGTAATCTCCAATTTCTTGATTTCCTAATATACCATAACTTGCACGTATCTTGAGTTCAGATACAGGCAAGTCTAGGTTTTTGAAAAAATCTTCTTTTCCTATTCCCCATGCTGCAGAAATTGACGGGAAATTTCCCCATTTGTTTTCTGGACTAAAACGAGAGGAACCATCACGTCTAAAAGTTGCCGTAAGGATGTATTTATTATCGTAAGAATATATCGCCCGTCCAAGATATGAGGTCAATTTACTTTCAGTAGCAAACCCAGAAATAGCTGGTTGTTCTGCACCCGCAAGAACAAATATACCATCTGGCATTCCTTGTACAGAGCCTAAAATAGAACGAAAACTATTTTGATAAACAGTATGTCCTGCTAATAAATTTACAGAATGTTTCCCGAATTTTTTTGAATAATTTAAAGTGTTTTCAATTTGATAATATTGGTTTAAATCACTTCCTTCCGCTAAAGTATTTTTTAAATTCTTGAAAAATCCACCCACTTCATAACGAGGCGTGTAGTTATAACTCTTATGCTCCGAAAGCGTTACTCCAACATTTAATTTATATTTAAAGCCATCAAAGAAACTTGCTTCAGCATACGTATTAATCAATGCTTGGTAATAATCATTTTTTACATCAAAAAGATTCAACGCCGCTACAGGATTAAATATATCGGTAACCGCGCCTGATGCACCGCCATATCCGCCTATAGCATCTTCATTATAGATTTCAAATCCAGGAATCATAGATATTGCAGCTCCAAGAATATTTCTTCCCTGACCTGGTATGCCTGGCAAATCATTTCTTTTTTCTTTGGTCAACATTACCGTTTCTCCAATTTTAAAAATCCCTTTTTTGTAATCTGATTTAACTCTTAAGTTAACACGGTCATAATTTGTTTCTTTTATAACTCCTTCTTGATTATAGTAGCTTAATGACATATTATATTTCAAATTATCCGATCCTCCAGAAAGCCCTAATGAATAATTTTGTGTTGGAGCATCTCTAAATATTTCATTTTGCCAATTAATTCCCGCACCAGGAACTTGAGGATTTAGCGCAATGTCTAATGGTGCTTTTCCTGCTGCATTATATGCAGCATTACTTACTTTAGCCCATTGCTCTTGATTTAACAAATCTAGTTTTTTAGTCACACTGGCAACACCATAGAAAGAATCAAAGGTAACTTTCATTTCTCCCTTTTTCCCACTTTTTGTAGTAATCAAAATCACACCATTTGCAGCTCTTGAACCATAAATAGCAGCTGCAGAAGCATCTTTCAAAACTTGAATTGATTCGATGTCACTTGGATTTAGATTATTCATTGATGCAACTGCAATATCATCAACTAATATCAAAGGATTATTATTGTTTAGTGATCCAGCACCTCTAATCTGAATTCTGGTTCCAGAACCAGGAGCTCCACCCGCAGACTCTACAGTAACACCGGCAATTTTACCCTGTATTGCACTTCCTAAATTTGTATTACTTTGAGAATCTAATTGTGCAGCTTTTAATCCTCCAACAGCTCCTGTCAAGTCACTTTTTCTAATAGTACCATATCCAATTACAACTACTTCATCTAATGTATTATTTTCTTCATTGAGTGAAACATTTATCAAATTTCTACCTGCAATGACTTCTTCAACTGTTACATACCCGATGTAGGAAAAAATTAATGTAGCATTAGGATCAGATACATTTAATTTATAATTCCCTTCACCGTCAGTCATTGTTGCATTTGTCGTTCCTTTGACGACTACAGAAGCGCCAATAACTGTTTGAAATGTTTTTTGATCTACAACAGACCCTGTTATAATATTTTGACCCTGTAAACTAATACAGGATACCATAATGATTATTGACAAAGTGAGTTTAGATGTTAAGAATGCTTTAATCCTTAACAAATGATTTACGTTCTTAATGGTTTTCATAAATTCATGGTTTTAAAAATTGGTTGGTTAATATTTTTTTTTATTCGTTTAATTATCCTTTTAAAAGAGAGGGAAAATTAGTAGCTTTCTCAATAAAAGATAAAATTGAAATTGAGTTCGAAATTAATTTATTCAAAATTTTTGTTGCTTTTGTTTAATTTAAAGTAAATTTTTACACTGTATATTAGATTGTTAAAGTGAAATATTAATGTTTTTTAGATCTTCTATCTAGGTCTAACTTGCCTATCAATTCACAGCCTAAGACAAATTTTTACTGCTGCACAATACAACTATGACAGCAATGTACCCCATGATCTTAATTCCATTTTCGTTAGCTAATTACAAAAAACAAATACCCAATTTATTAGATACAAATCAAACAATCTATTTAATAAAACAGATATAAAATAGGATATATGTTTTTTTTAAATTAATTTTTTAAGAAATATTAAAAAATCAAAAATATAATAAAACTTAATTTTAACATACCAGTACCTACCAGTTTTTATATATTTGCAAAAAGCTTTTTTATGAAAATCATCAATATTCAAAATAATCAGGGTGTCCCAAAATACAAACAAATCATTTTCTCCATAGAAAAAACGATTGAGAAAGGTCATTTAAAAAAAGACGAAAAACTCCCTTCAATAAACAAAGTATGTCTTGAATTTTCACTATCCCGAGACACGGTTTTACAGGCCTACGAAGAGTTGAAAAAAAGAGGACTAATCTATGCTATTCTGGGGAAAGGATACTATATAAAAAGCACAGAAGTAAGAATAAAACAAAGGATATTTTTACTTTTTGATGAATTAAATATTTTCAAAGAAGACATCTACAATTCATTCTTAGAAACCATTGGTGATGACGTTCAAGTTGATATTTTCTTCCATCATTTTAATACTCCCATTTTCCAAAAACTAATAAATGACAGCAATGGAAACTATACTAAATACATTATCATGCCTACCAATTTAGTAGAGGCTGCATCAGTAATAAAAACCCTACCAGTTAATGACGTTTATATATTAGATCAAACTAATCCAGATCTGAAATCTTTCCCGGCAGTCTATCAAAATTTTGTAAAAGACATTTATGACCGATTGCTGGAAGGAAAATCCAGACTAGATAAATATGAAAAACTGATTATGATTTTTCCTGGGTTTAGAGAACCTTTGGGAATGAAAATTGGTTTCGAAAATTTTTGCAAAGATTTCACTTTCGATTATGAAATCATTACTGAGTTTAAAAATCGAAAAATTAACACAGGAGAAGTGTATATTATTCCGAGTGACAGGGATTTAGTGAGCGTTATAGAAAAAGCAAAAATTCAGAAACTGCGCCTTGGCAGTGATTACGGCATCATTTCGTACAATGAAACCCCACTGAAAAAAGTAGTCGAAAACGGAATTACCACCATCTCTACAAATTTTGAAGCTATGGGTAGAATTCTGGCACAGATGATTTTAAAAGGCAAAACAGAACAAATTGAGAATATATGTGATTTGATTATTCGAAATTCTTTATAAGAAACCCAATCTTTATATTGCATCATCAATTTTAAAAAAATAAGAATATCTTTTTTTATTGGCAAATAAAACATTGTTTCTATTTAAAAAACAAGAAAAAAATTTATTTGTCATTGTTAAAAAAATTTGTCTACATTTGTAAATGTATTTTTTACACTTATTATTATTATTTACTCATAGCCACTCAAAAAGAAGCTATTACTAATTAATTTTCCGCCTAAATATAAAATATTTTTTATCCGACATTTGTTTTGTCGGCTAGTCAGAATAAAAATTTTGCGTCTTATTATAATAGAGGAAAAGTAAAATTTGTGAGAGTTTATGAAACTTGGACACAAATAATAAAACGAATCATATTTACAATATTCAAAACACATTTAATTTTTACAATTTTAACATGAATACAAAAATTGACAATTTAGCTGCTGACAATAGTAGAGCACTGGCTATTTCGATGGTAGAAAAAGCGAATTCAGGCCATCCTGGAGGCGCTATGGGAGGTGCTGATTTTTTGCACATTTTATATTCTGAGTACTTAAAATTTGATCCTACAGAAATGGATTGGCCCTTCAGGGATCGTTTCTTTATGGATGCAGGACACCTTTCTGCCTTGCTGTATTCCCAATATTATTTGTTAGGGAATTACAAAAAAGAAGATTTACAAAACTTCAGACAATGGGGTTCCGTCACTCCAGGTCACCCCGAAGTAGATGTACTTAGAGGAATAGAAAACACTTCGGGACCATTGGGACAAGGACATGCTATGGGCGTGGGCGCAGCTATAGCCGCCAAATTTCTTGATGCCAGATTCAAAGGAATTTTCAATCACAAAATATACAGTTTCATTACAGATGGTGGTGTTCAGGAAGAAATTTCTCAGGGAGCGGGTAGAATTGCCGGACATTTAGGCTTGAACAATTTCATCCTGTTTTATGATTCGAATGATGTTCAGCTTTCGTCTATGACAGATGAAGTAACTTCAGAGAATACGGCTATGAAATACGAAGCTTGGGGCTGGAAAGTTATCACTATTGACGGTCACGATCACGAGCAAATCAGAAAAGCACTGAACGATGCCAATGAAGAGTCAGAAAAACCAACCTTAATCATTGGGAAAACCATTATGGGAAAAGGGTGCGTTACCGCCACTGGCGATAAATATGAAGGCGAGTGTGAATTGCACGGAAAACCAATTGGAGATACCAAAGCCGACTATGTAAAAACCTTACTTAACCTTGGAGCAAATCCTGAAAACCCTTTTGCAATTTATGAAGATGTGGCAACGTATTATGATAAAATAAAAGCCAAAAAATCTGAAGATGCCGCGGACAAAAAGCATCATGTAGCCACTTGGAAAAAAGAAAACCCAGCATTGGCTCAAAAAATGGATTCGTTTCTATCCGGAAAACTCCCCGAATTAGATTTGAGTACTGTTGTCCAAAAAGCAAATGCCGCGACAAGAGATGCCTCATCGGCAGTATTAGCTTACTTGGCGGAACATGTGGAAAACATGATTGTTTCTTCGGCAGATTTATCCAACAGTGACAAAACGGATGGTTTCTTAAAAAAATCTTCTGTTTTACAAAAAAATGATTTTAGTGGTGCCTTTTTACAAGCTGGAGTGGCAGAATTGACCATGACTTCAATCGCTAACGGAATTGCTCTTCACGGCGGTGTTGTACCTGTAGTAGCGACCTTTTTTGTGTTTTCGGATTATATGAAACCTGCCATTCGATTAGCGGCGATTCAGGAATTACCGGTAAAATATGTGTTGACACACGATTCTTTTCGAGTGGGCGAAGACGGGCCAACCCACCAACCTATCGAGCAGGAAGCACAAATGCGTTTGTTGGAAAAAATAAAAAATCATTCGGGGAATCAAAGTTTATTAGCGCTCCGCCCTGCTGATGCTGTTGAAACGTCAGTAGCTTGGGATATGGCTTTGAAAAATACCATTACCCCAACTGCATTGATTCTTTCGAGACAAAACATCAAGGACATTCCTGCAAGGGGAACATCCAGATACGAAGAAGCCACTGCGTCTACAAAAGGAGGGTATTTAGTAAAATCGACGCCAAATCCAGACATCACTTTAATCGCAAATGGATCAGAAGTAGCCACACTTTTGGAAGCCGCAATTATTTTAGAAAAAGAAAAAAACCTATCCATAAACGTTGCCTCCATTATATCTGAAGGGTTGTTTAAATCCCAACCAAAATCGTATCAGGAAAGCATTATTCCAAAAGGAAAATTAGTGTTCGGACTCACTGCAGGACTTCCGGTAAACTTGGAAGGCTTAATTGGCGACAGCGGAAAAATAATTGGATTGGAGCATTTTGGATATTCTGCACCGGCCAGTGTTTTAGACCAAAAATTTGGATTTACCAGCGAAAGCGTTTGCGCAGCAATCCTAAACTACATTGAAGAAAGTAAATAAACATTTAAACAAATAAAGACATGAAATTTTTTATAGACACAGCAAATTTAAAAGACATAAAAGAAGCTAATGATTTAGGAATTCTAGACGGCGTAACCACAAATCCATCTCTCATGGCAAAAGAAGGAATCAACGGTGCAGACAATATTATTGCGCATTATGTAAAAATATGCGAACTGGTTGACGGTGATGTAAGTGCCGAAGTAATTTCGACAGACTTTGCAGGTATGGTGACTGAAGGGGAGAAACTAGCGGCTTTGCACCCTCAAATCGTGGTGAAAATTCCAATGATTAAAGACGGAATAAAAGCAATAAAATACTTTTCGAATAAAGGAATCAGAACCAATTGTACGTTGGTATTTTCAGCAGGACAAGCCTTACTTGCTGCCAAAGCCGGCGCCACTTATGTATCGCCTTTCATCGGGAGATTAGATGATATTTCTACAGATGGAATGGCTTTAATTGCCGAAATCAAACTGATTTACACTAACTATGGATATGAAACGCAAATTTTGGCGGCTTCCGTTCGCCACGTCATGCACATTTTAAATTGTGCCAAAATTGGTGCCGATGTAATTACCGGACCATTAAGCGCTATTGAAGGTTTATTAAAACATCCGCTTACGGATAGTGGTTTAGCCACTTTCTTAGCCGATTATAATAAAGGAAACAGTTAAGAATTTAAATTTCATTTGGGCTACACTTTGTCATTTTAGGAGTAGTTCGCATTTATAAAACTATTCTAAAAATCATTGAGGTTGTAGTCAATCAATGAATTAAAGAATAGTTTTTTTTATAGTTAATTATAAAAAAGGAAGCCTCAATTAAGAGACTTCCTTTTTAGTTTATGATTATAATGAATGACTTACAAGTTTAAAACAAAATCATTTAAAAGTTTCGCATCGTATTTTTCTTTGTCAAAAGTATAAAGATAAGATCCTTTTCTGGAAGACATCATGTCTTTATCTTCGAGTTTTATCAGGATATCTAGTGAGTTTATTTTGCTGATGAAGTTTCTTTTATCCAATTCTTTGCTAAGAATCGCTTCGTACAATTCCAACAGTTGGCGCATCGTAAATTTCTCCGGTAAAAGTTCAAATCCAACAGGCTTGATAGACGTTCTATACCGCAATCTTCTAATGGCATGTCTTAACATCGTGTCGTGGTCAAAAATCAATTTTGGTGCATTAGCTACGCTAAACCATTGTGCGTGGTAGTTTTGAATCAATTCTGCATTATGGTTTTCAATATTAATTAATGCATAATAGGCCACCGAAATAGTTCTTTCGACAGGATCACGGTCAATCTCACTATAGGCATGCAACTGCTCCATATAAATATCCTGAAGACCGGTATAGGAATCCAGTATTCTGATGGCAGCACTGTCTAATACTTCGTCTTTTTTAAGAAATCCTCCTATTAAAGACCACTTGCCTTTCTCAGGTTCAAAATCTCTTTTAATCAAAAGTATTTTTAATCCTTCGTCATCAAAACCAAAAATGATACAATCTACTGCCAGTAAAACTTTATCAGCAGAACTATAACTATTTAACATACTATGTTTTTTAGTGTAAATATATAAACTTCTCAAAAGGTTTCATAATTTATTAATGTTGATTTTACACTTAGTCCGTTAAAACCCTACAATCTGCTTTCTTATTATTTAATAAACCGCCACAGAATATTCGCGTATAGATTTTCTTAATAAATGGCTTCATCAATTGTTAATAGTAAAACTACAAACCAGCACATTACTTTTTTCTTTCATTTCAATCGATTACTATGATTCACAGCTATTTATTACCCCTCAAATTCATTCAAAAAAAAAATAATACGCGAAAATGAAGACTTTTTTTTACAATATCATTCTGGTTTTCAAATTAAAACTGATTTAAAAGGCAATTATTCCGCTGTTTATAAAATAATTTTTACAGATGATTTTTTGTAGAAATGTTTGTTTTTTCACACAAAGTCTAAATTTTATATAAATTAATGTTACAAACTTATCCTTTTATTACAAAAGCATAAATTTTAAAATGTTATTTTCACACTTAATTTAACGTAAGCGTTTTTTTCTGTCCTTTTTTTTATCATATTAATTTGTTTTTGTGCTTTTTTTTTAATTAAATTTACAAATGTAAAACACACACTTATAATTAACCTAAATAATAACCGAATGAAAACAAACCACCGATTATTTCTTTATTGTAATTTTTTAGTACCAAAAAAAGAATGGCTTATTGCAATACTAGTTGTGCTCATGCCTTCTATTAATGTTTCAGCTCAAAACACTCAAATTGTTACCGGAATTGTTACCTCAGCAAAAGACAAAATGCCTGCACCTGGAGTGAATATTTTAATCAAAGGAACTAACACAGTCACTACAACTGATCTTGATGGGCAATATTCTATAAAAGCCGCACCAAGTGATATCCTTATATTTTCTTATATCAGTTACGTTAGTCAAGAAATTACTGTTGGCACTAAAACACAAATTAACATCGCTCTAAAAGATGACCTTACTGCACTTGATGAAGTCGTTGTCATTGGATACGGAACACAAAGAAAATCAGACCTTTCCGGATCAGTTGGTGTTGTCAACATGGAATCTGCTAAGAAAACAGTAACCTACGATGCGGCAAAAATGCTTCAAGGACAAGTTGCGGGTGTAACCGTGCAATCATCCGGAGAGCCTGGTGGATTCGTAAACATTAAAATTAGAGGTCTTAACTCTTTTAGCAATAACAATCCACTTTTTGTAATAGACGGAATGATTGTAGATTCTCCGTTTGATTTTGCTCCGGGAGATATCGAATCGATGCAAGTGCTGAAAGATGCTTCTTCGGCTGCTATTTACGGAGTTCGGGGTGCTAATGGTGTTGTAATCATTACTACCAAAAAAGGGAAAGCGGGAAAACTGAACATTAAATATAAATCTCTTGTAGGTTTTCAAAACGTAGCGCAACAATGGTCTGTTACTGACAGAGTAGGCTATCAAAACATAACCAGTGCAGCCGAATTGAATGCTGGATTAAGCATTGCCCCGGGAAATGACCCAAGTAACAGTAACTACATTAGTAATGTAAATACAGATTGGCAAAATGCCGCTTATGAAACTGGGATTATAGAAAATCACTCGTTAGCGTTTAATGGTGGTACGGAAGATTTAGCCTATAATATGAATATGGATTATTTCAAAAACAGCAGCTATATAAAATCCCCACAAGATTACGAAAGACTATCTATGAACTTGAATTTGAATGGTAAAAAAGGAAAATTCAAATATGGTACTAAAATAGGATTCACACAATCGGACAAAGAAAACTTTAATAGTTATGTAGGAGAATCTGCGATTGCAGCTTTGTTAGGTGCTATTCCAACAATGCCAGTATACGATCCTAATAGATTAGGAGGATACGGCGGCACAGACAATTTAACTCAAAGAGCAATATCCCTTAACGTTATTGGTTTTAATAATTTAATATCTAACAACGGAAAAAGAAATCGTTTTATTGGTAATATTTGGGGAGAATATGAAATCGTAAAAGGATTAAAATATAAACTAGACGCCAGTTTTGACCGATTGGATTATCAAAACAGAAAATTTGTTCCACAAAGTGATTTAGGATGGTATTATATTACCACCAAAGAAGAAGCATCGCTGGATGTATCAACGGGTAATGAGACTAAAACTTTTCTAAACAATTTGCTAACGTATACATTAGACATTAACAAACATAAATTTGATGCATTAGCAGGTTGGGTACAAGAAAGAAAAGACTATTACAACCACTGGTCAAGAGGTGTAGGATATGATTTTGGCAAAATTAGTAAATTGCAATATGCTGATGACACCAGCACCGGTGAGTCTGAAACAACCATTACAGGTACTTCATACATAAGCCGTATCAATTACTCTTTTGATGATCGTTATTTGTTCCAAGCTAACTTTAGACAAGACAAATCGTCTCTTTTTAGTGAAAATTACAACACTACTAATGCGTACTCTTTCTCTGGAGCTTGGAAATTAAGCAACGAAAAATTCATTCACTTGCCTGAATGGGTAAACACTATCAAACTAAGAGGTAGTTATGGAAAATTAGGTAACAACACCATTCCTGCCTATTTTTTCGCAACAACAATCAATAGTTTTGCGAGCTACAATTTCAACAACGAATTGGCACCGGGAACAACTGTTGTCGCTTCTTTAGATCCAAATGTACGATGGGAAGATAATAAAACAACCGATGTAGCAATTGAGCTAGGATTGTTTAATAATGCTTTACAGTTTACGGCAGAGTATTTTGTAAAAAACTCTTCTAATCTATTAGTCGGTGTTCCATTACCGTTTTCTACAGGGGCTTTCCCTGCAAGTATTACAACAAATGCCGGTGCAATGAGAAATAAAGGATTGGAATTCTCTGCATCCTACAACAACAATAACAATGCGTTCAAATACAGCATATCTGCTAATTTAGGAACCTTGAAAAATGAAGTATTGCAAATTGGCATCAACGGAAATCCAATCTATGGTGCGGCTTCAAAAACAGAAGTTGGCCGATCCATGGGTGAAATTTATGCCTACGAAACCGATGGAATTTTCCAAAACGCTGCTGAAATTGCTGCTGCTCCAACGCAAACTAATGCTGGAGTTGGAGATATTAGATTCAAAGACAGCAATGGAGACGGAATGATTAGTGATCTTGACAGAACCTTCCAAGGGGTGACAATTCCAAAATACAGTTACGGAATGAACTTTAGCGGCTCTTACAAAAACTGGGACATCTCTATGTTTTGGCAAGGTGCAGGAGGAAACAAAGTTTTCAATAGCATATACCGCAATTTAATGGCAGGACAATATGGTAACCACAGCACTGATATGCTTAATTACTGGACCCCTACAAATACAAATACTGCTATTCCCCGTCCAATTATTGGTGACCCTAATGCAAACGGAAGAGACTCTAACCGATTCATCGAAGATGGAGATTACATAAAACTGCAAACTATGGAAATTGGATATGAAATTCCAGTTCCGGCTACCAGTTTTATTCAAAAAGCAAAATTGTTTGTAAACGGACAAAACCTATTGATTATTAGTAAATATAGAGGAAGTGATCCTGATTTTAATAGCAACGACGGATCATTCTCAAGAGGATATGACGGAGGTTCTTTCCCTAATCCTAGAACCATTTCTTTAGGACTTGAAGTGAATTTTTAAAATTAGCAAACCAATTAAAAACGAATCAAAATGAAATATAAAATATTTAATTATCTGGCTGGTTTCTTATCACTGGCAGTGATAACAACAAGCTGTGTCAACGATGAAGATTTAATTCAACTTGACCCTAATAATGACGCTGCTGATTCATTCTGGAAAACAGATGAAGACGCTATAAAAGGAGTGAACGCAGCCTATGGCAGCTTACTGACAGATGGCTCTTACATGCGAAGTACTCCATTATTATTAGACCTAAAAGGGGATGATGTCAGAAGTAACAGTCCTTGGGATGCAATGTACAATGTAGGTCGTTTCAATTCCAATGTTTCAAATTCTGCCATTTATGGTTGGGCTTACGAAACTTACTACCAAGGAATCTACCGTGCTAATCAAGTTTTGACCAATGTAGCAACCATCAACATGACCGATACCGCACTTAAAAACAGAATCTTGGGGCAAGCCTATTTCTTGAGAGGATTGTATTTATTTCATGCGGTAAATTTGTTTAAAAACGTACCGTTACCAACAGAAATTGCCGCTTTTTATCCTCAAAAAACTGAAGCAGAAGGTTGGGCACAAGTTATTGCCGATTTTAAAGCAGCCGCAGATTTACTTCCGGCTTCTTATGACAACATTTCTGGTTTAGATTCGGGACAAAAGGGACGTGCCACAAAAGGAGCGGCCTTAGGATATTTAGGAAAAGCCTACTTGTTTACTAAAGATTTTCCAAATGCTAAAATCGCATTCAAACAAGTTATCGATTTAGGAGTTTACGCTTTAGTGGCTAATTACCGTGATAACTTTACGGACACTAACGAAAACAACTCTGAATCACTGTTTGAAGTACAATTCAGCAGAGATGCAGGAGGAGTTGATTTAGGTTGGGGTGGCGCTCCGGCTACTGGATGGGGGAAAACATCTGCAAGAGCTATTACTTATGGACCTAGAGCTTTTGGATGGACAGACGTACAGCCAACAAGGACTTTATTTAATGAATACCAAACTGAAAAAACTACGGCGAACACGACAGATCCACGTTTAGATGCCACTATGTTCTATAACAAACCCGGCGGAATGCAACTTTACGGACAAAATTTCGCTACTTTTTACGCCGCTAATCCAGGAGATTTGAATGACTTGTTTTGTAGAAAATACCAAAATTCAGATGGGAATTATGCAAACGAGTACGACTGGCGCTCTGGTATCAACGAACGTTTGTTAAGATATGCTGATGTATTGTTAATGTATGCTGAATCTTTAAACGAAACTGGTGATACTCCGGGTGCTTACACGTATATTCAAATGGTGAGAAGCAGAGTAGGTTTGCCTAATTTAGCTACAGCAAAACCAGGACTCAGCCAAGTTGCAATGAGAGAACAAATCGGACATGAAAGATTCTTAGAGTTTCCATTAGAAGGACACCGTTTTGATGATATTCGTCGTTGGGGATGGTTACAAGATCCTGTAAAATTAGCTTGGCTGAAAACCAGAGATGTTGAATTTAACTCCTATGCTGCAGGAAGAGAGTTTTTCCCAATACCACAATTAGAAATGGACAACAATCCAGGAACGATTCAAAACAGTGGTTATTAATATTTATTTGATTTAGTTAGTTATAATTTTAATATCATGTGGTGAACTTTTATTAGTTTACCATATGATTTTATACCTTTTAAAAGAATCTCAAATTGGCATACGTTTATCTAAAACACATCACTCAATTTTAAATTATGGTAAAATTAAAAATAGCTTTTATTCTTTTAAGTTTACTACTTGTAAGCTGCCAAAAAGAAGACATTTTAATACCTACGGAGGCTGAATTACATGTTTCAAGTTCTTCTGGTTTAACTGCAAGAACAGTTATTGGAAACGTTCCCTCACATGACCCAAGTACGATTGTAAAAAGCGGTGTAAATTATTATGTTTTTACAACTGGCGACAATATTCCTATGACATACTCAACAAATCTGGAAAACTGGTCATGGGGAACATCGGTGTTTACTGCTACTCCAAGTTGGATCTCCAGTTATGTACCTGGATTTACCAAAACGTTTTGGGCACCAGATGTAGCCTGGTTTAACAATCGATGGAATATGTATTATTCCTGTTCCACTTTTGGATCGGCTACTTCAGCAATTGGTCTCGTTACTGCTCCCTCTATTTCTCAAAGTGCAGGAACAAAATGGACAGATCGAGGCGTTGTGGTATCTTCCTCTTCCGCTTCAGACGTAAATGCAATTGACGCTTCCATTTTAGTAGACGGAAGCAATGTTTATATGGCCTATGGATCGTTTCATGCGGGAATAGGTGTTATACAAATTGACCCTTTGACCGGTAAAACTACCGGGAATAAAACAATTGTTGCTGGTGGTAGCAATGCCAGTTGGGAAGCACCATGTCTAATTAAAGAAAACAATTATTATTATATGTTTGTCAACCGTGGCGCTTGTTGTCAAGGTGTAAATAGCACTTACTTTATTGTAGTAGGACGCGCAACAAGTCCGTTTGGTCCGTTTATAGATAAAAACGGGGTATCATTGAAAAGTGGTGGAGGTACTACTGTATTGAATACAAATGGAAATTACATTGGTCCAGGACATATTTCTAGAATTGTAGGTACTCAAAAAGGTTCAGTCCACTATTATGACGGTGCCGACAACGGAAATCCTAAACTGGAAATAGTCAATTTTACATGGTCAGGCGATTGGCCAACTATTGCATATTAAAAATAAAATTTAGAGGGAGGCTGTTACTTCCCTCTTTATAAAGTAAAACAACATGAAAAAAGCCCTATTAATCTTATTTATTTTTACTTTTTGTAGTCAAACTATTGTGGCACAAAAAGAAACAACAGTATTAACCATAAAAAATAATGACAGTGCTCCTGTAATTAATAAAAACATCTATGGTCATTTTGCAGAACATTTAGGCCGATCAATTTATAACGGCTTTTTTGTGGGTGACACTTCAAAAATACCCAATACAAATGGTGTCCGAAATGATGTAGTTGCAGCTTTAAAAAATTTGAAAATCCCAAACCTGAGGTGGCCCGGAGGCTGTTTTGCTGATACCTACCATTGGAAAGATGGCATTGGACCAAAAGAAAACAGACCTACTATTGTAAACCAATGGTGGGGCGGTGTTACAGAAGACAATAGTTTTGGAACCCACGATTTTTTAAACTTATGCGAACTCCTAGAAACAGAACCTTATTTGGCCGGAAACATGGGCAGCGGTACCGTACAAGAATTGGCAGATTGGGTACAATATGTCAATTTTGGAGGCAAAAGCCCAATGAGCGATTTGCGTATTAAAAATGGCAGAAAAGAGCCTTGGAAAGTAAAAATGTGGGGAGTTGGTAACGAAGCTTGGGGTTGTGGTGGAAATATGACAGCTGATTATTACGCAGGGGAATACCGAAAATATGCCACTTTTATGTCGGATTGGGAGAACACGGGGGGCTTGATGCGCATCGCTTCAGGAGCAAACAGTGCGGATTATAATTGGACTGATACCTTAATGAAAAACATTCCCGGAAATATGTTGGGTGGAGTAGCTTTACATCATTATTCCGTGATTGATTGGGCAAAAAAAGGAGATGCTGTCGATTTTACTGAAGACGTGTATTTTAAAACAATGCAGCAAGCCTTAAAAATGGAAGAACTCGTTACCAAACATTCCGCAATAATGGACAAATACGATCCAACTAAAAAAATTGCCTTGGTTGTGGATGAATGGGGTGGTTGGTACGATGTAGAAAAAGGGTCTAATCCAGGGTTTTTATACCAACAAAATACGATGAGAGATGCTGTTTTGGCGGGGGCAACCCTAGATATTTTTAACAACCATGCCGATAGAGTTCGCATTGCAAATCTAGCTCAATGTGTAAACGTATTGCAAGCTGTTATTCTTACCGATAAAACTAAAATGCTTTTAACACCAACTTATCATGTAATGCAAATGTACAGTGTACATCAAGACGCAAAATTATTGCCAATTACTATAAAATCCCCACTATATACCCATAATGGCGAAACACTTCCTGCCTTATCCGCTTCGGCATCCAAAGATAAAAACGGATTAATTCATATTTCATTAGTAAATATCGATGCTAAAAAAGAGCACAAAATAGAAATTGACATGCAAGAACTTGGAATTAAAAATGTTACCGGAACTATTTTGGCTTCGCCAAAATTACAAGACCACAACACATTTGACAATCCTACAAAAATAAAACCTGCTGTTTTCAAAGGCTTTGAAACAAAAAAGGGCAAACTGGAAATCACAATCCCTGCATTTTCTGTAGTGGTTTTAGAAACCAAATAAAAGCATATAAAAATGAAAAAACTTCTTCACATTTTGAATCTAAGGTCTTATCCAATAATGCTATTGTTGGTAATACTTTTCAGTAGTTGTTCTAGTGATGATCCTGCCGCAGACCCAGATCCGGTAGTACCCCCAGTAGTGGTTGTTCCAAATACTTTCCCCGGACCTACCTACCCGGACAATTACACCGCTATTGCTTCCTGGAATACCCGTTCGCAATGGAACTTGGCAAACGTGCATGATCCTTCTGTTGAAAAGTGTGGCGAATATTATTATATGTATCAAACCGATGCTTCCTACGGTGGTGCTGCAGATGGTCATGGACATTTCCCTTACCGACGTTCGAAAGATTTGATTACTTGGGAATACATGGGTGCTGCAATGACACAAGCTCCAGCTTGGGTAAAAGATTCTTTAAACAACAAAAGAGCCCGAATGGTTCCCGCTTTACCCGCTATTGCAAATCCGAGTTATGGGTATTGGGCGCCTTACATTAAAAAAGTAGGAACTAAATACCGATTGTATTACAGCATCGTAGTTACGGAACCAATTATTGGAACTGACTACAATACCTCATGGTCGGAAAGAGCCTTCATTGGTCTTGCAGAATCAGATGATTTAGCTACCAATGTATGGGTAGACAGAGGAATGGTTGTTTGCTCTGAACCAGACGGTGTGAAAAGTTATGTGCGAAATGGCGGCAATGATTGGGAAGCTTATTTCAAATTCAATGCCATCGACCCAACTTTTACCGTTACGCCACAAGGAGAACACTATTTAATCTACGGCTCCTGGCATTCCGGTATTGCGGCTTTAAAATTAAATCCCATAACCGGAAAACCGGATCAATTAAAAACAGTAGGCGATTATGGCACGCGCATCGCCACGCGCAATAGAGCGAGTCGCTGGCAAGGATCAGAAGGTCCAGAGATTATGTACAACGAAAACACGGGGTACTACTATTTATTTTTGGCGTATGACGGACTTGATGTACCTTACAATACTCGTGTTGCTCGTTCTAAAAACATTATGGGACCTTATCTGGGAATCAATGGAGCCGATGTCACTAACGGAGCCGATGCTTGGCCAATGCTAACACATCCATATTCCTTTAACAATCATACGGGATGGGTTGGGTTTGCACATTGTTCCATATTTCAAAATCCGGAAACCAAAGAATGGTTTTATGCCTCACAAGCTCGTTTGCCAGAAGGCGTACCCGGAATTAATGCTTCTAATGCAGTCATGATGGGTCACGTTCGAGCCATCCAATGGACCGAAGACGGTTGGCCGGTAGTAGCACCCGAACGCTATGCTGGAGTACCTGCAACAACGCTTTCTGATGTTTCATTTATAGGAACTTGGGAACAGATTACAATGAATTACCAGTACAAAATTATTCAAAAATCAGCAACTATATACTTGACCGCCGACAAAAAAGTAAGTGGTGGCGCCACAGGAAGCTGGTCGTATGACAGCACTAATAAAACACTAACTGTTAACGGTGTAAAATGTAAAGTAAGCGATGCTTGGGATTGGGAAAGAGCCACCAGAAAAGTCACCATCACTTATTCAGGATTTACTTCGGGCGGACTTCCGGTTTGGGGTAAAAAAATTGATTAATAAATAGTAATCGGATGCCTTTTTAATACTCTAAAAAGACATCCGTTATAAATAAAACGCCCTTTTCATTCTTTTACAGAAAAAAATCAAAATGAAAAATACAATTACAACCTTATTGCTTCTGGCACTTATTTCCTCTTGTAAAACGATTCAAACAGATCGTGTTACGGCTTCCGCCAAGGATGGAAATCCGAGTCAATCCATGCAAATCAACAATCCGATCATCAAAGATAAATACACCGGCGATCCTGCAGCTTTGGTTTACAAAGACAAAGTCTATCTCTATGCCGGTCATGATGAAGCGCCCAATGATTTCAATTTCTATAAAATGAAGGAATGGCTGGTGTATTCCTCGTCGGATATGGTGAACTGGCAAGAACATCCCGTACCCCTAAAAGTAACCGATTTTGCTTGGGCAAAGTCCGATGCTTGGGCGGCTCAGGTCATTGAACGCAACGGAAAATTTTATTGGTATGTTACGGTTGAACACGGAACTATTCCCGGAAAATCAATTGGAGTAGCCGTTTCTGACAGTCCAATAGGTCCTTTTAAAGACGCGTTGGGAAAAGCCATTATTACTAATGATATGACCACCAAAACCAATATTAGTTGGGACGATATTGATCCAACCGTTATGATAGACGATGATGGGCAGGCTTATTTATTCTGGGGAAATACCGTTTGTTATTATGCCAAATTAAAAGCAAACATGGTTGAACTTGACGGTCCGATTCAAACCGTTACCTTACCAAATTTTACCGAAGCCCCTTGGATTCATAAAAAAAAGGACTGGTATTACTTGTCGTATGCCTATCAGTTTCCTGAAAAAATCGCTTATGCTATGAGTAAATCCATCAACGGACCTTGGGAATACAAAGGAATTTTAAATGAAATTGCCGGAAATTCGAATACCAACCATCAATCAATTATTGCCTTTAAAGGAAAAGACTATTTCATTTATCACAATGGCGCGACTCAACCTAACGGTGGCAGTTTCAGAAGATCCGTGTGCATAGACCGTTTGTATTACAATGAAGATGGAACGCTGAAACGTGTAATTATGACTACAGAAGGTATTCAAAAATAAAAAAATTAAGCATGAAATTACATCAAAAAATACAACCATTACTTCTCTTACTCATCATGACGGCCTCCGCTTGGGCACAAGAAATTTCTGTTCACGACCCAGTGATGATCCAGCAAAAAGACACCTACTATTTATACTGTACCGGAAAAGGAATTAGTGTTTTTAGCTCCAAAGATTTAAAAAACTGGAAACCGGAACCCGCTATTTTCAAAGAAAAACCAGTTTGGGTAGATAAAGTGGTGCCTAATTTTGACAATCACATTTGGGCACCAGATATTTCCTTTCACAACAACACCTATTACTTGTATTATTCGGTTTCTGCTTTCGCAAAAAACACGTCGGCGATAGCATTGGCAACCAATACCACTTTAGACCCAAAAAACCCAGCATATAAATGGGTTGATCACGGAATTGTAATCCAATCCGTTCCAAATCGTGATTTATGGAATGCCATAGATCCCAATTTGACTTTGGATGAAAACAACACGCCTTGGTTGGCTTTTGGTTCTTTTTGGAACGGATTAAAAATGGTAAAATTAAATCCCGATTTAAAATCAGTGGCACAACCTGAAGAATGGTTCACGATTTCAAAACGCAAAAGAACCTTTGAATTAGCGGATACTGACCCCGGAGATGGCGCACTAGAAGCACCATTTATTTTCAAAAAGAACGGGTATTATTATCAATTCCTTTCTTGGGATTTGTGTTGTCGAGGTGAGAAAAGCACATATAAAGTAGTCGTGGGAAGAGCCAAAAACATCACCGGTCCTTATGTAGATAAAGACGGAAAATCACTAAACGAAGGTGGCGGAACGGTATTGATTCAAGGAAACGAAAACTATTACGGAGCAGGCCACAACAGCGCCTATACTTTTGATGGGAAAGATTATATCATTTTTCATGCGTATGATTCCAATCAAAAAGGAAAACCTGTTTTAAAAATAAAAGAAATGCAATGGGATGCTGCTTTATGGCCTGTTGTTGCACCACTGAATTAAAAACAGATTAATAGTCGGCAAATGACCTTTATAAAAAAAACAATACTAGCTCTTTCGATTTTAATGACCGTTTATGGACAAAGCCAACAACGCCCAAAGAAATCGAACTCGTCCAAAAAAACAGATTATAGTATAACTCCGGTAAACATTCAAAATGTAAAAGTTACCGATGCTTTTTGGTTGCCAATAATAAAAAAAGTACAGGAAAAAACCATCGAATACGCCATTCAAAAATGCCAAGAAGAAGGCCGCATGGACAACTTTCTAATTGCAGGTGGTAAAATGGAAGGAACTGTAAAAGGGCAAATGCCTTTTGACGATACCGATGTGTATAAAATTATCGAAGGTGCTTCGAACACCTTAATCAGTGAACCCAATCCAAAACTCGAAATACTATTAGACTCACTGATTAGCATTGTAAAAATTGGTCAGGAAAAAGACGGTTACTTAACTACTTGGAGGACCATTAACCCCGCCAAACCACCAGCTCCATGGGTTCCCGTTATCGAAGGAAAACGTTGGGAATCGTTACATATCAGTCATGAATTATACAATTCTGGACACCTGATTGAAGCGGCTGTAGTGCATTATGAAGCAACTGGAAAGAAAAACTTTTTAGACATTGCCATCAAAAATGCGGATCTGTTAGTGCGAACTTTTGGCGACAGGACAGACCAAGTTCATGGCGTTCCCGGACATCAAATCGTGGAAACCGGTTTGGTAAAATTATACCAAGTTACCCATAAAAAAGCCTATTTAAAACTGGCCAAATATTTTTTGGACAACCGCGGAAATCCAAAAAACCACACTTTATACGGCGCATACTCCCAAGATGACATTCCTGTTATTCAACAAAAAGAAGCGGTGGGTCATGCCGTAAGAGCGGTGTATATGTATGCCGGAATGACGGATATTGCTGCTTTAGAAAATGATGCTGTTTATGGGAATGCCGTGAATCACTTGTGGCGTAATATGATAAACAAAAAAATGTACATCACAGGAGGCATCGGAGCTAAACACGACGGAGAAGCCTTTGGAGAAAATTACGAATTGCCAAATCTAACCGCTTACAACGAAACTTGTGCTGCTATTGGCAATGTGTATTGGAACCACAGACTGCATAGTTTATCCGGAAGTTCGGATTATTTTGATGTGATTGAGCGCTCTTTATACAACGGATTGATTTCGGGATTGTCATTGGATGGAAAAAAATTCTTTTATCCAAATGCATTGGAATCGGATGGCGTTTATAAATTCAATCGTGGTGCATGTACCCGTCAGTCGTGGTTTGATTGTTCTTGTTGTCCAACGAATTTGATTCGGTTTATTCCTTCGATTCCGGGATTGATTTATTCTAAAAGTAAAGACGTGCTTTATGTGAATTTATACGCTTCGAATACGGTGAAAATAACATTGGATAAAACCGATTTACAAATTGCACAACAAACCAATTATCCTTGGGACGGAAAAGTTACTCTTACTGTTTCTCCAAAAAAAGAAAATGAATTTGCTATAAAATTACGTATCCCAAGTTGGGCTAGAAATCAAGTTTTACCTGGAGATTTATATACTTACGCAACTACCTCAACTGCAAAAACAACTGTTACTATAAACGGAAAAGCATTTGCATACCAAGAAGACAAAGGATATATCACTATTACCAAAAAATGGAAAAAAGGAGAAATAATTGTCCTGAATTTTCCAATGGAAGTAAAACAAGTGGTAACCAATGCGAAAGTGGAAGGCAACATAGGAAAAGTCGCTTTGGAATATGGACCAATTGTATATGCGATTGAAGAAGCGGACAACGCAACTAATTTTGACGCCATAACTATCAGTGCAAACGATACTTTCAAAGTTGAAAAAGAGGACAACCTTTTAGAAGGGGTAAATACCATTCAAACCCAAAAATTAAAAGCCATTCCCTATTATTCCTGGTCAAACAGAGGCATTGGAAAAATGAAAGTTTGGATTGATTATAAAGAGTAAAAAAAAAGTAAGATAACAGATGAATCATTAAAGTATAACGTTCAATTCCAACAACTTTAAACTTTAAACCATAAAAAAGAATAAAAATGAAACCAAATTTAATTACCAAAATTACCCTTTGTGGGCTATTACTAAATGGCTTTTATGCCAATGCGCAAAAAACGAATCTCGAAGTGAATACCGCTACTACGGTTACTAAAATTCAACCGACGATGTACGGTGTGTTTTTCGAAGACATCAACTTTGCTGCCGATGGTGGGTTGTATGCCGAGATGATTAAAAACCGTTCTTTTGAATTTGAAGCACCACTGATGGGTTGGGAACAACCAAATAGTGACAAGCATTCATTCAATACAACATCTGGAATTGCTACAACTATTAAGGCATTGGAAAACAAAACCAATCCAAGTTTTTGTAGAGTATTAATCAATGATGCCAAAGGATTTTCGATGATTAACGAAGGATTCCGTGGCATGGGAATTAAGAAAGATGCTAAATACAATCTTTCGCTAAAAGCGGCAAATCACAATGGCGCTATCAAAAAAATTATCATTCAATTTATTGATAAAAACAAAAAAGTATTAGGCGAAACGACTATTGTTCCAACATCAAGCGAGTGGAAAGGCTATACTGCACAATTTACTGCTACTCAAACCGAGGCAAAAGCACAATTAAAAATCACCTTTGAAGGAAACGGAACCATCGATTTAGACATGATTTCTTTGTTTCCCGAAGATACTTGGAGGAACAGAAAAAACGGAATGCGTAAAGACATCGTGCAACTTTTGTATGATATGAAACCTGGATTTTTGAGATTCCCTGGCGGTTGTATTGTGGAAGGAAGAACTTTGGCACAACGCTACCAATGGAAAAAAACCGTAGGTGATGTGGATAAAAGAGAAACGTTAGTAAACCGTTGGAACACCGAATTCAGTCACAAACCGGCACCGGATTATTTTCAGACTTTTGGATTGGGATTCTTTGAATATTTCCAACTTTCGGAAGATTTAGGTGCGCAGCCTTTGCCTATTTTGAGCTGTGGAATAGCATGCCAATTCAATACTGGAGAATTAGTTCCAATGGAAGAATTAGATCCTTACGTGCAAGATGCTTTGGATTTAATTGAATTTGCAAATGGCGGCACAGAAACTCCTTGGGGAAGAGTTCGCTCTGAAATGGGACATCCAAAACCGTTCAACCTAAAATACATTGGTGTTGGAAACGAGCAATGGGGACCAGATTACATCGAAAGATACAAAGTATTTGAAAAAGCAATTAAAGCAAAATATCCAAAAATGATTATTGTTTCCGGAAGCGGACCATTTCCGGAAGGAGATTATTTTGAATACGGCATGCAAGAACTTAAAAAATTGAATGCTGAAATTGTAGATGAGCATTATTACAAAAGCCCACAATGGTTTAGAGAAAATGCTACTCGTTATGACAGTTATGACCGAAAAGGTCCTAAAATTTTCGCAGGAGAATATGCCGCTCAAAGTGTCGCTATTGCAAGTCCTGACAACAGAAATAATTGGGAATGTGCCTTTTCTGAAGCTGCTTTTATGACTGGTTTAGAACGAAATGCTGAAGTGGTTAATTTAACTTCTTACGCACCGCTAATGGCTCATGAAGAAGCGTGGCAATGGACACCGGATTTACTTTGGTTCAACAATCTGGAAGCCTATGGTTCTGCTAATTATTATGTGCAAAAATTATTTGCCACCAATAGAGGAACCGATTTAATAGCCATTAATAAAGACGGAAAACCGGTAACCGGACAAAACAATTTGTTTGCATCAGCGGTGAAAGATATAAATACAAAAGAAGTAATTGTAAAATTAGTGAACACAGCTGCGACTGCCCAAGAAGTAAATGTAGCTTTAAAAGGAACCAAATTACAAGCTAAAGGAACTATAATAACCCTTACAAGTCCAAACTTACAAGACGAGAATTCGTTTGCAAATCCTAAGAAAATAAGCCCGATAGAAAACGTATTTAATTTAAACGGGGACAAAGCCCAAACGAGCCTTCCACCCTATTCTGTGACTGTTTTGAAGTTAAAAATGAAATAATCGCAATAGAATAAATGTATAGCAAAGAATTATTATTTATTCAATTCGGAAACTGCTGTTCTCTTGCAGTTATAATAAAAATTACACCGTTAAATTAAATTAAGTGTTTTTTATACACTTATAAATTATTTAAACTATATTTGTAATTACTCTTAAAAAGAATCTAGAATGAAAAATTATGTAATAGGATTAGACTATGGAACAGATTCTGTTCGAGCGATGTTAATAGACACTGAAAATGGACAAGAAATTGCGTCAAATGTGTGTCAATACAAGCGATGGGCAACCAAAGAATATTGTAACGCATCCCTAAATCAGTTTCGACAACATCCTTTGGATCATATCGAAGGATTAGAAACGACCATAAAATATGTGGTGCAAAACAGCAATATAGATCCTTCCCTAATACGAAGTATTTGTATTGACACCACCGGTTCATCACCAGTACCCGTTACTAAAGATGGAATTCCTTTGGCTTTAACTAAAGGTTTTGAAAACAATCCGAATGCAATGATGGTGTTGTGGAAAGATCATACGGCTATTAACGAAGCAAACGAAATCAATGAACTTGCCGAAAACTGGGGTGGAGAAAATTTTACCAAATATGTAGGTGGAATTTATTCATCAGAATGGTTTTGGGCAAAAATTTTACACATTGCAAGAGTAGATACAGCCGTCAAAGAAGCTGCCTATACTTGGATGGAACATTGCGATTTGATGACGTATTTATTGATCGATAATAAAGATTTAAAATCATTTAAAAGAAGTCGTTGTGCAGCGGGTCATAAAGCCATGTGGCATGAAGACTGGAACGGTTTGCCTCCAGAAGAATTTTTAGAAAAATTACATCCTTATCTAGCCACTCTTCGTGGAAGATTATACGATGAAACCTATACGTCTGATTTAGTAGCCGGAAATTTAAGCCAAGAGTGGGCAACACGATTGGGTCTTACAACGGACACTATAATTGCCGTGGGAACATTCGACGCCCATTCTGGAGCAGTAGGAGCAAAAATTGAAGAAAACACTTTGGTTCGCGTGATGGGAACCTCAACCTGTGATATTATTATTGATTCAAAAGAGTCAATCGGAACAAAAACCGTTCGTGGTATCTGCGGACAAGTTGATGGTTCGGTACTACCAGGATATATAGGTCTTGAAGCGGGACAATCTGCTTTTGGAGATTTATTAGCTTGGTACAAAGAATTATTGCTTTGGCCAACAGAACATTTATTGGATACTTCTACCCTTTTAACTGAAGAACAAAAAAAGCAGTTAAAAGCAGAAATGAGTGACAATTTAATCGTTCAATTGACCGCTGAAGCAGAAAAAATTCCTTTATCTGAAAGTGTGCCAATCGCTTTAGACTGGATTAACGGAAGAAGAACTCCTGATGCTAATCAGGAAATTAAAAGTGCTATTTCTAATTTGTCTTTGGGAACCAAAGCCCCCCATTTATTCAAATCTTTGGTAAACGCGATCTGTTTTGGTTCTAAAAAAATAGTAGACCGTTTTGAAGAAGAAGGTGTAAAAATAAACAGTATTATCGGTATTGGTGGTGTAGCGAGAAAATCGCCTTACATCATGCAAACCTTGGCAAATGTATTGAATAAACCAATTAAAATCGCAGCTTCAGATCAAACACCCGCTTTGGGCGCAGCGATATACGCAGCAGTTGCAGCAGGAATTTATCCGAATGTAATTGAAGCAAGTCAAAAAATGGGAAGTGATTTTGACGGTGAATATTTTCCACAATTAGACAAAGTTGCAGCCTATAACAAATTGCTTTTGGCATACGACCAACTAAGCTCTTTTGCTGATCCATCTATTAAAAAACTACACCATGAGCAATATGTATAATGCTTTAAAACAGGAATGCTACAATGCAAACATGCAATTGAATGCATTGAATTTAGTAGTCTATACTTTTGGAAACGTGAGCGCAGTAGATAGAAAAAATGGTGTTTTTGCTATAAAACCCAGCGGCGTTCCTTACGAAGATTTGAAACCCGAAGATATTGTTATTGTAGATTTTGACAATACCATCATCGAAGGCAACATGCGTCCGTCATCGGATACGAAAACGCACGCTTATTTATATAAAAACTGGCCAAACATTGGCGGTGTAGCACACACTCACGCCACGTATTCCGTGGCTTGGGCACAGTCGCAAAGAGACATTCCAATCTTTGGAACCACCCACGCCGATCACTTAACCAGCGATATTCCTTGTACTGCGCCAATGGCTGACGCACTTATCGAAGGGAATTATGAACACAATACCGGCATTCAGATTTTAGATTGTTTCAAAGAAAAAAACCTTTCGTACGAGGAAGTAGAGATGATTCTCATTGGAAATCACGGTCCTTTTGCTTGGGGAAAGAACGCAGCAAAAGCAGTTTACAACAGTAAAGTTTTAGAGGTAATTGCCGAAATGGCGCACTTGACTTTGCAAATAAATCCAAATGCTCCAAGATTAAAAGATTCCTTAATAAAGAAACATTACGAACGTAAACACGGAAAAGATTCGTATTACGGACAATAATAGATTTTTGAATGATGATTAACGATTTTTGATTTCAGATTTCACAGCACTAGATTTCTCGTTTTATACGAGTCCAAACTTCTGAAATCAAAAATCGTTAATCAAAAATATTAAATCATTTTATAACTCAATGTTATTTTCCAGAATAGGTAAAATAATGTTATTCAATACTATATAAAACAATAAAATAATGATAGATATCTCTCAAAAAGAAGTTTGGTTTGTAGTAGGCAGCCAAGAATTATACGGCGAAGAAACGCTAAGAAAAGTAGCCGAGCATTCACAATACATTGCAAAAGGGTTAAACGCTTCGTCCCATATACCCGTGAAAATTGTATATAAAGATGTGGTAAAATCTCCAGCACAAATTACAAATGTATGTTTAGAGGCCAATTCGAATAAAAACTGTATTGGTATTATTGCTTGGATGCATACTTTTTCGCCTGCTAAAATGTGGATTGGTGGTTTAAATATTCTTAAAAAACCATTGTGCCATTTACATACACAATTCAACGCTGAAATTCCATGGGCTTCTATGGATATGGATTTTATGAATTTAAATCAATCGGCTCATGGAGACAGAGAGTTTGGTTTCATCATGTCCCGAATGCGTAAAAAACGCAAAGTCGTTGTTGGACATTGGGAAGACGAACGCGTTCAAAAGAAATTAGGCATTTGGTCCAGAGTCGTTTTAGGTTGGGATGAGTTCCAAAACTTAAAAGTGGCAAGATTTGGAGACAACATGCGCGAAGTTGCAGTAACTGAAGGAGACAAAGTCGAAGCCCAAATCCGTTTTGGTTTTTCGGTAAATGGTTTCGACTCTTCAGATATTACCAAACATATTGACAACGTTTCTGATGCTGATACGAATGCATTAGTTGCAGTATATGAAGCGTCTTATACTTTGGCTCCAGCCCTTCAAAAAGGAGGAGAAAAAAGAGATTCATTGCTAGAAGCTGCCCGAATAGAAATAGGATTAAGAGCATTTCTTGTAGAAGGAGGTTTTGGTGCTTTCACTGATACTTTCGAAAATCTGGGTTCTTTAAAACAACTTCCGGGAATTGCTGTACAAAGGCTGATGGCAGATGGATACGGTTTTGGTGGAGAAGGCGACTGGAAAACTGCAGCTTTACTCCGTGCGATGAAAGTAATGAATGTAGGTCTTGAACACCAAGGCGGAACTTCCTTCATGGAAGATTATACGTACCATTTTACACCTGAAAAATCGTATGTTTTAGGTTCTCACATGCTAGAAATTTGTTCTTCTATTGCCGATGCAAAACCTTCTTGTGAAGTTCACCCATTAGGCATTGGAGGAAAAGAAGATCCGGTTCGTTTGGTATTTAATGTTGCTGCTGGAAATGCTATCAATGCTTCCTTGATTGATATGGGGAACCGTTTCCGATTGATTGTAAACGAAGTGGAAGCTGTAGCGCCAATGGCTGATTTGCCTAAACTTCCTGTTGCTCGTGTCTTGTGGGATTGTAAACCAAACCTTGATATTGCTGCAACTACATGGATTTTAGCCGGTGGAGCGCATCACACCGTGTACAGCCAAGTCTTGACAACTGAATATATGGAAGATTTTGCCGATATTGCAGGGATAGAATTGCTTGTTATCGATGAAAAAACAACCGTTAGAGACTTTAAGGATAAAATAAATGCTAACGAAGCCTATTATCATTTGTTTCAGCACGGTCTGTAATTTAAGTCGAATGTCTTAAAGTCGAATGTCATAAAGTCGGAAGTTGAAAAACATAGTTCTAAGTAACAACGATTGTGTAATGTCGTATTTTAATTAGACAAAATGATGCAACAGACTGGTTTTAAAATGCTTTTTACCATAGTACTCCTTTTTACTTTATGACTTTAAGACTTTATAACTTTAAAACCCTTTACCTTTTGACTGCGATACTAACTAAAAAAAACGAGTAATTATGAATGTATTAAAACGTTGCATTTATGGAATTTCCATAGCAAGTTTGGCCAGTATGAATGTTCAATGCAAAAGCGATAAAAAAGTGGAAGAAACTACTACAGAAGCAAAAGCTACAGCTGCGGTAACTATCGAAAAATCCCTTTATGGAACGACTCCAAAAGGTGAAAAAATTGACAGTTACAAACTGAAAAACCAAAAAGGGATGGAAGTAAACATCATTACTTATGGTGGAATTATCTCTTCTGTGAAAGTGCCTAACAAAGCCGGAAAATCAGAAGAAGTCGTTCTTGGTTTTAATTCATTGGAACAATACATGAAACCAAATCCGTATTTTGGAGCCCTTATCGGAAGATATGGAAACCGAATTGCAAAGGGAAAATTTACTTTAGACGGAAAAGAATATGCTTTGGCTATCAACAACGAACCTAATGCTTTGCACGGAGGACCAGAAGGTTTTCACAGAGTGGTTTGGACTGCCGAAGAAGCAACATCTGGAGACAATGCCGCTCTAAAATTGAAGTATGTGAGTAAAGATATGGAAGAAGGATATCCTGGGAACTTAATTGTTTTTGTCACCTACACGTTAAACAATGACAACTCCTTAGATGTGGTTTATGAAGCGACTACGGATAAGAAAACGGTGGTAAACTTAACACAACATTCCTATTTTAACCTGTCTTCTGATTTTTCTAAACCAATTTTAGATCATGAAATCACTATCGATGCAGATAAATTAGTTCCGGTTGCAGCAACACTTATTCCAACAGGAAAATTGACCGATGTAACCAATACACCTTTCGATTTCAGAAAACCGAAAAAAGTAGGTGCAGCAATCGATGCGAAAGACGAACAATTGAAAAACGGATTGGGTTACGACCATTGCTGGGTGCTGAACAATCAAGACAAAGGAGAGCGTTTTGCAGCCTCGGCTTATGATGCCGAAAGCGGACGATTATTGGAAGTGTACACCGACCAACCGGGAATACAGTTCTATTCAGGAAACTTCTTAGACGGTACTTTACCCATGAGAAATGGCGGAACCTATGCTCGCAGAACCGGTTTTTGTTTAGAAACACAACACTATCCGGATTCTCCAAATCAAAAAGATTTTCCAACCACGGTCTTGAATCCAGGTGAAAATTACAAAACAAAAACAAGCTTTAAATTCTCAGTTAAATAACAATACACTAACTACTCATAGATTAGTTTCTATCCCATAAATAAGTTGATTGGTTTGGTTTAAATAGGGAACTAGTTAGTAACCCCGAAAGTAAAACTTTCGGGGTTTTTTTATGGTGTTAGGCAATTTTATACTGCTGTTTTAGTGTTTTCTACTGTGAGAAGAAGCGTCCCGCTAGTCCTATTACAATTTTAGCTATTTGCTTTTGAGAATGTTCACGAGGCGGAGATTTGCGCTAGCCTTTAGAATTTATAAGGATAATGAGGGTTCCAAGATTTTAGTCTTTTGGCATTCGTATATTTCTCTCTAAAAATCATAAAGAATTCGTCTAGATAAATATTGCTCCTCAACAAGCTATTTTGACTTCGCTGTAATTCACAAAGTGCTTTAATAATACAAAATGTATAAAACATACTATATTTCTGTTTTACTTCTACTTGTAGTGATGCAAACACTAAGTTTTTGTAGTCTTTAATTTCATTATCATTTTCATTAGTATGTTTAACAATGGTAGATGACGAAAACTTTTTTGCTATTTCCATAACTCGTTGATTTTTCGAAGAATTTAAGTCGAAATGTCTTTCAATAATTAAAGAATTGATTTCGTTATTCCATCTACCAACTGGGTCCTGAGTAATTGTAGATCCTGAAAGTTTATTTAAATTAAAATATCGATTTGCGGTAGCAAAATCAGATAAATTATTTAAGATTATTGGATAAATTGAATCTGTTTTCAATCTATCAAAATATTCTTGACATTTATATTTTTCGATAAGTGGTTTAAGTTCGTCAAATAATTTTATAATTGAATGTCCTTTAGATTTTAAGAAATTTGGTGGTGGATATGAATTATTGAGAAGTATATATTCATACAATAAAATTAATTTTATTAATCTTTCAATTCCAATGCTTAATGAGAAGAAAGATTGATAAATAAACCCTAATTGAGCAAAATTATATTTTCGTAGAAAAGTTAATCCTACTCCTAAATTCATAGCACTCAGCGCAGCTTCTTTTGCTAATAAATTGGTTGTTTCTTTTTTTAGTTGTGTCAAATTTTTCGTTTTTTTTCGGTATTACCGCTAACTAGTATATACGTCTGTAAACTGTCAGACTTTATTTTCAATCAAATGTATAAATAATATTTTTAGTACAAATTATCAAAAGAGGCTTTATTTATGAAGCCTTTTAACAATTGAAATCTAGATTAGAAAAAAAGTACTGGACATGCAGGATTCCCTAGCCCTGATTGAAACGGAAATCCTTTTTGTAATCCTGTCAGGGTAAGCACCCAGACAGGATTACAAAAAGATTGCAGTGTAAAGCGGGAAATAGCTCCTAAAAAAACTAAATCTTCACGACAAAGCCACCATGAGGTTTCATAGTTACTTTTAGTTTCGTACTTTTAGATACTGTTTTCTGCTGAAATCCGTTCTCATCTTCGGCTATACTAAAACCTTTGGAATTAGTTACAAAAGACAAATCAATTTCTATTTCTTTGGCAGTGGTTTCCCCGTTAATTCCAACGATATGCCAAATATTATCTTTCTTTCTGGCCATGATAATGTACTTTCCCGGATAACCCGCAATAAATTTAGAATCATCCCAATTGGTTGGAATGTCTTTTAAATAATCGACTACATAAGCAGGCATTTTAGCCATTCCGTCAGGCGTTTCGGCTAGGTGCTGAATTCCGGATAAGAATAAAACGGGTAAGGCTAATTCAAATGCTGGAGTTGTTTTTCGGGTAATATTTGGAATAGAATCCAAAACCATGGGTGTGAAATCCATTGGGTCAAAAACATTTCGGGCAAAAGGAAGCATGGCACAATGTGTTGGGGCTAAATCAGCAATATCTTGAAAAAAAGTAATGTATTCATATCCTTTTACTGCTTCAGTGGTCAGCAAATTTGGATAGGTGCGTTGCCAACCTCTGGGTAAAGTTGCGCCGTGTAAATTAATCACTAATTTATAACCCGCAGCATCTTTTAGCATATCATGATAATAGGCAATCATCGATTGTCCGTCGCCACCAAAAAAATCAACTTTGATTCCCGCAATTCCCAGTTCATTCAGTCTGGTAAATTCCCGAACTCTGTCAGCATGGGTAATCAATTTACTTTTTGGATGGTATTCCGTACTGTTCCAGGATCCGGATGAATTGTACCAAACGAGTAATTTCACGTTTTTACCTTTGGCGTAAGCCGACAATTCTTTCATTTTTTCATCGCCAATTCGAGTATCCCAATCGGCATCTATCAAGCAATACGGCCAATTCATAGCAGCAGCATAATCAATAAATTTATGGGTAGTTTCATAATTAACCGATTCATCTTTCAATAAAACCCAGCTCCAAGACGCAATTCCGCTTTTTATAAACGAAGTGTCGGTGACCGTTGATGGATCGGCTAGGTCTGTTCCCATCGTACTTTCGGTAATCGTTTTGAGTGACCCAATAGTAATGATGCGCCAAGGCGTGTACCAAGGCAAAACAGATTCCGGATTTAGAGCACCGTTAGGGAAAATCTCTTCTTTTTGAGGAAAAGTTACCTGCATTGCTTTGGCAGTATCATTATAAACCAATCGGGTGCCGCAATAATTGGATTGCAATCCTGTTTCGGAAATCAAAACCCAAGTATCATTGGCATGAAACAAAGCCGGATACACCCACCCTTCGCCTATGGCGGGTTTTGTATTTACGGGAACGCCCATCGCATAATGCTCTTCATAGGAAGGATTGGTTTCTTTCCATCCTGTTTTCGCTCTAGACATGGGTTGCAACCAGGCTTTTGTAGTGGTGTCAAAATTATAAGTGGTTTTCTCTTCGACTATTTTTTTAATTGCTGTCGAAGTTTCTGGAAAATGGTATCGCAACGCAATTCCATCGTGGGATACTTGAAAAATAATATCCATTGCTTCGCCCTTAATGCTTTGCAAGCTAACGGTATATTGATTTGCCGCATAAGCGATTTTTTTTCGTTTCCCTTGCAGCATCGAATAGTTGGATTGAATTGGTTTCGATTTAGAAACGGTTACAATCTTTAAATCCGTATAAAAATTAGCGTCTTCTCTGATAATCCCTAATTCAGAAGTATTGACAACCAATTTATCTTTGAAGAAAACTTTGTAAGAAGGCGTTTTCTTTGGGTTTAGACTAAATTCAATTTTTATCGTTTTATCCGAGTTGACAAAAAAATAACGGGTTGGTTTCCCCACAAACGAAGTCAAGGACAGCGCCAAAAAAGCTAATAGAACTATTTTTCTCATGATTAAGTGTTTTATTTACACTTACAATAATACAAAAATAAAATTGTATGAATAACCATATCATTAAAAATTTCTGACTCTATTTAGAATATCACAAAAATACATTTGGAAATTAAAACACTTTCATTGGAAGGATAATCAAGTGATTAACATTGTTAAAATGAATATTTCTAGAGCAGAAAAAACATTTAAAACCAAAAAAACCGCTTCTTTCGAAGCGGTTTTTGTACCCGGAGCCGGAGTCGAACCGGCACGGTTTCCCACAGGTGTTTGAGACCAGCGCGTCTACCAATTCCGCCATCCGGGCTTAGCAGACATGAAATAACGACAGTTATTTCAACGCAATAAAAGAGGTGATTGTGTTTAAATCAACCATCAATTCCTTTAACACGGTGCAAATGTAAAAAATAATATTAAATGTTCAACTAAAAATACTTAATTTTTTCCTTTCAGAGTTGAATAAATTTTATAAATTTGCACCTCGGTAAAACGAAACACACTAACTAACTACAAAACAACAAATTAATGTCACACCTAGAACCAGAAGCTAAAATTTTTGCTTGTTCACAAAGTGTCTATCTTGCAGAAAAAATTGCTGAGAAATACGGAATTCCGTTAGGCAAAATCACCATGTCAAAATACAGCGACGGTGAATTTCAACCTTCTTACGAAGAGTCTATCAGAGGATTACGGGTTTTTATTGTCTGTTCTACTTTTCCAAATGCAGATAATTTAATGGAATTGTTATTAATGATTGACGCTGCAAAACGTGCTTCGGCCAGACACATAACGGCAGTAATTCCTTACTTTGGGTGGGCAAGACAAGATAGAAAAGACAAACCAAGAGTTCCGATAGGAGCTAAATTGACGGCTAAATTACTAGAAAGCGCTGGAGCTACACGAGTAATGACTATGGATTTGCACGCCGATCAAATTCAAGGATTTTTTGAGAAACCAGTAGATCACCTTTTTGCATCGACTATTTTCATACCGTATATAGAAAGTTTAGGGTTGGACAATTTAACGATTGCTTCACCAGATATGGGAGGTTCTAAAAGAGCCTATGCATACTCTAAATTTTTAAATTCAGATGTGGTGATTTGCTACAAACAAAGAAAAGAAGCCAACGTTATAGACACCATGGAATTAATTGGTGATGTAAAGGGCAAAAATGTAATCTTAGTAGATGACATGATTGATACCGGAGGCACTTTGGCGAAAGCCGCTGATTTAATGATCGAAAAAGGAGCCTTAAGTGTAAGAGCAATTTGCACACACGCCATTTTATCCGGCGGTGCTTACGAAAAAATAGAAAACTCGCAATTGAGCGAATTAATAGTTACCGATTCTATTCCGTTAAAGAAAGAATCAAACAAAATAAGAGTGTTGAGTTGTGCGCCTCTTTTTGCTGAAGTTATGCACATGGTGCACCACAACAATTCCATTAGTGGAAAGTTTATAATGTAAGACATCAGTCGTAAAGTCAAATGTCTCGACCTTATAAAATCATGCCGATAGCCAAAAGCTAAAGGTCAAACAAGTAATATTATTTAATAACTATATTTTTTTTACAATGAAATCGATTACAATTAAAGGATCAGAAAGAGAAAGCGTGGGTAAAGTAGCAACTAAAGCCCTACGTAATGCTGGATTGGTTCCTTGCGTATTATACGGAGGAAATCAGGCAGTTCATTTCTCAGCAGAAGTTATGGCTTTCAAAAACTTGGTTTACACTCCAAACGCTCACACAGTTGAGATCGATCTTGGAAAAGGAAAATCATTTAACGCTATTTTACAAGACATCCAGGTTCACCCGGTGTCTGACAAGATTTTACACATTGACTTCTTTCAATTATTTGACGACAAAGAAATCACTATGGAAGTTCCTGTGAAAATTATTGGTAACTCTAAAGGAGTTATGGCTGGTGGAGATTTACGTTTAAACACACGTAAACTTAAAGTAAAAGCATTACCGAAAAATCTTCCAGATGTTATCGAAGCTGATATTACTCCACTAGACATGGGTAACAAATTATACGTTACTAAAGTGGCTTCTCCAGACTACAAAATCATGCACCCAGACAATACAGTAATTTGTCAAGTGAAGATTTCTCGTGCTGCTATGAAAGCAGCTCAAGAGGCAGCAAAAGCAGCGAAAGCTCCAGTAAAAGGAAAGAAAAAATAATCTTTTTTCAATCATTCAAGAAAGCATCAGTTGTAAAACTGGTGCTTTTTTTATGTTTTTATTTTTTTATTATTAGGAGCACAAATAGTTCCATTTCAAGCACGAATCCTCCTGCTGTCCATTCTATCTTTTTATCAGGGCTACTCAGAACTATTTTTTTCTCACTAACGATTTTCTAAAAATCTAATAGTCCAATACTCTAATTAAGTCTATTTTTGCAACATGATTAAATGGATTTCAAATATATTCTCATCAAGAAAAACAGAAGACAATACCAATGGTATGAAACCGGAGGTTCCCGAACACAAAAAAAACAATATAAAAAGCGTGAGTAATAAATTTTTAATAGTTGGACTCGGCAACATTGGCGCCGAATATGTAAACACGAGACACAACATCGGTTTTAAAGTAGTGGATTTTTTAGCTCGTAAAGAAGGAATTTCTTTCGAAACCGTAAAATTAGGCTCCCTAGCCCAATATAAATTCAAAGGAAGGACTTTTTTACTTTTGAAACCAAACACCTACATGAATTTGAGTGGAAAAGCGGTACAATATTGGATGGATAAAGAAAACATCCCTTTGGAAAATATTTTTGTTATCACCGATGATTTGAATCTTTCCTTTGGAACCATCCGTATCAAACCGAAAGGAAGCGACGGCGGGCACAACGGATTAAAGAACATCAATCTGGTCCTGAATACGCAAAATTACACGAGATTCCGTTTTGGAATCAGCGATGAATTCAAAAAAGGAAAACAAGTTGATTATGTCCTTGGGGACTGGGATGACGCAGAAAAACTGGCACTTCCGGAGCGACTAGAATTGGCTTCAGAGATTATAAAATCATTTGGAACCGCCGGTTTAGAAAACACAATGACCACATTTAACGGGAAATGAAACCACTAAATTACTGATTCTTAATTAAATGGATTTTAATTAATTTGCATTAGACGATAATAATAATTATTTTTAATGCATCTTTATTAATTATCAGAAAAATTGAAACCTTATTTCAAAATTTTTAGACAAAACCAAGAAGCTTATAATATGAAAAAAATTACTTTTATACTCATCATTTCCCTTTTTTTTTCAGCCAATTATTCGTTTGCACAAGTAAACAATACTGTGGAGGTTATTCTTTTTGGCAAAAAAAAAATAATTAAACAAGGTTCTCTTATTCGTTGTGCAACTACAGAATACGAAGAATATTTGAAGTCCAAAAATCCAAATAGATTATCTACCTCCGAATTTGAACAATGGATAGCTCCAAAAATTACAATTGAAAAAGAAAAAATAAAAAACACCCCTAAAGGATTAAGACAAAACGCAGTAATAACAATTCCGGTTGTAGTTCATGTTATTCATAATGGAAATCTTATAGGTGCAGAGGAAAACATATTTGACCAGCAAGTAATTTCGCAAATACAGGTACTTAATGAAGATTTTAGAAAAAAAACAGGAACTCCCGGTTTCAACACTAATCCTGTAGGAGCCGATGTTGAAATTGAATTTGCTCTGGCAAAACGTGATCCATCGGGAATTTTATCTAATGGAATAAATCGTGTCGACTTAGGAAAAGAAAGCTGGTCAACCGATGAAATTGATGCCATTGTAAAACCTCAGACACAATGGAATCCTGAAAAATATCTTAATATTTGGGTAGTCAAATTTACAGGAAACAATCTTTTAGGATATGCACAATTCCCAAACGCATCTGGCTTACCGGGAATAAATGCCAATGAAGGCCCCGCTAATACCGATGGGGTAGTAATTGGGTATGCCTTTTTTGGTTCATCAAGCTACTTTCCTGGAGGAACATACGCGACGGATTATGATAAAGGAAGGACAACCTCACATGAAGTAGGACATTGGCTTGGACTAAGACACATTTGGGGAGATGACGATGGGTGTGATATAGATGATTTTTGTGCGGACACTCCTAATGCAGGTAAAGAAAATCAAGGGTGTCCGGTAGGAGTTGATTCTTGCCCAGCATCTCCAGGGCTTGACATGATTGAAAATTACATGGACTATACGAATGATGCCTGCATGAACATATTCACAGTAGATCAAAAAACTCGTATGATAACCGTTATGAACAATTCCACAAGAAGAGCTTCTTTAAAAACTTCTGATGCACTTGTTCCAGGAGTCACTTTTACCAATGATGCCTCGACTATGATTGTAACTCTAAATATTAACTGCAGTAAAAATTTCTCTCCAGTCGTAAAAATTATAAATAAAGGAACCTCCACTTTAACACAAGCATCTATTCGATATGGCATTGATAATCAAAATTTACAAACTTATAACTGGACTGGTAATCTTGCCAATAATCAATCACAAGACATTACTTTAAACAGCTTAACTACAACCGTAGGGAGTCATACTTTTAGTTCCACCATAATCAGTGCAAATGGAACGACTGATCAAAATACCTCCAATAACAGCAGTACAATTAATTTTGACATTGCAAACAATTTAAACTATGCATCTAATACCATAAACTTCTCCCTACAACTTGACCATTACGGCTCAGAAACTACATGGAGGCTAACAAACACCGCAGGAGTCATATTGTATGAAGGTGGGCCTTATACTGATACCGCGGTAACCGGACCGCTGCCAGCACTAATAACCACCAGTTTTAACCTTGCTAGTAATGACTGTTACACTTTTTCAATATTCGACAGTCAAGAAGACGGTATCTGTTGTAAATACGGAACAGGATCTTATGCTTTAAAAACCCCGTCTGGTGACATTATTGCTTCGGGAGATGCTTTTGGAGCAGCTGAAACAACAAAATTCAGCATTAATGCACTATCAACTAATGAGGTTAAAAACTTAAATTCGGTTTATCTTTATCCAAATCCAACGTCTAACTTATTGCATATTGTTGTTGAAAATAAATTAGATGCTCCAGAGGCGTACACTATTATAAACAGTTTAGGTCAAATAATAAAAACAAAAACAATCGAATCAGAAGAAGACCTCAGTGTAAATGTTTCTCATTTAACGCAAGGCATTTATTTTTTAAAAGTATCGAAAAATAAATCCGAAACAAATACAATTCGGTTTATCAAAAAATAAAAAGCTTAAAATGAGCTAAAAAAGGATTGAAGTTTTTAATCCTTTTTTAGTTTTATCGATTGGATACCTTAAATTTGTACTATTATAAAACACTTGCTTTGAAGATTTTTCATTCTATAAACGATTTCAGCTCCACAAAAAAAACGATTTTAACCTTAGGCACTTTTGACGGAGTACATATTGGGCATAAAAAAATCCTAAAAAAATTAACCCAAAATACTGAAAATCAGAAATACGAAAGTTTAGTTCTTACTTTTTTTCCTCATCCCAGAATGGTCTTACAAGAACATTCTGATATAAAACTACTCAATACGATAGACGAAAAAATTGGTTTGCTCGAAAAAATTGGTATTGAAAACCTAGTTATCCATCCTTTTGACGCAGCTTTTTCGAGGCTAACTGCAGAAGAATTCGTAAGCACTATTTTAGTTGATCGATTTCATATCCAAAAAATAATTATTGGTCATGATCATCGATTTGGAAGAAATCGAACGGCAAACATCGACGATCTTATCGCTTATGGCAAGGAATATGGTTTTGAAGTAGAGCAAATATCAGTTCAGGAAATCAATGACATATCTATAAGTTCTACAAAAATCAGAAATGCTCTGTTAGAGGGAGACATGGCTTTAGCCAATGATTATTTAGGATATAATTACTTCCTAACTGGAAGTATTGTCAAAGGAAAACAACTAGGCAGAACCATCGGTTTTCCAACAGCTAACTTAAAAATCGAAGAAAACTATAAACTAATTCCGCAAAACGGAGTTTATATTGTAAAAAGCATAATTGATAAACAAACCGTTTTTGGGATGATGAACATTGGATTCAATCCTACTGTTGACGGACAAAAGCAGTCTATTGAAATTCATTATTTTGACTTCAACACTGACTTATACAATCAAAAAATCAGCGTTTCAATACTCCAGAGGATTCGTTCAGAACAAAAATTTGAATCTGTCGGCTTATTAAAAGAACAACTTGAAAAAGACAAAAAAACAGCACTCAGCTTCTTGAATAAATTTTAATTCCGAATTAAAATCTTTTCTTTTTTTCATAAAACATAGCTATTTTTTCTGTAAATTTGAATCTAAGATACCTTTTTTCTTATAAAGGTGTGATTTTTAAATTTTAAAACTGGCCGTATGAAACTACCGAAAGAATTATTAAACGGATTTATTATTTTCATTGGAATTGGACTTTATTTCTTATTAATGGAGGCTTTAGGTCTTGCCGATTTGTATTATTTACGTCTTGTTAATGTCCTGTTTGTATTTTACGGAACCCAAAAAACCTTAAGATCGAATTTTGCCGAGGGTAAAATTATCTTGGTTACCAATGCAGTTTCGGCATTAATTACGTCACTCACAGGAATCTTTTTAAGCATTATTGGACTGATAATTTACAGCTATTCAAAAGGTGGTGACGACTATGTAGGCTCCTTATCAAAAACCTTTTTATTTGGCGGAGATCCATCTGTGATGACTTACTCCATTTCCTTATTATTTGAAGGAATGGTATCGGCCGTTATTGTTACATTCATGCTAATGTTATATTGGGATACCCATTATGCTTCAGATAAGCACTAAAATTGATTGAATCTATTTCAATTATAGAACCTTAAAGAAGAAATAATTCATATCCGCTAAACAGAATACAGAACAATTAAAAGGAAGATCAATGAAGGCAAAAGAATTTGTTGACAATCCCGTTCCATAATAATCACTTCCCTATAGCTGTATCAAGCACCATAGAATTTGTGAATGACAGCTACATGAATCGAGGGGAATCCTATGTGAAAAACCTTGTCAATGACTTTTTTATTTGGCGGAAGCCTATCGGTAATTACTTATTCTATTTGGTTAGTTTTTGAAGAAATTGCCTCTTCAGTAATAATTACCATGTTGCTAATGTCATATTGAAACAACCGTCTTATAACTGATTAACTTAGTTATTGCATTGCTTCTTTAGAACAATTTAACTACTTTTGGTCCATCAAAAAATCCCATCGATGAGTATTACAAAACACAATTGGACAAAAGACGAAATTATCGCAATATATAATAAACCTATGATGGATTTGCTTTTCGAAGCAGCTTCTATACATAGAGAACACCATGACCCTAATGTGGTTCAGGTTTCAACATTATTATCCATAAAAACTGGCGGATGTCCTGAAGATTGTGGCTATTGTCCACAAGCAGCCCGTTACCATACCGAAATTGAAGGCAATGATTTAATGTCAGTTAGTCAAGTGAAAGCGCAAGCTTTACGGGCAAAATCAAGCGGATCGTCACGTGTATGCATGGGAGCAGCTTGGAGAAATGTAAAAGACGGACCTGAATTTGACCAAGTGCTTGAAATGGTGCGTACTATAAACAAACTGGACATGGAAGTGTGTTGCACTCTTGGAATGATAACCGAAAATCAAGCACACCGATTGGCAGAAGCAGGTTTATACGCCTACAACCACAATTTAGATACTTCAGAAGAATATTATAAAGAAGTAATTTCAACACGCGGATTTGAAGACCGTCTGCAAACCATAGAGAATGTTCGTAAAACGAATGTCACTGTTTGTAGTGGAGGAATTATTGGTATGGGTGAAAGTATCGAAGACAGAGCGGGAATGCTTGTCGCACTTTCTACATTGAACCCACAACCTGAATCTGTGCCAATAAATGCATTGGTAGCTGTTGAAGGAACTCCGATGGAAGAAGAAAAACCGGTAGAAATTTGGGAAATGATTCGAATGGTAGCCGCCACTAGAATCATCATGCCGGAAACTCAAGTGCGTTTATCCGCTGGAAGAATGAATATGAGTCGCGAAGGTCAAGCCATGTGTTTCTTTGCTGGTGCCAATTCTATTTTTGCAGGAGATAAATTATTAACTACACCAAATCCTGATGTAAATGAAGACATGAAAATGTTTAAAATGTTAGGTTTAAATCCACAGAAACCATTTACAAAAGTTTCTCAACCACAAACCATTGAAGCTGAGGATTCTCAATTTGCACCATTGGGAGAAAAACCAAAATGGTCAAGACCAGGACATACTATTGAGAGAAATCTTGAAGCATCTGGTAAAGAAAAATAAATATCGATTCTAATTAACACAAAACCATCTGTATAAAACAGATGGTTTTTTTTATGTCAATACTTTAATAAACTACCTTTCTCACAACTGAATGACCATTTTGTAAAACGACATTAATCAATAATACCTGATGATTTGGCACCAAATTAAGTACCGAAAAATCAATGTCATTTATATTATTTCTCTCATATATTTTCTTTCCAGCCAAATCATATATTGAAATTTCATCGATAAATTCTTTAGTAGAATTCACTTGTAATTGTTTGTTTTCATTGAACACTAAAACTAATTCTTTATCTTTTTCAAGTTCATTCAAAGTCAGAGTCCTATCGGCAAAACGCAAGACAAAACGATCATTGAAAATTCCAACAGCAGTATTAAAAGTGAAATTTTCATTCTTTAAATTAATAATCCTATTATTGGATTTATCTTCAATAAAAACATTTTGGCGTGCTAGCAATTCATCTGCCTGATCGATTTTAATCGTAAAAACACCCGCTATCGTAGTAGTATACCCTAATTTGACTTCGTCTGTTTCTTGAAAAGGCAAAGCCCGGCCTTGAATCACTAAATTCTTATCTTGAATAATACTGTAAAAGTCTAAATACTCATTCCCATTAAAGCTTTCACCATCAAAAGAATTATCAAAATCATCCGTTGCCCCAGTTGCATAACCCAATAAAATTTGTTTGAAAGCGCCTTCATTATTGTATAAATCTAACCAAATTCGATGCTTTTCAATCTCCTCCACTTTTGATTTTTTAGTCGAATTTGATTTAAAAAAACTCGAGTTCTGCCCAATCAATCGCATACTATTATTGAATTTTGCAGTTCCGCCGCCATTGATACTGCTGACAAAAAAGGCTTGAGCAGAAGCAATTTTACCGTCTGGTTTAGTATTATTAACCCCAGAACTTATGGATGCACTCGTGCCTACACCTCCCAATGAATTATAAACCGCATAATCATCTGAAGTATATGAATTATTATTAATAGCGGTATTATGTGTCCAGAAGTAAATGGTTCCGTCTAAAACGCCTTTATTTGCATTTATAAACAAATTAGCGTCAATCGCTGAAGGATATGGGTTCCCGATAAGATTTGACGTTTCTGTAGTGCCAATTGGAATTGACACTGATCCATTGTTTGGGACACCAGCAAACACTGCTTCATGATACGCAGTAACTGTACCCGAAAAAGATTCTGGACCACGGATAATATACCCTTTGCCAACCGTCATTGCAGTTGTTGAAAGCTCATTAAACCATGAATCTAGTGAAGCATCAAAAGAATAAAACTTGTCCGAAGGAGTACTTGGAGATACATCAATCAATTTTTGATTAAAAACCGGAGAAGACCAATACGTGTAATCTGTTTTAAGGATTGGCTTAGTTTTTCTTTTTAGCTTAATGATTCCTGTGTTGTTAACCTGCTCCTCAGATTGATAAAGCGCCGCATTGTTTTCTAAAATTAATGTACCTGCTCCTGAATAATCAAAAACTAATCCCAAAGTATTTCCGTCGGGAATAGTAACTGTATTTCCCGCACTGATTGTACAAGAACAGGAATTTACGGAAGCAAGTGTGGCATAATTACCATTAAAAATTAATGTTCTTTCAACAGAAGGCAACCCATTACTCCATGCGTTCCCGTTCCAGACTGAACTATTTGTACACAGTTTAATTCGGGCTACACGGTGTTTTGTTATTCCGGAAACAGAGTTAAAACTTCCAGCAATAATTATTTTATGATTTGGAGTAAAGCAAGTACTAAACAACGTACCATTTAAATTCACTAAAAATGTAGCATCATAAACTCCTGAAGAAAGCAATCTCAGCATGCGTTTGACAGGAATTCCATTATAAGTACCTGAGAAAGTTCCACCAAGTAAAATCCGATCATCTGGTTGAACCAAAATAGTTCTAATCTCTCCATTACTAAAACCTGCACCTGACACAAAAGTGGCATCCAAACTCCCATTACCATTCAGTCTCAGAATTCTTTTTGCAGAAGCACCTCCATAGCTTAAAAATGTTCCACCAATAAGCAATTTATGATCCGACTGTAAGGCCATCGCATACACATTTTTATCAAAACCAATACCAATTGAAAATCCCGCATCTATACTTCCATCTGTATTCAAGCGTACCATCCGGTTGTAAGACAAGCCATTAAAAACAGAAAACTGGCCACCTAAAACTATTTTTCCATCTGGTTGCAACAAAATGGTTTCTATGATAGCATCCGCACCGGAACCAATGTCAAAACTGGAATCCAAAGTCCCATCAGGGAACAAACGAACGATTCTGTTCCTCAAAAATCCATTGTAGTTTGTGAAATTTCCAGCAACAATAATTCTACCATCGGGCTGTACTATCAAGGCATATACCTGACTATTGAACCCTGTCCCAATGGAGAAAGCCGAATCAATCACTCCATTTTCCAGAATCCTGACAATTCTGTTCCTGACAACCCCATTATAATTTGTAAAAGCACCCGCAAAAACAACTTTAGTGTCTTCTTGTACAACAGCACTTTTAATTGTGTTATTTGCTCCGGTACCAGAAATATTAAAAGAAGAATCAAGTGCGCCGTCTTCGAGCAATCGTGAAATTCTGTTGCAAATTGTTCCGTTGAATTTAGTGAAATTTCCAAAAGCCATCGTTTTGTTATCGGCTAATGAAATCACTTTAAAAACAGAACTATCAAAACCAACTCCGGCAGTAAGATATCCAATATCTAATACTCCAACAGCATCAATTCTAGCAAGTCTACCTTGATTCTGGGAATCGAAAACAAAAAATGAACCACCTACATACCAAGAACCGTCAGACGCATTCGCTAAATCCAGAACGGATGCAGAAAATGGGCCTGCCCCAATATCAAACGCCGGGTTAACAACTCCATTAGAATCTAATAAAACTAATTTATTAACATCCGTTCCATTATAATTCCCTGTGAAAGATCCTCCAACCATAATGGCTCCAACTGGATTTAGTTTAATAACCTCAACGACTCCAGCATTAAATCCTAATCCAGAAATGAAATTAGTATCAATAGAACCATCTATATTTAAGCGAACTATTTTACTGGCTGTAATTCCGTTATAAGTTACAAAATCTCCACCTACTATAATTTTTCCATCAGGTTGTATTGCGAGAGCTGACACGCTACCATTAAAACCCGAGCCAATCACAAAAGAAGTATCAGGGCTTCCATTCGCATTTAACCTAATTATTTTACTGTTATTATTCCCACTGAAAGAATCAAATGAACCTGCCAAAAGTACCTTACCATCGGGCTGAATTTGGACTTCTTCTACTAATCCACTAGCAGCGGATCCCTTGATAAAGCCAGTATCTAGATTCCCGTTAGATAAAATTCGGGCAACACGATTAGCAATGATTCCATTGTATTTAGTGAAGCTACCTACAATTATGACGCTCCCATTCGTTTGTAAAGCTAAGCCATACACTATTCCGCTACTTGCGGCTATTGAAGTATCAAATGTGGCATCAAAGGAACCATCACTATTCAATCTAATTAATCGGTTAGCATTTATCCCGTTAAAGGATGTAAAAGAGCCTCCCAAAATTATTTTGCCGTCAGGCTGTATTAAAGAGCAATATACTTTACCATTAAAACTTGTGCCTAAATTAAAGGAAGCGTCTTTAGACCCATCTAGAAATAACCTACATAAATATGGAGTTACTGCACCATTAAAGTTCACATAGTCCCCTCCAACAATCAGTTTACTATCCGTTTGCAAAGAGACGGTTCTAACAGTATTATCAAAGCCATCCCCTTGCAAACCATCATCATAAACATTAAATGTCGCATCTGACTTTCCTTGTTGAGAATAAGCCGTATTTAGAAAAAAAAGACCAAATACCATAACAAAGTAAACTAATATTGCTTTCAAATTTAGATTGGATTTAGGCTGCTATTATGAATCGTGATCCCATTCCTAATTTTAGCTATGATTAATAACATCTATAAATGTAAAGACAATGATTACTTTCCACAATACCCACATTTAGTGATATTTAGCCAAAATCAACAAATGATTTTACTTATATTTCTGCAAAAACTCCCATCCTGAACAAACAGAATGGGAGTTTTTAAATGTGTTTATGAAATTATTCTATTGTTTCTAATAAATGACCTTTTTAGAGATTACTTTTCCATTGGTTAATATTACTTTGACTACTACTAACTGTTTATTTAAAGCAATATTTGATGTACGGAATTCATTCCTGTTTACAGCTTCTTTATCAAAGAGTTTCCTTCCAAACAAATCAAAAATAATAATTCGTTTTATACTTTCAAGTTCCGATTTTATTTTTAATTCATTTTTATCTTTAGAAATTAAAACTGAATCATCGCGTTCACCAACATTACCTATTCCTAACGTTTTTTGTGTAAAACGCAACACAAAACGATCCTTGAAGGATCCTGCTTTAGTTAAAAAAGCATAAGGTCCTTCTTTAATATTTTTAACACTATTAGTCATTTTATCTTCAATAAAAACATCTTCGGAGGCTAATATTCCGTCCACCTGGTCGATGCTTATTGAGAAAGCACCTTCAATAGTTGAACTATACCCCAACATTACCGCATCATTTTTATCAAATGGTAAAGCTCTTCCCTGTATTGTCAAATTTTTATCATCATTGATGCTGTAAAAATCTACAAACTCATTTCCATCAAAACTTTGCCCATCAAAGGCAGTATCATAATCATTAGTAGCATCTGTAACATATCCAACTAGCATTTGCTTGAAAGCACCTTCTGAATTCGTTAAATTAAGCCAAACGCGGTTTTTCTCAATTACGGTTGTCGTTTTTGAGCCTTTAGTAGTCTTAAAAAACTGTGAATTATAACCCGAGGTAGTACCTGCAACACGCATACTGTTATTAAATATAACATCTCCGCTGGTTACTTTACCGGTGACAAAAAATCCTTGACCAGCAGCAATTTTACCATTAGGCCTATTTGACACTTGTTCTACTCCTGCTACAAAGTTCCCAATTCTTGTTGCTGTTCCCCCTGTAAGATTATAAGAAGCATAATCATCTGATGAATAAGCATAAACTCCAGTCCCTGGGTTGCTAACTCCAATACCGATTTCCGTATTATGCGTCCAGAAATAAAGGGTTCCGTCTATAACTGAACTATTTGTTTTTAAAAACAAGTCTGCATTTAAAGCGGATGGATAAGGATTCCCTATAAGATTTGATGTTTCTCTTCCTAAAGATGGAATAGTAACATGAATAGCCCCATTGTTTGGCACCCCCCGAAACGGAGCTTGATAAAATCCTGGAGGTGGCGTTGAGGGATAATGAGGTCCTCTAATGATATAACCAAGACCTATTGCCATAGCATTAGCGGAATTTTCTTGATTCCAATCATCTGCAACTGCGCTAAACGAATAAAAAAAATTAGATGGAGTATAAATAGAAACATTCTTCAATATTTGTCCTGAAACAGGTGAAGACCAATAGGTATAATCTGTCTCTCTAGTTGAAGAATTACTTCTCATATAAGTTATATTTCCTGAGTTTAAAGCGGCATCATTAGTTTGAACCAAGCTAGCGTTATTTTCAAATTTTAATGACCCCCCAAAAACTTTCACTTCATTATTTACTTTTAAGGTATGCCCATTATTAATGACAACATTCCCCGCAGTAACTTCGCAAGAACAAACCTCCAAATCAGCGGTAGAAGAAAAACTACCATTAAACACAATTTTGTCACCTGTCGAAGGAATGCTTGGCGACCACGCAGTCCCATTCCAAGTTGTGGTAGTTACACTATTTACCGTTGCAATTATTGCTGCTCTTGAAGTTGTATATGCACTAGCTCCTGTACCATAAGAAGCTTCAACATAATATGTCGTTTTTAAAGATATCGTAGATGAGTATGTACTACCAGTATAAATTGGAGAACCACCACTAGGGACTGTATACCATTTGATAGTTGCCCCAATAGATGGTGTAGCAATTCCAGTTATTGAAAAATTATTTGAACCACACAAATAAGCATTTGATATTGAAGTTTTTACAGTATTAAAACCCCCATTATTTATAACATCCGTAAAAGTATATGCTGCAGCTGGACTTCCTGTTCCTGAACAATATGCTAAAACATTGCCCCCAATTGAAATTTCAATATTATTATTACATGTTCCATTTCCTGGTGTTGGTAATCCACCTTCGCCTACTTGAATAGATACATTTGTTGGTAAATTTAAAGTGACTTTATTTGCAAAATTAATGGTAGCTCGAGGCGAAAGATCTGGAGTAATTATAAGATTTTGAGTATTTAGTGTAAAAGTACCTCCCGCACTTGCCCCACTCCCTCCATCCAAAACCAAAGTTCCACTAATAGTTACTGTACCCATTGGTGCTGTTGCTAAATCAGCTTGCCCAATAGTCATTGCATGTCCCGCTTGAATAATAACGGCCCCAGTACCCGTAAACTGCCCCGGATAACCTTGTGGTGATGTTCCTGAAGGAGTGACCCATGAAACACCATTATAATACTGCCAACTGGTGAGAAGTATCCAGTTTCCATTCGTTGTATTCGAACGATAATCGCCTATATTTTGTGCCGAAACTATAGTTTGAACCAAGGCAAAAAAAAGAATAAAGAGTAATTTTTTAATCATGCTTTTTATATGTTTTTTTTTAATAAATTCGATTTTAAACCCGTGGGGTTCCAAAAGAAAAAACCTACATTAAATTCAAATTAAAAAAAACAAATCTACTTCACATAATAAAATCGTCGACAAGCATTTATATTCGTTAAAAAGCTGTTTTACAAAAACTTAAAACACCAACACTTATAACAAATTATTAAAATTATACTTTAAGCTATTTTAAAATATAATTTTCTTGGAAACCGTTTGGCCATTTTGTAATACAATTTTTATAATTAAAGCTTGTTCACTTGAGGTTAAATTGGATATTATTTGTTCATTATTCCCAATGCTTATCTTTTGATATAGTTGTTTCCCTAATAGATCAAAAATTAAAATTTTATCAATTGTTTCATTTGGAGAATCAATTTTTACCTGTTTATTTTTGACAGAAACCACAATTTGATTATCTATTGTTTCAAAATCTCCTATTCCTAAAGTTTTATCTGTATAACGCAAAACAAACCGATCGTTAAACGTTCCTGCTTGTGTTATAAAATCATAAGGTGAGGCTTTTAAATCATGTACTACATTCAACAACTTATCTTCAATATAGACCTTTTGAGATTGCATCATCCCATCTACTTCATCAATGCCAATACTAAAATCTCCTACAGCGACAGATCTATACCCTAGGGGAATTTCATCATTTGCTTCAAATGGTAAAGCCCTGCCTTGAATCACAAAGTTTTTCTCTTGATTTACGCTGTAAAAATCTATAAATTCATTTCCATCAAAAGTTTCACCATCATAGCCATTATCGAAGTCATTAGTCGCTCCGGTAATATAACCCACTAACAATTGTTTAAAAGCACCTTGTGCATTAGTTAGATTTAGCCATACCCTGTTTTTCTCAATGGCACTTGTCGTTTTTGATTTGGTGCTATTTGTCTTGAAAAACTGAGAGTTATTGCCTGTAATTCCCCCAACACCAACTCTCATACTATTATTAAATACAATTTCATTTGCACCTATAATCGTTGTATTGCTTGTAGCAAAAAAACCTTGTCCTGCTCCTATCTTACCCGTTGGTTTGTTAGGGTTACCTAGTGTCTTATCAGGATCGCTATCTGCAACTGTGCCAACTCCTCCAGTTAAGTTATAGGAAGCATAATCATCTCCAGAATAAGCATAAATACCTGTTCCGGGATTAACAACACCTATTCCAATTTTTGTGCTATGCGTCCAGAAATAAAGTGTTCCATCTATCACACCTGCATTATCAGTCAAAAATTTATCTGCATCTAATGCCGAGGGATATGGATTTCCGATAAGATATGATTTAAAAGGATATATTCCTGTGATAGGATAGCGTCCGTTATTAGGTTTACCCGTAAATGTCGCTTCCAACGGGGTCAAAGGACTTACTGATATTGGCCCAGGACCTCTAATAGTATACCCTTTACCCACAATCATTGGACTTGTAGCCGACTCACTTTTCCAATCCTCAGAGCCTATAGTAACTTCGTAAGAATAAAATATACTACCTATAAGACTGGAAGGATTGTACGAAATTCCCCCAGCACCTCCCAAATTTAAAGGCGATACCGGTGTAGACCAATACGTATAATCGGTATTGCGTACTCCCGTATTTGTGAGTCTTTTGTATATTATATCTCCTACATTAACAGCGGCATCATTAATTTGAACCAAACTAGCATTGTTTTCAAAAGTCAAAACGCCTCCTCCCAGTACTTCTACTTCGTTCACTATAGTCAGTGTGCGCTTAGATCTAATCGTAACGGCTGCACTTCCGGTAACTTTACAGGAGCAACCTGCTAAATTCACATCTTGATTGAAATCTGCTGCAAAAACAATTTTCTGCACGCTAGTTGGAAGTACTCCTGTAGACCATCCAGCTGCATTCCATGTATTTGTAACAACAGGATTTATCACCACATTTGTTGACGCCAAAGAGGTACAAGTACCATTTGAAACTGTAAAAATATACGTTCCTGGAACCAATCCAGAAATTGTAGTAGAGTTTCCAGTTCCTGTAGTTATTCCCGATGATGTACCGCTTCGGGTTAAAGTCCATGTTCCTGTTGAGGGCAAACTATTCAGAATAACACTGCCCGTAGCTAAAGTGCAGGTTGGCTGAATTAGAGATTCAGGCAATGGCGCTGGAGGCAATACATTTACAGTAAGAGTAGCCGCACTTGTTGCACTTCCATAAACATTTGTAACACTCACCAATCCACTCGTACCAGATAAAGCAACGGTGGCAGTGATACTCGTGGATGAGTTTACTATAAAAGATGAAACTGCTATGTTATTTACAGCAACATTCGTTACTCCTGTAAAATTCGTTCCCATTATTGTAAAAGTAGCACCTTGACAAAATGAAGTAGGCGAAAATGAAGTTATTGTAGGCGGAGCTGTAACCCTAATTAGATAATCCTCTGCTTGACCCCAATCATTCCCACTAAAACAAGGATTGTTAGAATTTGCGAAAACATATGCTTTCATAACCCGCATTTTAGTATTGCCAAGAATAGCTGTTACAGGTACTGATATATTTGTTGTAGCAAATTTAGAGTCAACTCCTGTAGAGTTAGTAATTGTCCCTAAATCATATATTTCATTTGTGGTATTTCCAAAAACACCATTTTGATCCCAATCAATATATACTTTAATAAATTCCGTAAAATTACCCGCAGTATTCCCTTTTACAGAAATAACATTTGACACAGACCCTTGAACAACAGAGCCAGTGACACAGAAGCTTTCCAAACTAGGCCCTCCCAATGTATTAGTAGTGTTATTATTAATTCCGGCAAACGTAACATTAGTTATTGGCTCTACACCATTATTAAAACTAGACAAACAATACGACTGAAAAGTAGATGTATAAGTAATCTCTATTCGACCATTACCGCCATCACCTCCAGATCTATTCCCGCCAGTATTACCTCTTTCGCCGCCGCCGCCGCCGCCGCCGGTTGCAACTCCATTTCCTCCATTTCCATTTGCAACTCCATTACCACCAGCACCACCGTTAGGTGCAGCACCGCCATTACCACCAGTGTTGCCACCTCCAATAGCTCCATTTGCGCCTGGAGTATTTACCGCACCTCCTGAAGCAGTTCCGCCCAGACCAGTAATAGTTCCGCCATTACGATTTCCGCCAGTACCACCATTAGCAACCAAACCTATACCCGCAATAGTCGTATTTCCTCCATTTGTTCCATCATTAGTACTTCCGACACCACCAGTACCAACAATATAATTTATAGTTTGGCCTGATGTTACTGTAAAAACGCCACTTGTATATCCTCCGCCTCCGCCTCCATCACCACTAGCACCAGCATTTCGAGATCCTCCTCCCGCTCCTCCCGCTCCCCAAGCTCTTACTGTTAAGGAAACTACACCACAAGGAACCACAAAAGTACCAGCCCCCGTAGTTGTTACTGTCACCGTTTGTGAGTTGGAAAGTTGAGTGATTAAAAAAAATAAGCCGGTAATAATTATTTTTGATATTAGAGTAGGTAAAGCTTTATTCATGTGGTATTATTTGTAAATTCAATTGTTCTAAATATGACATTAAAGAACCCTATTATGATGTGTGATTATCGAAAAATAAAGCGAACAATATCTGTTAGTTTTTTAGATGAAATGAAATTTTATCGATCATCGGTTAAAAAAACCGATGTAGTACATTTTTTATACTTTTATAAAGAGAAAAACATCAAAAATAAAAGCATTTACACTTTCAATAGCAACAAGAACAAACTCTTACCATTTTAGTTGCAATGCTATTGCTTCAAAAACTATATTTTAAATGCGTAATTAACGATCATTATATTTAATTTCGCTTAATTATTAAAAACCACCACTAATGAATCCCGTTTTTTCTATAAAAGAAGCCATACACAAAATAGAACATTATTGTGCGTATCAAGAACGCTGTCACGAAGAAGTTGTACAAAAATTACGGAGTATGAAAATGGACTCTGATGAAATTGATACAATCATGGTGCATCTTATCCGGGATAATTTTCTGAATGAAAGTCGTTTTGCCAGCAGTTTTGCCAGAGGAAAACACCGAATCAAACATTGGGGTAAAATTAGAATTGTCAACGAATTAAAATTTAGAAAAATCACTCAATACAACATCAATCTGGCACTGAAAGAAATTACCATTGAAGAGTATGCCAACACATTCCACAAAGCTTCAGAAAAACATTGGGAAACTATTCGGGAAACAAACGTTCTAAAAAAACGAAAGAAATTCTGTGATTATTTACTTAGGAAAGGGTTTGAAAGTAATTTAGTTTACGAAAAAGTCAAAGAGCTTGAAAATTTGCAATAGGAATAAAATAAGTCCCCAAAATCACAAACTCAAAAGCACACTCACCGCGTTTCCACCAAAACCTACTGCGTTAATCAGTACTTTTTGTACATCCCTTTTAGGGTTGGAAAATCCGAAAGAGCCATTTAAATACGGAACTCCTATAAACCTATTGTGATGCATCATCAATATAGCGAGTTCCATACTTAAAATGCCCGACGCACCAAAAGTGTGACCTATTTTCCATTTATTAGTGGTTACTAAAGGGAGGCTTTCGCCAAAAATTTTCTCTATGGCCCTATACTCAGTCAAATCGCCTTTTATAGTTCCAGGAGCATGCATGACAACAACATCAACTTCAGCTAATTCGGTATTTTGCAACGCCATTTTCATCGATTTCTGGAAACAAGTCGCTTCTGCCGAAATAGAAATATTATGTTCCAGAATCTCCGTAGCATAACCGATTCCTTCGATGTAAGCCAAGGCATTTTTCTTTTTCCCTATTTCGAGACAACAAACTCCGGCACCTTCGCCAAGAATCATGGTGTTTTGCTTTTTTTCTAAATCAAGCGCACGATTCGGATATTTTTCTGCGCTATTCGAATATATTTTCAGCGCCCGCATTTGGGCAATCGTAAAATCAGTTAATGGCGCTTCACTTCCACCAACCAGAAATTTATCCGCCATTCCTGCTCGAAGCCAAGCCACTCCGTTTAAAACGGCATGTAAAGCTGTAGAACAGGTGATCGAATGCGAAATTTCAGGGCCAGAACTTTGTAAATCATGGGCAACCCAAGAAGAAATGTTTCCCAAAGTCGTTGTAGGCGAAGCTAAGGTTTGAGCTTTTCCGGTTTCTAAATATTCTTTATAATGTTTTTCGAATAAATCTGTAGCACCTCGAGAGGAACCAATGTTGATTCCGAAAACGTCGTTTGAAGTCCAACCCGCATTTTGCATTGCTTTTTTTGAAGCTGCCATGGCATACAAAACAGATTTGTCTAAGGATTTATATTTGCTGTCTGACGCTCGTAAAGCAGCAATAATTTGCTGAGAGTCAACATCCAATTTGGCAACTACCGTGTTCTTACAGTCTAAATCGTGTTCCGAAAAACAATGATTTTCATTTAGATAATTTTCCCAAATTGTCTCAGGTGTATTTCCTAAAGGTGAAAGGGAAGCTATGGCGGTTATGGAGATTGTTGTTGACAAGATGTTTTATTTTCTGCAAAGGTCGCAAAGTTATTTACATTCTACATTCAATCAGCAAAAAATAGCACACGGATGAGACAAATCTTAACAGATAAAAACGAATTTTTTCTAATCTATGGAAATCCGTTTGACCCGTCAAATCTGTGACCTAAAATACCGAATAAGAAAGTGAACATCGTGGTAAAAAAATAGCACGCGGATGACACGGATCTAAACTGATAAAAACGGATTTTTTTTTAATCCGTGGAAATCCGTTTGATCTGTGGCGAAAAAATTAGACTATTTCTAAAGCATTTTCGACTACTTGATATACTTTACCTAATTGCTCATCAGTAATAATGTAAGGAGGCAAAATGTAAACGATATTTCCAACAGGACGCAGAATCACTCCGTTTTCGATAAAGAAATCATAGAGTTTATTGCGTAATGTTCCATAATAACTGGCAGAACTTTCGGTTTTTATTTCTAAAGCAAAAATGACTCCCAAAACACGAGTTGCCGTTACTTTTGGATGGTTTTTTATGCGCTCCTGAAAACCCAAATGCTTGTGATTGACCCGAACTAAATTCGCTTGCATTTCATTGGTTTGCAACAATTCTAAACTGGCCAAAGCCGCCGCACAACCGGTAGGATTTGCTGTAAAAGTATGGCCATGAAACAACGCTTTATTAATATCGTCATCATAAAAAGCATCGAATAAATCCTGAGTAAAAGTGGTAATCGCCATGGGAATAGTTCCTCCGGTCAGCGCTTTGGACAGACACATCATATCTGGTTTTTCAACCAAATAATCCGTTGCAAACGTTTTTCCTGTTTTTCCAAAACCCGTCATCACTTCATCAGCAATTGTTAGTACATTATTCTCCTGACAAATTTGCATCAATTTATCTAATGAATCCGGTTCGTACATCACCATTCCTGCCGCACCTTGAACCAATGGTTCAAAAATAAAACCCGCACAATTGTTGTTCTTGATAACCGATTGTAACGCATTATAACTTTCCTGTTCCTGTCCTTTAACTGGAACCGGAATCCGAACCACATCAATAAACATCCCCTGAAAAGCTTGTGTATAAAAAGAAATTCCGCTCGCTGCCATAGCTGCAAAAGTATCGCCGTGAAAAGCATTTTCGAAAGCAATTATCGTAGTTCTCTTTTCTTCTTTATTGAAAAAATACTGTAAAGCGACTTTAATTGCGACTTCAACAGCCGTAGAACCATTATCGGAAAAGAATATTTTTTGTTGGTTTTTTGGTAAAATTTCCATCAACTTTTCGGCTACCAAAATAGCGGGTTCGTGTGTAAATCCACCAAACAATACATGTTCTAATGTCGTGAGTTGTTTGTAAATCGCATCGGCAATAAATGTATTGGAATGTCCATAAGGATTGACCCACCACGAGGCAATCGCATCAATATATTCTTTGTTGTTTTCGTCCCAAAGCAGTGCGCCTTTCCCTTTTTTTATGGCAATGGGTAATGCTGCAGTTTTGTGTTGGGTATACGGATGCCAAAGGTATTGGCGGTCTCTTTCTGTTAAATTCATTTTGTAAAGATACAAGAAACGAGAAAAACACAAAAACAAGTCTTGATTCTTTCCTCTTGATTCTTATTTTTTATAAACTCAATAGATTTTCTCTAAATCGATCTGCATAGTCTTTGATTACATTTTGGTCAAAATAGGGTTCTTGTTCTATTCTTCCAATGCATCTCACTCTGGTTTTACTGAGAATTATTTCTTCAGTTGCTTTGTTTTCATCACCAGAAAAAATAATTCCCGCAATTGCGATTTTTCTGTTTTGTAACGCTTCAATAGTAAGCAAAGTATGATTGATACTTCCTAAATAATGCCTGGAAACCACAATCACTTTATAATCGGGCTGAATCAAATCAATAACGCAATCCTTTGAATTCAATGGGACAAAAACACCTCCAGCACCTTCAATGACCAAATGATTTTCTGTTTTAGGTTCAATGATTTTCTTTAAATCAATTACAATTCCGTCCAATTCAGCAGCGAGATGCGGACTTGCAGGCGTATTTAAAGCATAACTGTTCGGATGAATACTCGTCTTTTCATTAGATAAAAAACGTTTGATTTTATGACTGTCGGAATTTTCTAAATCACCGGCCTGTATCGGTTTCCAATAATCCGCTTCTAAAGCTTCTGTTACAATGGCTGACGCGATGGTTTTACCTACATCGGTTCCAATTCCTGTTATAAATAGTTTCATATAAATAGCACACGGATGACACAGATTTAACTGATCGTCACGGATTTTTTAAAAATTTATTTAAATTCAAATTTGCAATTATCACATTTGTATTTATACTTAGAATAAAATGGTATTGCAACTAAAAAAACAGAAAAAAGAAATACTAAAAATGATTTTAAATCTTGGATAGAAGTAACCATATCTATTTGTTCCGCTCCACATTTTGGACATTTTCTCAACTTTTCGTTATCATCTAATGAATACTGACTAATATTTGAAAAAATATTGATCGCTTTTTCAAAATCATCATTTTTAACAAAAAGCTTGACACCTCCAAGAGCATTACTGTATAATGGATTTGAATCAACTGTATTATTGTCACGCATAAATACTTCAATACCCTCGGATTCTAATTTTCCTTTGAAGATTATTGCTTCAGAGGAATATTGAAAAGTCGCTATTTTTTGAAAAGTACTTTCTTCCATAATTTATTTAAAAAACAAAAGTACTCAACAAACGCAACACTTCAGCGATTTCCTCTTGCGAATTATAACTGTGCAAACAAAAACGCAAGCGTTCCTGCCCTTCAGGAACAGTTGGCGAAAGTATCGCTTTCACATCAAATCCTTTTTCCTGAAGTTGGTTAGCGATTACTTTTACTTTTTCATTTCCGGGAATTACAGCAGATTGTATAGCCGATTTGCTTCGAACAAAAAGTGGTTTTAAACTCAACAGATTTTTCTGCTGATTAAAAAAAACAATGTTTTCTTTTAATTTTAAAATTGAAGCTGAATCGCTTTCTAAATGCTGGTACGCAATCAAAATTGTTGCAACAGAATGTGGTGAAAGCCCCGTTGTATAAATAAAACTTCGGGCAAAATTCACTAAATAATCCCTCAATTCAGCCGAACCTAAAATTGCCGCCCCATGACAGCCCAAACCTTTCCCGAAAGTCATAATGCGGGCAAAAACATGATTTTGCAAACCTAACATTTGCACGAATCCTTCTCCTCCCGAAGTTTCAGGATCTCCAAAAACGCCCAAAGCATGTGCTTCATCAACAACAAGATAACAATGATATTTATCCGAAAGCTGAACTAATTCCTCTAGATTTGGACAATCTCCATCCATAGAAAAAACAGATTCGGTGACGATATAAATAGTGGTATTTGGATTCCGTAAAATCAATTTTTCTAAATCATCAAAATCATTGTGATTGAATTTATAGGCTTTAGCATTCGACAGTTGAATTCCGTCCCGTATAGAGGCATGACACAATTCATCGTATAGAATCAAGTCGTTTTTTTGCGGAACCGCACTAAAAAAACCAATATTGGCATCGTAACCCGAATTAAAAATCAATGCCGTTTCTGATTGATGGAAATTAACAATCAGGTCTTCTGTTTCTTGATACAATTTATGATTTCCTGATAATAAACGGGAGCCGGTTGCTCCGTTTTGAATGATATTATTAGTAATTAAATGCTGATGCGTCTCCTTAAAAATAATTTCTGACTGAGAAAACCCTAAATAATCATTGGAAGAAAAATCAATCTTTTTACTTGACAATGGCAATTTTCGCAAAGCATTATTCTGCTTTCGAATTTCAAGTTTAGCGGATAGATTTTCTGGAAAATGTTTCATAGTCCGCAAAAATAAGCATCTTTTTTGGTTTATGGATTTTGCATCATTTTTGTTTGCTGATTTATTCCAATTAATGGATTTTTAAATAATAATTCTAATTTAGAATCCCATTTCATTATTCATAAAAACATAATTCTCCATAAATTAACAATTGAAAAATAACAATGAAAATAAATTACACAAATTTTTACGAAAACGGTTTCGATTTACAACTTTCATAAAATTATGTTAAAAAAAACTTAAAATTAATATCGAAGATGTTAATCTATGAAATAGTTTTCTACTTTCGGCAAATATGAAACGAATTGCATCACTTTTTCTTATAGTAACGTTGTTCTACAACGTGATGGGATACTATCTGATGTTTGCTTATCAAGAAGAGCAAGCGTGGGTATCTTCTATGGAGAAAAAACAGGATTCAGAGTTTCAAGTAATCAAACTGAATGCAACTTTATACTCCTTTATCGAAGATACTGATTTTGAGTATGTAAATGAAGATGTGGTTATCAACGATAAAAGTTATCATATTTTCAAGAAAAGAATTCAAAACAACATACTAAGTCTGTATTACCTGCGCAATTCACATCAAGACGCAATAAGTCAGGATTTAAAAGACATTGTTGACAATCAATTATTCAACGGAGCCTCATCAAAAGAGTCTCCCGTCAAAAAACTACTGAAATCTTTCCTGAAAGATTACGTACCAAATACAGCAGTTTGCGTAGATTTTTCTCCAAAAACAGCTGCAATTTCAAGTGAATCTATCATTATGCCAAACCAGGCGTTAGATTCAGGACACCTTACTTTATCGTACACCCCACCCGATTTCGTTTAAATCCCCTTTCAACTTAGTGGAATCATTCGCTTTTATCTGGCATTTGTCAAATCAAGATAATTAACGATTGCTTTTTAGCTAAATCTGTACATTTATTACACCCTTTTATTAGAAATTATACCTGTTATAAATACAAAATAGTGTTTTGTATTTTCCGAATTTGCTTTTTGCGAATGAATTCAAAGGGCTATTTTGTATTTCTATTCTGGTCTATTTTGTACAACTAGCTTTCAGAATCATGATTTAAATGGATTTGCAAATTCAAAAATGGATTTTCAAAAGAGTTCTTTATTTCAAAAGTAATCTTCAACCTATCCTTTTTGCCTTGTAAAATCAACGAGACTTTTTGGCGAAGGCCAAAAGTAAATCTTGCATTACAGTAATATTACCTATCCATTAACTTATCTATTTTTAATGCCGACTTTCTTTTTAGAAAGAACCAGTTGTTGGCCTGTTTTATACCATTAACCATTTTAAAAAACCAAAAACTTGAAAAATTTATCCACTTTACACTCCGTTTGTGTTTTTATCCTATTCGTTACAATTATCTTTAATACCCAAAATATGTCTGCACAAGGTTGCGTCGCCATTAAGGGTAATGCCACAAGTTGCATGTCGATTCATGCCGACAGCACTACTGTTTCTGGATGGCAATTTGCCAGCAGCGGCCGCTATTTTAGATCATTCAGACACTTTTCAGGAACAGAAGAAAACAAAGACAGGTTAGTTCAAAAAACAGAAGTTATCAATTATACTTCCGTTTTCAATCTTTCATTGACCAGAATATTAAGCAACCGTTGGTCCGTTATGGTCGACCTCCCTATTTCAAACAACGTTCGCTCTTCACTGTACGAACATGGATTGGTAAATGGTGCTTACGTTAAAAGAGAAAGACATTCAACCAGTTCTTTTGGAATAGGAGATGTTAGATTTGCCGCTTACAGATGGATGTTAGATCCGGCAAAAAGCACAAAGGGAAATATACAATTAGGATTAGGGATAAAATTGCCAACTGGTGATTACAACTACAAAGATTATTTTTACAATGTAGGCCCAAACGGAACAAAAGAATTACGTAATGTAGATCAGTCTATCCAGTTAGGAGATGGCGGTACCGGATTTACATTTGAATTAAACACCTTTTATAATTTCATTGCCAACTTTGGTGTTTACGGTAACTTCTATTATTTGATTAATCCTCGTGAACAAAACGGAACAAGAACGTACAGAGAAACATTAGCATCACGATTAGCTAACGAAGCTATTATGAGTGTACCAGATCAATATATGTTTAGAGCAGGTTTCAACTATTCTGTGAATCAAGTAAAAGGATTATCTGTAGCGGCTGGTGCACGATTAGAAGGAATTCCTGTTTATGATCTAGTGGGTGGCAGTGGCGATTTCCGTCGTCCGGGTTATATCTGGTCAGTAGAGCCTTCGGTAAACTATGAATACAAAAAAGTAGTCTTGTTTGCATCAGTACCATTTGCAGTGGTTCGTAACCGTACACAAAGTGTTACTGACAAAGAAAATTCTGCAAGAACAGGTAGTCATGTTCAAGGAGATGCTGCATTTGCTGATTACACTATTAACATTGGTATTTCAACTCGATTTTAGTCAGTAATCATTTGAAAATTAGTTGTTTTTTCAACAATTGAAACATCATACATTTAAATACTAAACATCAACTACTAACCAAAACCATTTTTTTGATGAAAAAATTTTATCTGAGTTGCCTGCTGTTGGCACCTTTATTTATAAATGCTCAAACAGAGATTGATGGTATTATGATGAGCAAAAACAATTTTTGTTTCGGAGCTGTATACCAATACAGCAGCTGGGATAAGTATTGGGAAGGAACCTTTAAAAGAGAAAATCTTAATCTGGGGACTGTTTCTACAAAATCACTTGCCTTAATGGGAAACTACGGGGTTTCTGATAAATTGAATATTATTTTCAGTCTTCCATACATAGAAACAAAGGCTTCTGCAGGAACAATGGAAGGCCAAAAAGGATTGCAGGACCTATCGTTAACCATAAAATACATGCCTTTTGAAAAAACAATTGGAAAAGCAACCTACTCTTTATATGCTTTAGGAGGGCTTTGGGCTCCAGTTTCTGATTATTCAGCTGATTATTTGCCTTTAAGTCTTGGTCTAAAAAGCAAAACTGCTTCTTTACGATTAATGGGTGATTATCAACGAGGTCGTTTTTTCAGTACTGTTTCCGGAGCGTATGTAAAAAGAGCGAACATAACCATTGACAGAAATTCCTATTACACAAACGAAATACATTACACCAATGAAGTTGACATGCCCGACGCTATTTCGGTTAACTTCAGAATAGGCTATCGTTCCAACAGATTAATAGCCGAGGCAGTGCTTGATAACTGGGTAACTCAATCTGGTGGATTTGACATTACAAAAAACAACATGCCTTTTCCAAGTAATACAATGAATGCCTTAAAAGTAGGTGTAAACAGTAAATATACACTCAGGAAAATACCGGCATTATCTATTATTGGAGGATGCAATTTTGTTACAGAAGGCCGAAATGTAGGGCAATCGAATACCTTTTATGGCGGTTTATTTTATATCCTTAATTTAAAAAAAACAACCCAAGAAGATGAAAAATAAAATACAAAAAATAGCCTGTAAGAGTCTTTTGGTTTTGTTTCTTACGTTGAACTATTCTTGTAGCGATGAGTTAACAGAACGCAACGAACAATTTCCTCAATTGAATCCGTCTACTACAGACGAATTAGCCGGGACCTGGAAAACATTCTTATTGACTACCCCAAATGAATTCTCTTTGGATGTACCAATAGTAGCCAACACACCCGCTTTTACTAGAGAAATCAACGAAATAAAAAGTTATCAGGCAAGCATAACACCGGAGCAGAAAAAAACAATAAAATACTGGAGCGCCGGAGGTGTTTTACGTTGGAATGAAATCATGCGAACCTTAGTGGCAAGACACAATCGTCCGCCGTATCAAAATGAAGACGGAACATATCCTGCACCATCTGGAGCAAATCCATTTGCCAATCCTGAATTTCCTTTTTCAAATCCGCCTTATGCAGCCAGAGCTTATGCTTATGTGAGTGCCGCGCAATACGATGCGATGGTTGCTACTTGGCATTATAAAAAACTATATAATAGAGCTGCACCTTTTACGGTTGATGCTACATTACCAGTTTTAATCCCAAAAAGCAGCTTACCTTCCTATCCATCTGAAGATGCTGTTTTAGCAGGAGTTACGGTTGAATTATTAAAATTATTGTTCCCTACAGAAATCGCTTATATACAAGAAAAAGCAGAGGAACAAAAATTATATCGCATTATTAGTGGTGCCAATGTACGAAGTGATGTTGATGCAGGAATTATTTTAGGCAGAAAAATTGCCAACAAATTTATCGCCAGAGCTGCGGCTGATGGAACTGGAGCTGCTATTGGTAATCAAGCGCTTTGGACGCAACTGGAAACTCAAACTGCTGCCACTGGAGAAACTCCATGGAAATCATTAGATGTACCAGCAAGACCTCCAATGTTACCTTTGTTTGGAAAAGTAAAATCATTCCTTATGTCACCTGAAATGGTTGTTGCCAGCCGTCCGGTTCCTCCGCCTTCTACAAAATCAGAACACTTCGCAAAGGAATTAGCTGAAGTAAAAAGCTACGGAAAAAATGCCACCAGAAAGAACATGCAAATCGTGACTTTTTGGGCTGATGGCGTAGGAACTTATACACCTCCAGGACACTGGAATGCAATTGCATCAGAGTCCTTTGTAGCACTAAATTATAGTGAAGTACGATGGGCGAGAAATCTGGCGTTGCTAAATATTGCCATGATGGATGCGGCTATCAGCTGTTGGGATGCAAAATACACTTACTTTAACCCGAGACCTTCTCAAGTTGACCCGTCTATAAAAACATTGACAGGCACTCCTAATTTCCCTTCCTATGTATCAGGACACTCCACCTTTAGCGGAGCGGCATGCGTAGTTTTATCACATATAATTCCTGCAAAAAAACAAAGTTTTGTGGCTATGGCAAAAGAAGCTTCGGATTCTAGAATGTTTGGATGCATCCATTACAGAAGCGATTGCGAAAAAGGACTTGAATTAGGCGAAAAAGTAGGCGGTTTTGCTGTTGCAAGAGCCCTTACTGATGGCGCCGAATAATTTTAAATAATTAAGTTGATACTTTGTTTTAATGGTTTGTTTTAATATCTCATTTTATCAACTACAGCCTAACAGACGTTGGAAACCTGTTAGGCTTTTTTTTGTTTTTCAACCTAAATTTAAATAGAATAATATTTCTATGACACAAAATAAAACTCAAATAATCCATTAAATATATTTTATAATGAAACTGACATTCAACACTCATTATTTTATTTTTAGCAAAAAGATGGAAAAACACAGTGTCAATCTGATGCGGATTTCATTGGCAATAATTTACGTTTGGTTTGGTGCTTTGAAAATTTTCGGTAGGAGTCCGGCGGGCGAATTAGTAGAACAAACCGTTTATTGGTTTAAACCCGAAATATTTATTCCAGTTCTTGGTATTTGCGAAGTACTTATCGGTCTTGGTTTGCTTATAAAACGTTATATTCCTTATACTATCCCGCTATTATTAATGCACATGGCAGCTACATTTTTCCCCGTTTTTACTCTAAAAACAATCTGTTTTGATACTTTTCCTTACTGCCCTACTTTGGCTGGGCAATACATAATCAAAAATCTTATTTTAATTTCTGGAGCCCTTATAGTTGCAGGAAAATACAATGAAAAATATTATGCAGAAATGAATTTGAAATTGAGCGGAAAATAAAAATCTAAATCCATTTCGTATAATCAAAGATTTGCTAATTTTATAATTACAGATAATCAAACACCATTCATTAATCCGTGATTCATAAAATCAAATGAAACCTATGCTTTATAAAAGGGCCTCAACTCTTGACGAACTGGAACAAATAAGAGCGCTACAATTACAAAATAGCTCTCAGAATATAAGTTCAGAAGAGAAACTTCAAGAGGGATTTGTTACCATACAACATTCCTTTGCCCTATTAGAACAAATGAATTCTGCTTGCGCGCACATTATTGCTAAAGGAAATGACGCCGTGACAGGTTTTGCTTTAGTGATGCTCTCCGGCTTTAGGAACGAAATTGAGGTTCTTATTCCAATGTTTAAAAGAATTGATGAATTAGTACCCAAGGATAAAACCTATGTGGTAATGGGGCAAATTTGCGTAGATAAAAACTATAGAAAACAAGGAATCTTCAGAGGACTTTATCATTTTTACAGAGAGGAACTACATCGTCAATTTGACTACTTGATTACAGAAATTGCCGCTATAAACCTACGTTCCATGCAAGCACACAAAGCAGTTGGATTCAAAATAATTGATACTTATGAAGAAGATGGGATTGTTTGGAATATTATGATTTGGGATTGGGCATAAAAAAAGCCTAACATTTAGTTAGGCTTTCATTGTTTATAATCTAAATTACTTTAGTCAACTAAAACAATAACTTTATTGTCTTTCATTTCAATTGTTCCTGAAGTGATTGCTAGCGTATAATTTTGATCATCTAGCTTAGTGAATTTACTTGCTACTTCTTTTGCGAAAGCGAAAGTAGAAGCTGTAATTTTCACAACACCTTTTCCTAAAATAGAAACGATGGGTGCGTGATTATTCAAAATTTGAAAGCTTCCATCAACTCCTGGCAATGTAACCGAAGTTACTTCTGCTGAAAATAATTTTGCTTCTGGTGATACTATTTCTAAAATCATAATTTTTTCAATTATGAATTATGAATTATGAATTATTTGAGGCTACCCAATTTATAATTTATAATTTATAATTCTTTTTAAGCTTCCGCTAACATTTTTTCTCCAGCTTCGATAGCCTCTTCGATAGTACCTTTAAGGTTAAAAGCTGATTCTGGTATGTGATCTAATTCACCATCAATAATCATATTAAATCCTTTGATAGTATCTTTAATGTCAACTAACACTCCTTTCAATCCTGTAAATTGCTCCGCAACGTGGAAAGGTTGAGATAAGAAACGTTGTACACGACGCGCTCTTGAAACGGCTAATTTATCTTCTTCAGATAATTCTTCCATACCAAGGATCGCGATGATATCTTGTAATTGTTTGTATTTTTGTAAAATTTCTTTTACTCTTTGTGCACAGTCATAATGCTCATCACCTAAAATTTGAGGCGTAAGGATTCTTGAAGTTGAATCCAATGGATCCACTGCAGGATAAATACCTAACTCAGCAATTTTACGAGACAATACTGTTGTTGCATCAAGGTGAGCAAAAGTGGTAGCCGGAGCCGGATCCGTTAAATCATCCGCAGGAACGTAAACCGCTTGCACCGATGTAATAGAACCTTTGTTTGTTGATGTAATACGCTCTTGCATCGCACCCATTTCAGTAGCCAATGTTGGTTGGTACCCTACCGCAGATGGCATACGACCTAAAAGTGCCGAAACCTCAGAACCTGCTTGTGTAAAACGGAAGATATTATCCACGAAGAACAATACATCCTTACCTTGATCAGTTCCTGCTCCATCACGGAAATATTCTGCAATAGATAACCCAGAAAGTGCTACACGAGCACGAGCTCCTGGAGGCTCATTCATTTGACCGAAAACGAAAGTAGCTTTTGACTCTCTCATTCCTGGCATATCTACTTTAGATAAATCCCATCCTCCATTTTCCATAGAGTGCATGAATTCATCTCCGTATTTTATAATTCCTGACTCTAACATCTCACGAAGTAAATCATTTCCTTCACGTGTTCTTTCTCCTACTCCTGCGAATACTGAAAGTCCACCGTGACCTTTTGCGATATTGTTAATCAACTCCTGAATCAATACTGTTTTACCAACTCCAGCACCACCGAACAATCCAATTTTACCCCCTTTTGAGTAAGGCTCAATTAAATCAATTACTTTAATACCTGTGAATAAAACTTCAGAAGAAGTAGATAAATCTTCGAATCTTGGTGCTTGTCTGTGAATAGACATTCCGTTTTCTCCAGTTTTTGGTAAATTACCTAAACCGTCAATTGCATCTCCAATTACGTTGAATAAACGACCATAAACATCAGCACCAATCGGCATTTGGATAGGATTTCCTGTTCCAACTACTTCATAACCTCTACTCAAACCATCTGTTGAGTCCATCGAAATGGTACGTACTGTGTTTTCACCAATGTGAGATTGTACTTCAAGTACTAATAAAGTACCATCTTTTTTTGTGATTTCTAACGAATCATAAATTTTTGGAAGTTCAACATCCTTACCGTTGAAAACTACGTCAACTACTGGTCCAATGATCTGGGCAACTTTTCCTATTACTTTTGACATTACTTATGTATTTATTAAATAGCTATTTAGGTTTATGAATTAGTACCAACCGAAACGTATCGATTAAATGCTTTTTTCAGTGCGCAAAGATAATTTTTTAAAATATAAAATCAATAATTTTTTTTATAAAAAAAGGAATTATTTAATTATTCATACGAATAGACCTAAAAAAGGGAAAAACATCATACTATCCGCAAAACAAACAACCACCTACTGTAAAGCGGTGGTTGTCTAAAATATTTATTACAATTAATTATTATAGCGTTGCTGGGTACAAAATACGGTATAAGCCAACATTTTTATTTTTAAAATTAGCTCCAAACTTTGCATTGATCGCTTGAGTAAACAAATTTGCAATTATAGCATATCCTCTTGGGCTAGGATGAACACCGTCTAATGAAAACATTCCACCGGTTACGTATGTAGATGTAGTTGTAAAACTATTGTAAACTATACCGCCATTTGCTAATTGATCCGTAACTGATTTTAGTTCCACAAATGCAAGACCTTTTGCATCAGCAATAGACTTAATAGTTACGTTATAAGCATCTGTTGCTACTTTTACTTCTGCAACTTCTGAAGCAGTTAACGCTGTGCCATCACTCATTGGAAACGTTACACCAATAGTATTAAAACCAGCAGGAGCTCCAACTTGAGCAGCACCAATAACCCCTCTTGCTGTTAATAAAATAAAATCTTGTTTACCGGCTGCACTACTGGCGTGTCTTGCTTGACCATAAAGACCTCCTAAAGCAGCGGCAGTTCCAGAGCCTAAACTAGGAGTTAAAGCGGCTGTAATTTGTGCAGATATATTAGGCAAAGATTCATCTAAAATAAGAAGTGGATTGCTTTCTGTCGTTATTGGATTTCCATCATTAGCAACAATTGTCGCAAAACGAGGTGGCAAACTTGCACCAGCCAACGCCATGTTTATACCTCCAAACAACTGATTAAGTTGAGCAGCTTGTGATGGGCTTAACCCAGGAATTGCATTTGTAGGAACTGTTGTAAAAAAAGGCAATGCTGTTACATATGGCAAGTTAGCAACCACACCCTTTGCTCCATTTGCCGTCATTGCATTCACTATATTATTGTAAGCGCTGGCAAAAACAGTTGGATCAGTGATATCATTACTTGCGTAAGTTGCAGGATTCATATTTCCTGTTTGGTTTCTTCCTGAACCTCCAGATGTAGCATAACCCAATACATCATTTCCTCCTATCCAAAGAGAGAAAAATGTAGGGTTTTGTGCAACAGCATCAGCTAGTACCGTTGTTGAGGCAGAAGATGAAAACCGTGCAAAATAAGGATTCGCTAGCCCTGTTGCAACACCAGCAACATTTCCATAACCTGGTGCCACTAAATGATAACTCTTTGCTCCTGGTACACCCATGTTATTAAAAGATCCAGTAAGTTTTGCAGTTACTTCCGTAGAGGGTCTTCCCACTACAGGAACAGGCGCCGAACCATTAAAATACAATCTTGTGCCTTGAATTACATTACCATTCAACAACAAACCACCAACGTTATCAGCCATCAAAGGCGTTTTAAATTCACCTCCACCTGTCAAAGCAAACTGCTGCGAAATAATATTTGCATAAGAACCTTGCTGAGCTGCTATAAATAAAGCATTATCACTAAAACCGGCTGCATAAGAATCTCCAAGTGCTACGTACTTGGAAACTGATGCCGTACCTGAGGTTAAAGGCTTCCCATCAGATGAATTAGCGTCAATTGTTACCTCTTCCTCACTATCACACGCTACAAATGCTAAAGAAGCAAATAATAACCATTTGAAATTTTTTATCATCGTTTTATAATTTAGTATTAATGAATGATTACGGGTTGATTGTCCATGATGCAAAATATTGTTGACCAATTAAACCGGCGCCTAACACTTGACCATATTCTTTACCACCAATGTTTGAAGCTCCTATCTTTAATGTAGATTTCAAAGAAGGGATTAGGTAATTTAATTGTGCGTCTATTACTGTAGCAGCAGCTATTGTACCGTCAGCAAATGAAGACTGCCATAAATATTCGCTATTCCATCTTCCGCTTACGTTAAATCCAAAATTTGGGAGTAACTTTTCATTACCGATGGATGCTTTAATGCGGTGTTTTGGTGTATTAAAACCCGCTTCAAAACTAGGGTCTTTTGACTGATCAAATTCGAATTCAGCATAATTGTAATTAACACCAATTTCAAAATCTTTATACACTTTTCTAGACAATCCAAGACCAAATCCTAATGATTTAATTTCTAGCGGAGTATTTGTATACAATTGAAAAGTTCTTGTATTTCCATTTTGCAAAGCATGTAATGCTTTAGGTCCTTCTGGATTAGTTAAACCACCACCATCAAAAGCAGTTCCATACAAAGGAGTAATAACATTTAAGTTTCCGATAAAATTATTGTAAATGTTATAATATCCATTAATATCAATTGAAGTTTTATTTATGAAAGATCGGTAACCTAATTCAAAAGCTTTTACTTCTTCTGGCTTAACTACACCTGCATTTGTTTTTCTCAATAATGCAGGATTAGCAGCAGCTGCAAAAGCAAGAACAGATGATGCGGTATATGAATTTTCATATGCTCTTGTTCCGTTAATAGTCACCGAAGTACCTCCAGCAAATCCTTGACCTACAGTAGTTGCGATTGGTAAAGTTTCTACAAATCGTGTCAAGTTATCTGGTGCTGAACCAAGCAAAATTGCACTTCCTACATTAAATCCAATGTATTGATCTTGCGTAGTAGGGTTTCTAAAACCGGTTTGAAAAGATCCTCTAAAATTATGATTTTTGTTTTGTCCTGCGGAGTATACAGCAGAAATTCTCGGTGAGTAGTTACCATCAAAATTCTGCGCTTTATCATAACGAATAGAACCAGTAAATTTCAAACGATCATCCATTAATTTTTTCATTATTTGTGTGTAAACACCGTATTCATTGTAACGTATCGGTCCAGCAGCATCTGTATAAATACGCCCAAATGAATTCAACTCGTATTCTCTGTATGATCCACCAACCTGAATTTCAGCAAATTGTATCAAATCTTTAAAATTATAATTTGCATCAGAGTGGTAAATTCTTGAATTATCAACCAATTTTGAACCCGACAATACACTAGGGTCATTAATAACTTGATTAAATGCATTTTTAAAAGCATCTGTTCCTGGTATCAATCTACCAGTATCCGCAGTAGCTCTCGCACGTGCATGTGATTGCTCAGGAGTAAATCCTCCTAGCGTTGATTGTATGTAAGCCCCAGCATATTGACCAAACCAAGTTCTGTCATCTTTCCATTTTCTGTTTACATTAATACCTGTAAACAACATGTCATACGACTGACCGCCATCTTCAGTTGTAGTATATCCTCTTAAAAAGAAGTTTTTACCTTTGAATTCAATTTTATGTTGTTGCATAAAAAAGTTATTCAAATAATAACGGTTAGCTCCTTGGTAAACTGTATTTCCATAACCAAATTTACTTTGTACAATTACTTCTAGCTTTTCATCTCCGAATGGACGAATGTGTAAAGACAAATCAATTTTAGTGTTAGAAACTCTATTGTCAGTCAAATCAACTTCATTATATCCTGTTCTACTAACATTAGAATTTGGAAGTAAATTTACTGCCGACGCAGGAATCAAATTTTGAGCTGCTAAAGCTTGACCAACTCCTTTGATATTTGTAGCAACTTCATCACCGTAAACATTTATACCGTCATAATTAATAGTATTTCTATCAATGCCTTTACGTGTTTTATCATCATAGTTTACTGCATGCCACTCTGTTCCTCTCATGTAAGTAAAATTCACTTTACCTGCTATATACTTATTGAATGCCTTAGCCATACGAAAACCATAATCAATATAGTCATTTGTACCAGCAGCTTTTTGAGAAGTTTGTCCAAATTTTGCATAACCAGTTATCCCTTGACTTGTAAATGGACTTCTACTGTTCATAAACAATATACCGTTGAAGGCATTTGCACCATATAATGCAGAAGAAGCTCCTGGCAGTAATTCAACGCTTTGAACATCAATTTCAGATAAACCTATTAAATTTCCTAGTACAAAATTTAACAAAGGGGAAGAGTTATCCATACCATCTACCAATTGCATAAAACGGGTATTTGCAACAGATGCAAAACCACGCGTATTAATCGATTTAAACGACATACTTGAAGTATTCATTTGAACTTCTTTCATATTTTCTAATCCATCATAAAAAGATGGTGATGCCGTTTTCTTGATTTCAGCAATACCCATTCTTTCAATAGTTACTGGTGATTCTAGAACTCTTTCTGGGGTTCTTGATGCAGAGACTACAATTTCGTCTAATTTATTCTCTTCATCAACAAGTTTCACTGTAACTTTTTGCGAAGGAGATGTTATTGAAACTCTTTGAGATGTAAAACCTACACTGGTAACCTCAATTGTAAAAGGCGGTTTTCTAGACGATTGTAAAATAAATGAACCATCTAAATCGGTAATCGCACCCGAAGATTCTCCAACAATTTTAATATTGGCTCCAGGAATAGGTTGGTTGTTACTGTCTGTAACAATACCTGAAATTGAGTTTTGAGCAAAAGTTAGGCTACAAAAAAACAATGACAAAAAAAGTAAATACACTCTCATTGGGTTATAATTTGTTGGTTTATGACGCCAAAGTACAAATATTTTTGATATTAATAAAAAAGTCCCTAAAAAAATTCATATTTATCAGTTATTTTACCTCATTTGCACTAATTCTATATTTATTTTTTATTGCTATATGTTAAAAATTATGTAATAACAACAGAATATCATTATGCATGCATATAAAAAATACATTTATCATAAAAAAATTATTAATTTTTAGATATTTGATAAAAGTGATAAAAAAAGATAAATATAACTTTTTCATTCTTCTCTTTAAACATTTAAAAAAAGTCCAAACTAAAAAAAAAATTATTCAAAAAAAAGCCTCGAAAGATTTTCTTTCGAGGCTTTTTTTAAAATATTGTGAGCAAAACTGTTTTGTGAATAATTTTATTCTACAGTTACTGATTTTGCTAAATTACGCGGCTGGTCAACATTACAACCACGCATAACAGCAATATGATACGACAAAAGCTGTAATGGAATTGTGGTAATCAATGGCGATAAGGCATCTGATGTTTCCGGGATTTCAATAACATAATCCGCTAATTCACGCACTTGTGTATCCCCTTTTGTTACAACAGCAATAATTTTTCCACTTCTGGATTTAATCTCCTGAATGTTACTTACAATTTTGTCATAGTGCCCTTGCTTGGGTGCAATAACCACCACTGGCATGTGTTCGTCAATTAATGCAATTGGTCCGTGTTTCATTTCGGCTGCAGGATATCCTTCAGCATGAATATAAGATATCTCTTTAAGTTTCAAAGCGCCTTCAAGGGCCACAGGAAAATTATACCCTCTCCCTAAATAAAGACAATTTGGAGCGTCCTTAAAAACAGAAGCAATTTCTTTGGCTTTTTCATTTGTTTCTAAAGCCTCTTTTACTTTTTCAGGAATAATTTCTAATTCTTGCAAATAGGTATGAAAATCACTATTCGACAAAGTTCCTTTGGCTTTTGCTAAACGCAAAGCAATCATTGTCAATACCGTAATTTGTGTAGTAAAAGCTTTAGTAGATGCTACACCTATTTCAGGACCCGCATGTGTGTAAGCTCCCGCATGTGTTTCTCTAGAAATAGAAGAACCCACGACGTTACAAACGCCGAACACAAATGCGCCATGTTCTTTGGCTAGTTTTATTGCAGCCATTGTATCTGCTGTTTCACCAGATTGTGAGATGGCAATAACTACGTCTTTACTATTAATAATTGGATTTCTATATCTAAACTCCGAAGCATATTCTACTTCTACCGGAATACGTGCAAACTCTTCAAAAACATATTCTGCAACTAAACCCGCATGCCATGAAGTTCCGCAAGCCACAATTATAATTCTATCCGCATTTAGGAATTTTTCTAAATTATCCTCAACTCCTGCCATTTGAATAATGCCTTCATTAGCATGCAGTCTTCCGCGATATGTATCTTTTATAACACTTGGTTGTTCATAAATTTCCTTAAGCATAAAATGATCGTAACCCCCTTTTTCAATTTGCTCTAAGTTCATTTGAAGCTCCTGAATATAAGGATCAACTAAAGAATCATCTTTAATTTTTCTGATTTTCATGGCTTTATGCAATCTTATATTTGCCATTTCGCCATCTTCAAGGTAGATTGCGTTAGAAGTGTATTCTATAAAAGGCGAAGCATCCGAAGCAATAAAATATTCTCCTTCTCCTACACCAATTGCTAATGGACTTCCTAATCTGGCAGCAACAATTTCGTCTGGATTCTTTTTATCAAAAACAGCAATTGCATAAGCTCCCACTACTTGATTCAAGGCAATCTGGACTGCTTTTCCCAGTTTTAAATTCTCTTTTGTCTGCACCTCTTCAATAAGATTGACCAACACCTCTGTATCAGTATCCGAATGAAAAACATACCCCCGTTTTATTAATTCTTCTTTTAAAGGCGCATAGTTCTCAATAATCCCATTATGAATTATTGCTAAATTTCCTGAATTAGAAAGATGAGGATGAGAATTCACGTCGTTTGGGACACCATGAGTTGCCCAGCGTGTGTGGCCTATTCCTATAGTGCCATTTTTTGTAATTGCGGTAGAGGCTTTCTCCTCAAGATCCGAAACCTTACCTTTTGTTTTACAAAGTTTTAGATTATCACCGTCATACAACATCACACCAGCGCTGTCATAACCTCTATATTCGAGTCTCTTTAATCCTTTTATTACAATAGGATAAGCTTCTCTAAAACCAATATATCCAACGATTCCACACATAGTTTTACTTTAATTAGGTTTTGTATAATAAATTTCAAGCTTTAATCTCTTATCATCAGGAACCGTGGATTTACCTCCAAATAAAATAGTTCCCAAAGGATTCATTACAGATGCTTTTGGCGCTCCAGAAATAAAAGCGTTTGGAGTTCTTAACTTATGAGAAGCTATTGTTGCAATATCTTCTGTAACTACCAAACCCAATTTAACATTAGTTGAATCTTTATATTTAACAAGATTTATAATTTGATTTGTAACCCTAATTTTATAGGTAACGCCTCTTTTACTGGTAGCGTTTGTATTTACATTACCATCAAAAACAATTTTTGATTTTTTAGCATCTAAACTATTTGAGGTAACATCTAAATAATAATCAACAATAGGGCGGTTATTATTAAAATCATATAAATAAATTCTTCGTGGCTCATAATTATTGGCCATGGTCGCTGCATCAATATGAAAAACCAAATTAGCTTCATTAATCAACCATCCACTATTCCTGATTGCTTCTAATTCTCCTGGAGTATTAAAAAGACTTATCACAGCAACAGATCCCTCACCCCCTTTTAAAAATAATTTATCATCACCTTCGGCTGTATTTCCCGTAGTAGGCAAAGCATTATAAGCAAGTCCGCTTCCCGAAAAATCAGTATTCAATAAACTCACTGAATTTCCGGTCATGTCAAGAACTATAGTTTTTTTAACTCGTGTGATTGTAGTTACACCACCAGTTGTTGTTGACAAATCTTCATTGTATTTTAAAGTAATTTTTCCGGCTTTAAAATTTAACATTGCTAAATTTCCGGCACTACTTCCTGATTTTTCCATTTTAAAATAAAGCCCTCTGAAATACTCTTTAAAAACATCATTTGTAGCCAATTTTCCAGACGCTACAGCATCAATTATTTTTGTCTTAAAAAACCCTTTATTCAGATTCAATTGCATTCCCGGTGGAGTTCTTGCAGTGGTAACCACTTTAGTAATCGAATCTGTTGTAGTCACAACGTGTTCTGCTGGTTCAAAGAAAAAAGCATCGTTTTGAGCCAAATTGGAATCATCATTTAAACGATTTGGTTTTTTAACATTATCAAATTCAGCATTTTGATTCGTAAAATATTTTTGAGGCTGTTTAAATCCACCTATTGGATCTGCATCTCTCATATAAAAACCCGACTCGTAAACACTTAGTTTCATCACGGCCTTTTCAGTCCCATAAATAGAATCCAATACATAATCGCGACTTCCATCTGTTTTTGTAACCGTTTTTGACGCATCAAAATAATACGGAATAGTCAACACTACACTTTCAATATAAGGTCTTGTACCAATCGTCGTTATCGTTGCAGGCAAAGTCAATTGAGTGCCAAAATTGGCCGTTGTTTCTCCAAAATTCGAGTTGTTATAAATTCCCAAAGGATTCACCACAAGATCATTAGATTGAATAGGCCCTGTTTTTTGATTGTAAGCTAAAACATTGTACGTTTCTTTTTTGAGATCAAAATTGTTTTCACCAATTAAATCACCTCCAATTTCATTATAATCTTTATCACAAGAATATAAAAAAACAACACTCGCAACTACCAGAATTTTCTTAAAAAAAGAATTATTGTACATATTTATTAAAAAAAGTTTAATTTAAAGAACCTCGTTTCTATAGAAATTAGTATACGCTTCTGCGAATGCATCTTTCGGTGCGAAAGGTAAAAAAGGTTTTCCTGAAGATTCTATAAATTTTGTTAAACTTGGAGTCAGGTTTTCTGATGCAATAATTACCGCATCAGAGTGCTTGATGGTTGCCTTAATAATGTTTTCGTAGTCTGGAATTTCCAGATCAGCAATTGCCTCATCAGGAATACCGTCAAATTTCACTTTATTAATCATTTCCACATCTAAAGTCCCTTCAAAAGACTGACTGTAAACCGAAGTAACAATCTTTGTCTCTGAAAACAAAGCTTCATTTTTGTAAAAATGCTTCATATAAATGGGCAACATAGCAGCCATCCATCCATGAACGTGAATAATATCAGGAACCCAATTGAGTTTTTTTACCGTTTCAACAACTCCTTTTGCAAAGAAAATCGCACGTTCGTCATTATCAGGATACATTACACCTTCTTCATCAGCAAATGTGGCTTTCCTTTTGAAATACTCATCATTATCAATAAAATAAACTTGTATTCTTTCTTTTGGTATGGAAGCCACTTTTATAATCAAAGGCATATCCAAGTCGTTCACTACCAAATTCATCCCCGAAAGTCTAATTACTTCGTGCAATTGATGTCTTCTTTCGTTAATATTGCCATACCTTGGCATAAAAATTCTTATCTGTCCACCTTGATCGTTAATCATTTTCGGCACGTCGTAAGACATTAAAGAAACCTCATTTTCAGCGAGATAAGGCACCACTTCAGATGATACATATAATATCCTCTTATCTTTCATATTATAATTTACTTAATTTATTGGCAATAAAAACCATGCAAAATTACAAAATTTTATGCAGTTATTAACTAAAATAGTAAGTTTGCATTTAATTTTAATAATACTGCCATGCATATTTTCTACGGAAAAGCATCTTTAATCGACTATTTGAAATCAATAAAAACCATCCAATCCACCATTGGATTTGTTCCTACCATGGGCGCTTTACATCAAGGTCATTTGGCATTAATGCAAAAATCATTACTGGAGAATGAAAATACTGTTGTAAGTATTTTTGTTAATCCAACACAATTTAACAATCCTGAAGATTTAGCAAAATACCCAAGAACATTGGAAGAAGACGTAAAAAAACTTACTGCTTTAAATCCAAATATAATTTTATACGCCCCATCTGTTGAAGACATTTATGACGGAAAACCTCTTGCTCAATCCTTCGATTTTGATGGACTTGAAAATCAAATGGAAGGCAAATTCAGACCCGGACATTTTAATGGCGTAGGCACGATTGTAAAACGTCTTTTTGAAATAGTGACACCTACAACCGCCTATTTTGGTGAAAAAGATTTTCAACAATTACAAATTGTCAAAAAAATGGTCACCAAAAACCACTTACAAGTAAACGTAATTGGCTGTCCTATATATAGAGAATCTAACGATCTTGCAATGAGTTCCAGGAACGAACGTTTATCAGCGCAAGAAAGAGACGAAGCGGCTATTATTTATAGAACACTAACCGCCGTAAAAGAAAAGTTTACAACCAATAGCACCGTAGTTATTTCAGAATGGGTGCAAAAATCATTCGACAAGAACACGCGCTTCACATTAGAATATTTTGTAATTGCTGACGAAGCGACTCTTTTACCTTGTACCCGAAAAAATAAAAACAAAAAATACCGTGCGTTCATTGCGGTACTTGTCAATAATATTCGATTGATTGACACCATTTCATTAAATTAATTTACTTTTGTAGCATGCAAATTCAAGTCGTAAAATCAAAAATACACCGAGTAAAAGTAACTGGAGCCGATTTAAATTATATCGGTAGCATTACCATAGACGAAGCTTTACTGGAAGCCTCCAACATCATTGAAGGAGAAAGAGTATTCATCGTAAACATCAACAATGGCGAACGCTTTGACACCTATGCCATTAAAGGTGAAAAAAATTCGGGCATCATAACCTTAAACGGTCCCGCTGCCAGAAAAGTACAAAAAGACGATATTATTATCATTATTTCGTATGCAATTCTAGAATTTGAAGAAGCCAAAACCTTCAAGCCTTGGATTATTTTCCCTAACGAAAATGACAATTCTTTGACCTAATTCTTAAGAGCATAAATATGTACTGACATACTTTTAAAAAAAGACAAACTCTTTTTTATCACTCAAAGTAAAGGCATTTACCTTCATAAAATACTGAATCGCTGATTTTACAACTCAAAATCAGCGATTCATTTGTTTTTTGTTTGAAGCATTTTCAACGGATTAAATCCTATTTATTTTTCTAAAAAGCAAGTGCAATTCTGGCGCCTTAATTTTTCTTGTTTTTAAAATAAAAGTAAATAAAGTATTATATTGCTGTCTTATTTAGGTGTATTTTAATTTCTAAACGCTCCAAATTATGAAACAACTACTACTATTCTTGTTTTTCTCTATTACAGCATTTTCACAAAAAACCACCATACCATTTGATTCAAATTCGTTAGGCGAAAGCCGTGAAATTACAATTGGCCTACCGCCTTCTTTCGAAAAAAACCAAAATAAAAAGTACCCAATACTTATTTTACTCGATGGCGATTACTTATTTGACCCGTTTTACGGCGCTTTGAATTACGGTGCTTACTGGGATGATTTACCAGAAATGATTGTCGTTGGCATAAGCCAAAACAAAAATAACGAACGCATTGACGACTGCACTTATGATGAAGCAGATGGAGTTCCTTCCGGAAAAGGCGCAAAATTCTTTGAGTTTATTGGTGCCGAATTACTTCCGTACCTCGAAAAAAAATATCCTGTTGCACCCTTCCGAATCATTGCCGGACACGACACTACGGCGGGATTTTTAAACTTTTTCCTGTACAAAGACAATCCTATTTTCAATGGATATATTTCAATGAGTCCGGAATTCGCCCCTGAAATGGAAAACCGCATTCCAGAAAAACTTTCAAATTTAAAACAGCCTATTTTTTATTATCAATCCAATGGTGATGGTGACATAAAAAAAATTCAGGAGTCTATAAAAAAACTAGATGAAAACATAAAACAGGTTACTAATCCTGAACTAAATTACAAGTTCTATAATTTTAAGGGCGCATCACACTATTCGCTTGTACTGTACTCGATTCCAAATGCTTTATACCAATTTTTCGATGCCTACAAACCCATTTCATCTACTGAATACAGCGAAAAAATTGCTGTGTTGCAATCCGGTTACGTAGATTATTTGACCAATAAATATGCTGCTTTGTACAAAAGCTTAGGCTTAAAGATACCAATTCGCCTAAACGATTTCAAAGCCATTGAAGCGGCAATTCTAAAAAATAAAGCCTACCCCGAATTGGATAAATTAGCTGAAATTGCCAATAAAAATTATCCGAAATCAATGCTTGCAGATTATGAATTAGCTTTAATGTATGAAAAAATGGGCGACCCGAAAAAAGCGGCAAAACGATACCAAACCGCGTCCCAATTAGAAGAAATTGGGGATCTGACAAAAAACATGATGATGGAAAAATACGATAACATGATCAGCCAAACACCAAAAAATAATGTCGAAAGTAAAAACAACTTTTTTTTGCCAAAACTGTGGCGCACAATATGCAAAATGGCAAGGACAATGCAATTCTTGTAAAGAATGGAATACCATTGCGGAAGAAATTATCCAAAAACAGGAAAAAACAGCTTGGAAAAGCGAAACTACTTCCAGCAGTAAAGCACCAAAACCGTTACGAATTAACGAAATTGATTCTGCTCAGGAAATCCGAATGGACACTACTGATGGAGAATTAAATCGCGTATTGGGTGGCGGAATCGTTCCTGGTTCATTGATTCTTTTGGGCGGGGAACCCGGTATTGGTAAAAGCACACTGTTACTGCAAATTTCTTTAAAATTACCGTATAAAACCTTATATGTTTCGGGCGAAGAAAGTCAGAAACAAATAAAAATGCGTGCCGAAAGAATCACGCCGAGCGGTGACAATTGCTATATTCTTACCGAAACCAAAACACAAAACATCTTCAAGCAAATTGAAGCTATTCAACCGGAAATCGTGATTATCGATTCCATTCAAACCTTGCATACGGATTATATTGAATCCACTCCCGGAAGTATTTCTCAAATTAGAGAAACGACTGCCGAATTGATAAAATTTGCCAAAGAAACCAATATTCCCGTGATTCTGATTGGTCATATTACCAAAGACGGAAACATTGCCGGACCAAAAATTCTGGAACACATGGTGGACACGGTTTTACAGTTTGAAGGCGATAGAAACCACGTATACCGCATTTTACGTTCGTTAAAAAACCGTTTTGGTTCCACTGCCGAAATCGGGATTTATGAAATGCTGGGCAACGGTTTGCGCGAAGTTTCTAATCCTTCAGAGATATTGATTTCACACAAAGACGAAGAATTATCCGGAACCGCAATTGCCTCCACATTAGAAGGCATGCGTCCTTTGATGATTGAAATCCAAGCCTTGGTAAGCACCGCCGTTTATGGAACACCGCAACGCAGTACTACGGGTTATAATGCGAAAAGACTCAATATGATTCTGGCCGTTTTAGAGAAAAGAGCCGGTTTTAGGCTTGGCGCCAAAGACGTTTTCCTGAACATAACCGGAGGAATTTCAGTAGATGATCCGGCGATAGATCTGGCTGTTGTCGCCGCCATTTTATCCTCAAATGAAGATATTGCAGTGAATAAAGATTTTTGCTTTGCCGGTGAAGTGGGACTTTCAGGGGAAATACGTCCCGTAAACCGCGTGGATCAACGCATTCAGGAAGCAGAAAAATTAGGCTTTTCGACCATTTTCGTATCCAAATACAATAAAATTGCCTTGAAAAATACCGGAATTAAAATCCGATTAGTAGCGAAAATTGAAGATGTGGCGAGTGAGTTGTTTGGTTGATTTTAAAAACACAATGAAAAATGAAAGAGAATGGCAAGCGTATTACGAAATGCTTTTTCATAAAAAATTCTCTCAAATTCCTGAACTTCCAAATTTTCACAAACGCTTCTTTGCCAAAAAAGCCTTGGAATACTATAATCGGATGGGGAAAGGTTCTGAACTTCAATTAAAATACGCCAATCAAAAACTTAAAAACAGACAATCTGCTGTCGTTTCTGGATACAAAAATCAAATAATTCTCTTTCTGTTTCTTCGATTTACTTTACAGAAATTGATGTTAAATATTTCCTATTTTAAATAACAAATCTGGAATAAAACTCATTATTTTTCGTAACTTTATGTTTAACAACTATTTACGAAAATAAAATGAAGCCTTCACACCAAACCATGACTCATTTATACGAACATTTAGGCAAAGTGTTCTATTCTATTGCGGCCATAGACAAAACCGTTGGTAAAGAAGAAATCGAAAAACTGAAACAAATTATAAAGACGGAATGGCTTCCGCTGGAAAACAGTTTTAATGAATTTGGCGATGATACCGCTTATGAAATCGAGATTGTTTTTGACTGGCTTGTCGCCAATGAATGGGAATTGGAACAGGTGACTCCCGACTTTAAAATTTTCAGAGCAGAACACCAACACTTGTTTACTCCAGAAATTAATGCCTTAATCCTAAAAACCGCCAACGCCATAGCTTCTTCCTTTTCAGGACAAAACAAATCAGAAAACGTTTTAATAAAGCAACTAGGCACGATTCTGTTGCAATAAAACAGCAAAAAACAATCTACTTTAATTTAAAATTGTAAAGACATGAAAAGACAAACTGGCATTTGGATAGACTCCTCAAAAGCAATAATTGTTGCTCTTGATGGTGATACAGAAAAAATTACCGAGATAGATTCTGAGGTTGAAAACAAGGTACATCATAATGACGAAGGTAATAAGGGAACTTTCTCAGGAGTTCATCATGGCAATAGCGACAAAAAATTTGACGACCGAAAAAAACAAGAGCTGGATTATTTTATAAAATCAGTCCTTTCTTATGTAAAAAAATCAGATGAAATTATTGTTTTTGGTCCGGCACAGACCAAAACAAAACTGGAACAAAAATTAATGACGGATCATTTAATTGAACCCGGAAAACTAAAAGCAGTAGAAACAGCAGATAAAATGACCTTAAACCAAATTGTGGAAAAAGTAAGACGCTTTTATAACCCGTTTGAGTATAAAGAACCTAAGCCATAACGCTAATTTAAACGCTATCCGAAAATAAAAAAACTACAACGCTTTACAGGTTGTAGTTTTTTCATTTGAAAAAATCATTTCCCTCAATCAATATTCTAAAGAAAACCATAAAAACCTTTCCCTTAGTATTATTTTCCTTTTCTTTATGGCCGAGATTTCAAGTGCCTTGTATTTTAGATTGTATTACTTATTAAACTATTTATGAAAACCGGAAAACAAAAACTAATTCTAGCGGCAAAAATACTTTTTGTATTGTTTGTCACTTTAATTATTGCTTTTTATATCTTTCGAGATGCCGTTTTACAACAAACAATAGCAAAAGTTTCCAATGAAATGGAAGTGGATTACAACAGTACTTTCACGATAAAAAAAGCTTCTTTTGACGGATTATCAGGGCTAAATCTTACCGAAATAATACTGGTTCCAAAAAATGCAGACACTCTTTTTAAAATACAAAAATTAAAAACCAGCGTTAATCTATGGCTCCTTATAACGGGCGATGTCCAACTTGGAACTTTAGAAGTCCAAAACGGTTTTGTCCAGTTGGTAAAAAAAGGAAAAGTGAGAAATTTTGATGCTTTTCTAAAAAAAGACACTCAAACAGAAATACGCGACGAGAAAAGAGATTACGCCCAGTTTGCCTACAGAATAATTTCAAAAGCACTGAATTTAGTCCCAACGGATATGATTCTGGAAAATCTGTCTTTCAGACTCAATGATGACGGAAAAAAGGCAACAATCAATTTCCAAAAACTGCGATTGGTCAATAAACAACTTGAAACTTCGATAAAAGTTCAAACAAACACCATTTCACAACGATGGAGAATCAAAGGATTTGCCGATCCAAGAAATAAAAAAGCGGATATTCGTTTTGTCAATATTGATACGGGCGCCATCAAAATGCCGTATTTAGACGAGCGTTTCAACCTGAAATCAAGCTTTGACTCTATTCGATTGAATATTCAAAATATAGATAAAGATGGTGATGCATTGCATATTGACGGCTTTATGGCTATTGCCAATTTAAAAATTAACCATCCGAAAATTGCCAGTAAGGATGTAATCCTCAAGAATGCTAAATTTGATTACCGATTCTTATTGGGTTCTGATTTTATTTCGATTGACAGCAGCTCAACGGTTCAGTTGAATAAAATAAAATTTCATCCCTACGTGGCTTACGAAACCGAAAAAGATACGATTTACAAACTCAAAGTAAACATCCCAAAGATGAAAGCGCAGGACTTTATCACCTCGCTTCCTGACGGTTTATTTACCCACTTTCAGGGAATGGAAGCGAGTGGTACTTTTGATTATAAATTGGATTTTGCCTTCAACCAAAACAAACCCAATCAGCTGGTTTTTGACAGTAAATTGAAGAAAGAAAATCTGAAAATCACCAAATACGGAGAAGCCAATCTCAACAAACTTAATGGCGAATTTGTCTATCGGGCACTTATAAAAAATGTGTTGCAACGTCCGATTTTAGTTGGTTCTGCCAATCCAAATTATACGCCTTTAGACCAAATTTCACCGTATTTAAGAAAGTCAGTTTTGACAACTGAAGATCCTTCTTTCTTTTCACATCGTGGTTTTATCAGCGAGGCTTTCAAACAATCCATCGTAAAAAACATCAGAACTAAAAAATTCTCCCGTGGCGCCAGTACCATAAGCATGCAATTAGTAAAAAATGCTTTTCTGAGTCGGGAGAAAACCGTATCCCGCAAACTGGAGGAAATTTTATTGGTTTACATTCTGGAAAATAACCGGATTGTGAGCAAGGAACGCATGCTCGAAGTGTATTTTAATATTATCGAATGGGGTCCAAATGTATATGGAATTGGCGAAGCAAGTCAGTTTTATTTCCAAAAAGCACCTTCGGAATTATCTTTGAACGAATGCTTGTATCTCGCCCGTATTATTCCAAGTCCCAAGAAATTTATGTATCAGTTCAATGATCAAGGGATGTTGAAAGATTTTGCTGTAAAACAAGAATCTTTTCTAACGAATATTATGTTTCGAAGAGGACTTTTGACTCCTGAAGACACTATTTACAAGTCCTTACCCATACTGATTTCAGGACCTGCAAAATCTTTTATCAAATTCAAATTACAAGATTCAACGCAAATAAAAGTAGATTCTTTGGTTGTTGATGATGAATTTGATCTTTAATACTAAAAAAAAACCTGTCAGATTTTAGAACTCTGACAGGGTTTCATACTTTACGGTGCCGGATCAGGAATCACCGCTTGCACTTCATCAATTGCTTTTAAGATTTCATCCGAAAGTGACACTTGAATCGTATCAATATTTTCTTTTAATTGTTCCAATGTTGTGGCGCCGATAATCGTGCTGGTTACAAACGGCTGTTGGGCTATAAATGCCAAAGACAATTCCGTTAAAGTCAGTCCGTTTTTCTTTGCGATTTCCTGATACAATCTTGTAGCTTCGGTACTTTGTGCGCTGTTGTATCTGGAATACTGCGGAAACAACTTGATCCTGGCATTTGGATGTGCTTCACCAGTAAGGAATTTACCGGACAAAACCCCAAAAGCCATCGGTGAATATGCCAATAAACCTACATTTTCTCTCCGGCAAATTTCAGCGGAACCGTTTTCAAAAAGTCTGTTCAATAACGAATATGGATTTTGAATCGTTTTTACTCTTGGCAGGTTGTTGTATTTACTTTCCTCCAGAAAACGCATAATTCCCCACGGATTTTCATTTGAAAGTCCGATATGTTTGATTTTTCCTTCTTTGACAAAACCATCCAACGTTTCTAATACATTGTGAATGTTATCTTCCCAAGCATCATCTTGCACTTTGAAACCGCGTTGTCCAAAATAATTAGTTTTACGTTCCGGCCAATGCAATTGGTACACATCAATATAATCCGTTTGCAAGCGTTGCAAACTATTATCCAATGCAAACTTGATGCTTGCTGGCGAAAAATCTAATTTTTCTCTCATGTAGCCAAAATTAGGATTGGGTCCCGCAATTTTGGAAGCCAAAACTATTTCTTCTCTTTTACCAGATTTTTTAAACCAAGTTCCAAGGATTTTCTCTGTACTGCCATAGGTTTCCTGACGCCCTGGAACCGAATACATCTCGGCAGTATCAAAAAAATTAACTCCATTTTCTAAAGCATAATCCATTTGGGCATGACCATCAGCTTCCGTGTTTTGCTCTCCAAAAGTCATGGTTCCAAGGCAAATTTTGCTGACTTTTACATCAGTATTGGGTAAAGTAGTGTATTTCATAAAGTCATAAAGTTATAAAATCAAAAGTCATAAAGTCATAGGGGATTCATTATGACTTTATGACTTTCGACAAAGTTTAATTTATATCATTCAACATTTCGGCAATTTCATCTAATCTTGGTGTTAGAATGATTTCGATTCTACGGTTTTTCGCTTTTCCTTCAGCGGTTGCATTGCTCGCTAATGGCGAAAATTCTCCTCTTCCGGCAGCCGTTAGATTTTGTTTGTTGATTTTTTTGTTCTCGCTCAATATAGCAACTATTGCTGTCGCTCTTTTGGTTGATAAATCCCAGTTATCCGCAATTGGCCCAGAAGCTGAAAAAGCATCATCATCTGTATGTCCTTCAATAAGAACCGAAATTTCAGGGTTGTCACCCAAAACCTTCCCTAATTCTACCACTGCTTTTTTTCCTTCGGAACCTACCGACCAACTTCCGGAGTTGAAAAGTAATTTGTTCTCCATAGAAACATATACTTTCCCATTTTTTTGTTCTACTGTCAAGCCTTTTCCTTCAAAACTATTCAAAGCATTAGACAGTGTTTCTTTTAGTTTTTTCATACTGGCTTCCTTGGCAGCAATCAAGTCTTCTAATTCTTGCAAACGCTGTGCGCTTTTGCTGAGTCGCTCTTGTTCTAATGCCAATGCTTTTCCTTTTTCGTCTAGTTGATCCAGTAAATCCCTATTTTTCTTCATGTTGCTTTGCAAAGCCTCTCCGCTGTTTTTTTCTAAAGCGGCATAAGAATCCTGCAATACTTTGAATTTATTTTGAGCCGCAGCGTAATCTGCTTTTAATTTATCGAGTTCCGATTTGGATTTACTCAAATCCGTTTTTAAGCCGTCGCGGTCTAATTCTAATTGATTTTTAGTTGTTAGCAAATCGGTGTTTTCATCTGCTAAACTTCTGTTTTCTTTTTTTAAATCGGTGAACTTACTTTCTAAGTCGTTGTATATTTTCTTGGATACACAGGAGGTTGAAAGTGCCAATACTAATAATCCGATGGAAACTCTTTTAATCATTTTGTTTGTATTTATGTTGTTTCTAATGTTGTTTTGAAAGCAAAAATTCAAATTGTATTCGAATGCTCTAGCCCCGATAGAAGTGAAAATCCTTTTCTCTCGTTTTTTAACGAGAGAAAAGATTGCAATGGATAGCGGGAAATAGCTCCTCCTTGGACTGCGCTCAGGATGATTACTCTAATTCCACTAAAATAGGGCAATGGTCCGAATGCACGGCATCTGATAAAATAACGGCTCTTTTCAGTTTATGTTTTAAAGAATCGCTGACTAAATTGTAATCGATGCGCCAACCCTTGTTGTTTCCTCTGGCTCCGGCGCGGTAACTCCACCACGAATATTGGTGCGGCTCACTGTTGAAATGACGAAAACTATCTACAAATCCGGACTTCATGAATCCGTCGAGCCAAACTCTTTCCTGAGGCAAAAACCCGGAAACATTTTTGTTTCGGACAGGATCGTGAATGTCAATTGCCTCGTGGCAAATGTTGTAATCTCCACAGATTATCAGGTTTGGTGTGTCTTTTTTTAATTCGTTAATATAGTTTTGAAAATCATCCATAAAGGTGAATTTATGGCCCAATCGATCGATATTTGTCCCCGATGGCAGGTAGAGACTCATCACTGAAAAGTCATCAAAATCAGCCCGAAGGTTTCTGCCTTCGAAATCCATGTGGTGAATTCCAGTTCCATGAACCACATGATTGGGTTTAATTTTAGAAAGAATCGCTACGCCACTATATCCCTTTTTTGTTGCGGAATAATAATATTGGTACGGATATCCTGCTTTTGTAATATCATCTACCGGAATTTGGTCTTCGGTTGCCTTAATTTCCTGTAGGCAAATAATATCCGGATTTGCCTGTTGCAACCAATCAATAAATCCTTTTGAAATGGCAGCTCTAATTCCGTTTACGTTGTATGAAATAATTCTCATTAAAAGTTTTTTTTGAATTTCTTTCGAAAATTTTTTTGCCTGCGGTTGTCAGGAGTCCACTTTTTTATTTTCTAGGAAAATTTATATTGTTTGAATGTGGGTTCCAAATGTAACAAAAAACTAGAAGTTTGATTGAGAAAAATAGAGAAAATGGAGTTTTTTGCTATCTTTGTTTCTTGCTCTAAAAAATAAAAAATACATGGGTTTAGTAACCGCGAAAGAAGTTGCAAAAGCAATAAATGCAGACAAATACGGAGTTTTAGGGACTTTTTCTGGCTGGATGCTGATGAAGGTGCTAAAAATTTCGACCTTAAACAAAGTGTACGACAGAAATAAACATTTAAAAGACGTTGCTTTTTTAAATGGGATATTAGATGATTTACAAATAAAATTTGAAATTCCGGAAGAGGATTTAAAACGTTTCCCAAAAGACGGTGCCTATATCACGATTTCTAATCATCCGCTAGGAGGAATTGACGGTGTTTTATTGTTGAAATTAATGCTCGAAAGAGAACCAAATTTCAAGATTATAGCCAATTTTCTTTTGCATCGCATTGAGCCTCTCAAGAAATACATCATGCCGGTAAATCCTTTTGAAAATCATAAGGATGCTAAGTCAAGCGTGGTAGGAATTAAAGAAACCCTGCGTCATTTAAGCGATGGGAAACCCTTAGGAATGTTTCCTGCGGGAGAAGTTTCTACGTATAAAGACGGAAAATTAATGGTAGATAAACCGTGGGAAGAAGGCGCTATCAAAGTAATTAGAAAAGCCCAAGTCCCTGTTGTTCCTATTTATTTTCATGCCAAAAATAGTCGTTTATTTTATTTGCTTTCTAAAATAAGCAGCACTTTTAGAACTGCAAAACTGCCTTCGGAAGTGTTTAGCCAAAAACGTCGCGTGATTAAAGTGCGCATTGGTAAACAAATTTCGGTAAGTGAACAAAACGAACACGCAACGATTGAGGAATATTCAGAGTTTTTGAGAAAGAAAACATACATGCTGGCGAATCCTTTTGAAAAAGAAAGTCCTTTTTTACCGACACCCACATTGAAGCTTCCTAAAAGTCCGAAGAAAATTGTTACTGCCGCGAGTCAGGACAAAATGATTAAGGAAGTAGACGCTTTGCGAAGTACAGATTGCCGTCTTTTACAAAGTAAAAACTATGAAGTTTTCTTTGCAAGAGCCTCTAAAGTTCCAAATATCCTGCATGAAATTGGCCGTCTTAGAGAAATCACTTTCAGGGAAGTAGGCGAAGGGACAAACGAACCTATTGATTTAGACAAACACGATCAATATTACCATCACCTCTTTTTATGGGATGCTGATGCCAATAAAATTGCTGGTGCATACCGAATGGGATTGGGTTCAGAAATTTATCCGAAATACGGCATAAATGGTTTTTACCTCAATGATCTTTTTCGATTTGAACCTGAATTACATGACATGATGCACAAATCCATAGAAATGGGTCGCGCCTTCATCATCAAAGAATACCAACAGAAACCAATGCCTCTTTTCTTGCTTTGGAAAGGAATTATGCACACCACGTTGCGCTATCCCGAGCATAAATTTTTACTGGGAGGCGTGAGTATTAGCAATCAATTTTCAGATTTTTCGAAATCACTGATGATTGAATTCATGAAATCGAATTATTACGATCCGTATATTGCACAATACATTCACCCTAAGAAAGCCTATAAAGTAAAACTAAAAGATGCCGACAAAGATTTCATTTTCAACGAAACTGAATCGGATTTGAATAAGTTTGATAAAATTATCGATGAACTGGAACCCGGAAGTTTGCGTTTGCCTGTTTTGATAAAAAAATACATCAAACAAAATGCAAAAGTGGTTGCTTTTAATGTGGATCCGCTGTTTAACAATGCTGTTGATGGATTAATGTACATCCGAATTGCAGATATTCCGGAAAGCACGATGAAGCCCGTAATGGAAGAGTTTCAGAAAGAATTGGAACGAAAATTAAATGACAAAGACGATTGATTTCAGATTTCAGATTATATAAAAAATCCCGTTCTTGAACGGGATTTTCATGTTTTAAAACCAACTTTTTTTACCAACTTGATAGGTCTGGTAAAACTCTTCATCTGATGTTGTTAAATATATTATACCTTCAATAAGCCCTAATAAAAAGGTTACGGTTCCACAAGTACAAAGACTAATCACCAACCATATAATGCCTACTATAGTGTACCCTAAAAAAAATTTATGAATCGCAAAAGGCCCCAAAAGAATAGCTAACAGCCCTGCCGCAAGTTTTTTATTGTCTTGTTAAACTGGAGGCGGATTATTCCATTCTTCCTGTTTTGAGTTTTCCATAAATTAAATTTATTAGGTTGTTTTTCAGCAGTTAAAAGATACATTTTATTGAAATGCTGTATCGATTGGTTCCCAAAGTTCTATCTTATTTCCTTCGTTATCTAGAACCCAACCAAATTTTCCATACTCATAAGACTCCATATCGCCCACAATTGTTACACCTTCATTCGATAATTTTTGTAATAATTTTTCTAAATCATCTACTCTGAAGTTTTGCATAAACTGTTTCTCGCTTGGCGCAAAATAAGTGGTATCATCTGCAAATGGCGACCATTGGGTTGAACAATCGTTCCCATCTTTATCTTTCCACCAAAAAGTCGAACCATATTGATCGGTTTTTAAACCCAAATGTTTTCCGTACCAAGCCACCAGTTCTTTAGGATTTTTTGATTTGAAAAAGAAACCGCCAATTCCCGTAACCCGTTTCTCCAGTTCAGCATCTTTGGCTTGACCAAAATATTTTGTTTTTATTTTATCAACTATGACTTGTGCCAATCGCTCATGGCTTTCGAATGTCCAACCGGCAACATGCGGACTCAAAATCACATTCTTAGCTTTCAACAAATATTGAAAAGCTTCTGGTGTATTTTTATCGTGAAAAAGGGTTTCAAAAGACAACTTCTCATATTCCAAAACATCCAAACCTGCTCCAAGAATTTTACCCGTTTGCATCGCACCAACTAAATCTGCAGTGACAATATTCTTGCCACGAGAGGTATTTATGATCCAAAATGGTTTTGCAAATCCATTGATAAAATTACGGTCTACCATTTTATTGGTTTCTGGAGTCCAAGGAATATGTAGGCTTACTACATCCACTTTTTGCTGAAATTCAGCTAATGAAACTTGCTTCGCATTCATGTCGCCCAAATTTTCCTGAATATCATAACAAAGGACTTCCACATCAAAACCGCGCAATTTTTTGGCAAATGATTTTCCCATATTTCCATAACCAACAATCCCCACTATTTTTCCGTCAAGTTCATGACCGCGGTTACTTTCACGGTTCCAATGTCCGGATCGTATCTCGCTATCGGCTTGGTTCAATTTGTTGAAAAGAGATAAAATCATTCCTAATGTATGTTCGGCAACGGCATTTCGATTTCCTTCCGGAGCTGCGATAAGCGTAATATTTTTAGCTGTTGCGTACTCACAGTCAATGCTTTCTAATCCAGCACCCACTCTAGCAATAAATTGTAGATTAGTGGCTTTGTCGAGAAATGTTTTGTCAATTTTAAAACGACTCCGAATTACAATTCCTTGATACTCGTGGATTTTGGTTTCAATTTCTTCTTTTGAGGAGGTAAAATCACTTTGATTTATAAAACCGGAATGCTGCAATTGATCCCAAAGTATGGAATTATTGCTATCGATATGAAGAATTTTGATGTCCATAAAATGTGCTTTTTTTAATACTTCAAATTAACAAAAAAATTACGGTTTATTGGTTTATCAAAGGAAATTAGCTCATAAAATAGTAAATTAGCATTCTGAATTTTTTATTATAAACCTTATCGTTGTAATAAATGAAAACCAAAAAATGAAATTAACCAATACCTTCAACGCTTTTTTTGAAAGCGAAAAAGCCGGTGGACTCTTATTACTTTTTGTAACAATACTCTCTCTTTTATTAGCCAATTCTCCAGTTCAAACCGAATATATTGCGTTTTGGGAAACCAATATTGGCAGTCATTCCATAACACATTGGATCAATGACGGCTTAATGGCTATCTTTTTTCTTCTGATCGGTTTAGAATTAGAGCGTGAGATGTACCAGGGAGAATTATCCAGTATAAAAAATGCCGCTTTACCTATTTTTGGAGCCTTGGGCGGAATGGTTGTTCCTGCCGGAATCTTTTTATTGTTAAATTTTGGAACCATCACACAAAATGGAGCCGGAATCCCTATGGCGACGGATATTGCTTTTGCCATTGGCATCCTGTCACTTTTAGGAAATCGCGTACCTACATCGCTTAAAATATTCTTGACTGCACTCGCCGTGATTGATGATTTAGGCGCTATTATGGTAATTGCCATATTTTACACAGACACAATTGCTTACATGAATTTGTTTATCGCTTTTGCAATCATGGGTGGTTTATTTATCCTGAACAGAAGAAAAGTACACAGTCTTATTCCTTACTTGATTGGTGGAGCAGCGATGTGGTATTTTATGCTGAATTCAGGTGTGCATGCGACGATAACCGGAGTATTATTAGCCTTTGTAATTCCGTTTGGAAATGGAGGCAAAAAAACGTCTTCGTATCGATTACAGCATTTTTTACACAAACCGGTAGCGTTTTTTATCCTTCCTTTATTTGCCATAGCCAATACGTCCATTGCCATAAATTCAGACTGGCATGAAGGATTGAGTCATCCCAACACGATTGGAATTATGCTGGGACTTGTTGTAGGGAAACCATTGGGAATCTGGTTGTTTTCGCTCCTTTCGGTGAGTTTGGGGATTTGTACCCTGCCAAGAGATCTAAAATGGAGCAGTATTCTAGGCGCAGGAATGCTGGGTGGAATAGGTTTTACGATGTCTATTTTCATAACATTGCTTGCCTTTAAAAACAACGGAGAAGAAGTAATCACGTATTCTAAAATTGCAATCTTGGTTGCTTCATTTATTGCGGGAACCATCGGTTTCTTATGGTTGAAATTTACTCTTAAAAAAAGTTAACACTTTAACTTTTAGTCAATTTTATGACAGATACTTAGATAGAAAGTCATAATCGTACAGACCTACAATTTTATAAAGGATTTATAAAAACAGCTTTATAAATTTGTACTGTTATTTCCTAAAAAGTATATCCTATTCCGATATGCAAATAAGGAATGTATTGATTTCTAATGTACGCACCATCTACATTCTGCACATTACCATTAACTGAATTCTCTTTCAAATACACCACGCGATAGCCAAATCCTACCGCAGTTTCGTAGGTAAAATGATTTCCTATAGATCGTTTTAAACCCCAAGTGGGAACAATAGCTAAATCAGCTGTTTTGGTTACGTTATCTGCCAAATTAATCACAAACCAGTCCGGATGATAACTAGTCCTGATTGAAATATAATTACCAGCATTATTGCCTGTTTTTTTACCTTTTGAATTCCTTTTTTCCAAATTGTAATAATATCTTGGTTCTATTGTTAATACCGGTTGCAAAATAAAACCAGCGCCATCGTAATGATCTCCAACCGTAAAATCCTTTTCAATACCAATTTCACTTCGTAATACGATGCTATTTGACAACTTGGTTTCATTATTAAACCAAATTCCGGTATGTACTCCAAATCCGGTTTGTATTCCAAAAATTGTTTTTTCAACGGGTACTTCTTGTGCGTTTGCATTTAGATTGAATACTAAAATCAGGACTGCTATTACTTTTTTCATGTAGTCTATTTTTATTCTTTACTCTTTAACTTGATTGCTGTTTACTTATTAGGCCAATAATCAACTACCGTCACTTTCTCTGGAGCTGGATTCAATACAGCCACAAAAGCCTTATGATCCGGATGAATCAAATACGCATCTCTATCTGCTTCACTCTTAAAAGTCAACACAAAACAATGCGTCAAACCATTATTCAAGTTTTCAGGACTGTTATTGATTCCCCATTCATAGGCTTTGATTAATTTGATTTTATGTTTCAAATTCCCAAAAGCTGTTACCACTTTATCAATAGCCGCGGCATCTGTTCCCGGTTTCCAACCAAACATAACGACATGCTTAAGCACTTGTTTTTGTTTGTTTTGTTGGGCGTTTACAGCGTAACTTGAAATTAAAATAAGCGTGAATAGGAGTAATTTTTTCATGGTGTTTTTTTTCAAATATAGGAATTATTTGACTGTATTTATAGCAAATGCAATATCGATATTTACGAAGCGTAAGTAAAAAAAATTGCACAAAGTCATAAGACATTTGCGCAACTTTTATCACGAACATTTTACGGAACTGGAGATTTATCCCTTGATCTGTTTCAACGACGTTTTGATTCCTCGTATTAAGGACGAACTAAATCCGTGCATTTCCATTTCGTTTAATCCCGCAATCGTACAACCTTGTGGAGTGGTGACACGGTCAATTAATTGTTCCGGGTGTACTTTTTCTTCCAGCAGCATTTCGGCTGCGCCTTTTACGGTTTGTGCCGAGATGGCTAGGGCGGTTTGCCAGTCAAATCCTATTTCAATTCCGGCTTGCATCGAAGCACGAATGTATCGCAACGCAAAAGCCGTTCCGCTGGCCGCAAGAACGGTTGCAGCATCCATTAATTTTTCGTCAATAATAGGGGCGGTTCCCAAACTTTGAAAAAGAGAAACTACATCCTGTGACTTCTCTTTGTCTTTTTCGTGAAACGCAATACAAGTGGCTGATGCGCCAAATTGTGCCGCTATATTGGGCATGATTCGGATGGCACTATTATCGGTACCGATTTTGTTTTGTAAATTTTCTATAGACAATCCACTCACTGCCGAAGCGATGATTTTATTGGAAATTACTGGAAGGATTTCGGCTAAAACAGTATCTACTTGGTATGGTTTTATGGTCAAAATAATGACATCCGCTTCCTGAATCTGATGGATATTATTCGAAGAAACCGTAGTGCCCAGTTTTTCAAGATAAAGAATGCTGGATGTATTTCTTCGGGTTATAGTGACTTGGTTTTCTGGTGAAAATTTTGATAGTCCTAATGCGATCGAAACACCTAAGTTTCCCCCGCCAATGATATGTACTTTCATGCTGGTTGTGGTTTTCCTCTCCCCAACTTTCTCCAAAGGAGAGGAAGCCAATATGGGAAAGTGTTAGTTGTATAGTTATAGTTGTATTAGTTTGTTTTTGAATTCCCTCTCTTTGTTCTTTCCTCTTTGTTCCGCACTCTTATTTCTTTCTTAAAATCCCAAAATTAGTCTTGCTATTGAAAAATAAATCAGAATTCCGCAAATATCATTACTGGTTGTGATAAACGGACCGGTGGCCAAAGCGGGGTCAATGCCAAATTTATCGAGTAATAATGGGATAAAAGTCCCTATTAACGACGCGATAATAATTACCGAAATTAACGCAATGCAGATAATAACGCCAATTATCATTTGAACATTCAACAGAAAATAACTCCCTAAAAATAATATTGTCGCCAGAATCAGTCCGTTTAATAAACTCAGAGACACTTCTTTGACCAATCTATTAAACAAGGATCCACTCAATGTATTGTTAGCCAAACCTTGTACAATAATTGCCGAAGATTGTACTCCAACATTTCCGGCCATTGCGGCAATAAGTGGGGTGAAAAAGAATAAATTTCCATGCACCAGCATCGCACCTTCAAATAATCCCAGTACTTTTACAGAGATAAAACCACCTAAAAGAGCCAAAACTAACCAAGGTAATCGTGCTTTTGTATGTTCAAATATGCTGTCATCCGCTTCCACATCTTGCGAGATACCTGCAGCCAACTGGTAATCCTCATCCGCTTCGTCCTTGATTACATCCACGATATCATCAATGGTGATTCGGCCCACTAATCTTCCTAATTCGTCTACTACCGGAATGGCTTCTAAATCGTATTTTTGCATGATTCGAGCCACCTCAACATCTTCAGTATCTACTTTAACCGAGTTTAATTTTCGGATGTAAACATCACTCACCGGTGTTCTGGAAGAAGTGGTCAATAAATCTTTGAGTGATAAACGTCCTTTCAATCGGTCTTCGTCATCCACCACATAAATCGAATGGACTCTGGAGATGTTTTCAGCCTGAATGCGCATTTCTTTTACGCAAGTCAATACATTCCAATTTTCATTGACTTTAACCAATTCCTTGTGCATGATTCCACCTGCGGTATCTTCGTCATAACGCAATAAGTCAACAATATCTTTGGCGTGCTCAACATCCTGAAGTTCTGATATTACTTCGGCTTTCAAATCTTGTGAAAGCTCCGCAATAATATCGGCTGCATCATTGGTTTCCAGCTCATCTAATTCTTCCGCAATCTCTTTTGGAGAAAGCCTGCTTAATATATTTTCCCGCAAATCATCTTCTAGTTCCAGAAGAATTTCGGCGGTTTTTTCACTGTCTAAAACTTTAAAAATATAGGTTGCCTCATTAAAATCAAGCTCATCCAGAATTTCAGCAATATCAGCATGGTGCATATCATTCAACAACACTTCCAGTTGCTGGTCGTTTTTATTTTGAATGAGTTGCTCTAATTCCTGAATTAATTCTTTGCTGATTTTAAACTCCATCGGCTTCTATTTTTTGGGTAAGTGCTATGAACTGTTCTACATTTAGTTGCTCTGGTCGCAGGTTAAAAATTTCATCTTCTCTCAAACTATCCGACAAATTTAAGGTTTTTAAACTGTTGCGTAACGTTTTACGTCGTTGTTGAAAAGCCGTTTTCACTACCGTAAAAAACAATTTTTCGCCGCAAGGCAGACTGTAATCTTTCTTCCTGCGCAAACGTAAAACTCCTGATTTCACCTTTGGTGGCGGAATAAATACATTCTCATCTACCGTAAATAGGTATTCCGCATCATAAAAAGCCTGAACTAAAACCGACAGAATTCCATAGGCTTTTGTTCCCTTTTTTTCACAAATACGTTGCGCTACTTCTTTCTGGAACATCCCTGCAAATTCCGGAATCTGATCGCGGTATTCTAATGCTCTAAAAACAATTTGGGTCGAAATATTATACGGGAAATTCCCAATGATAGCGAATTGTTTCCCTTCGAAAATATCGTTGATGTTGTATTTCAAGAAATCTTGAGAAATAATTTTATCCTTTAATTTTGGATAATTTTCGTCTAAGTACGTTACTGATTCGGAATCGATTTCAATAACGTAGGTGTTCACTGGCTTATCCAACAAATATTTTGTCAAAACTCCCATTCCTGGACCTATCTCTAATACATCTTCATACCCCTCTAAATTCAACGTATCGGCAATGTCTTTGGCAATGCTTTCGTCTTTTAAGAAGTGTTGTCCGAGGTGTTTTTTGGCTTTTACTTTTTCCATATTATATGTTTTTTTGCCACGAAGGCACAAAGGCGCAAAGTGTTTTTATATTTCTGTGTTGTCACTCTGGTGCAACGCCACAAAGCGTATTTATATCTTAAAAAAATCACAGGTCGCAAACTGCAGTTTAAATATTCAATATTTTCAAACTGAATACCGCAAATTGTACACCAAACACTTTTTTTAATAATCTGCAATCAATTCTAATTCTGTTCTAAAAGCAAGCATCTTATCTCCAAATAGCTTCAATCCTTCTTCACGAAAAGCGGGTGCATCTTCCTGATAATATTTCTCCAAAGTTTCTTTGCTGTCCGTAGCATATTGAACCGAATACGTTACTCCGCCCATTTCTTCTTCAATTAAAACCCGTACCATTCTTGCCGAAGAGAATTTCCCTGTAGCCAAAATTTCAGGAATGTGCTTGTGTTGCATCCATATAATCCATTGATCGTGAACGCTTTCGTGTATGTTTGTGGTAACGTTGTATAGTATCATTACTGTTAATTTGTTTATTCGTTTTTTCAGTTAATCGGTTAAACATTTAACCGATTAACCTTCTTTTTATAAATTAGTATCTCCTCGCAATTGTCTGAATTTCTTCCTGGCTTCCACAAAATAAATACTGTCCTGATGATTGAACAATACCTTCTCATATAATGGTTTTGCTTTTTCAGGTAACGATTGCTTGTTATAAATTTCTGCCGAAAAATACAACGCTTCATCGATGTAAATTCCGTCGCTATGTTGGTCAATAATCGTTTGATATTGGCTTAAAGCCAAAGCAAAATCACCTTTCTTTTCATATATTTTCCCTAATCGCAATAAGGTCACCGCCTCTATTTCCTGTCCTTTATAGTTTTTTAAAATCGATTGAAACTGAGTTACAGCTTCCTGATTCCTGTTTTGATACAACAGATAATCTCCTTTGGCAAATTGCTTCAAAGCCGTTTGTATCGAATCAGCAACAGTATTGTCGTTGATTAACAGAAAATATTCCAAAGCATCATTCGCAATCAACTGCGTATTGGCTGATTTCAATTCCTTAAATTGTTTCAATGCCCAAGCAAAATCCGTTTTGAAATAACTGGTTTTAGCCGCTTTCAAACTGGCTTCATGCGCCATTACATCATTCTTCAAATCCAATTCAATCTGCGAATAATAGATCAAAGCCTGGTTGAATTTTTCTTCATACAGCAAAATATCTGCCAGTTCCATTTTGGCATTAGCCACTTCATAATCATTCAATTGCAATTCCAGCGCTCTCTTGACAATTGCCTTTCCTTCCTCGGGTTTTTTTAAATTAAATGCCGTAAAATGGGCCTGAATCAGCTGCAAAGATAAGGTAAAAGGACTTATTTCAAATTGTTTCAACAAACCGTCTAATTCTGTGCTGATGGCTGCGAAGTCAATTTCGGATGCTTTTTCAATTTTCATGTTTATCAAATAGGAATTCGCCTGAATCAATAATTCTAAATCTTGTGTGTTTTCCAATACAAAACCCAGTATTTCCTTGGCCGCTTCCTGATTGTCTTCTTCAACAGCCAATTGCCCTAAATTTACAATATTGGCAAGCGATTCCGGATTGCGTTTGTAAATAGCTTTTTCCTGAATAAATGCTTTTTCAAATTCTTTTTGCTGTACATAAAACCAGCTCAAATAATGGTTCCAAAAGAGATCTTGATTTTTTTGGGTTCTTAGAATTAATGCTTTACGTAATATTTCATTGAAGTTTGCATCGCCTTCGTCAGCCATAAAACGAACCAGTTGATTTTGGATTCTAATAGAGTTTTGAGGATTGGCAAACGCCTCATCCAGAAAAGTGGAAATCATCATTTCCATATTAGACAATTGTCCGTAAAGCAATCCTATTTGATAATTGAAATTAAAATTAGGTTCCAGTTCTGTGGCGGTTTGGTAGGATTTCAGGGCATATTCGAGCAGCACTTTACGCTCAAAAGCATTTGATATTCCGTAGACTTCATTTGGATTTTTTCTGATTCGCTCTAAAGCCTGATCGTAGTAAATCTTGGCTTTGGCATCATTCTTTTGCAACTGAAAATTATACCCTAATTCCACCAGAAGATTTCCTTGATTGTACTTGTCAAGTCGCTCTTGAATGGCTTTTTCCGCACTATCAAATTGTTGTAATTGCTGTGAACAATCTATTATTCTTAAGAAATATTGTGAATTTTGGGGAATCTCTTGCAGCAACTCTTCATAACTGATTTTTGCTTTTTCAAAATCGCCTTTATCATAATAATACTGCGCTAATTGTTCGTTTTGGCCGAAAGCAAATAGCGAGAATGATAAAGTGATGTATAGAAAGAGCTTTTTCATACCGTAACAATTTGTCAAAATGATTAATTCAGAATCCGTCCATACCATTCTTTTTTCAAATAAAATCTTATCTTTTTAAACCATTAAGAAATTAAGCTTAACGACTCTAAATTTCTTAACGGCTCTATAGATTTTTGTTTATTAAAAAATAATTAATCAATTCTATCAAACCCGCAATACGGACGTAAAACCTCAGGGATTACAATTCCTTCCGGAGTTTGGTAATTTTCTAAAATTCCAGCCAAGACTCTTGGCAAAGCCAATGAACTTCCGTTTAAGGTATGTGCCAATTGGTTTTTTCCGTCTTTGTCTTTGAAACGCAATTTCAAACGATTCGCTTGAAAAGTTTCAAAATTAGAAACTGAACTGATTTCTAACCAACGATCTTGCGCCGTAGAAAACACTTCGAAATCATATGTCAAAGCAGCCGTGAATCCCATATCGCCGCCACAAAGACGCAATATTCGGTATGGTAATTTCAACTCTCGAAGAATATTTTTAACGTGTTCCACCATTTCATCCAAAGCTTCGTATGATTTATCTGGATGTTCTACACGAACGATTTCCACTTTGTCAAATTGATGCAAACGGTTTAATCCACGTACATGCGCGCCATAAGAACCTGCTTCACGACGGAAGCAAGGCGTATAAGACGTAGTTAAAACCGGTAATTCATTTTCGTTTAAAATTACATCACGGAACAAATTCGTCACCGGAACTTCCGCCGTTGGAATCAAGTATAAATCATCGGTTTTATCATGGTACATTTGCCCTTCTTTGTCCGGCAATTGTCCTGTTCCATAAGCAGAGGCTTCGTTTACCATGTGTGGCACCTGAACTTCATTATAACCCGCTGCCGTATTCTTGTCCAAGAAATAATTGATCAAGGCGCGTTGTAACTTCGCCCCTTTTCCTTTATACACCGGAAATCCTGCACCCGCGATTTTTACTCCAAGTTCAAAATCGATGATGTCGTATTTTTTTACCAATTCCCAATGTGGTTGTGCACCTTCGTGCAAAACTGGAATTTCTCCTTCTTCAAAAACGTTTAAATTTTCCTCTGGAGTTTTACCAACAGGAACAATATCAGCCGGAAGATTGGGTAATGTATATAATTTCTCTAAAAGTTCAGCAGCAAGTGCATCAGCAGTTTCTGCTAGAGCTTTGCTTTTCTCTTTGTTTAAAACTGTTTTTTCTTTTAAGATTGCGGCTTTCGCTTTCTCTCCAGCTTTCATCAATTCGCCAATGTCTTTGGATAATTTATTAGATTCGGATAAAATATTGTCTAACTCTACTTGCGTAGCGCGACGTTTTTCGTCCAGTTGTACCACTTCTTCAACAACACTTGTAGCATCGATGTTTCTCTTTGCCAAAGCGGTGATTACTTTTTCTTGATTCTCTCTAATAAATGCGATTTGTAACATAGTTGATTTTTTTAACGCTAACTTTTATAATAATGGAAGCAAATTTAGGGAAATGTTTGGTAGAAATGAGGGAAAGTTTGTCCAAAAGTCGCAAGTCTTAATGCCTTAAAGTCAAATGCAGCTATTATTACCCGATTAGTAATGCATGTGATTTACAATCCATCGAATAAAATCAGCAACCAACTAAACGCAATAAGAATGAGACTTTAAGACTTGCGACTTTTGACTTTAGATTAGTCTCTTTTAATCTCATGCCCCACAAATTGCTCTAAAGTTGCAAACATGTCGTCTACAGAAAGGACTTCGAAATCTGGGTGTGTTTTTAAGAAATCAGCATTCAACGTAATCAGGTTTTCTTCAATTTCGAAAAAAGCGTCGTTATTAAGTAAATCTCGAATAGGATTTACGCCTTCCAGTTTCCCTTTAAGGAATTTATTCAGCTTAACACTGCTCATTAATTTTACTTTTTTGGATTGCTGTTGGAACAATTCCAAATGGTTGTAGGCGCCAATCAATGCCAAACCTTCTTCAATCAATTCGTTTAGTTCTTTATCCCAACCCGAATTATATACAAATTGAGCAAAATTTCCTTCGGTATATTGCGACGTATAATAATCTAAATAATAACTCATTATAGCATCTTCGTGAATCAAATCATCGTTCACGCCTTCCTCACGCATTAAGTTGATTACCGAAATATTAGAGTGAATCACATCTTGAAGATTTTCACTGTTCATTGCTGTTTCTGAAATAATTATTCTACCGAATTCCATAGATTTTGTGTTTGAATATGTGGTGCAAATTTCGGGTAAATTAAAACAGAAAAGAAATACAATGTGATTTATAAGCTATCCGATTCGTTACTATTCTTTTTCTGATTCATTTTTGTAACTAAAGCTTTTAAGCGTAATGCTTTTTCTTTTTTCTCCTCTTGAAGTTTAGCCTTTTTCCGATTGAGCAATTTGGTGTGTAAAGCCTTGTTTTTGGTTTTTTTTTCGGGTCCTTTTGCCATGATTTATACGCTACATTATTTACGTTTACAAATATAAATAAACGGATCGTAAAACGCAGAAAAAGGAATCACTTAGTAAGAACTTGCATATCGCTCAGAACTTCACATTGTTCTTCATTATTTCCCTACAAATTTGATTCTAAATATCGTTCGTACCTACGGCACTTTATGAATACATCGTCAAATGTGGACGGATTAAAATCCATCCCTTCAATATTTGCCGAGCCTACGGCTCTTATAGGTGCGTAAAAGTTCCATAGGAACGATTCATATTGTAGCAACGGATTTTAATCCGTTGGAAATAAAATAAAAGGAATAAAGTTCCTTAGGAACCAAACCTATTAAATTATTGGCAAAAATGCATCGAAAAACCCAAATGCCCTAGCCCCGATAGCAGTGAAAATCCTTTTTCTAAACGCTGTCAGGGTTCAAAACCCTGACAGCGTTGAAAAAGATTGCAACGGATAGCGGGAAATAGCTCCAAATAAAAATTCTATTGCTTATTTTTGCACCCAATAAAATTGAATCATGATACAGAATCCAAAAAGATATACGATTACAGCAGCATTGCCTTATACGAACGGACCCATTCACATTGGCCATTTGGCGGGTGTTTATGTGCCTTCGGACATATATTCCAGATATTTAAGATTACAGGGAAGAGATGTTTTGTTTGTGTGCGGAAGTGACGAGCACGGCGTGGCGATTTCGATGAAAGCCAAAAAAGAAGGCATTACGCCACAGGAAGTAATCGATAAATACGATGGAATTATCAGGAAATCATTCTCTGATTTTGGAATTTCATTTGATAATTATTCTAGAACCTCGGCTAAAATTCATCATGATACTGCTTCTGAATTTTTTAGAAAACTGTATGATAAAGGTGATTTTATCGAAGAAGTAACCGAGCAATTGTATGATGCAAAAGCGGATCAGTTCTTAGCTGACCGTTTCGTGGTGGGAACTTGCCCAAAATGTGGCAATGAAGAAGCCTACGGTGATCAATGCGAAAAATGTGGCTCTACATTAAACGCAACGGATTTGATTAATCCAAAATCGACCATTACAGGAGAAACTCCGATTATGAAAGCAACGAAACACTGGTTTTTGCCATTGGACCGTTATGAAGATTTCTTGAAAGAATGGATTCTCGTTGGACATAAAAATGACTGGAAACCGAATGTTTACGGACAAGTAAAATCATGGATTGACGGCGGATTAGAGCCTCGCGCGGTAACTCGTGACTTGGACTGGGGAATTGACGTACCAGTTGAAGGTGCCGAAGGAAAAAAATTATACGTGTGGTTTGATGCGCCGATTGGCTACATTTCATCTACCAAAGAATGGGCTTTACGCGAAGGAAAAGATTGGGAACCGTACTGGAAAGATCAGGATACAAAACTGGTTCACTTTATTGGGAAAGACAATATTGTTTTCCATTGCATCATTTTCCCGGCGATGTTGAAAGCCGAAGGAAGTTATATTTTGCCTGACAATGTGCCTGCGAATGAGTTCTTGAACTTGGAAGGAAATAAATTGTCGACGTCAAAAAACTGGGCGGTTTGGTTGCACGAATATTTAGAAGAATTCCCGAATCAGCAAGACGTGTTGCGTTATGCCTTGACATCGAATGCGCCGGAAACTAAGGATAATGATTTTACCTGGAAAGATTTTCAGGCGAGAAATAATAATGAATTGGTAGCGATTTACGGGAATTTCATTAATCGCGTGGTGGTTTTAACCAATAAATATTACAACGGAATCGTTCCTCAACCGAATGAACTGTCGGAAGTGGATGAAACGACTTTGACGGAATTAAAAGCGTATCCGGCAGTGATTTCAAGTTCTTTGGAGCGTTACAGATTCCGTGAAGCGTTGAGCGAATTGATGAATGTGGCTCGTTTGGGAAATAAATATTTGGCTGACGAAGAGCCTTGGAAAGTCATCAAAGACAATCCGGAGCGCGTGCAAACGCAAATGTATGTGGCGTTACAAATTGCAGCTGCTTTGAGTTCACTTTGCGAACCATTCTTGCCGTTTACAGCTACAAAATTATCAAGAATTCTAAAAATAGAAAGTCCGTTAAACTGGAATACTGTTGCTCAAACTACTGATTTGATTCCAGCAGGACACCAAATTGGCGAAGCGGAATTGCTTTTCGCCAAAATTGAGGACGAGGAAATCCAGAAACAAATAGACAAATTAGAGGCGACTAAAACGGCTAACAAAGCCGAAAATAAAGTTGTAGAACCACAGAAAGAAGCAATTCAATTTGAGGATTTTGCCAAAATGGATATCCGTACAGGAACGATTCTGGAAGCCGAAAAAATGCCTAAAGCCAACAAACTTTTGATTTTAAAAATAGACACGGGAATTGATGTTCGCACCATTGTTTCGGGAATTGCGGAGAGTTTTAAGCCGGAAGATATTATTGGTAAAAAAGTTACTGTTTTAGTGAATTTGGCACCAAGAAACCTTCGTGGTGTGGAAAGTCAAGGAATGATTTTGATGACAACAAATACGGAAGGAAAATTGGTTTTTGTAAATCCAGATGCGGATGGAGTTGCTAATGGAGAAACGATAAATTAAGAAAAATCAACCGCGAATTCGCTAATTAATATGTATTCTGTACTATATTAATTAGCGAATTTTCGGTAAAATTAAACAAATATGAGCTTAAAAGTAATTGCTTTCGACGCCGATGATACCTTATGGATCAACGAAACGTATTTTGACGAAACCGAAAAAAAATTCTGCGGACTGATGGAAGATTATTTGTCGCATCAGGGAATTTCTAAAGAATTATTTAAAGTAGAAATCGATAATTTAAAATTATACGGTTACGGAATCAAAGGCTACATTCTTTCGATGATTGAAGCAGCGATGAATATTTCGAACAATACCATTCCTATTGAAATTATTCAAAAAATCATTCAATACGGAAAAGAATTATTAGAGAAACCGATTGTTTTATTGGATGGTGTGGAGGAGACTTTAAATGCTTTACACGGAAAATACAAATTAGTGGTTGCCACCAAAGGCGATTTATTAGATCAACGCCGAAAATTACATAATTCAGGTTTAGGTCATTATTTTCATCATATCGAAGTGATGTCAGACAAGCAGGAAATAGATTATTCGGATTTAATCAAACGATTGGAAATAAAACCTGAAGAGTTTTTCATGGTTGGAAATTCCTTAAAATCGGATATCTTACCGGTTTTAGCCATTGGCGGACACGCAGTTCATATTCCGTTTCACACGACTTGGGCACACGAAAAAATTGACCATAACGTGGAACATGAAAATTTCAGCGCTTTTGAAAAGATAGCTGATGTTTTAAAGAGGTTAGAATAGCCCGTGCATGAAAATTAAATGACTGGAATTCGTTGGAATTGAGCAATTAGATCGCTTGATAAAGGCTTACTAATTTATTTTAATCCAAAACTCCTATATAAATCAATTAAACAAGTCTTAAAATTAAGTAAACAATCAAATTTTCTTTAAATTATTGGTTTTTTATTTTAAAATATAAGTCTTTTTTTATTATTTTTAACCAACTCAATATCAGAATTTTACGATAGGAATTGTTTTTTGCTATTATAAAATTAATATTAATTCTTACATAATTAACTCTTTAAATTTTTTTATTAAATTTTGTAATGTAAATTTGTATCGAATTTAAAGAAAAAAAATTATGAAAAAAATCATACTTACGTTAGTTTTTGCTTCTGCAATGACAACTTTAAGTGCTCAAACTGAAAATGTAGAAAGCGCAAGTACAGGAAATGACTTTAACAAATGGTCTGTTGAATTAGCTGGAGGTTTAAACAAACCGATGAGACCTATGACTGCTGGATATAGAACTGCTGTTACTAGTGCTTATGTAGCTGATTTAGGCGTGCGTTACATGTTCAATAACAAATTTGGTCTGAAAGCTGATTTTGGATATAACAGTTTTAAAGAAGGTGAAAATTCAATAGGATTTGATTCTCAATACTACAGAGCTGATTTACAAGCAGTTGCTAACTTAGGAAGAATCATGAGTTTTGAAACTTGGACAAACACTCTTGGTTTATTAGGTCATGCTGGTTTTGGATTAGGTTTTGGTGAATCTGATAACTTTTCAGGAACTGACAGAATGGGTAATTTTATTGCTGGTGTTACTGGTCAAATTAAATTATCTGATAGAATTGCATTGACTGGAGATTTTACAACAATTCTTAATGCTAAACAAGACCGTACTTTTGATGGTGCAAGTAGAGTAGGAACTCCTGGTTTCGGCGGTGTACTTTTTAATGGTACTGTAGGTTTAACTGTTTACTTAGGTGGTAATGAAAAACATGCTGACTGGGTTATTGACAATGAAGGTAAATTTGACGCAATTGATGCAAGATTCATGGCTATCGAAAATAAAATGCTTGACTCTGATAAAGATGGTGTAGCTGATTATTTAGATGAAGAGCAAAGTACGCCTGCAGGTGCAATGGTTGATACTAAAGGAAGATCAATTGACAAGAACAACAATAATGTTCCTGATGAAACTGAAGCTTACATCTTGAAAAATTATGGTAGTACTACTAATAATTCTCCACTTTTAACAAACAACGAATTGATTACAAGTTTAATCAACGGTGGTTATGTTGCCGTTTATTTTGACTTCAATAAATCTACTCCAACTAATGTTTCTACAGAAGGTATTGATTTCATGTTAACTTACTTGAGAAACAATCCTACTGCTTCAATTGATATTGTAGGTCATGCTGATGAAGTTGGAAGATCTGCATATAATGATAAATTATCTAATGCAAGAGCTAACAATGTAAAAAACACTTTAGTGAAAGCTAATGTTGATGCATCAAGATTAAATGTAATTGCTGCTGGTGAAGATACTTCAGTAGATATCGATTCAGAAAACGCAAGAAGATTAGTAAGAAGAGTTACTTTCAGAGTAAAATAAACTACTTTTTTACATCAAAAAGCCCTAAAGGAAATTTCCTCTAGGGCTTTTTTTATGGTTGCTAATCTTGCTTTTTAATGTGACACGCATAGTTGATGCATCCATTTTATGGTTTATTGGCAAAAAAATTAATTTAAAATCCCTAAAAACAACCGTACTTTTAAACCAAAAATAAAACACAAAATCTTGAAAACACTTTTAGATATAACGAACTGGTCCAGAAAAGAACATTTCCACTTCTTCAGGCAATTTGAAGAACCTTTCTTTGGTGCCACTGTCGAAATCGACTGTACGAAAGCCTATGCAACTGCAAAATCACTAAACGCTTCCTTCTTTATCTATTATTTACACAAAACATTGGTTGCAGTCAATACCACCGAATCATTTCGCTATAGGATTACGGATGACCAAATATATGTTTTTGATCACATTGATGCCTCGGCTACTATTGGTCGTGAAGACGGTAGTTTCGGATTTTCTTTAATCGAATACAATGCTAATTTTGAAATTTTTACTATAAATGCATTGACTGAAATTGAAAGAATACAAAACACGACCGGTCTTTTTACCCGAACATTTACAGATGACAATGTAATCCATTTTTCGGCGATTCCATGGCTGGATTTCACTTCATTATCGCATGCCCGAAGCTATACTTTTCCAGATAGTTGCCCGAAAATTTCCTTTGGAAAAATGAAAATTTCTGAAAACGGGAAAAGAACCATGCCAATGTCTATTCATGTACATCATGCATTAATAGATGGCTTACATTTAGGTCAGTTTGTAGATTTTTTTCAAGACATTATGAATCAATAAATTAAGTTTTTTTGTAACTTTACTTAAAACTTACTCCTATGTTATCAAAAAATATAGAACACGCGTTGAATAATCAGATTCGAATTGAAGCTGAATCATCCCAAACTTATCTTTCTATGGCTTCATGGGCAGAAACTCATGGTTTGGAAGGAATTTCAAAATTTATGTATGCACAATCTGACGAAGAAAGGGTACACATGCTTAAACTAGTCCGCTACGTAAATGAACGAGGTAGTCATGCAAAGGTTAGTGAACTAAAAGCCCCGAAAATAAGCTACGGAACATTTAAGGAAATGTTTGAAGAATTATATAAACATGAAATTTTCGTTTCTGATTCGATTAACAAACTGGTTGACGTTTCCTTTTCAGAAAAGGATTATGCCACACACAACTTTTTACAGTGGTATGTAGCTGAACAAATTGAAGAAGAAGCTCAGGCAAAACTTATTTTGGACAAAATAAACCTGATTGGCGACGACAAAGGAGGCCTGTATCTATTTGACAGAGATATTCAACAACTAACTTTAGACAGCACTACTAAATAATCAAATATTGTTTAGCAAATAACTTGATTTTATTTTTTTAGAAATTGAGTAAAAAGAAGAAAAATAAGGATGCGAAAAAGGATAAAAAAAAGTTCCTTAAAAATGGATCTGCCAAAGAAAACCTCAAGTCCGAGTGTTGCGAAAAATATAAAAAAGGAGAAAAAAAACGTTGTAAAAACTGTCCAAAATTTGATTTAGGCAAAAAAAATAGTGGTCAGTGAACAGTATTCAGTTTACAGTTTTAGTAGCCAATAAAAAACCATTCGCCGCGGTGAATGGTTTTTTATTAGGTTTTCAGTCCTAGTTTGCAACATTGCAATACCTGCAAACTAGGACTGATCACTGAATACTGAATATTACTTCCCCAAAAGAAGCACATCATTTACCACAACTTCTGTAACATAGCGTTTCTCACCGTTTTTATCATCATAACTTCTATGGGTTAATTTGCCTTCAATGGCAATTTCTTTTCCTTTGAGTACATATTTCTCAATGATTTCAGCCGTTTTTCCCCAAGCTACCAGCTTGTGCCATTGGGTTTCTTCAACTTTTTCTCCTTTATCGTTTTTGTAGCTTTCGTTTGTCGCTAATGTAAAATTGGCTAGTTTTTTTCCTCCGTCAAAAGTTTTAATTTCTGGGTCATTTCCTACGTGTCCAATCAACTGTACTTTGTTTCTTAATGTGCTCATGGCGTATACTGTTTAAATGTTAGTGTATGTTTTGTTGAATTTGTCGTTCAAATCAACATTGCAAAGATGCGGTGACTTCCAAAAAATATTCGGTTGCTAACTATTTACTTTCGGTTGTAACTATTTGTAAACGTTTGTAAATGGGAAAATTTAGCTATATTTGATAAAACACAATTCTTATGCAAACCAAAATAAAAAGAGTAGAATTACGAAATCTAGAATTTGACGACTACAAGCAGTTAAAAAAATCCATGATGCAATCTTATCCTGAAATGGCAGATTCGTATTGGCAAGAACAAGATATTGAAAAATTACTTGGCCTGTTTTCTGAGGGACAATTAGTAATTTTAGCAGACGGAAAAGTGGTGGGCGCAGCATTATCATTAATCGTAGGAGAAGTCTTGGTTGACAAAAATCCTAATTATGCTAAAATAACCGGAAATTTCACATTCTCGACACACAACCCAAAAGGGGAAATTCTGTACGGAATTGATGTATTTATTCATCCTGATTACAGAGGTTTGCGGCTTGGCAGACGACTGTATGATGCCCGAAAAGAATTGTGTGAAAAATTAAACTTAAAGGCTATCGTTTTTGCCGGAAGGATTCCAAATTATAATAAACACGCTGAAAAGCTGACTCCTAAAAAATATATTGAGAAAGTAAAACTAAAAGAATTGCATGATCCTGTGCTTTCTTTTCAGTTGAGTAACGATTTTCATGTGATGAGAATTATGAAAAACTATCTGCCGGGCGATGCCGATTCTAAAGAATTTGCTGTGCTATTAGAATGGAATAATATTTATTATGATGAAAGTCCTCAATTAATAAACACCCAAAAAAGTACCATCAGACTTGGATTAATTCAATGGCAAATGCGTCCGTTAATAAATCTCGAAGCCTTATTTGAACAAGCCGAATTTTTTATTGATGCTGTATCCGGTTATAAGAGTGATTTTGCTCTTTTTCCAGAGTTGTTTATTGCACCACTTATGGCAGATTACAATCATTTATCGGAACCTGATGCCATTAGAGAGCTAGCAAAATATGCAGATCCTATTCGCAAAAAATTTCAGGAATTTGCTATTTCGTATAATATTAATATCATTTCAGGAAGTATGCCTTATTTAGAAAACGGCACTTTGTACAATGTTGGGTTTCTTTGCAAAAGAGACGGTACCTCTGAAATGTATTATAAGATTCACATCACTCCAAATGAAGTTTTGCATTGGGGAATGAAAGGCGGCTCACAAATTAGAACTTTTGATACTGATTGCGGAAAAATAGGCATCATGATTTGCTATGATGTGGAATTTCCAGAAATGGCGCGATTAATGGCCGATGAGGAAATGAACATTTTGTTTGTCCCGTTTTTGACCGATACCCAAAGTGGTTACACCAGAGTAAGACACTGCGCACAAGCCCGAGCCATTGAAAACGAATGTTATGTAGCGATAGCAGGATGTGTTGGAAATCTCCCAAAAGTAAACAACATGGACATTCAATATGCACAAACTGCTGTATTTACACCTTCGGATTTTGCATTTCCGAGTACCGGAATAAAAGCGGAAACGACGCCCAATACTGAAATGACTTTAATTGTAGATGTCGATTTGAATTTACTTAAAGAGCTTCACGAACATGGAAGTGCCAGAATCCTCAAAGACCGTAGGACCGATTTATACGAAATTAAAAAACTCAATCCATGAATAAAACCTGTTTAGAATGTGGAGAGAAGATTGTAGGCCGCGAAGACAAAAAATTTTGCAGCGACGGTTGTCGGAATGCTTATAATAACAAGATAAATAAAGACAGCACCAATTTCATGCGCAACATCAACAATAAGTTGCGCAAGAATTACCGCATTCTATCCGAACTAAATGTTGAAGGAAAATCAAAAACTTCTCGGGCAAAACTCTTGAGCAAAGGTTTTGATTTTGAATTTTTTACCAATATTTTACAAACCAAAACAGGAAATACCTACTATTTCCTTTATGACCAAGGCTATATGCTTTTGGACAATGATTATTATATGTTAGTCAAAAAAGACATTTAAATACCCCAATCTACTCCCCTATCATGAAAAAAGATTATTCCTCCATTTTTACCACTTTATTTATCCTAGGGATTCTGGGGTTGATTTTCTTTACCATGATGCCACACTGGACTTCAGACGATGAAGGCTTACTTTCTGAATTTTCGACTAAAAGAGCTTTAGTCCAAGTGCAAGCCATTTCAAAAAAACCCCATTATGTAGGTTCCAAAGAACATAAAGTCGTTGCAAATTATCTCATAAAAGAGCTTAACAAATTAGGGCTAAAAACTACCGTTCAGGAAGGATATACCTTGAGCGACTGGGGAAATTTAGTGCAATCAAAAAATATTCTAGCGCGCATAAAAGGAACTTCTAACTCTAAAGCTTTGTTATTGCTTTCCCATTATGACAGTGCGCCACATTCCTACTCAAAAGGAGCGAGTGACGCAGGTTCTGGCATAGCGACTATTCTGGAGGGTGTTCGTGCTTTTTTACATTCCAAAACCCCATATAAAAATGACATTATCATTTTGTTTTCAGATGCGGAAGAGTTAGGATTAAATGGCGCTGCACTATTTGTCACAAAACACCATTGGGCAAAAGAGATCGGTTTAGTGCTTAATTTTGAAGCACGAGGTTCTTCGGGACCCAGTTATATGTTGATGGAAACTAACAAAGGAAATGCCGGATTAGTAAAAGAGTTTGCTGCCGCAAAAGCGACTTTTCCAGTATCAAATTCCTTGATGTATAGCATTTATAAAATGTTACCCAATGATACCGACTTAACCGTTTTCAGGGAACAAGGCAATATTCAAGGCTATAATTTTGCTTTTATTGATGACCATTTTAATTATCATACTGCCCAAGATGACATCAACCATTTGGACAAAAACACGTTAGCACATCAAGGAACGTATTTAATGCCGTTATTGAATTATTTCTCCAATGCCGATTTAAATACGACGCAAGCCAGCGAAGATTACGTGTATTTTACCATTCCGTATACTTTTATAAGCTATCCTTTTAGCTGGGTTTTACCAATGGCAGTAATCGCATTGGCCCTGTTTGTTTTTCTGTTGTTTTTAGGAAGAGCCAAACGTATTTTATCATTCCAAGAAATTTGCAGCGGATTTATTCCGTTTCTAGGTTCCCTGATCGTCACTGGATTAATTACTTTTTTTGGTTGGAAAGCATTGCTGAAAGTGTACCCACAATACAATGATTTACTGAACGGATTCACCTATAATGGACACACTTACATTGCAGCCTTTGTATTATTGGCATTGGCGATAAGCCTCGCGTTTTACAACCGTTTTTCTGCAAGGAAAATTACCATGAATCATTATGTAGCACCATTATTTATATGGATTTTGATTAATGGAGCACTTGCTTTTAGTCTACAAGGAGCAGGATTCTTGGTTATTCCTGTCTATTTTGGATTATTTTTATTTGCTGCATTTATCATTACCCAAAAATCCCGTAAAATACTAAGTCTTGTTTTTAGCATTCCGGCATTGATAATCATAGTGCCATTCATCCAGATGTTTCCTATAGGTTTGGGACTAAAAGTACTGTTTGGAAGTGCCATTCTTACTGTTTTGACTTTTGGATTATTGTTGCCTGTTTTTGGGGCTTTCGCCAAAAAAGGAATCTGGTCTTTGGTGTTTTTTGGGCTTGCCATTGGCTTTTTTGCGAAAGCACATTCTGAATCCGGATACGAATATGGAAAAGCCAAATCAAACAGCTTATTGTATGTCTACGATGCCGATACGGACAAAGCCAATTGGGCAACCTATGACACCAATCTTGATTCCTGGACCAAAACCTATTTGGGTGAAAACCCAAAAGAAGCAACAACCTTAAACGAAACACCATTGTTCAGCAAATACAATTCTGGTTTTACCTATGCTGCCGAAGCTCCTAAAAAAGACATTCTGAAACCAAGTATAGTATTTTTGGAAGACAGAATTGTAGGCAATCAAAGGTATTTGAAAATAAAAATTTCCCCAAATCGACAGGTTAATCGCTATGATGTTTTTGCCAATGAAAAAATGGCTATTCATAATTTTAAAGCAAATGGTGTGACCACATTAGGCCAAAAAAATTCACTTTACCAACGAAAAGGAAAGAAAATATTGAGTTATTATGTCGTTGGAAACGCACCTTTAGAAATGCAGTTCAGCGTAAATTCCTCAACGGTTTTTGATATGGAACTGATGGAAAGTTCTTTTGATTTAATGACTAATCCATTATTTGAAATGGCAAAAAGAGAAAACTGGATGATGCCAACGCCTTTTGTTTTGAATGATGCTGTGGTAATCAAACAAAAAATAAAGCCGACACCAGTTGTGGTTACAAATGTTATCGATACAGCTATCAATCCTATGGCTAAAGATAGTTTAACAGTTGTGAAAGACAGTTTGAAAAAACCATAATAAAACGAACTCACCACAAATTACATGCAGATACATACATTACAATCTAAAATACATGATGTTCGGGGACAAAAAGTGATACTTGATTTTGACCTTGCTGTACTTTATGAAGTAGAAACCAAAGTCCTGAATCAAGCCGTAAAAAGAAATATACGACGATTTCCTACTGACTTTATGTTCCGACTAACTATTGAAGAATGGGAAAGTATGCGGTCACAAATTGTGACCGCATACCAAAATAAACGAAATGCAACAGCAACCCCTTTTGCTTTCACCGAACAAGGAATAGCAATGCTTAGTGGTATTTTAAATTCGGATGTGGCCATACATGTAAATATTGCGATCATGCGTACTTTTGTCATGATTCGTAAATATGCCTTGGAACACAAAGAATTCAACGAAAAATTATTGGAGATAGAAACCAAATACGATAAGAAATTCAGTGATGTATATGAAGCTTTGAATTACCTCATCAAAAAAGACGAGAAAGACAACACACAAAAAGACCGCAAACAAATTGGTTACAAAAATAAAAATGACAAAAATTAGTATTCTGGGTTGTGGTTGGTTGGGTTTGCCTTTGGCGAAAGCCATGATATCAAAAGGATTTTCAGTAAATGGATCGACGACTTCGGTCGAGAAATTATCAGTGTTGGAAAATTCAGGAATCAATCCTTTTTTAATTGCACTTTCAGAAAATAAAACCACTGGAAACGTATCTAATTTTCTGGAGAATTCTGAAATTTTAATCATCGATGTCCCGCCAAAGCTTCGTGGTTCAGGGACAGAAAACTTTGTTTCCAAGATTAGAAATATAATTCCGTTTATAGAAAAATCATCTGTTGAAAACGTACTTTTCATCAGTTCGACATCGGTTTATAATGAGAATGATGCTTTTGTTACTGAAGAAACAATTCCGAAACCGGATACTGAAGGAGGGAAACAATTACTGGAAACGGAACAGCTTTTACAAAGCAATATAAACTTCAAAACAACGGTATTGCGTTTTGGCGGCTTAATTGGTGAAGACCGTCATCCTATAAAATTTCTGGCGGGTCGTGAGAATTTGGATAATCCTGATGCTTCGATTAATTTAATTCATCAGAAAGATTGTGTGGGTATAATTCTAAAAATTATAGCAAATAATGCATGGAATGAAACTTTCAATGCGGTCGCTCCATCTCATCCTACACGAGAACTGTATTATACTCAAAAAGCACTCGATTTAAATTTGGCTTTGCCAAAGTTTAATCATAAAAACCCATCTATCGGAAAAACAATTTTGAGTACTAAAATAGAGACCGTTTTAAAGTATACTTTTACGAAACCAAATTTATAACGTGAGAACTAAAATTAAGAATGCTGTTTCGTCTAAAGTTAATGCCATTGGATTGCCCATTTTGGCTTTATGCTGGGTCAGTTTTTTTTGGGGAACTACTTGGATAGCTTCAAAAGAGGGCGTAAAACACATGCCTGCATTACAACTGGTTGCCATTAGACAATTCCTTGGAGGTTTGCTGTATATTTCTTTTTTCTTGTTTAAAAAAGCGCCTTGGCCCAGAGGAAAACAATGGAAAACAATCATTATTTTGAGTATTCTGAATTTCATGCTAAGCAATGCTCTAAGTACATGGGGCGTGAAGTACATAAGCAGTGGACTTGGGGCTATAATTGCAGCAATTGTTCCTTTATGGATTGTTATTATTACTTTTTTTAGAGGAGAACGTTTGTCCAGAATTTCGGTTATTGGTTTGATTGTAAGTTTTAGTGGCGTTTGTGTTATTTTTTATGACCACTTGAGTGATTTCTTAATCCCCAATTTTAGATTCGGAATACTAATTTCCATAATTTCTACTTTAACTTGGGCTTTTGGAACCTTATATACGAAGAAAAAAGCCGCGACTTTTAATCCCTATTTTAGTTTGGGAATACAAATGTTCTTGTCTAGCATCTTGCTTTTTGCTTACGTAGGAGCAACTGGAACTTCCGTTAGTTTAAGTGCTATTCCGGCTCTATCGTGGTGGTCTATCGGTTATTTAGTTATTTTTGGTTCGGTACTTACTTTCATTGCATTCATTTATGCCCTGCAGAATCTCCCTGCTGAAATTAGTAGTGTCTATTCGTACATCAATCCGATTGTTGCTGTACTATTAGGGGCGTTAATTTTTGGAGAAACCCTAAATGCAGCTATTGCCATAGGAGGTGGGGTTACATTGTTTGGACTGTATATGGTTAATTATTCCCTAAGACGAACTCGAAAAAACAACATTAAAACACTGTAAAAAAAAATCCCATTCTACACGAATGGGATTTTTTTACGTTTTTAAAACCGACTACCAGATTCTTACACGCTTTTCAGGTGCGATATACATTCCGTCAGTTGCTTTAATATCGAATGCTTTATAGAACGTATCTATATTTTGCAAAGGCACATAAGCACGATACATTCCAGGAGAATGCGGGTCTGTTTTCACTTGGTTTTTCAAGGCTTCATCACGCATTTTTGAACGCCAGATAGTTGACCAAGAAATGAAGAAACGTTGTTCTGGAGTATATCCGTCGATTAATCCCGGATTTCCGTTTTCTTTCAAGTACAATTGTAAACCATCATAAGCAGCATTTACACCACCTAAATCTCCAATGTTTTCTCCTAAAGTAAATTTACCATCTACAAAAGTTCCCGGGATAGGTTGCAAAGCGCTGTATTGAGCGGCAAGTGCTCCTGTTAAAGCAGAGAATTGTTTCAAATCTTCTGCAGTCCACCAGTCTACTAAGTTTCCGTCAGCATTGTAACGGGAACCTGAATCATCAAAACCATGTGAAATTTCATGACCAATAACGCCTCCAATTCCACCATAATTTACTGCTTCATCCGCTTGGTAATTGTAAAAAGGCGGTTGTAAAATCGCTGCCGGGAATACAATCTCGTTATTTGAAGGATTGTAATACGCATTTACTGTTTGTGGAGACATTCCCCATTTTTCTTTATCAACTGGTTTGCTCAACTCAGCAATATTCTCATTAAAACGCCATTGAGACATGTTTTTAGCGTTTTCAAAATACGTTCCGCCTTCTTCTGGACTTTTAATCGTCAAGGCTGAATAATCTTTCCACTTATCAGGATACCCGATTTTAATTCTTGATTTATGCAATTTAGCAAGCGCGCTTACCTTTGTTTCTGCAGACATCCAAGACAAATTATTGATTCTGTTTTCGAAAGCTAAAAATATATTCTTGATCATTTTCTCCGCTTTAGCTTTGGCTGCAGCCGGAAATTTTTTCTCTACATATAATTTTCCTAACGCTTCTCCTACCGCTCCGTTGATCGTTTGAAGTGCTCTTTCGTCACGTGGTCTTTGACTTACTGCACCGGTTAACGTTCTTCCGTAAAATTCCCAGTTTGCATTTTCAATTTCAGTAGACAATTGGCTTGAAGCTCTGTTCAATAAACTCCAACGCATGTATGCTTTCCAGTCTTCTATTTTATTTTCTTTAAAAATAGTTTCTAGCGCTGTCATGTATTTTGGTTGTGATACGATTACGGTATCTACTTTTGCCAATCCAATTTTTGTAAAATAATTATTCCAGTTGATTGATGGAGTCAACTTACTCAACTCACTCAATGTCATAGGATTGTATGACTTACGACGGTCTCTGCGTTCTACTCTGTCCAATCTTGGTTTAGACATAGCAATTTCAAGAGCCAGGATTTTTTCAGCATTCGTTTTAGCCACTGCTGGTTTATCACCAAGGTATTGCAACATTTTAGCAACGTGTAAAACATATTTAGCACGTTTCTCTTTGGAATCAGCATCCTCAGAAACATAATAATCTCTGTCTGGCAAACCTACGCTTCCGGGACCTAAATTAATCACGTTTCTACTGCTGTTCTTTGCATCTGTTCCTACGCCGGCACCCATAAATCCAATGCCACCGATAGGTTCCATCTCAATCATTAATGCTTCTAAATCTTTGGCATTTTTAACCGCGTCAATTTTTTTTAAGTACGGTTTCAATGGTGCTATCCCTAACTTATTTCTTCCAACGGTATCAAGAATAGATTTGTATAAATTTACCGCTTTACCTTGATCTGTATTCGATTTGTAACTTGGATTTGTTGTGGCTTCTTTTAAAATTGCCAATGCATCAGCATCCGTTTTTTGACGCAATTCATCAAAACTCCCCCAACGGGTTCTATCAGCTGGAATCTCTGTATTGTCCAACCAAGTTCCATTTACATAACGAAAGAAATCATTGCTTGGCTTTACATCCTTATCCATGTAATTCACATTGATTCCCGGTTCCTTAACTGCCGGAGCATTCTGAGCTTGACTCACCGCAAAACCCATAATTGCAGGAATCACAAAAAGCAGTTGCTTATTGCTGGTTTTTTTCATTTTTTTTAGTTTTTTAGTTATCTTAACAAAGCTATTAATAAATAATTTGATTTTTAGTTAAATTTTATTATTTACCAGTATATTTTTGTTGGACTCCTGAATATCTAAAAGGTTTAATCAAAAAGACACTAATTTCATGTTTTTTCTTTGAAAGGAATCCATCTGAAATAAGATTGTGTTAATTTGAATTAAAAACAAATCTCGTTTTCGTATTTTTGCATTAAAATAGCGTTATGTTAGAATTTTTCAAAAAATACCGACTCTTCTTCGGAGTCTTCATTGTTCTTTCGGCAATCATTTTATCCTTATTTTATTCGGCTTTAAAGCCCAAAAAAACACTCCCAATATATAATCCTGCGGATGTAAATCCTGAATTAGTGGACAGCACCGTTCAATACAAAAGCAAGTATCATACGATTGCTGATTTTTCGTTTGTCAACCAAAACGGAAAAACCATCACCCAAAAAGATTACGAAGGCAAAATATATGTTGCAGATTTCTTCTTTACCACTTGCGGCTCCATTTGTCCAAAGATGACCACTAATTTATTCGATATTCAAAAAGCTTTTGCTACTAATCCAAAGGTAAAATTATTGTCGTATACCGTTTTTCCAGAGACTGACAGCGTTCCCGTTTTGAAGGCTTACGCCAAAAAATACCATGTTAACGAAGCAAAATGGAACTTAGTAACCGGAGACAAAAAAGAAATCTACTCGATGGCCAGAAAATCCTATTTGGCCGTAAAACTGGGAAAACCAAGTGAACTATATGATATGGTCCACACCGAAAATTTTGTTTTGGTCGATACTAAAAAAAGAGTTCGTGGGTTTTATGACGGGACCAACAAAGAAGATATGAAGCGATTAATCGAAGATATTACTTTTTTAAGCAACGAATAAAACGTTTTTAAGACTGCATAAGTCCCTAATAATCTGATTGAAAAATCCAGCAAAACAAACTATTACCCCATTCTTAAAATTATCCAAAAAAACCACAAAATTGATAATTATCATTTTTTTTAGTTTTATAATATGTACTTTTGCAATCTTAATTCAATCTAAATAAGACTTGCAAACTACGATATATTCTCTAAAGAAAGGTGAAAAAGCCATTATCAAAGATTTTGATATTGACATTGTTCCGTTGAAATTATTAGAAATGGGTTGTTTGCCCGGAAATATGGTTGAACTGCTTCAAATTGCTCCTTTTGGCGATCCTTTATACCTTAACATTAATGGTTCACACGTTGCGATCCGAGTGGAAACAGCCCGTGAGATTGAAGTTGAAATACTAAAAAACAACTTATAATGACCAACCAAAATATCAATGTTGCTTTAATCGGAAATCCTAATACGGGGAAAACTTCGGTTTTTAATCAGTTAACAGGACTTAATCAACAAGTGGGAAACTACCCTGGGATTACGGTTGAAAAGAAGATTGGTTTTTGCAAATTACCCAATAATGCCAAAGCGAATATTCTGGATTTACCCGGAACCTATAGCTTGAACGCCAGTTCTATTGATGAAAATGTAGTCATTGAATTGTTACTGAATAAAAACGATAAATTATATCCGGACGTAGCACTTGTCGTTACTGATGTTGAAAATCTAAAGCGAAATTTACTGCTTTTTACCCAAATAAAAGACCTTGAAATTCCCACAATATTAGTCATTAACATGGCCGATAGAATGAAATTTAAAGGAATTACACTTGACATTCCATATCTTGAGGAGCATTTAAAAACAAAAATTGCACTTATCAGTTCCAGAAAAGGTTTTGGAATCGATGAATTGAAAAAACTGATTGTCAGTTACAAAACCATTTCCAGCGAACCATGCCTGAATGCGTCCAGTATTGATCCTGACTATTTCAATACGCTTCGCAAAACATTTCCCAACCAATTGTTGTACAAATTATGGCTGGTCATTACGCAAGACGTAAACTTCTTGAATTTAGATCGAAATGAAATTAGAAGTTCGTTTACCAAATCGCATTCGGATTTAAAGCGTTTGCAACAAAAAGAAACCATAAAACGCTACCAATTCATCAATGATGTTTTGAAAGAAGGATTAAAAATTGACACCACTATTGCTAAAGATTTTCGCAGCAAACTGGATCGCGTTCTAACGCATAAAGTATGGGGCTACGTGATTTTCTTCTTGATTTTGTTTGTCATTTTTCAATCTATTTTCGAATGGTCTAAAATTCCAATGGATTTTATCGATGCTTCATTTGCCTCTTTGAGTACGCTTGCTGCCGAGGGGTTACCGGCAGGAGTTTTAACCAATTTAATTTCACAGGGAATCATTCCCGGAATAGGTGGAATTTTGATATTTATTCCACAAATCGCGTTCCTGTTTATGTTTATTTCTATTCTTGAAGAAAGTGGTTATATGAGCCGAGTCGTTTTTCTAATGGATAAAATCATGCGAAAATTTGGTTTATCGGGCAAAAGTGTCGTGCCGCTTATTTCTGGGACCGCCTGTGCTATTCCTGCAATTATGGCTACCCGAAACATCGAAAACTGGAAAGAAAGGTTAATCACCATTCTGGTAACTCCATTCACCACCTGTTCTGCCAGACTGCCTGTTTATGCCATTATCATTGCATTGGTAATTCCAGACAATCGTGTTTTTGGTTTTCTGAACATGCAGGGAATGACCTTGATGTTGTTGTACGTTTTGGGTTTTGGAATGGCTATTTTTTCGGCTTACATTTTGAATAAAATCCTTAAAATAAAGGGAAAAACATACTTTGTAGTAGAAATGCCGAATTATAAATTACCGCTTTTCAAGAACGTGGGAATCAATGTAATTGAAAAAACCAAAGCCTTTATTTTTGGCGCCGGAAAAATCATTTTAGCGATTTCTATTGTATTATGGTTTTTAGCATCATACGGACCTGGCGAAAAATTCAATAATGCAGAAACAATCGTTACTGAAAACACCAAGCAAAATCCGTTGGCAAAAGCAGCGTTTGAGAATGCTGTCGCTTCACAAAAATTAGAAAACTCCTATATTGGATTAATGGGAAAAACCATTGAACCAGCTATTTCCCCTTTGGGTTACGACTGGAAAATAGGAATTGCCATTATCAGTTCCTTTGCTGCCAGAGAAGTATTCGTAGGAACACTGGCTACGATTTACAGCGTAGGCGGCAGTGATAACGAAGTAACAATAAAAAACAAAATGGCTGCCGAAATCAATCCGGTTACCGGAGAAAAAGTTTTCAATTTTGCTTCGGGAATTTCACTCTTACTCTTTTATGCTTTTGCTTTGCAATGTGCCAGTACACTTGCGGTTACTAAAAAAGAAACCAATTCCTGGAAATGGCCGGCAGGACAATTAATCTTCATGTCTGGATTTGCTTATGTGGTGGCTTTACTGGCTTATCAAATTCTAAAATAAACGGTTATGGATATTCAAGAAATAATTGCTTTTGTAGCTTTGGGAATTGCCCTAGCTTTTTTGATCAAAAAATTCTTTTTCAAAAAGAAAAAATCAGAAAAAAATTGCGGTAGCGGTGATGATTGCGGTTGTAATTAAAATTTGCGGTTTTTGTTTTTAATTTGAACAACTTTAAAACACAATTGGGTTACATTTTCCTTAAAAAAAGCCTTCTTCACCTTACTAAAATCACTTTTTTTGACTAAATTTACTATAGCAAAAATGAATTATTTTAGATTCAAAATAAACTGTTTACTTTTTTTAGTTTAAAAAAAGCTTTCGAATTTAAACTTGAATCTAAGTTGACTTCTGAACATAATTTCAGCTTTTCCCCTCAAGGCATTGAAATTATAGAACTATTATGAATTGGTAATCTACCTACGATTTGACAGCCATAATTTTTAATAAAAATCTACTGACTAATTTATAAATATTTTTAATCTCAATAAAATATTTTTCAGTTTTGTGACAGCCCAACAATGTTCGTTTTTGGATAGACTTTTTTTTAATAATTTGAAGAGAACGACCTCTTAATCTTATAAACATCCTTTTCACGGATTACTTTTTCGCAAAAAAATACAGGAGTAGTTCAATGAAAACTTCTAATACTTATTACGTTGCCATTGATTTCAAACCAAAATGAACCAATATCAACTAATCATGAAAAAGCATGTCATTATATGGTTATTTATGCTAAACATCACGTTTCTTTTTGCACAAAAAGAAATCTCGGGTTTTGTATTGGATAATGCCGGGGTCGCCATGTCTGGTGTTAATGTTACTGAAAAAGGAACAAACAACAGCGTCTCCACTAATATCAATGGTGCATACACGATTACCGTAAAAGAAGGTGCTCTTTTAATCTTTAGTTACTTTGGTTTCTCCAAACAAGAATATGACACAACCGAATCTGTTCTGAATGTGGTTTTATCAGAAGGTGGCGGACAGAATCTCAATCAAGTTGTCGTTACTGGAACAAGAGCCACGCCCAGAAGCAATACCACAACTACACTTCCTATTGATATTGTATCCTCTGGAGACCTGACCGCAACAGGACAAACAACCTTCGACAAAGCATTACAGTACAAAATCCCATCCTTTAACACGGCTCAAACTCCTGTAAACGATGCTACTTCTTTACTTGATCCATACGAAATTAGAAATATGGGACCCAGCAGAACCTTAATACTCATCAACGGAAAACGGAAAAACTTAAGCGCTTTACTATATGTTCAAACCTCTCCTGGCCAAGGGGAAACAGGGGCCGATATTTCTGGAATTCCAATTGATGCGATAGAAAGAATCGAAATCCTTCGTGATGGCGCATCGGCTCAATATGGTTCTGATGCAATAGCCGGAGTATTAAATATTATTCTAAAAAAAAGTGCTGATGATGGTTTAATAACTATTAAAACTGGAAGTACTACTGAAGGTGATGGCGAAATGCTTGGCGTGAGTTTCAACAATGGATCTGCCGCAGGCGACAAAGGTTTCGTAAATTACACCTTAGATTTTTCGAAAGAAAACTTGGCAAACAGACCTGGAAAAGTAGATTCAGATGGAGAGTTTGCTGATTTTGGAGGTACTATTTCAGGCATTAACACCTCCGCAGATATTAAAGCTTTTCTAACAAAATATCCGGATGCCAAAAATATAAATGGAGCTCCAGAAACTGCTGCCGCAAAATTTTTGGTAAACGGTGGATTTAATCTATCCGATGAAACACAAATGTATTATAATGCCGCCTATGTCTATAAAAAAGTAAATTCTTATGCCAATTACAGAACGCCATACTGGGACTATGGAGGAGGAATTACTGTAAACGACCTTCCCTATTTGTTAAAATTTTTTGGTGACGGAACCATTGCTTCATACAAAGGCTATATCCCAACATTCACAGGCGACTTAAACGATTACAATGCCACTTTAGGCTATAAATCAATAAAAAACGGATGGAATACTGACGCCAGCATAACTGTAGGCGGAAACAGACAAGCTTATGCTATAGAAAATTCTCATAACAGATCTGACATTCAAGATGCAAATGGAGTGCATTTATATCGTGAGAACAGTCCCGTTTTTTTCAAACCAGGAGGCGCTTCATTCAATCATGTTGTGGGTAATTTAGATATTTCCAAAGTGCTCTCTGACAAAATCAGTATTGGTTTTGGCTCTGAAGTCAGAACCGAAACGTTCGTAATTAATGAAGGTGATAAAGCTTCTTGGGATGGATTTGGCGCAGACTCATTTGCAGGAAATCGAACTGAGAATTCCGGCAAATGGAATCGTTATAATTTAGGAGGATACTTCGATCTGGCGTATGACTTTACAAAAGACTTTTCAGTGAACGGTACCATTCGTTATGAAGATTACAGCGATTTTGGGGCAGCGACAGTTTGGAAATTGAGTTCCAGATATAAATTTAATAAAGATAAAATTACGGTAAGAGGTTCTATTTCTTCTGGATTTAGAGCGCCGACGTTACACCAAATTTACACGCAAAAATCACAATATTCTTTCGTAGCAGGTCAAGGAATTCAAATTAATGGTTTAATAAATAATATTTCTGCACAAGCGCGTATTTTGGGCATTCCTAAATTAGATGCCGAAAAGTCAATCAATATGACTGTAGGAATAGGCGCTAATCCTTTGAAGAATTTAAATTTCACCATCGATTATTATACCATTAAAGTAAAAGACCGAATCATTTTAGGAGATAAAGTAAATACTCAATTTGGCAGCGTTTCCTGGTTTGAAAATTCATTCGATACAAGGACTTCAGGTTTAGATGTGGTCCTGAATTACGGTACTATAGCATTAGGAACCGGAGCTCTGGCATTCAATTTATCCGGAAACGTAACTCTTGAAAACAAAAGAATTTCTCCCGTTGCAAGTAATAATTTTGGTGCAACACTTGATGCTTTAATGTTTACCTCCAGACCCGAAACCAAATGGATTTTGGGAGCAAATTACAAAATTAGAAAATTTGATTTCTCTATCAACAACACGTATTTTGGAAAAACAACTTTCAAACAAGAAGGCTTAGATTCCAATTTAAGAACGGAGTTTATACCCAAAATAGTCACAGATTTAGGAATTAACTACGCTGCCACAGATAAATTTACCGTAATGCTTAACGTCAATAATGTGTTAAATGTAGTGCCAGAATGGAAATTTAAAGCCGAGAATGAAGCTGGAACTGCTATTATGAATAATCCCGCTCAAGTAAAATCACAATTTAACCTGATTACATTCAATGGTCGTTACTCCCAAATGACCTATCAAGGATATCATTTTAGCCAATTAGGAACTTTATTTAGCTTGTCGCTTATCTATAAATTTTAAATAGATTTTTTTAAATCAGAATAGAAATTCGTTAAAAAACAGAATGATGAAAACTAAAAATCACCTATTTATTTTAAGCGCAATTATCATACTTATGGCCGTAAATACGATTTCTGCCCAAGAGAATTCCGGCGGGAAAGAATATGCCCTGAAAGCGGATTTTCTGTATCGATTTGTAGACTATGTCTATTGGAAAAATTACTCTAAAAAGCAAACTTTCAAGATTGCTGTTCTGGAAGAAAGTCCAATTACTTCTTCGTTACTCACTATTTCTAAAAACAAAAAAATTGAAGTAAAGACATATAAAAATCTGAACGAGTTAGGTTTTTGCAACATTCTGTTTGTTCCCTACAATTGTTCCATTCCTATTGAAACTATTCTTTCTAAATTTTCAGGCAAACCAGTATTGATTGTGACGGAGCAAACAGGTCACGGAAAAAAAGGGGCACACATGAATTTTGTCATGATCGAAAATAAATTAAAGTTTGAAGTAAATCTAAAAGCAATTAATAAATCTGGGATAGGAATCAGTTCCTTCTTGTTACAACATGCTATTATCGTGCAATAATAATAATAATATCAAATTACAAGTTTACATTGTTTTATTTGTGTTTGAATTTGTGTGCTTGAAAACCTTTAAAATTAAAAAGTGTTTAGTGTGTGATCTGGTTTTTTTTTGAATATTAAAAACAATAAATACATGATGAATCTACGTAACATATCAATTAAAAATAAGCTGGTACTCATGCAAGTTTTTACCTCTGCATTTGTATTAGGTCTTTGTATTACTGCTTTTGTACTGATAGACATTAAAGGATTTAAAGACCGGAAAGTGATTAGTTCATTAGCTATTGCACAAGTGGTAGGTTTTAATACTGTTTCTGCTCTTGAGTTTTTGGACAATGCTGCTGCCAATAAAATTCTATCGGAATTAAATGTGCAAAACGACATTTTGAATGCAAATATATTGGACAAAAAAGGCAATGTTTTTGCCTCTTATACAAAACCAGGATCTGATCCCAAGTATCGATTTGCTATTCCCGCCATGAATGAAAAAAACTCTCATTTTACCAATGAAAATCTTTTTGTGTACAGCAAAATCAAAAAAGACAATAAAACAATAGGATTGGTTTGTATCCGATTTGAGCTATCGGAATTAAATAAAATAAAAATGGACATCCTGCGTCTGGGAATCGTGTTATTAGTCGTAGGAATGGGGCTGGCTTTCTTGATTGCAATGATTATTAAAAAATACATCTCAAAACCCTTGTTGAATTTGGTTACCGTGATACAACAGATAAAGGATACCAGTGATTATACCACCCGGATGACAGTTGAAGGAAAAGACGAAATCAGTATTCTTTCATTGGGCCTTAATGACATGCTCTCAACCATCGAAAAAAGAGACAACGAGGTGGCTCAATCCAAAGAACAGTTAAATGAGCAAAATATACTTTTACAATCAGTGATTCAAAATATGGGTGATGGATTAGTCGTAGCGGATGAAAATGGCAAATTTATCATTTGGAATCCTGCTTCTGAAAAAATAATTGGAATAGGCTTACTGGATATACCCGAAGAAAAATGGGCTGACACTTATGGCATATTGTGGCCAGATACAAAAGCTGTTTTAGCCACTGATGACCTGCCTATCGTTAAGGCATTACATGGCGAAGAAGTGGATGATATGGAAATATTTGTACAAAATTATAAAAAAACCGAAGGCAATTTTGTTGTAATATCTGCCAGACCATTAAAAGATTCAGCCGGTAAAATCACTGGTGCTGTGGCGGTTTTTCATGATATCACAGAACGAAAAAATGCAGAAACCGAGATTAAAAAACTAAATGAAGAACTGGAACAAAAAGTAACCGAACGCACAGCCCAATTGGCAGAAGCCATAGAAACACTTCGCAAAAGCGAGGAAAAATATCGTGAAATTGTAGAAAACATAAGCGATGTTGTCCATACATCTGATTACAAAGGATATTTTACTTACATCAATCCTGCGTGTAAAAAACTAACGGGTTATGCTCAAAATGAAATTATAGGAAAACATTTTTCAGAAATTGTTGCACCGGAATGGAGAGACCGTGTGGCAGAGTTCTATTTAAATCAATTTAAACATAAAATAGACGAAACCTTATTCTCCTTTCCCATTATTACCAAAAACAGAGAGCAAAAATGGGTAGAACAAACGGTAATGCAGTTAAGGGAAGGAAATAGAATTACGGGTCATAAATCGATTATGAGAGACATAACAGAACGAAAAGCAGCCGAACAGAAATTAAAAGAAAGTGAAGGTCAATTGCAAACCATATTTAATGAGGCGCCTGATGCTTTGATTGTAATAAATGACGAAGGAATCATCATAAGATGGAATCCGCAAGCCGAAAAAATATTTGGATGGACCATTATAGAAGCCTTAGGCAAACCAATGAGTGAATTAATTATGCCAAAACAACATAGAGACAATCACTTAAAAGGACTTCAACACTTTATAGATACTGGCGAAGGGCCTATTCTTAATAAAACATTTGAAACTACGGCCCTTAACAAACAAAATGTTGAATTTGATATTGATCTAACCGTATCACAAGCTACCATTCTTGGCAAATATATTTTCATTGCTTTTATCAAAGATATTTCATTTAGAAAAAAAATGGAAAATGAGAAAAAAGAAGCCGATAAATTAATGCAACTTAATGAACTCAAATTAAAACTAATTCTAGAAAATATTGGCGAGGGAATTATTGTAACTGATAACCAAAAAAGAATCGTTTTATCCAATCACATGGCCGAAGAAATCATAGGTATAAAACAAGATTCTACATTGCCTACCACACTGGATTGGTCCACTAAATATGATTTGTACTATCCTGATGAGCAAACTGTTTTTCCGGCTCAAAACCTTCCATTGGAAAAAGCGTTAAAAGGGGAATCAACGGATGACGTTGAGATTATAATTGAAGATTCAGAAACGAAAACTAAAAAACGGGTTATCATCAGCGGCAGACCAATAATCGATGAAAATAACTATGTTATTGCCGCTGTTGCGAATATAAAAGACATTACTTATTACAAAGAGCTTGAAGTTGCTTTGGAAGAAAGTGAACAGAAATATCGAAAATTAATAGGATTCAAAAGCGATAAAAAATAGCATTTATTATAACTATTTTTTTTTAAAATGTAATGATTTGCTGTTCTCAAAAGGATTATTTTACGTACCCAATTTTCACATAATAGTTTTTCGGTTTGATTTGAACTCCTTCTTTTGGATAAGGAAAAACACTGAAGTTTTTTATGTTTTTTTGCTTTTCAGGCAAATATTTAGAAAACCATTGTTTATTTTCTTCTTCATTTTTCATCGAAAAAACCATCGTGTGATCTTCCACTAATTTTGAATCTTTGTAAACCGAAACTACAACCGAAGCTTCTCCCGCCCAGATACAAGTCACGCCTTCCGGACAGCGAGAATCAGAAACGACTGCTGCCAAAACCAATTTGAATCCCTTTTTCTTAAGACACTTTTTCTGGGTTATCTTTAGGGATTGAACGTTTTCAGATGTGGCTTTTTGAGCGAAAGTTACCGTACCAAGCATCAAAAGAAACAACAGCAATGACTTTTTCATGTTCTTCATTTTTTAAATAGTATATCCAAAAATAACGTCAAAATTATTACGTCAATTTCACAAAAAGATTACTGGCAATTTTATTGGAGATGGTTAAATCCTTGTTGTCCACTTTTATTTTCAGAGACAAATCGAAACTTTCCTTTCCTATAATTTCAATTTTAGAACCCAGTGCAATTCCTTGTTTATCCAAATATTTTAGAAATTCAGAGGAGGTATCTTTAACGCCTACACAAATCCCTGCTTGGTTTTCGTGTAATTCTGAGAGCAATTGTTTTTCTATTTTAACAATCTGACCATTTGCATCCGGAATAGGATCGCCATGAGGATCTTCGGTAGGATTTCCTAAAAAATCATCTAGTTTGTTGATGAGTTTTTCAGATTTGATGTGTTCCAATTGTTCCGCAATATCATGAACCTCATCCCAAGAAAAATCCAGCTTATCTACTAAAAAAACTTCCCAAAGACGGTGTTTTCTCACGATCATTTTTGCCGCTATTTTTCCGTGGTCTGTCAAAGAAACGCCCTGGTATTTTTTATAATTAACCAAGTCTTTTTCGGCTAATTTCTTTAGCATATCAGTCACTGATGAAGCTTTGGTTTCCATTTTTTCGGCAATCGCATTGGTGCTTATTTCTGAATCTGAAACAATGGTAAGATGGTATATGGTTTTAAGATAATTCTCTTCTGAAAATGTCATTGAATTTTATATTAGTGTTTTTGATTTCGAATGCCCTAGCCCTGATAAAAGCGATATCCTTTTCCTGCTTAAAAAAGCAGGAAAAGATATAGCGAATAGCAGGAAATAGCTCCTGATACTGAAACAAATTCAGCACAAGAATTTAATTTTTAACAATAAGTAACGGAATAGCAATTTTGTGACGCAATTTGTCAACGGTAGTGCCAAAGACTAAATCCTTGAATCCGGTATGACCGTGGGTTCCCATAACCAAAATGTCAAATTCTTCTTTGTTGATGATCTCCGGAATCACTTTATTAGGTTTTCCAAATCCTAATTGCGTAACAACATTAAATCCTTTTTCAGTAAGCATTACTTTGTATTCCTCTAATAATTTTTCATCGATTAGAGTTTCGTGATCATCAACGTTTTCGCCATAAATCATCGCTCCAACCGTTTCTACCACGTGAATCAAAGTGTATTTTGCTTCTATTCCTCCTAATTCAAAAGCATTATTTAAAGCGACTTCATCTGCACTGGAGAAATCTACGGAGACCGCAATATTCTTTTTCGTGTAACTTCCTGATTTAGAAAATCGCAGTTTTAAACTATGCGGTGAATGATTTTGAATATCTATTTTGGTTTTGGCAATAAAAGGCTTGAACACAATATAAAGCAACAAAATCAAGAAACCAATGGCCAAAGGAACTACCGTTAACCATAATAAAAGTGGATTTTCGGAAGTTTCAAGCCATCCTGTAATTTCATCAAAAACCAATTTAGCATTTAATGAAACAATGATGGTTGCAATAACCCAAGAAGCAATTTGAGTAATTTTCCCGATATGAAAACCTTTCATTTTTGATTTATCGCTTACAAAATGAATCAACGGAATAATAGCAAAACCCAATTGTAAACTCAAAATAACCTGGCTCAAAATCAGTAATTTTCCCGTGACACTTTCTCCATATATCGTAATTACAATAACCGCAGGAACAATAGCAATCAGTCGTGTGATGATTCTTCGAACCCAAGGCTGAATGCGTAAATTAAGATAGCCTTCCATCACAATTTGACCCGCCAGTGTTCCCGTAATTGTAGAACTTTGTCCGGCAGCAATCAAAGCTACCGCAAATAATATTGGCGCAAATTTGCTTCCTAAAAGCGGTTCCAGAAAACGATGGGCATCTTGAATTTCTGCGACTTCAAACATGCCGTTTTTATAAAATGTGGCTGCCGCCAATATCAAAATGGCAGCATTCACCAAAAAAGCTAAATTTAATGCAATCGTAGAATCAATGAAGTTATATTTTAAAGCCTGCTTAATTCCCGCAGTCGTTCTCTCGAATTTTCTGGTCTGCACCAATGAGGAATGCAAGTATAAATTGTGCGGCATAACCGTAGCTCCAATAATTCCGATAGCGATATACAATGCCGCTTCATTAGGCATCGAAGGAATTAACCCAAACAACACTTTATCCAGTTCCGGTTGGGCAAATATCATTTCAAAAATAAAAGAAAATCCAATGACAGCAACCAATACAATGATAAAAGCTTCCATTTTACGGATGCCTTTATTGATTAAAAACAATAATAAAAAGGTATCTAAAACTGTAATTAACACCCCTTCAATCAACGGAATATCAAACAGTAAATTAATACCGATTGCCATTCCCAGAACCTCGGCAAGATCGCAGGCTGCGATAGCAATTTCGGCAAGGAAATACAATATATAATTGATAAATGGCGTATAGGTTTCTCTGGAGGCTTGCGCCAAATCACGTTGGGTAACAATCCCCAGTCGGGCACTCAAACTTTGCAACAACAAGGCCATAATGTTGCTCATTAATAACACCCAAAGCAACGCATACCCAAACTGGCTTCCGCCTGCAATATCTGTCGCCCAATTTCCCGGATCCATGTAACCAACACTAATTAAATAGGCCGGTCCAAAAAAAGCAAGGATTTTTCGGAATACTGATTTCTTATTTAATGTGGAAACGGATTGGTTTACTTCTTCTAAAGATTTAGTCATGACATTAAGTTATTGATACAAATGTAATTAAAAAATTTGTTTTGCAAAATATAATTTTTAGCTTTGCCTAAATTTAATTTGAGTATCGTGAAAAAATTATGTGTGATATTTGTTTTTCTGATGTTTAACTTTGGCTATGCCCAAGAAAAAACGAGTCTTTCGGGATTTGTTTCATCAGAAAAAAAAGGGGTTTCGGAGGCTCGTGTTTTTTTAATTGGAACAAAATACACCACCCAAACGGATAGTTTAGGAAATTACAGCATAGTGAATATTGCTGAGGGAAATTATAAAATACAAATTGTTGCAGAAGGGTTTCAAACTTTAAAAAAGAACATTGTGGTCAAAATTAATGAAAACACTATTCTGGATTTTGAACTTTCAAATAATGAAAACCAACTTAACGAAGTCGTAGTTTCCGGAACTTTAAAACCCGTAAAAAGACTGGAAAGCTCCGTTCCAGTTGAAGTTTATTCTCCTGTTTTTTTTAAGAAAAATCCAACGGCCAGTATTTATGAAGCCTTACAAAATGTAAATGGCGTACGACCGCAACTCAATTGTGGCGTTTGCAATACGGGCGATATTCATATTAATGGGCTGGAAGGCCCGTATACTTTAATTTTAATTGACGGAATGCCCATTGTGAGCAGTTTATCCACGGTATATGGATTATCCGGAATTCCAAATTCACTGGTGGAACGAATTGAAATCGTCAAAGGTCCCGCTTCGTCTTTATACGGCAGTGAAGCCGTGGGCGGTTTGATCAATATCATTACCAAAAATCCAACAAACGCTCCCCTATTTTCCGCTGATGTATTTTCTACTTCTTGGTTGGAAACTAATGTTGATTTAGGAGTAAAACTCAATGTAGGCAAGAAAGCTACGGCACTTTTAGGTTTAAATTATTTTAGCTACAATCAAAAAATAGACAACGACGGTGACAATTTTACAGATGTTACGCTTTCTGACCGAATTTCCCTTTTTCAAAAATGGACTTTCGACAGAAAAGAAAATCGATTGTTCACCATTGCGGCGCGCGGCGTTTATGAAGACCGTTTTGGTGGCGATGTGCGTTGGGAGAAAAAACATCGTGGTGGAGACGAAATTTACGGCGAAAGCATTTATACCAAGCGAGCAGAATTGATTGGAAGTTACCAATTGCCGTTTCAGGAAAAACTGATGCTTTCTTTTTCAGGAAATGTACATTTTCAAGACAGTCGGTACGGTAAGACCAGTTACATTGCCAACCAAAAAATTGGTTTTCTACAATTGACTTGGGATAAAAAAATAGGAAAAAATGATTTGCTTACCGGAATTGCCACCCGATACAATTATTACGATGATAATACGCCGGCAACTTCAAAACTGGGAAGTAACAACCCAGAAAAAACGTGGTTACCTGGGATTTTTATTCAAAACGAAATTACATTTACTGAAAAACACAAACTATTACTAGGAATGCGTTACGATTACAACTCGTTTCACGGAAGCATCTTAACGCCAAGAATTGCTTATAAATGGAAATTGGACGATAACAATATCATTCGTTTGAATGCCGGAACGGGTTTTAGAGTGGTGAATTTATTTACCGAAGATCATGCTGCTTTGACTGGCGCTCGTGAAATTGTAATCGCAAATAACCTGAAACCGGAACAATCCATCAATGCAAATTTGAATTATATCAAGAAAATAAATTTTGACAACGGCACCTTTATTGGCATTGAAACTTCCTTTTTCCATACCCGATTCAGTAATAAAATTGTTTCGGATTATGAGACTGATCCCAACCAAATCATTTATGACAACATCAATGGTTATGCGATAAGCCAGGGAATCAGTACGAATATCGATGTCAATTTTCCGAATGGATTAAAAATCATAACTGGCGCTTCTTTGTTAGACAATAAAAACGTTGAAAATGGCCGAAAAGAAACACCTTTTCTGACCGAAAAATTCACTGCAACCTGGAGTGTTTCTTATAAATTTAGGGCTTTAGATTTGAATGTAGATTATACTGGAAATGTGTACAGCCCTATGCAATTGCCAGTTTTGAGTACTCTAGATCCTCGTGCTCCAGAATCGCCATGGTACAGTTTACAAAACATTCAATTCACCTATTCTGGTTTACAGGATTTTGAATTTTATGTCGGAATTAAAAACCTATTGAACTTTTTGCCTAAACAGAATAACCCGTTTTTAATTGCACGGACAAATGATCCTTTTGATAAAAATGTAACCTACGACATGAACGGGCAAGTGTTGGCAACACCTGAAAATCCTTATGGATTGACGTTTGACACGACTTATGTCTATGGTCCAAACCAAGGAATCAGAAGTTTTTTCGGGCTTCGCTATACGTTAAGATAATGAAAAAGAATCTTTACTTACTGTTGTTATTATGCTGTGCGATTCCGGCTGGATTTGCGCAGTTGCATTCGGTTTCGTTCGAACAAATAGACAGTTTGCAATGTATCGAAAAGAGAAAAACGATCGTTTTCATTCAAACCGACTGGTGTCAATTTTGCCATGCGATGAAAAACACCACCTTTAAAAACGGAGAAATCATTACCGAACTCAACAGCGCTTTCTATTTTGTTGATTTCAATGCCGAAGAAGAAAGAACAATTGTTTTTAATAAAACTACTTTTCAGTTTAAACCCACAGGGAACAACTCTGGAACTCATGAACTGGCGATTGCTTTAGGAACAATAAATAAGCAACTGAACTTTCCTGTTTTGTGTGTTTTGAATAGTAAAAATGAGATTATTTTTCAACACAGCGGGTACTTAAAACCAAAGGAATTAAAGCTGATTTTAGCCAAACTAAAAGAATAAAATTGTCTATTTTTGGGGAAATGTCAAATTCCCAAATGAAACACTACGATTATATTTTTACCGGCGCAGGATTATCGGCTTTAATGACCGTGTATAAAATGGTGCAATCCGGAAAATTTAAGAATACAAGTATTTTATTATTGGATGAAAATGCCAAAAAAACAAACGACAGAACGTGGTGTTTTTGGAAAAACAACGATTCTGTTTGGGAACAATCTATTTCCAAAAAATGGGATTCGGCTTTGTTTGCCAATGAAAACTTTCGCAGGGATTTAGACTTAAAGCCGTACCGCTACAATATGGTGAAAGGATTAGATTTTTATACTAAGGTATTTGATTTGCTTTCGAAACAAGAAAACATCACATTTATCCATAAAAAAGTATTGGAAATCGAAGAATCCGAAACTATAATTCTCGTACAAACCGAAAGTGAATCCTTTTCGTGCTCAAAATTATTCAACAGTATTTACAACAGACACATGGCAGAAAGCCAGACAAAATATCCTGTTTTACAACAGCATTTTATTGGTTGGTTTATTAAAAGTGAACAAGCTGTTTTCAATCCCGAACAAGCTACTTTTATGGATTTTTCGGTAGAGCAAAAAGGAAATACCCGTTTTATGTACGTGTTACCAACTTCCAAAACTGAAGCTTTACTGGAATACACCTTGTTTTCGCACCAGCATTTAAAGACGGCGGAATACGAAAACGAAATCCAGCAATACATTGAAAAGCTCGGCATTACAAATTATGAAATCGTCGAAAAAGAGCAAGGCAGCATTCCCATGACGTGTTATCCTTTTTGGAAAGCGAATACTAAAAATGTACTCAATATAGGAACTTCCGGCGGTTGGACGAAAGCCAGTACGGGCTACACTTTTAATAACTCAGATAAAAAATCAAGTGAATTGGTAGCCTTTCTGCAAAGGGAAACCGACTTCACAAAATTTCATAGGAGAACTAAATTCTGGTTTTACGATTTGCTTTTGTTAGACATTTTAGATCGAAAAAACGAATTGGGTTCTTCTATCTTTTCTTCGATGTTTAAGGAAGGAAATCCAACTTTGATTTTTAAATTTCTGGACGAGGAAACCTCTTTATACGAAGATATTCAAGTAATTTTAAAATGTCCAAAAATGCTATTTATTAAAGCTATTTTTCATGTGGCTTCAAAAGCAATGAAACAACAATAAAACTATAACAAAACTTTATAATTCAACTCCTGTTCCTGAATGTAAACTTTGTAACTTTGCAACTTAGAATTAGTATTGATTTAAAATAAAAAAGATATGTATCCAGAAGAAATGGTAAAACCAATGCAAGCGGAATTAACAGCGGCAGGTTTTCAAGATTTACATAGTGCTGAAGCAGTAGAAAACGCAATGAAATTAGAAGGAACAACACTTGTAGTTGTAAATTCGGTTTGTGGTTGTGCAGCTAGAAACGCACGTCCAGGAGCAAAAATGAGTTTAGATGGCGCTAAAAAACCAGACCATTTAATCACTGTTTTTGCAGGTGTTGACAAAGATGCAGTTGATGCTGCCAGACAACACATGTTCCCTTTCCCTCCATCATCACCAAGTATGGCTTTGTTCAAAAACGGAGAATTAGTACACATGCTAGAGCGTCACCACATTGAAGGTCGCCCAGCAGAACTAATTGCTGAAAACTTGAAAGATGCTTTCAACGAGTATTGCTAATTAGGAAAGTTTCAAAAGAAACAAAGGTGCTAAGGCATAAAGTTAACAAAAAGCACTATTAATTTAGTGCTTTTTTGTTTTCATTCCTTTCTCCTCTTCCCTTCTTAAACCTTTGCACCTTTGCCTCTTTCTCCCTATGCTTCTTTGAACCTTTGCTCCTCTGAACCTTTTTTCATACTTTTGCAAAAAAATATATTTCTCAACTTAAAACTGTTTATAGCATGCAACTGTATAACACATTAAGCGCAGAGGAAAGAGCCATCATGATTGATGATGCCGGAAAACAACGTCTTACGCTGTCTTTCTATGCTTATGCGCAAATCTCAAATCCAACACAATTTCGTAACGAATTATTTCTGGCGTGGAACTCACTTGAAGTTCTGGGCAGAATTTATGTCGCCAGTGAAGGAATCAACGCTCAGTTATCCTTGCCTGCCGATAATTTTTATGCCTTTAAAGATTCGATTGAAGTCTACGATTTTATGAAAGGAATCCGATTAAATATTGCTGTAGAACAAGACGATCACTCGTTCTTGAAACTCACCGTAAAAGTGCGTGACAAGATTGTGGCTGATGGTTTGGTTGATGAAACTTTTGATGTGACGAATATTGGAATTCATTTAAAAGCGGCGGCATTCAATGAACTTCTGGAAGATCCAAATACGATTGTGGTCGATATGCGAAATCATTACGAATCCGAAATTGGCCATTTTACCAAAGCTATAAAACCAGATGTGGATACATTCCGTGAAAGTTTACCAATCATAGAAGAACAGCTTTCGGAACACAAACAAGATAAAAAACTATTGATGTATTGCACCGGAGGTATTCGCTGCGAAAAAGCCAGTGCTTATTTCAAACACAAAGGTTTTGAAAACGTGTACCAACTGGAAGGTGGAATTATTGAATACACCCGTCAGGTAAAAGCCGAAGGTTTAGAAAGTAAATTCATTGGAAAAAACTTTGTATTTGACCATCGCTTGGGCGAAAGAATTACAGACGATATTGTTTCGCAATGCCACCAATGTGGTGCGCCTTGTGATGTGCATACGAATTGCGTGAATGAAGGCTGTCACTTGCTTTTCATTCAGTGTGACTCTTGCAAAGAAAAAATGGAAGGGTGCTGTTCTGCTGAATGTGTAAGTGTGATTCACTTGCCGGAAGAAGAACAAAAAGCCATTAGACGAGGCATTAAAAACGGAAATAAGATTTTCAAAAAAGGAAAATCAGACGTTTTGACTTTCAAAAACAACGAAGAAACACACGGTGTTTTTGTTGCAGAAAAACCAGCCAGAAGCGTCAGGACTGCAGCTAAAAAAGAACCAAAAGCTAATAAAATTTATATTGGAAAAGGAACGCATTTTTTTCCAAAACCAAGTATTGGTCAGTTTTTAATTGAAGAAAACGAAATCAAAATTGGCGATACCATTTTAATCAAAGGTTCCACAACCGGCGAACAAAAAGTAGTAATCGAAGAAATGCTTGTTAACGATTTAGCACAAGAAAAAGCAGTTTATGGAGACACTTGCACCTTTAAACTGCCGTTCAGAATCCGATTATCTGATAAATTATATAAAATTCTAGATTAAATATTTAGGATAAAATCCTATGAAAAAAACCCATTACAAGCTGATTTGTAATGGGTTTTTTATTGAAAATTTATGATTTATTGGCGCAAATAGGCATTGTTCCATAAAATTAAAAAATACTATCTTTACAAATTAAACGTTTTAAGAACTTAAGTTGTGCTCGTCGCAACACTAGATATAAGATTATGGCATGTACAAGTTGTTCAACTTCTGATGGTGGCGCACCTAAGGGTTGTAAAAATAATGGGACTTGCGGCACCGATAGCTGCAATAAATTAACGGTTTTCGATTGGCTTTCTAATATGAGTTTACCTAATGGCGACGCACCTTTTGACTGTGTTGAAGTACGTTTCAAGAATGGAAGAAAAGAATTTTACCGCAATACTGAGAAATTAACGTTAAGCATTGGTGATATTGTTGCTACTGTTGCTTCTCCAGGTCATGATATAGGAATTGTTACTTTGACCGGAGAATTGGTTAAAATTCAAATGAAGAAAAAAGGAGCGAATTACTTGGGTAATGAAATTCCGAAAATTTATAGAAAAGCATCCCAAAAAGACATTGATATTTGGTCAACCGCCAGAGACAAAGAAGAACCTATGAAAGTTCGTGCTCGTGAATTAGCCATTGCTCAAAAACTGGAAATGAAAATTTCGGATATTGAATTTCAAGGTGACGGATCAAAAGCTACGTTTTACTACACCGCAAATGACCGTATTGACTTTCGTGCGTTAATTAAAGATTTCGCTAAAGAATTCAGTACTCGTATCGAGATGAAACAAGTAGGTTTTCGTCAGGAAGCGGCTCGTTTAGGCGGCATTGGTTCTTGCGGGCGAGAATTGTGTTGTTCTACTTGGTTAACGGATTTTAGAAGTGTAAATACTTCTGCAGCACGTTACCAACAACTGTCTTTGAATCCACAAAAACTGGCAGGACAATGCGGAAAATTAAAATGTTGCTTGAATTATGAGCTGGACACGTACATGGATGCGTTAAAAGATTTCCCGGATTTCGAAACAAAATTGGTAACTGAAAAAGGAGATGCAATTTGCCAAAAACAAGATATTTTCAAAGGATTGATGTGGTTTGCCTATACTAATAATTTTGCTAATTGGCATGTGCTGAAAATTGAACACGTCAAAGAAATTGTTGCCGAAAACAAACTAAAAAATAAAGTTTCTTCGTTAGAAGATTATGCTATCGAGCTAATTGTTGAACCAGAGAAAAACTTCAATAATGCAATGGGTCAGGAAAGCTTAACTCGTTTTGACCAGCCAAAACCAAAGAAAAAAGCAAATAAAAAACGCAAACCAGTTAGTGAAAATGCAATTGTAGCAAATAACAACAAGCCCGCAAATAATAATAATAATAATAATACCCGTCAGACTCCAAATGACAAAAAGCCTGCGGAACCAAGAAAACCAATAATTATTACTAAAAATGTGGATAAAAAATAGCGCTTTACTTCTTTTAGTGGTGATTCTTTTTTCTTCCTGTGATAAAAAAAGAGTTTTTGATGAATATAAATCTGTTGGAAGTGCTTGGCACAAAGACAGCATAGTAACGTTCGATTTACCAGAATTAGACTCCACAAAACGATATAATTTATTTGTGAACTTGAGAGCCAATAACAAGTATCAATACAATAATCTGTTTTTAATTGTAGCCTTGGAATTGCCAAATGGCTTTACAAAAGTGGACACGCTTGAATACCAAATGGCAGATCCGGACGGAACATTATTAGGCGATGGTTTTTCGGACATAAAAGAAAGCAAACTCTTTTACAAGGAAAATGTGCGGTTCAAATCAAAATACAAAGTCTATATCAAACAGGCAGTTAGAGAAAACGGCAAAGTTCCCGGCGTAACGGCTTTAGACGGAATTACAGAAGTAGGTTTTAGAATAGAAAAAAAAGAATAAAATAGTATTATGGCTATCAAAAAAAATAACAATCCAGCAAGAGGTACTGTAAAAGACATTGCGCACTATCAAAAGAAATTTTGGAAAATATTTTTTATAGGCTTGGGTGCAGTCGGTTTATTTTTCTTATTTGCTTCATGGGGGCTTTTCGGTTCGATGCCTTCTTTTGAAGATTTAGAAAATCCAGATTCAAACTTAGCTACTGAAGTCATATCGGCTGACGGAGTAGTTTTAGGTAAATATTTTGAAAAAAACAGGTCTCAATTACGCTATTCAGACTTGCCAAAAAACTTAGTACAAGCACTAATCGCTACTGAAGATGCCCGTTTTTATGAGCACTCCGGTATTGATGGAAGAGGAACTTTGAGAGCTATTTCCAGTTTAGGAACCAGCGGTGGAGCCAGTACGTTAACACAGCAATTGGCCAAACAATTATTTCACGGAGAAGGATCTAAATTTCTGCCTTTTAGAATTGTACAAAAAATAAAGGAATGGATTATCGCTATTCGATTAGAAAGACAATACACTAAAAATGAGATCATTGCCATGTATTGTAATGTATATGATTTTGGAAATAATTCTGTAGGGGTAAGTTCCGCGGCAAAAACCTATTTCTCCAAAGAACCAAAAGATTTAACCATCAGTGAATCGGCTATATTAGTGGGAATGTTTAAAAACTCAGGTTTATATAATCCTATCCGAAACCCTCAAGGAGTAAAAAACCGTAGAAATGTAGTGCTTTTGCAAATGGAAAAGGGGAAAATCATTTCAAATGAAGAGAAAGAAAGACTTCAAAGTTTACCGATCAAATTAAACTTCAAATTAGAAACACATAAAGACGGAACGGCTACCTATTTCAGAGAATATCTGCGTGATTATATGAAAAAATGGGCTGAAGAAAACAAAAAATCGGATGGTTCTGATTATGATATCTACAAAGACGGTCTGAAAATTTACACCACCATTGATTCCAGAATGCAATTGCATGCTGAAGAAGCGGTGACAGCCCATATGGCGAATCTACAAGAAGAGTTTTTCGCTCAATCTAAAGGCAATAAAAACGCGCCTTTTGTCAATATTTCTTCCGTAGAAACACAGCGAATTCTGAATCAGGCCATGAAATCCTCTAACAGATGGGCCGTGATGAAATCACTCGATAAAAGCGATGAAGAAATTATAAAATCGTTTAGCGAAAAAACAGAAATGACCGTATTTTCCTGGAAAGGTGATAGAGACACCATCATGACACCAATGGATTCTATCCGCTATTACAAACACTTTTTACAATCCGGATTGATGGCCATGGAGCCGCAAACCGGTAATATAAAAGCTTGGGTTGGTGGCATCAACTACAAATATTTTCAATACGATCACGTAGGACAAGGTGCCAGACAAGTAGGTTCTACTTTCAAACCATTTGTTTACGCCACTGCTATCGAACAGTTAAACATGTCCCCGTGTGACTCGATTGTTGATGGACCATTCGTAATCAGAAAAGGGCGTCATCATGTTACAGAAGATTGGGAACCTAAAAATTCAGACAATAAATACCGCGGAATGGTAACCTTAAAAAGAGGTTTAGCGAATTCCATAAATACAATATCTGCAAAATTAATTGACAAAGTTGGTCCGGAAGCCGTAATCGATTTAACCCATAAATTAGGGGTAAAATCCGAAATTGTAAACCAACCATCCATTGCATTAGGAGCGGTAGAAATTACAGTCGAAGACATGGTTGCCGCATACAGCACTTTTGCCAACCAAGGCGTATATATGAAACCACAGTTTATCTCAAAAATTGAAGATAAAAGTGGCGTTATCATCTACGAACCAATACCTGAATCGCATGATGTTTTAAACAAAGACATTGCTTATGCAGTGATCAAATTACTGGAAGGGGTAACCGAAGGTGGTTCTGGAGACCGTTTACGCACCACTGGCGGCGGTAACGGAGACAACCGCTGGACCGGTTATCCATATTCGTTTAAAAACCCTATTGCAGGAAAAACAGGTACTACTCAAAACCAGTCTGATGGTTGGTTTATGGGGATGGTACCTAATCTTGTAACTGGAGTTTGGGTAGGCTGTGAGGATCGTTCGGCACGTTTCAAAAGCATTACTTATGGTCAGGGAGCCACAGCCGCATTGCCGGTTTGGGGTTATTTCATGAAACTTTGTTATGCTGATCCAGCCCTTAAAGTCTCTAAGGAAAACTTTGAAAGACCTGCGAATCTTTCTATAAAAGTAGACTGTTACGTTCCTAAAAAAGTAATAGATACGACGGCCGTAGAACAAGATACCGAAGAATTTGAATTATAAAATTTTCATCTGGAGCTAATCCAGCTAACCGCTATATCTTTCTGGTCCTGAAAAAATCAGCACCAGAAAGGATGTCGCTTTTATCTGGGCTAGGGCTTTGGTTCTCTAAATTAAATTCTGTTTTTCTTAGTATTACATGCAGACTTACTTCATCTTTAAATAAAATTCGACAAATAGCAACTCATTTTTATGATTAACAAAAAAGTAAACAACGTTCAGGACGCCCTTCAAGGAATTGAAAACGGGATGACTATCATGCTAGGCGGTTTCGGATTGTGTGGTATTCCAGAAAATTCCATCTCCGAATTAGTAAAAAAAGAAACTACGGATTTAACCTGTATTTCAAACAATGCGGGTGTTGATGATTTTGGTCTTGGATTGCTTTTGCAAAAGCGTCAAATCAAAAAAATGATTTCTTCCTACGTAGGAGAAAATGCTGAATTTGAGCGCCAAATGCTTTCCGGAGAACTCGAAGTGGATCTTATTCCACAAGGAACTTTAGCAGAGCGTTGTCGTGCTGCACAAGCAGGAATCCCCGCTTTTTTTACACCTGCCGGTTATGGAACTGAAGTAGCCCAAGGCAAAGAAGTCCGCGAATTCAATGGAAAAATGCATGTTATGGAACACGCTTTCAAAGCTGATTTTGCCATCGTAAAAGCGTGGAAAGGGGACGAAGCCGGAAACTTAATTTTCAAAGGAACCGCAAGAAACTTCAATCCATGTATGGCTGGAGCAGCAAAGATCACCATTGCCGAAGTAGAAGAATTATTGCCTGCAGGAAGTTTAGATCCAAATGAAATTCATATTCCGGGCATACTGGTTAATAGAATTTTTCAAGGTGCTAAATATGAAAAAAGAATTGAACAAAGAACCGTGAGAAAAATTTTCTAATTATGGCTTTAGATAAAAATCAAATTGCAAAACGCATTGCAAAAGAATTAAAACACAACTATTACGTCAATCTCGGAATCGGAATCCCAACCTTAGTGGCTAATTATGTTCCAGAAGGAATTGACGTTGAATTTCAAAGCGAAAACGGAATTCTCGGTATGGGTCCCTTCCCTTTTGAAGGCGATGAAGACGCTGATTTAATCAACGCAGGAAAACAAACCATCACTACTTTGCCCGGAGCCAGTTTCTTTGACTCGGCATTCAGTTTTGGAATGATTCGTGGACAACATGTTGACTTAACAATCCTTGGTGCCATGGAAGTTGCCGAAAACGGTGATATAGCCAACTGGAAAATTCCTGGTAAAATGGTCAAAGGAATGGGAGGCGCAATGGATTTAGTGGCTTCGGCCGAAAATATTATTGTTGCTATGATGCATGTTAATAAAGCCGGAGAATCCAAAATACTTAAAAAATGTACCTTACCATTAACGGGGGTCGGTTGCGTTAAAAAAGTAGTAACCGAATTAGCGGTTTTAGAAATAACTCCACAGGGTTTCAAATTATTAGAACGCGCACCAGGTGTAACCGTGGCACATATCATCGCTTCTACTGAAGCTGATTTAATTATTGAAGGTGACGTTCCTGAGATGGAAATTGATTAACACCTCCGCTTAAAATGCACAAAAACCACAATCCCAGATAGTACTGAGATTGTGGTTTTTTTATGCTTCGATTTGCGTTTCCACCCAAAAACTAAATCACGTTAAAATTTATATTTTTAGAAAAACCAAGTCGCCACAAAAATAGCCGTAATCACACAAATCAAATCGACTATAAGCATTGTTCCTAATGCGTAACGCGTGTTTTTAATGTTTACAGAACCAAAATAAACAGCTATCACATAAAAAGTACTTTCGGCACTACATTGAAAAATACTACTCAATCTTGCCGTTAACGAATCGGGACCAAAAGTGTTCATAGAATCAATCAAAAACCCTCTTGATCCGGCAGAACTAAAGGGACGAAGCAACGCAACCGGTAAAGCATCTGTAATTTCTTTACTTACGCCCATATTAGAAAAAATGAAAGCGATCCAATTGCTAATAATTTCAAATAGACCACTGTTTCTAAACAGAGAAATGGCTACTAACATGCCCAATACATAAGGAAAAATAGTCACTCCGGTTTTTACACCATTATTAGCTCCCACTACAAAACTTTCAAAAACTGTAGTAGATGCTTCAGTAAATTTTTTCTCATGGAAAAACGAAAAAATCAAGGTAAAAGCAATAATTCCAATTAATATTAAAGCAGAAAGATTAGAAGTAAAATAGTTTTTTCCAATTAAATCCAAATGATTTACATACATCAACAAACCCACAATTGCAGCTATTAATGTCATCAATACAATCACCAAAGAAGCACTTTTGAAATTGATTTTTTGTTTGATTCCAACAATTAAAAAGGCTGCAATCGTACCGATAAAAGAAGTGATGATACAAGGCAGCATCACATCAGCAGGATTACTCGCATTAGCCGCAGCACGATATCCTATAATAGAAGTTGCGATCAAAGTAAGACCCGAAGCATGCAAACACATAAACATAATTTGTGCATCACTCGCCTTATCTTTCTCTGGATTTATTTCTTGTAAACTTTCCATAGCTTTTAAACCAAAAGGAGTTGCAGCGGAATCTAATCCTAAGAAATTAGCTGCAAAATTTAAAGTCATATAAGAAATAGAAGGATGGTTTTTAGGAATACTCGGAAACACTTTTACAAAAACGGGACTCAATGCTTTAGCTAATTTTCCAGAGGCTCCGGAGATGATTAAAAGTTCCATCAATCCACAGAAAAAAGCCAAATAGGCCATCAGCGGAAGGACTAAATCTAGTAAAGTACTTTTACACGTTGGCAATAAACCATCTGATTTTTGAACACCACTGTAAATTTTTACGGTTTTGTTTTTAAAAACATAGGTAGTATCCGCATTTAGCGTGTCCCTATTGATAATCATGGTTTGTTCTGGTGCTTTTTTGATGCTGTCTTTAATAAAGGCAGGAAGTTCTTCGGCAAATTTCTCCGAAACCAGAATTGGATCATCTTTCTTTCCGTTCAAAACGTGGTCAATGGTATAACTGTCTCCCGAAAACAAACTAAACACTACAAATACAATTGCTGAAATAAAAATGACCAACCAAAATCTACTCAATACCATAATCTATAATTTTTGTAAATGTAATTATTTAAGCATACAAAGCACCAAAAATTCAAACACAGATTGCACGGATTTACGCAGATTAAATCTGAGTTCCTTCATCTATACATGAATAATTTCGTCCTCAATCAACAATTCTTCCCTGCGTAATCTCAGGAAAATCTGTGCTACGGCGATCGTGTCTTTTTCACAATAGGTTACAATGCGGTCAATATCTTTTTCTACATAAAAAACATGTCCTACTTGACTGCCGTCGATATCGCCTTTTGGAGAAGGGATTCCAAGGACTTTACACATTAATTTTAAAGAAGTAAAATGCTTGTAATCGCCAAATTTCCACAATTCCAACGTATCCAAATGTGGAATTTCCCATGGTTTTTTTCCAAATAAATTCAGCTTATTAGGAATGGCAATTTGGTTGATAATCATGCGTCGGGCGAGGAACGGAATATCGAATTCCTTGGCATTGTGCCCACATAAAACATGTTGCGGCTGGTTGAAATGAGTGTTCAGCAAATTATTAAAATCCAACAATATTTTCTTTTCTTCACCAAAAAAAGAAGTCACCCTAAAATTCCGAATATCGCCTTTGATAGTAAAATAACCCACGGAGATACAAACGATTTTCCCAAACTCGGCCCAAATTCCCGCTCGGTCATAAAAATCCTCAGGCGTGTATTCGTCTTTGCGCTGGTATTGGGTTTTATGCTCCCAAAGGTCTTTCATTTCAGCATCTAGTGCATTAAAATCTTCGGCTTCTGGAACGGTTTCTATGTCAAGAAACAGGATGTTATTGAGGTTTATTTTTTCTATCATATTTTAGATTTTGTTAGACTCCTTAGATTTTTTAGACTGGCTTATAAATTTGATTGGACTTACTTAAACTCCTTTTTTATCTAACTTGTCTAACTATCTAAGAAGTCACTTTTAAAACAAACTTTGTTGTGTCGTTGGATTCTCATGTTCTAATAACCATTTTTTTCGCCACAAACCACCAGCATATCCTGTCAATGAACCATCTGTTCCAATGACTCTGTGACACGGAATGACAATCCAAAGCGGATTTTTCCCGTTGGCAGAAGCAACGGCTCGAATGGCTTTGACATCGCCCAAAATTTTGGATTGTTCGAGATAGGTTCTGGTTTTCCCATAAGGAATGTCCAATAAAGATTTCCAGACTTTTTGTTGGAATTCAGTACCTTTTGGATTGAGTGCAAAGTCAAAATCGATTCTCTTGCCTTCAAAATAATCGTTAAGTTGAGTAACAGATTCTTGCAAAACAGTTGGAATTGCGTTTGAAACTTCGCCCGCATCGGAAACTGAAATTTGGGAAATTCCATTTTTATCGCCTGTTATTGTGGCAATTCCCAAAGGTGTTTTGATGTGTACTGTTTCCATATTTTAAAGATATAAAAATTACCCACATTGTTCCTAAAGAAGCAACAAAGTTCAGGAATAAATATGCTCAAAATGTTTTGAACATAAAAAAACCATTCGCAGAGACGAATGGTTCTTGTATTTTAGCCCCGATAGCAGCGGCATCTCCCGATTTAGAAAAACAAGGCTTTTTAGCCGTAGTTTTTGTTTATCGGGAATATAGCGTAGAGCGGGATTAGCTCCAGATACTGAAACAAGTTCAGTATAAATTATTTCAAATTTGAATATACGTAAGCTTCTAAGGCTTTCAATTCCTCATCAGACATGGCTTTGGTAACAACGAAGTTTGTTTTCATTACTTCATATTGGCTTGGGTCAACAATAGGCTCACCTTCGCCTTTTAAAAACGTTACGATACTTGCGTTTTTATCTTTATAAATCTTAGCAATATCTTGCAGACTAGGTCCTATCACTTTCTTGTCTACTTGATGACAAGTAACACAATTTCCTTTTCCTTTGAAAATTTCTTCTCCTAATTCCTCTGGAGTTTGCGCAACTTCTTCTGTAGTAGTTGGGTATAAAGGTTCTTTTTTGACTTCTTCTTTTTTACAAGAAGCTAAGGCTAAAACGGCAAATAAAAACAACGTCTTTCTCATGTTAATTTGTTTAATTATAAGTATCTAAATTGCAAAATTACCAACCAATATACTTGGGAGGTTGAATTCCATTCAGGTTCAAATATACTAAAATTTGCGCTCTGTGATGGGTAACATGATCTTGCATCAAGTTGAGTATTTGTAATTTTGATTTTGGACCAGCAAAAAAATCTACTTTTTGGGACAGTTCAATATCATTGGTTTTTGCTACAAATGTCTTTGCTTTATCAAAAGAGGCTTTTATTTCTTGAATCATTTGGGCTTTTGAAAGTCCTTTTACCGCTTCTTTTTTTACATATTTCTCTCCCGAAAAATGCGTTGTGCCCAACCAATTCATATTGTCTTGTATGTGAAATAATTGTTCTCTAAACGACATTTCACGTTCAATAGGCTTGTAATCGTATTTATCTTCCGGCATAGCTTCTGCAGCGGCTACTAAATAATCTTTGGAATTATCCCATTTCTCAATGAAAGTGGAAACCACCTCAACTTGTGCAAAAATGCTATTGGAAAGCAATAAAACAGCGATTATTAAACATTTTTTCATTTCTATTTGTTTAAAAGTATCGCAGCTTCTTTAGCAAAATAAGTCGAAATTAAACTGGCTCCAGCGCGTTTGATGCACATTAATTGCTCCATCATGATTTTGTCATGGTCCAACCAACCTCTTTCGGCAGCGGCTTTAATCATCGCATATTCTCCCGAAACCTGGTATACGGTTACCGGAACATTTACCGCATTTTTAACCTCACGGACGATGTCTAAATAGGCAATTCCTGGTTTTACCATAACCATGTCGGCGCCTTCTTCTACATCCCACAACGCTTCTTTGATGGCTTCGATGCGATTGGCATAATCCATTTGGTATGTTTTTTTATCTGTAGGGATATTTTCGCTATCCACTGGCGCACTATCTAATGCATCACGGAACGGTCCATAAAAAGCAGAAGCGTATTTTGCCGAATAACTCATAATACCTACATTATGAAATCCGGCAGCATCAAGACCTTCACGCAAACGCAACACGCGTCCGTCCATCATATCCGATGGCGCTACAAAATCGGCTCCGGCTTGCGCATGAGAAACGGCCATTTTTACCAAAGCATCATTAGTCGGATCATTGGCTAAATCGCCGTTTGCAATAATTCCGTCGTGGCCATAAATTGAATACGGATCCAATGCTACGTCTGGCATTACAATCATTTCCGGACAAGCTGTTTTAATGGCACGAATGGCGTTTTGCATTAATCCGTTTGGATTCCAAGCTTCCATGCCTGTATTGTCTTTTAGATTCTCGCTTACTTTTACATAAATATTGACCGCACGAATGCCTAAATCGAATAGTTCACGTATTTCTTTTACTGTTAAATCGAGCGAACGACGAAATATTCCTGGCATAGAAGGAATAGCGACCTCTACATTTTCGCCTTCTGCGATGAACATTGGGAACATAAAATCTGATGGACTTAATGTCGTTTCACGAACTAAACTTCTTATAGATTCGTTCGTTCTTAATCTTCTGCCTCTGTGTAATGGGAACATATTGTTTTCGTTTAAAGTTAAACTTTAATTTATTTTTTTAACCATTAAGAAATTAAGGTTCATTAAGGTTTTAAACTTAATTTTCCTTAATTTCTTAATGGTTTAACTATTTAAATCCAATTTTTTGGATTTTCTAAAACGTTGACTAATTTTTCTTCTTCGCTGCCGGCTTCTGCGTGATGATCGTATACCCATTGCACGTGTGGCGGTAAACTCATCAGGATACTTTCGATTCTTCCGTTGGTTTTTAGACCAAACAAAGTTCCTTTGTCATGAACTAAATTGAACTCTACATAACGACCGCGGCGGATTTCCTGCCACGTTCTTTGCTCTGGATTATAGGGTAAATCTTTTCTTTTTTCTACAATTGGAACATACGCTTCGAGGAAACTATTGCCCACTTCTGAAACGTAATTGAACCAATCTTGCATACTCATCTCTGGAGTTGCTTTGCAATAATCGAAAAACAACCCGCCAATACCGCGGGCTTCATTGCGATGCGCATTCCAGAAATAGGCATCACATTGTTTCTTATATTTTGGATAAAACTCCGGATTGTGTTTGTCACAAGCGGTTTTACACGTTTGATGAAAATGGACTGCATCTTCTTCAAACAGATAATACGGTGTTAAATCCTGTCCACCACCAAACCATTGCTGGATTACATTTCCGTTGTCATCGTACATTTCGAAATAACGCCAGTTGGCGTGAACGGTTGGCACCATGGGATTTACTGGATGTAAAACTAAACTTAATCCACAGGCAAAAAAATCAGCCTCGCCTACATTAAACATCTTTTGCATCGCTTCCGGTAATTTCCCGTGAACTGCCGAAATATTGACACCGCCTTTTTCGAAAACTTTGCCGTTTTCAATCACGCGGGTTCTTCCACCGCCACCTTCCGGTCTTTGCCAAAGGTCTTCCCGGAATTTGGCCTGACCTTCAACGGCTTCCAATCCTTTACAGATTTGGTCTTGCAGGTTTTGTATGTATTGGTAAAATTGTTCTTTCATTATAAATTTGCTTTTGCAACCGCAATTTTACTATTAATTCCAAAAGAAAAAACCTTGCTTTCCTGCTGAATGTAATTGTAAATCGCAATTGCTTTTTGAGAAAAATCAAACGGATTCTCTTTTGAACTTTTAACCAAAAAATCGGCAAATTGCTCCAACTGATGCCAGTCCAAATGGCAACGCAATAAATGCGTAATTAAATCCTTTTCATTACAATCAATCAGACTTTGAATGTTTAATCCAAAGTCTTTCAATTGATCTTCTATATTTATTTTATCTTCTAAATCCCAAAACTTAGGCACAAAAACGATTGAAAGCAAGGTCTTTAGCACATTGTCTATTCTAATACTTTCCTGGTCTCGTAATCCTTTGTTTAGCATTGTTTAATTATTCATTATTCAACGGATTAAAATCCGTTGCTACAAAACACGCCGTTCCTATGGAACTTTTACGAACTTCTGAGAGCCATCGGCTCGGTACATTTGGTAAGGCTGGACTTTAATCCAGTTTTCTGAAAAATGTATACTACTGATTGTATTCTTTCACTGCGTCAATAAACGCTTTCGCGTGATCCACAGGAATATTTGGTAAAATTCCGTGACCTAAATTCACGATGTATTTGTCTTTTCCGAATTCGTCAATCATTTCATGTACCATTTTCTTAATCACTGGAATTGGAGATAATAATCTAGATGGATCAAAATTTCCTTGTAACGTAATGTTTCCTCCTGACAAGTATCGTGCATTTCTTGGCGAACAGGTCCAATCCACACCAAGTGCCGAAGCTCTACTTTTCCCCATTTCATTTAATGCAAACCAACATCCTTTTCCAAAAACAATTACCGGTGCATCATCGGCTAAAGCTTCAATGATTTGGTTGATGTATTTCCATGAAAATTCCTGATAATCCACCGGAGAAAGCATTCCGCCCCATGAGTCAAAAATTTGAACGGCGTTTACTCCTGCTTTTACTTTTTCTTTTAAATATAAAATCGTGGTATCGGTAATTTTTTGCAATAAAACATGCGCTGCTTCTGGATGTTGGAAACAAAATCCTTTGGCCATGTCAAAACTTTTAGAACCTTTACCTTCAACGGCGTAACACATAATTGTCCATGGAGAACCTGCGAAACCAATTAATGGTACCTCATCATTCAACATTTCTTTGGTCAATTTGATCGCGTCAAAAACATACCCTAATGTTTCATGAACATCCGGAACAATTACTTTCTCCACATCCTGAATCGTACGAATAGGATTTGGTAAAAACGGACCAAAATTTTCTTTCATCAACACCTCAATCCCCATGGCCTGTGGAATTACCAAGATATCCGAAAACAAAATCGCAGCATCCGGAGCAATTCTTCGTATTGGTTGTACGGTTATTTCAGCAGCTAATTCTGGCGTTTGACAACGTGTAAAAAAATCATATTTATCACGCAAAGCAATAAATTCAGGTAAATATCTTCCCGCTTGACGCATCATCCAAACTGGTGGACGTTGTACAGTTTCTCCTTTTAGTGCTCTTAAAAATAGGTCGTTTTTGATCATGTATTTGAATTTTAGCAGATTGCTAGATGCTTTCCGGTGTATAATATTCAATAACTTCCTCAATCACCTCTTCAATCGTTGGTGTTTCGGCAATTACTATGTTTTTAATTTTCTTTGTTTCTAATGCTGATGCTGTAGTAGTGCCTACACAAAAACAAACTTCATTCTTGATTTTATTATTTGTCAAATAACTTTCAACGGCAGATGGGCTAAAAAACATGATTCCGTCAAAATTCTCTTGGTCTGATATTTTAAAAGGTGCCAATGTTGTTTGATACACTTCGATTTCATTAAAAGTTATACCGGCACTTTTTAAGGCTTCAGGCAACGTTTCCTTACGCAAATTTCCGCTCAAAAAAGTATAACTTTCCTTATTGTAAATTAAAGTGATTATTTCGGCTAATTCAGAGGCGTAATCCAAATACACATCAACCGTAAAGCCATGCAATTCCAGTAATTCTTTGGTTTTGATCCCTACACAAAAAACAGGTTTCGTCTTTAAAACTTCCCAACCGTTTTGTTCCATCAAACTTAAAACAGCATTTTGGCTACTAAAAATTAAATTGTTGTTGATGGTCTTCAGTTCAAAAAGGTTATTTTTTATTTCGATAAAATCTTGTTCTAAAAGATCAAAATTAGCATCAATAAATACTTGCCTTTGTTCTGCCGACAATGTTTTGGTAGATAAAATACTTGTTTGGCTCATTATTTCTTCAAATTATTTTTAATTTCTCTCATCAGTTCTGCTCCGCCATTCTCTATAATTTCTTTGGCACAATAAAATCCTAATTTTTTCCATTCTTGCATCGGAACCGTTTTTTCGATTTCGATTTTTTGCTTTCCATCGATAGAAAAAAGGACTCCTTTAAACCAAATATCATCTTCTACAAAAACTGCTAAAGCCCCTATTGGTGCCGTACAACCGCCTTCGAGTGTTTTTAAAAACTGTCTTTCGATATGCGTACATACTTCGGTATCAATATCATTCAATTCAGAAACGGCTTCTCTGCAAAAATCATCATTTGCCATAGCAACAATTACCATAGCGCCTTGAGCCGGTGCTGGAATCATCCAATCCAAATCGATATAATTAGAAGGTTTCAAGTTGATTCTTTCCAGTCCTGCTGCCGCAAAAACAGCTCCGTTCCAGTCATTATCCTGTAGTTTTTGCATTCTTGTATTCACGTTTCCACGCAAATCGACAACTTTATGATCGGGATATTTATTCCACCACTGGGCTTGGCGGCGGAGACTTCCCGTTGCAATAGTTCCATTTCCATTTAGAAAATCAAGGTTTCCTTTATGCACTAAAATATCTAAAGTAGTAGCTCTTTCTAGAACAGCTGCTTGCACTATTCCTATTGGTAAAGCTGTAGGAACATCTTTCATCGAATGCACCGCTATATCAACCTGACCATTGATCATGGCGATATCCAGTGTTTTAGTGAAAATTCCTGTGATTCCTAATTCGTAAAGTGGTTTGTCGAGAAGAATATCTCCTTGTGATTTTACCGCTATGATTTCGGTTTTGTATCCTAAATCGTTTAATCTTTTTTCGACGGTGTGGGCTTGCCAAAGCGCGAGTTCACTATCGCGGGTTCCTATGCGTATGGTTTTATTCATTATTTTGTAGTCACTCCAATTTTAAAAACTTTTTCAATCCATTCGATACTTTCGTCTACCATAGTGTCATCATCTTTCAAATGATTGGCAAAGTGTGTCGTTATTTTTTGAATAATTCTGTTACTGATAATCTCCGCTTGCTCTTCATTGAAATTTGAAATTTTCTTACTTTGAAAATCCAATTCAGATGTTTTTATCGCATTCAACTTTGCTTTTAACGCATTGATTGTAGGCGCAAATTTTCTGCCTTTGGTCCACGTAATAAATTCTTCTTTTATTTCTTCAATGATTGCTTCTGCTGCAGGAATGTGTTTTTTTCTGTTTTCTAAAGTTTCGTCTGTTAGTTGCGACAAATAATCCATGTGAATTAGCGTAACATCTTCAATTTCTTCCACATCTTCATGCACGTTTTTCGGAATCGATAAATCCAAAATCAGTAACGGTTTCTTCAAATTCAGAATTGCTTTATCAACCGTAGGGTTTTGAGCGCCAGTAGCCACAACAACAACATCCGCTTTTTGCAGTTCAAGATGCAACTCTGAATAATCTTTTACGATTAGATTCAATTTACCGGCTAATTTCTCTGCTTTTTCTTTGGTTCTGTTAATTAGCGTAATGTGTTCGTTTTTAGTATGTTTCACTAAATTTTCACACGTATTTCTACCAATTTTACCCGTACCAAATAAAAGAATATTTTTATTTCCAATGTCTTGCACATTGTTGATAATGTAGCGAACTGCGGCAAAAGAAACCGAAGTCGCTCCAGAGCTAATCTCTGTATCAGTTTTTATTTTTTTACTTGCTTGTATTACGGCATTGACCAATCGTTCCATAAAAGCATTGGCTAAACCCAACGATTTTGACTGTGAAAAGGAATTTCTTATTTGGGCAATAATTTCAAAATCACCCAGAATCTGACTGTCTAAACCGGTTCCTACACGAAACAAATGACTAATCGCTTCTTGGTTTTTATAAACAAAACCTACCTTTTGAAATGATTCAACAGATCCTTGACTATTCTCACAAATTAATTTGATTAATTGAAATGGATGTTCTGCATAGCCGTAAATTTCAGTACGGTTGCAGGTAGACGTGACTATTAAACTCTCTATTCCTTCATTCTTAGCTTGTTCCAGTAAACGCGTTTTTGCAGCGGCATCTAAACTAAACTTCCCTCTAATCTCAGCATCTGCTTTTTTATAGCTCAATCCAACCGCGTAAAAATAGTGATGCTTTGATGTGTTATTGTTTTCCATATTTGCACTTTTCCAGAAAGTGGCACAAAATTATCACTATAGTATTTATAAAAGTAACGCTAGAAGTTCTTTTTGTATCGCTAAGTGATTTTTTAGTTCTAATTGCTTATTTTATTGTAAAAAATTCTATTTTTGTAGTGAAATCAAGTTGTTTGAATAACCTTATTTAGAATTATTATAAATAAAAAAGTCTGACAAATATCATTTTCATCTTAAAAAAATATCGCTATGGGTTCTCAGGAAATTATAAAAATTGAAGATGATTTTACGCTCATTCGTTTTCAAAATGACGGCATCGATTCCTTTAATGCGCAACGAGAAGTGGGTAGTGGTTTGATTCAGTTTCACTTTGGAATCAAAGGAAAAGCCAAATTCATCTTCAATCAGGGTAATTATGCTTTGGAATTAAAAGAAGAAAAATCATTGCTTTTATACAATCCTCAGAAAGAATTGCCTTTAAATCTGGAGTTAGCACCAAATTCCTGGGTGATTTCTGTGATTATATCTATCAAAAAATTTCATGCCTTGTTTTCGACAGAAGCGGATTATATCACTTTTTTAAGTGCTGACAATAAAGACAAAAAATATTACAACGAAGGAAATATTAGTCCGTCTATGGCAATTGTTTTGTCGCAATTGTTTCATTACAGCTTGCATCCGTCCATAAAAAACCTGTATTACAAAGGAAAAGGATATGAATTATTGAGTTTGTATTTCAACCGAACTGAAGATCCAAATGCAGAACAATGTCCGTTTCTAATTGACGAAGATAATGTAATGAAGATTAAAAAAGCTAAAGAAATCATCATTGCCAACATGGCCGAACCGCCCGGATTACAGGAATTGGCGGATGAAATAGGTTTGAATCTTAAGAAACTAAAAATGGGTTTCAAACAAATTTACGGTGATACCGTTTATGGGTTTCTGTTTGACTACAAAATGGATTTTTCCCGAAAATTACTCGACAGCGGTTCTTATAATGTGAATGAAGTAGGACTCAAAATTGGGTACAGTACCGGAAGTCATTTTATAGCGGCTTTCAAAAAGAAATTTGCCACCACGCCAAAGAAATATTTGATGTCGATAAATTCAAATATGCAGTAAACAATTGATTTCTTATATTAAACAATAAATAAAAAATAGTTAATCGCAATTAATAAAAAAGTAAGTTTAATTACTTTTGTACCAACAAAAAAAGATAACATGAAAGGTGTATTATTAGTAAATCTTGGTTCTCCGGAAAGTCCCACTCCAAAAGACGTAAAGCCCTATTTAGATGAATTTTTAATGGACAAATACGTAATTGACGTTCCGTTTTTGTTACGAGCATTATTAGTTCGCGGGATAATTTTACAAACAAGACCTAAAAAATCTGCCGCCGCTTACGCAAAAATATGGTGGGACGAAGGTTCTCCTCTTGTGGTGATTTCGAAAAGAATGCACGCCAAAGTGAAGCAATTAGTTGACATTCCGGTTTCCTTAGCGATGCGTTATGGAAATCCATCTTTATTGTCTGGTTTGCAAGAATTGCATGATAAAGGTGTGAATGAAGTGTTGCTTTTTCCATTGTATCCACAACATGCAATGGCTTCTACGACTACCATTCTGGTACTGGCCGAAGAATTGCGTAAAAAACACTTTCCGGAAATGAAATTTACCATCGTTCCCGCATTTTATAACAAACCGGATTATTTAAAAAACCTTGCCGATTCTATCAAAGGCCATTTAGAAGGTTTTGATTACGATCACTTATTATTTTCGTACCACGGAATTCCGGAGCGTCACATTCGCAAGACGGACATTACCAAATCACATTGTAAAATTGACGGTTCTTGTTGCAACACGCCATCGCCTGCACATGAGTTTTGTTACCGCCACCAATGTTACGAAACGACCAAACAAGTCGTAAAATTACTGGGGATTCCAGAAGGAAAATACAGCCAGACCTTTCAATCGCGCTTAGCGGGAGACAAATGGTTGACACCTTACACGGATGTAGAAGTAAACAAAATGCCGGAAAAAGGAATTAAGAAACTTGCTGTTGTGACACCTGCGTTCGTATCGGATTGTTTGGAGACTTTGGAAGAAATTGCCATGGAAGCCAATCATGAATTTAAAGTTCATGGAGGCGAAGAATTTTTAGCAGTACCCTGCTTAAATGACAGTGACGATTGGTGTAAAACAGTAAGTAATTGGATTACTAATTGGTCAAACGTCTCTTCATCCGTTAACGTTGACTCCGAAAAAATAACCGCTTAAATGGCTGTTACCGCCGATGAGTTAGGAACCCAAGATATCAAAAAACTCTTGATAAAGCAAGCAGTTCCTTCGTCTATTGGTATTTTATTCATGTCGGTTAATATTTTAATTGACACCATTTTTGTGGGGCAATGGATTGGTTCTTTGGCCATTGCGGCGGTAACCGTAGTTTTGCCCATCACCTTTTTGATTTCTTCTTTGGGAATGGCGATTGGTGTGGGCGGAGGTTCTGTACTTTCCAGAGCATTGGGAGCGAATCACAAAGAAAAAGCATTGCATACTTTTGGCAATCAAATCATAATGACCTTTTTATTGGCATCTGTTTTTGTGCTATTTGGTCTTTTTTTCAGCGACGAAATGCTGATGCTTTTTGGTGCGAAAGGAGCCATAATGAAACCCGCAAAAGAATTTTTTATTCCCATAATTATAAGCGTTCCGTTTTTAGCCCTTTGTATGATGGGCAACAACGTGATTCGGGCCGAAGGCAAAGCAAAATTTGCGATGGTCGCCATGATTATCCCCGCTTTTATCAATATTTTACTAGATATTATTTTTATAAAATACCTGAATTTAGGAATGTTTGGCGCTGCTTTGGCTACAGCTATATCCTATTTCACGTGTTTCTTATTTGTGTTTTGGTTTTTTTATTTTAAAAGTGAACTACAACTAAAAGCCAGACATTTCAAATTCAACATTCCTATCGTAAAGGAAATAACCGAATTGAGTTTTGTGACTTTTTCAAGACAAGGAGTCGTGAGCATTTTAGCGATAATCCTGAATCATACTTTATATACTTATGGCGGCGAACATTCCGTTGCCATTTATGGAATTATAAGCCGAATGTTGATGTTTGCCTTGTTTCCAATTCTGGGAATTACGCAAGGATTTCTGCCAATTGCCGGTTTTAATTACGGTGCCGGAAATTATGAAAGAGTCAAAGAAAGTGTGCTGCTTTCGATAAAATACGCCGCCTTTTTAGCCACCGTTATTTTTGTGGTTATTCTAATTTTTGCCAAACCTATCGTTGCTGTTTTTACTACAGACCCACTCGTAATTGATCAAACTCCAGAAGCGTTGCGTTGGGTTTTTGCGGCTTCGCCAATCATAGCCGTTCAGTTAATTGGTGCGGCTTATTTTCAAGCGGCGGGAAAGGCAAAAAAAGCATTGCTTTTGACCTTAAGTAAACAAGGATTTTTCCTGATTCCGTTAGTGCTAATTCTACCAAATTTTTTAGGTATTTTTGGAGTGTGGATTGCATTCCCAATTGCCGATATTTTATCAACACTATTGACTGGCTATTTTCTAAAAAAAGAAATGAATACAAAACTGATTCAAACTACCGATGGAATACTATAATTACCTTAAATCCTTACACCTCATCTTTGTAATTACATGGTTTGCAGGATTATTTTACATTGTGCGCTTGTTCGTTTACCAAATTGAAGCAGCACAAAAACCCTCACCAGAGAAAGAAATATTACAAAAACAATACAAAATAATGACCTATCGCTTGTGGTACATTATCTCTTGGCCATCAGCCGTTTTAGCCAGCATATTTGCTTTTTGGATGTTATTTTTTACTGATTTAGGACGTTCTTGGTTGCAAATGCCTTGGATGCACGTAAAACTTGGCTTTGTATTTGTGTTATATTTATACCATGGAAAATGCCATCAAATATTCAAACAATTACAAAATGACGAAATAAAATATTCCACAAATTTCATGCGATTGTGGAACGAGGGCGCTACAATTATCCTTTTTGCAGTGGTTTTCTTAGTAATATTAAAAAATGCTGTCAACTGGATTTACGGTGTAATTGGAATATTTCTATTTTCTATTTTAATTATGCTTGGGTTTAAATTTTATAAAAAAATCAGAGAGAAAAATAGTGGTCAGTAATCCGTAATCAGTTGCGAAGCTGGATACTGAAAATCTGAATACTGAATACCGAACACTATGTTAAAAAGCTTCAAAATATCAATGCTTTCGTTACGAATCAGGATTTTCCTTTCGATGATTGTATTGATAGTAATGGCTTCCGTTTTATTGGCTTCCATTTCTATTTTTCAATTTAAAAATGAAGCCAAAGAATACCACCAAGAACGACTGGAACGCAATGAAAATGCCGTAAAAGAACATATCAATTATGTGCTTTCTACAACAACTTATCCTTTAAATTCCAATAATTTAGATTTAATTTTTAAAGATAAAATTCACGAATTAGCCCACATTCATAACATTGAAATTAACATTTACAGTCTGGACGGAAAACTGCTCAAATCCTCTAAAGAATCATTTTCTGTCGATAAGGTAGCTCCGCCAATTCCTAAATACATTTTAAAACTGGTTCGTTCTTCGATTGAAAAAAGATACGTGGACATTAAAACTATTGATGGCAAAAAGAACCGTTCCGCTTTCAGCCAGATCAAAGACGACAAATTTAAACCGTTGGGAATTTTAAACTTGCCTTACGTAGAAGACGACGGCTACTATGAAAACGAATTAAAAAGTTTTCTAATTCGCCTGGGTCAAGTATATTCCTTTATGCTTATCGTTGCGTTTGCATTGGCCTATTTCCTTTCTTCCTACATTACAAAATCATTAAAGACAATCTCAGATAAGTTAAGTGAGACGAGTTTGAACCAAAAAAATGAGAAAATTGTTCTGGAAGCCAGCAGCAAAGAAATTAATCTTTTGATAAAAGCCTACAACGGAATGGTGGATGAACTGGAGAAAAGTGCAATCAAACTGGCACAAAGCGAACGTGAAGAGGCTTGGCGCGAAATGGCGAAACAGGTGGCGCATGAAATCAAGAATCCGCTTACGCCAATGCGCTTAACGGTGCAGAGTTTTCAGCGGAAATTTGACCCGACTGATCCCAATGTGAAGCAGAAAATGAACGACTACTCCGAAACTTTAATCCAACAAATCGATACCATGAGTGCGGTGGCTTCGGCTTTTTCGAATTTTGCATCGATGCCGGCACAGCAAAATGAAACCTTGAATGTGGTGGAAGTAGTAGAACTTGCAATGGATATTTTCAACGAAGAATACATTGAATTTCACCGTGATTCTCCAGAAATTATTTCGAAAATTGACCGAACACAGCTCATTCGAATCATCACAAATTTAGCAAAGAATGCCATTCAGTCCATTCCGGAACAGCAGGAAAACAAGTCCATCATTGTGTCCGTAAAAAAAGAACTAAACAACGTTCTAATTACCGTTGCCGATAACGGAATCGGGATTCAGCCCAAAGACATCGACCGTATATTCGAACCAAAATTCACCACTAAAAGTAGCGGAATGGGACTTGGTCTCGGTATTATAAAAAACATTATCGAAAATTATAAAGGAACGATTACCTTTGAAACTGAATTTGGAAAAGGAACTACTTTTATTGTCTCACTCCCAATAATTAACTCTTAAAATTACAATTATGAATTACGAAAACATTTTAATTGCAACTGAAAACAACATCGCGACCATTACTATTAATCGTCCGACGAAACTAAATGCTTTGAATGTTGCTACCATTTCTGATTTGAACAAAGCGTTCAAAACATTAGGAAAGAATGACGAAATTCGGGTTATAATTCTAACTGGAAGTGGTGAAAAAGCATTTGTAGCCGGGGCTGATATTTCAGAATTTGCTCATTTTTCGATTGAAGAAGGAACACAATTGGCGGCAGAAGGACAAGAAAAATTATTTGATTTTATAGAGAATTTAAAAACTCCAGTAATTGCAGCAGTCAATGGTTTTGCATTGGGTGGGGGATTAGAACTGGCAATGGCGTGTCATTTCAGGGTGGCTTCAGAAAATGCAAAAATGGGATTACCTGAAGTTTCATTGGGTGTGATTCCGGGTTATGGAGGAACACAGCGTTTACCACAATTGATAGGAAAGGGGCGTGCGATGGAAATGATTATGACTGCAGGAATGGTAACGGCGCAGGACGCTTACAGAACCGGACTGGTGAATCACGTAGTACCAGAAGCGGAACTTTTAGATTACTGTGTGAGTGTGGCCAATAAAATAATCAAGAATTCTCCGTACGCTATTGGCAAAGCCATAAAAGCAGTCAATGCTAATTTCAAAGAAGGAAAAAATGGCTATGAAGCCGAAATAAAAGCCTTTGGAAAATGTTTTGGAACCGAAGATTTTAAAGAAGGAACAACAGCTTTTTTAGAGAAAAGAAAAGCAGTGTTTACTGGGAAATAAGAATAAAAGAGAGCCATGTTGGTTCTCTTTTTAGTTTACAAGTGATTCCTTTTTAAATAATCTTTCCTCAAAAACGGATTGTTTGCTTTACAACACTTAATTTTGCAGACCCGTTTGGGAATATAACACACCATTTAAAATTAAACTTATGTCCTTCCAACCTGTATTTGTACTTTTCTGGGAAAAGGTAAAAGAAAGTATCGAAAACCATACCTACGCCAAATTAACACTTGCCAAAACCATTGGTGATACAGAACTGAAAAATATTTATGTGCGTCCCGTTTTACTGGAAAATGACGTTTTTAGTCTTTCGGTAACGGCGCGTTACAAAACCGAAGAAATAGAAAGTTTTCATACGCTTGACGAGGCTTTTATTATATTAGCTCCGTATATGAACAACCCTTTTTTGACCGCTTTGTTATTTACTACAGAGAATGACATCACCTTTAAACTCAATAAAAAAAGAGTGGGAACCATTATTGAGCAAGCGCCCACTTTTAAAAACGCCTCTGATGTGATTCTGGAAATGAAAGCGAAAGGAATTTAAAAAACAATTTGCATGGTAGAGAGGCACTGCAGTGCCTCTCTACAACACAAAACCTATTTCTCCCCTTCCCATTCCGCATAAAACTGCGCCAGAAATCCTTCCATGTAACGGTGTCGTTCTTGTGCAATTTGTTTTCCGGTCTCGGTATTCATCTTATCTTTCAAAAGCAATAACTTTTCGTAAAAATGATTGAGCGTAGGAGAATCGTTCTTCTTGTACTCCTCCTTGGTCATGCTGGAATTTGGAGCGATTTTAGGGTCGTAAAGCGTTCTGTTTTTAAATCCACCATAGTTGAATGTCCTTGCAATTCCAATGGCGCCAATCGCGTCTAAACGATCTGCATCCTGAACCACATCCAATTCTATGGAGGAAAATTTCTTTTCAAAATTACCGCCTTTGTATGAGATGTTTTCAATGATATTAACCACATGAGCGATAATTTCTTCATCAACATTTTCTGATTCCAAAAATGCTCTGGCTATTCTTGGCCCAACAGTTTCGTCACCATCGTGAAACTTACTGTCGGCAATATCATGAAGCAAAGCGCCAAGTTTGACAACAGTGGCATCACAAACTTCATTTTTTGAAATCAGCACCGCATTTTTAAACACTCTTTCGATATGAAACCAGTCGTGTCCGCCTTCGGCATTTTCTAGTTTTTCTTTTACAAAAAGAATCGTTTTGTTTATTACATCAGGGTTTGTCATTGTTTATATACTTTTAAAAAAAATGTTGAATTTCAAAGTTCTCCAACTTCAAAATTCAACATCTTCATTCTTTATTTAGAACTCAAAAAACTATCGTGCTAAAGCTGGCTCCACCCATTTGAAGATATGCGACTCTTGAGGGATTACCATTCTTTCTGAAATTTTAGCCATTCTTCCCGGTAATTTCATTAAATAATCGCGGGCTTTTTCTGCTTCATCTGTCAAACCGGAGATCTTATCGATTTCCCATTTGTCAATTAATTTTTGCATAATATCCACATAATCTGCGGCAGTATACACTCCAATTCGTTGTGCTGAGTCAGAAAACTGTTCGAAAGCAGTACTTATTTTTTCACCGGATTCTCTCAAGAAATGTGCCGGCATAACAATTTTTGCTTTCATCATGTATTGAAAAGCAAGCATCATTTCGCTAGGGTCTAATTGAAAAATACGGGTTACAAATTCGCTATAGGCATGGTGATGACGCATTTCGTCACCAGCAATCATTTTACACATTTTAGACAATTTGTTATCCCCATATTTCTTAGCCATTTGCGCCACTCTGTTGTGCGAAACATAAGTTGCTAATTCTTGAAAACTGGTATACACAAAATTTTTGTAGGGATCTCTTCCGGTTCCAATATCAAAACCGTCGTTGATCAGGTGTTGCGTGGTCATCTCTACTTCTCGCATGTTGACACGACCTGATAAATACAAATATTTATTAAGCATATCACCATGACGATTTTCCTCACCAGTCCACTGTCTGATCCATTTAGACCAACCGTTACGCTCTACATTATCAATTCCTTCTACGTCCATTAACCAGGATTCGTAAGTAGGTAAAGCTTCCTCAGTAATGGTATCCCCTACTAAAGTCACCCAGAAATCATACGGTAATTCCTTTGCAATTTCACGTAATTCTTTGACCTCATCAAAAAAAGTATCACTTTGGGAATTAGGCAAAAAATCTGTGGGTTGCCATATTTTCTCCACTGGAATTAAATACTGATCGACAAAGCTGTCTACGTTTTTTTCTAAAAACTGCATTACTTCTAATCGAATGTTTTTTATTGACATTATATATAAATTAAATTTTTATTCCTTGAACAACTGCTGTTTCTGTTTTCTCCATCAACTCAGCAAAATCATAATCTTTAACCGCCAACGGTTTATGCACTACAAAGGTAAGGCGATTTCCTATACCTAACGGGAAAAACCCGTATTTAACTATTTTCCAAGAATTGTTTATACTTACTGGAACTACGTATGCCGAGGGCGCATATTTGCATAAAATTTTTAACCCACTTTGTGCAAACTCTTTTGGTTTACCCGTCTTGCTTCTTGTTCCTTCCGGAAAAATAACGGCAGAACGGTTGTGTTTTTCAATGTATTCTGACAATCCTTTGATGGCAGGAATGGCTTGTTTAGGATCTTTACGATCAATAAGAACAGAGCCGCCATGACGCAAATTAAACGACACACTTGGAATCCCTTTTCCTAATTCTTTCTTACTGACAAATTTACAATGAAATCGGCGGAAAAACCAAATCATAGCAATAATATCATACATACTTTGATGATTCGATACAAAAATCAACGGAACATTTTTAGGAATGCTTTCTATGTTTTCAAATTTGTACGTTGTCCCTAAAAGATTCGTACATTTCAATAAGAAAAAATTCAAATAATCGACACTTTTTTTATGGGCTTCATAACCAAAAACATTAAAGCAAACCCACTGAATTGGATGAAAAATAACCAATGTAAGACCGAAACATAAATAATAAATTACGGAAATGGGATACGAAATCAGTTTATGCATGCTTTAAAAATTTGCCACAAAAGTAAGAAATATATTTTTAGCCCGATTTAAATCGGAAACAATATACAGGCTCAACGTTTAATCGTAACTTTGCACGTTAAAATCCATGTCTTTTTTCTATTAAAATGAACTTCACTTACCCAAAAAACGAAAAGCTAAAAAGTAAAATCACCATTGGATTATTGTTTACCGAAGGGAAATCAGTATCTAAATATCCGTTGCGTTTGGTGTATAAAGCCGGTTCTTTAAACGAAAGTGAAAAGATCAAAATGGGCGTTTCGGTTTCCAAAAAGAATTTTAAGAAAGCCGTAGACCGCAATTATTTCAAACGGGTGTTGCGCGAAACCTACCGTCTCAACAAACACCTATTGATTGACAATCTGGACCAACCGTATTCCTTTATGTTTTTTTACCAAACTAAAGACCGATTGACGTATGCCGAAATTAACACCAAAACCATTCAATTGTTTGAGAAGTTTATTGCTCAAAACAGTAAAAAACCAGAATCAGAAAGCGATTCTGTTTCTGAAATTTAAACATTTGATATATTCTAATTAAACAAAATTGTCTTTAGATTCAGTCCTGCATAATTATTTCGTGATTTATTCTTATTTTAGTGGCCTCAAATTTAGTTAATTAAACCCATGGACTTCTTCAAAAAAAAATTCATAATTCCCCTTGTCGCTTCGGCATTTCTGTTCATTGGTGCTAGTTTCAAAGACGATTTTTTTGAAATCGCCAAGCAAATCGAGATATTCACAACCCTTTTCAAGGAATTGAACCGAAATTATGTCGATGAAACCAATCCTGGTGAATTAATGGATAAAGCCATCAAAGGAATGCTAGCTAATTTAGATCCTTACACCGTGTATTTCAACGAGCAGGACGTAGTGCGATTCAAGATAAACAACACTGGAGAATATACCGGAATAGGCGCTTTATTGACTCGAAAAGAAGATAAATTGATTGTTAAAGAGGCCTATAAAAACTTCCCAGCGGATAAAGCAGGTCTTAAAGCGGGTGACGAAATTACTCAAATAGGCGATGTACTATTATCTGATTTCAAAGAAGATGCTTCACAACTTTTTAAAGGTGCGAAGAACACCAAAATCGACATCAAATACATCCGACAAGGAAAAATGAACACTACTCAAATTGTCCTTGATGAAGTCGAAATCAAATCGGTTCCTTTTTTCGCAAAAATAGACGACAAAACCGGATATATTGTGTTGTCTCATTTTAATAAAAAAGCGGCATTCGAAACCAAAGAAGCATTGGAACAATTAAAGAAAGACGGTGCGGAACGAATTATATTGGATTTGCGAGATAATCCGGGAGGGCTTTTGAATGAAGCCGTGAATATCTGTAATTTATTTGTCCCAAAAAATGAAATTATTGTTACTACAAAATCAAAAATAGAAAAACACAACAGTACCTATAAAACAACCAAAGATCCTGTAGATACTGAAATTCCTTTGATTATTATTGTGAACGGCAGAAGTGCTTCGGCATCAGAAATTGTAGCTGGCGCTTTGCAGGATTTAGATCGGGCTGTGGTGGTAGGAAGCCGTAGTTTTGGAAAAGGATTGGTACAAAAGCCGGTAGATTTAACCTATGGAACCCAACTAAAAGTAACTATTTCGCGCTATTACACGCCATCAGGAAGATGTATTCAAGCATTAGATTATGCTCACAAAGACACAAACGGCAAAGCTATAAAGACCGAAGAGAAAAACTACAATGCTTTTAAAACCCGAAAAGGAAGAACGGTTTATGATGGCGGCGGGATTCAGCCTGATGTGGAACTGCAAGAAGCAAAATCAAGTCCAATAATAGATGCTTTGATAAAAAATGACGGTATTTTTAATTACGTAACCAGTTATTATTATAAAAATCCAGATTTAGGAAATCGTATCCCTACCATTACTGATGCTGATTTTTTGGATTTCAAACAGTATTTAAAAGTGCAAAAATTCTCTTTTGATACCGAAACGGAACTCGCTTTGAAAAACACTTTGGCTGTAGCCAAGAAAGAAAAAATAGAGGAATCCATCCTTGCTGAATACCAACAACTGCTTACTGCACTTCAGAAAAGTGAGAATGCTTTATTGGATCAAAACCAAAAAGAAATTAAAAATCTGATTTTGGATGAAATTATTAAACGCTATCAATATCAAGAAGGATTGTATCAATATTATATAAAAAACAACTCCGAAATTAAGAAAGCAGTGGGCATTTTGAACAACAACTCTGAGTACAAGACTATTTTAAAAATATAATGAAGAACTTATTTAGTCTCCTCTTTTTGCTTTTTTTTAGTTATTTATCAGCTCAAATTAAAACCGCAGAAACAGTATATTTCGAATTTGATAAATACAATCTTTATAACGACCAAGTACAAACTATCGTCAATTTTATAAAAAGAGTCGATAGTACAAAAGTCGAATCCATACAGATTTATGGGTATTGTGACGATAGAGGCGATAATGATTACAATTATAAATTATCAGACAGCAGAGTAAAAACAGTTCAAGACATCCTGACTTCTAATGGTTTTAATAAAAACAAAATTGTTATTATCGAAGGGAAAGGTCGGGTGATTTTAACAAATGATCCTTTTGAGAATTTAAATGAAACCCGTTCCAAAAATAGACGTGTTGACTTGTTTCTTGTAAAGAAAAACAGTTTTGGAAAAGGAATATATAACTCTTTTCAGGACAATCATAAGGTTGGTGATCGAGTCTATTTAGAAACTATTTTATTTCCTTTGGGTAGCAGCAAATTAACGGAACAATCCAAACTGGAATTAGACAAAATTTCAACGCTTTTACAAAAACAAAAAAACGTGGAATTCGACATTAAAGGACACGTATGTTGTACTCCAAGCTATTATGATGATGCTATAGACAAAGACAGTCATGAAAGAAAACTTTCTTTAAATCGAGCCAAAAGCGTATACAAATACCTCATGTCTAAAGGCATAAATAGCCTTAGAATGAAATACATAGGATGCGGAAACAAATTTCCTACAGGTTTAGGAGAAGCGCTAGACCGAAGAGTCGAATTTCTTATTGTAAAAATTTAATTACGCTCTTTTCATCTCAATATGCGGAATATCATCTTCCAGATACATTTCACTGGTTTGCACAAATCCGTGGTTTTCGTAGAATTTTTTTAGATACAATTGTGCTCCAATAGTGATTTTGCTTTCGCCAAAATGATGGGTAATTCCGGCAATTGATTCTCGCATTAAGTCATGTCCCCATTTTCTGTCACGATAATTAGCAGCAACAGTTACTCTTCCGATAGAAGCATTGTCAAAACTGATTCCGGGTTTGAATAATCTGGAATGAGCCACAATTTTACCTTCAAATTCGCCTATAAGATGTAACGCTACTTTATCTTTCCCGTCAAGATCCAGATAAACGCAATTTTGCTCCACTACAAAGATCTCACTTCTTAATTGCAACAAATCGTATAGTTCGTAAACCGTTAGTGCGTCAAACGCCTTAATTTTCCATTGTAACATCATGCTCGTTTTTATATTTTTTATATTGTGCAAATAAAAGAAAATAAGATTATCTTTTCAATACATCTACTGATTTTATAATAGCTTCCAATTCATGCATGAGATCGCGTTTTTCTTTGGATGGTGCGTAACAAAAACCTTCTAAAACCAGAACTCGATTGTATTCCTCATCAATGATGGCATAATTGATAAATGGACCCGACATAAAATCATTATTTAATTCCCAAGTTCCCTTTGTCTCAAAGGTTTCTTTATCATCAAGAGTAATCTTGAAAAGGTACGGTGCATACGCCTCTTCCGTAGTCATATTAGTATCAGGCTCGGTACCGCTAATGTATAATTTACCGATGGAATCTCGCATTTTTATAATACTCGAAATTAAATCAGCATCTTTTTTAATTGTGCTTAAAGGAACCTGATAAATTAAAAGACTCGTGTTTCCGCCGATAATTTCTTTTTTTAACCACATAAAATTACTTTTTTGAAGCACGTATGCGTAACCGGAAGGAACCTGCAATGTGATATGGAACTTATTCGAAATTACCTTAGGGTCAATATGGGATTGACTGTTGATTCTCTGACTCTGGGCGATTTCTGCCTGCTTAATCAGCTGAATCATTTTGGGTGCATTTTTTTCAATGCTTGCAATAATATCTGCACTTGTTTTACCAGAAATATGAAATACATTCTGAGGAGTTGCATATTGGTCTTTAACAATCTCAAATTTATTTATTTCGCCTTTCTTTACAACAATAATCGCTCTGGTATCCGTCATAAAACCTTCCAAAAGTTTAACTGGATATTGATTTATGTTGAACAGCGGTTCTTCCTGTGGCAAACCAATTACCGGCGAAGCAAACTTGTTTCGAATGCTGTCTCCTACATCCCCATTCCACAACTGATCATCAATAATAACTGAAATAGTATTGATTTTTCCCGATGTTTTTCGCGGCAAAGATTCATTTTCCTTTTTACAGGAAAACAACAGCAAAGAAATCAGAAGAAATAAAAAATGGGCTTTATTCATATTATTCAATTATAAAATAAAACCCAAATTTATAGAAGTTTATGGTATTATCCGTTTATTTTTAACTTCATTCCGGGCTTGAGTTCTTCACTGCGAATACCGTTCCATTTTTTTAAATCAGAAATGGTTACTCCAGGATATTTTTTTGAAATACTAAATAACGAATCTCCTTTTTTCACATAGTAATCAACCGCTTCATTCTTATAGGAATCGGTGCTATTCGTTTTTTTCTTGAATGAACTTACAGTTGCTTTGTTTGTATTGATAACAATCTCATCTTTGGCAACAATCAAAGTTGCGCCTATGCTAATCGTGTTATCCGGTAAATTATTCCATTGTTTTAAATCCGCCAATGAAGCTCCGAATTTCTTAGCCAATTCCCCTAAATTATCTCCTTTTAAAACTACATATTCAATGTCTTTTCGTTCCGAGCCTGAAACTAATTCTTCTTTACTCTCTGACGCCTTTTTTACAACTTGCAGTGAAGCTCCTAATTGTACATTGTCATTGGAGAGATGATTCCATTCTTGGATTTCGCCAATAGTAATATGGTATTTATTAGCAATGCTTCCTAAATTATCTCCTTTTTGAACCACATAAAATGCTGTTGCAGTAGATGCAATAGCTTCTGATTGTGCTGATTTTTTCTCGAAAGGAACCAGATCCGTTTGAGACTCTTTCTTGAAGGTTGCCACATCAGTTTGACCCATCACTATTTTTAAACTTTTACCAAAAGCCAAAGTATTGCTTTTAAGTTTATTCCATTTTTTTAGGTCTGAAACATCAACGTCATATTTACTGGCAATAATACTCAGATTATCTCCGCGTTTTACTTTATAATACGTTGTTTTGGATCCTGTAATTTTTTGAATGGAATTAGCCGTGTCCTTTACAGCAATGGCTTTTTCAATCTGAAATGGCTTTTCACGTTTGTTTAATTCATATTGAGTGTACGCGTAAATCTGGTCTTCATTAGAGGCAAAAACGGCAATTTTTTCTTGCGGCAATCTTAAATAATGATTTTCATCATGATAAAACGGAATCACATTTAGCTTATAGGACGGATTCAAAACCTGTAATTGCACCACCGGAACATCCAATAAATCAGAGATTTGCTTGAACGTCATTTGCTTCTTGATCATAATCGTATCCGTGGCAAAATGCTTTACTGAGGCTCTGTTAGGGACAATTCCGTGCTCTTTGTGGTATTCATAAATGTACATTGTAGCTAGAAAAGCGGGCACATATCCTTGTGTTTCTTTAGGCAGATTTTTTCTGATGTTCCAATAGTTTTGTTGTCCTCCTGAACGCCTAATGGCTTTTGCAACATTTCCCGGACCAGAATTATAAGAGGCCAAAACTAAGTCCCAATCGCCAAATATTTTATACATATTAGTCATGTATTGCGCCGCAGCTTCACTGGCTTTCAATGGATCACTGCGCTCATCCACATACGAATCGATTTTCAACCCATATTGTTTTCCGGTTTGATACATAAACTGCCAAAGACCTGTAGCACCCATTTTAGAGACTGCTTTTGGATTTAAAGCCGATTCAACAATAGCCAAATATTTTATCTCCAAAGGAACATTTTGTTTTGCCAAAGCTTCTTCAAAAAGCGGAAAATAATATTCTGATGTGCCCATCAAGCGCTCAAAAGATTTCTTTCGGTTTTTTAGAAATGATTTAATAATATTTTCCAGGCCTTGATTATACTCAATATTAAAAGGGGATTTGGCATCCATTGCTGCCAATCTTTCTTTTAAAAGCGCAGTAGGCAATTCATAATCCACGATCTGGTCCATATTAATGTTCTCAATATCCTCTGATAAATTGTTGTATAAATCGAGGTTTGTCAATTCTTTCATCCACAAACTATCAACACAAGATGCTAAGTCATCTTTTATGAAGGTTTTCTTGATAGAATCTAAATAGGATAATTTTGTCTCTACTTTTACAACGTATTTATTTACAACTGTTTCTTGCGAAAATAAATGCACGGATGCTAATAGAAAAAACGATAAAGTGGTATTTTTTATATTCATATTTTTACGATCAAAGACCTATATTTCAAATGATTACAAAGTTTATTTTTACAAACTTAACAGGTTTAAACTAAAAAATTCTATAAATATTGTTAAAAATGCAATCTTTTGTTCATTTGTAAAGAATTTTTAGTGGTTTTTGAGGTAAAAAACCCTTTAAAAAATCAATTCATCAAATTTTTAAAACTAAAAAACCTTAGCGAGAAATAGTTCGTCGTTAAGGTTTTTATAGTATAGATAAGGTATTTTTAAAGCTGGATTACAACTTAAAATGCACCCTTTTTTAAATCAATGTATTAGTCTAATATCGCAGCAATTCCTGGCAATACTTTTCCTTCCAGCATTTCTAGCATAGCTCCTCCACCAGTTGATACGTAACTCATTTTGTCTTCAAGACCAAATTGTTTCACAGCAGCTACAGAATCTCCTCCACCGACAAGTGAGAACGCTCCGTTTTCAGTTGATTCAGCGATGAAGTTTCCAAGGGCGCTGGTTCCGTTAGCAAAACTTTCCATTTCAAAAACGCCTAAGGGACCATTCCAAAGAATAGTTTTAGAATCCATAATTACTTTTTTGAAGTTTTCCAATGATTTTGGTCCAGCATCCAATCCTTGCCATCCGTCAGGAATCTCTTTTACATCAACAATTTGAGTATCGGCAGTATTTGAAAAATCATTTGCTGCCACAACATCAACCGGAATGTGAATTTGAACTCCTTTTTCTTTAGCCAATCTCAAGATTTCCAAAGCCAATTCTAGTTTGTCGTCTTCGCAAATTGAATCTCCAATTTTACCTCCTAATGCTTTCACAAAAGTAAATGTCATTCCACCACCAATAATCATGTGGTCTACTTTGTCCAAAATATTCTCGATAACGGTAATTTTAGAAGAAACTTTAGATCCACCAAGAACTGCTGTTACTGGTTTTTCGCTATTTTTCAACACTTTATTTAAACTTTCGATTTCTTTAGCCAATAATAATCCGAAACATTTCTCCGTTGGGAAAAACTGAGCGATTATTGTAGTTGAAGCGTGTGCTCTGTGTGCAGTTCCAAAAGCGTCGTTTACATAAATATCTCCTAGTGACGCTAGTTCTTTGGCGAAAGCAACATCTCCAGCTTCTTCTTCACTATGAAAACGTAGATTTTCTAATAATAAAACTTCTCCTGCTTGTAATTTTTCAGCTGCGTTTTTAGCCTCTTCACCAATACAATTTGAAACAAACTGAACGGGTACTCCAAGCACTTTAGAAGTGGTTTTCAAGATGTGTTTCAATGAATATTTTTCTTCAACACCTGACGGTCTGCCTAAATGTGACATCAAAATTACGCTTCCGCCTTGAGCCAGAATAGCATCAATGGTAGGTTTTGCCGCTTCAATACGAGTGGCATCCGTTACATTGAAATTTTCGTCCAAAGGCACATTAAAATCAACACGTATTATTGCTTTTTTATTTTTAAAATCAAAGTTGTTCAAAGTCTTCATTAAGTATCTTTTTAGTTTGTTTTTTGAAAGAATAACAAATATAGAACTTTTAAATTATTAATAAATTAGGAAAAACAACATAAAATCAATTTCAAGTAACGAAATCGATGTAAATTAACAAATAATGCGTTTTTTTAATACTTAAAATGTTTTTAATTCTAAAAAAGACGAATTAAATTATAAAAAAGGAGCGTATTTAATATCCTTTTGAAGCACGCTTTTCCTAAAAGTTTGCATCCTAAAATTTTAGACTAAACCATTTTCTGTTATCTTTGCTTTATGCAATTTTCAGAAATTTTAGGACAAGAACACATTAAAAGTCATTTGACAAAAAGTGCTGATTTGGGAAGAATTCCACATGCACAGTTGTTTGTTGGCCCTGAAGGAAGCGGTACTTTACCCATGGCGATTGCTTATGCACAATACATCATTTGCAACAATCAAAACGGAGAGAATTCCGGTTTCAATGAAGCCTGCAACCTGAAATTCCAGAAAACATCACATCCGGATTTGCATTTTATATACCCAACTGTAAGCACAGAAGATGTAAAAACAAAACCCAAAAGTATTGATTTTATCACAGAATGGAGAGCGTTTTTGAATCAAAATCCGTATGGAAGTCTATTTGATTGGTATCAAACTCTGGGAGTTAAAAACAAACAAGGGGAAATAAGGGTTGATGATGCCCAAGAAATTTTGAAATCGCTCGCTTTAAAATCTTACGAAGGCGGATACAAAATAATGATTATTTGGATGGCCGATAAATTGAATATTGCGGCTTCTAATAAATTATTGAAACTACTGGAAGAACCTACAGATAGAACCGTTTTTATCCTGATTTCAGAAAACGAAGAAGATATCATTCAAACCATTCGTTCCCGATGTCAAGTCCTGCATTTTAACGGATTAGATGAAACCGTAATTGCTGAAGCTTTGGTTTCAAGAGAAAACACGGAATCAAAAGAAGCATTAAAAATAGCGCATCAAGCACAAGGAAATTACAACAAAGCACTGCAATTATTACAACCGGACAGCGAATCAGTTTTTTTTGAAAAGTGGTTTGTTGATTGGGTTCGTGCTGCTTTTAGAGCCAAAGGAAATGCAGCTGCCATTCAGGACTTGATTCAATGGAGCGAGCAAATTGCCGGTTTAGGAAGAGAAACCCAAAAGAAGTTTTTACATTTTTGCATCGATATGTTCCGTCAAGCCTTGTTGCTCAATTATCAAACGGAAAGCTTGGTTTATATGGAGCCTAAAGTGGAAAAATTCAAATTGGAGAATTTTGCTCCTTTCGTCAATGGCAACAATATCAATGCTATTTTCAAAGAACTTTCGGATGCTATGTATCACATCGAGCGCAACGGAAATGCTAAAATTGTTTTAACCGATTTATCTATAAAACTCACCCGCTTAATTCACAAAAAATAAAAAAATGAACAACATTACTTCGATTTTAATTTTAATTTTCCTGGCGATTACTTTCTTGCAATCCGGTTACGACAAACTGTTTTATTGGAAAGATAATGTGGATTGGTTAAAAGGTCATTTTTCCAAAACACCATTAAAAAACCATGTGTCATTAGCATTGCTTAACATTTTAATATTAGAATTAATCTCTGGTATTTTATGCGTAGTGGGCTGTATTGAATTATTCGTGAATAATGGTCGAATCTTCGGTTTTTACGGAGCTGTTTTCTCGTGTATCACTTTGTTGATGTTGCTTTTCGGACAGCGATTGGCTAAGGATTACGATGGAGCGAGAACAATTGTCATCTATTTTATTCCCGCTATATTGGCGGTTTATTGGTTAAACTGAACCAAACTATTATTTTAAAAACAACAATTCCCTTTTACATAAAAAACATGGCTCCAAAACATCCTTCAGAATCCCTGACTATATTAACTGATTTGGTTTTACCAAGTGAGACCAATCCTTTGAATAATCTTTTTGGCGGCGAATTATTGGCCCGTATGGATCGCGCAGCGAGTATTGCAGCACGAAGACATTCCCGAAGAATTGTAGTTACGGCTTCCGTAAATCACGTTGCTTTCAACAGAGCTATTCCGCTGGGAAGTGTTGTTACTGTTGAAGCAAAAGTTTCAAGATCATTCAAGAGTTCTATGGAAATTTTTATTGATATTTGGGTCGAAGACAGAGAATCTGGTAACAAAACCAAAGCCAACGAAGCGATTTATACTTTTGTTGCGGTTGATGATACCGGAAGACCCGTAGAAGTGCCACAAATAGTTCCAGAAACAGAGCTAGAAAAACAACGTTTTGATGCCGCATTAAGACGCAAACAACTCAGTTTAGTTTTAGCAGGAAAATTAAATCCTCACGAAGCTACTGAATTGAAGGCCTTATTCCTATAACACGTACACTCAACTTTTTTTATTAAAATTTAGATTTAAAATATTCTCGAAAGAGAAAATTTACATTAAAAAAAGAAGTATTTTTACGAAAATAAATGTTCGCATATAAATGAAATTTTCAGGGTAATTAGTCATTCTGTCAGTTTCTTATAGTTATAAAATAATACAAATAGATGAAAGAAAAGGTAAAAGAGAAGATGAGTACAGAGAAAGAATCCAAATTAAAAGCGCTACAACTTACGCTTGACAAACTAGACAAAACCTACGGAAAAGGAACGGTGATGAAAATGGGCGACAAAGCCATTGAAGAAGTGGAAACCATCTCATCAGGATCTTTAGGAATCGATTTGGCATTAGGCGTTGGCGGGTATCCAAGAGGTAGAATTATTGAAATATACGGTCCAGAATCTTCTGGAAAAACAACCCTAACACTTCATGCTATTGCCGAAGCTCAAAAAGCAGGAGGAATTGCTGCTTTTATTGATGCGGAACATGCTTTCGATAGAAATTATGCAGAAAAACTAGGCGTAGATATCGAAAACCTAATCATCTCGCAACCAGACAACGGAGAACAAGCGTTGGAAATTGCCGAGAACTTAATTCGTTCAGGAGCGATTGACATTGTAGTAATTGACTCGGTTGCCGCATTGACTCCAAAAAGTGAAATTGAAGGAGAAATGGGAGATTCTAAAATGGGTCTTCACGCTCGTTTAATGTCTCAGGCGTTGCGTAAATTAACAGGAACCATTAGCAAAACAAATTGTACTGTTTTCTTTATCAATCAATTAAGAGAGAAAATTGGGGTAATGTTTGGAAATCCTGAAACTACAACGGGAGGAAATGCATTGAAGTTTTATGCTTCGGTTCGTTTAGATATCCGTCGTTCTACACAAATTAAAGATGGTGATAACGTTCTTGGAAACAGAACCAAAGTAAAAGTGGTGAAAAACAAAGTTGCTCCACCATTTAAAATTGCTGAATTTGACATCATGTATGGTGAAGGAATTTCAAAAACAGGAGAAATTTTAGATTTAGCTGTAGAATTTGAAATCATCAAAAAAGCGGGATCTTGGTTCAGTTATGGTGAAACCAAATTAGGACAAGGTCGTGATGCCGTTAAGTCTTTAATAAAAGACAATCCGGAATTAGCAGATGAATTAGAAGAAAAAATTAAAGCCAGAATAAAAGAATTAGCAGCAGCATAAAAACTAAACCCGATATTCTCGGGTTTTTTTTATTTATAACGCAACCTTTTTAAAAAATTTCATCTATTAAGAAAACCGTCAATAAAAATTTTTAAACTGACGGAAGAATAATATAAACTTTTAAATTATTAAAGATGAAAAAAATTATTTTACTCACCCTGTTTTTATTGACCCTTACTGGCTGTAGCATTGATGATGACCAACCAAATTACAGCTATGAAGTACTTGCAATAGACAGTTATATTGTGCCTGAATCTTTTACCTTAGGAGAAACCTATAAAATAAAATTGAAGTACAAAAAACCTTCAGATTGCCATTCCTTTCAAGGAATCTATTACGATAAAAATTTAAACGTAAGAACAATTGGCATACAAACTACTGTTTTTGAAAGTACAAATTGCACCCCTTTGACTACGGAGCCAATTGAGGTCTCTTTCAATTTTTATGTAACGAATACTGGCTCCTATATTTTTAAGTTTTATAAAGGTGAGGACACTAATGGTGAAAATATATTTGAAGAAGTTGAAATTCCAGTGATTAATTAATGTCCGTAAAAACTGTGGTATTAGATCAAATAATTAATCAATGCAAAAAAAACTGCCCCAAGGCACAAGAGCAATTGTACCAATTGTTTTCTAAAATATTCTTTGGGGTATGTTTAAAATATTCCAATGATTATGCAGATGCCGAAGACAATCTACAGGATGGGTTTTTGATCATTTTTGATAAAATTGAGCAGTATAATTTTAAAGGTTCTTTTGAGGGATGGGCAAAGAGAATATTGATTAACAATGCCCTTCAAAAATTCAGAGGCGTTAGATATATGGAAGTCATAAATGACAATATTCCTGAGGAAGAAGTCGAAATTGAAGACGAAAATATTTCTATCGAGTATCTAATGCAAATCATTCAAGAGTTACCAGACCAGTATCGATTAGTTTTTAGTCTCTATGTACTTGATGGATATTCCCATAAAGAAGTTTCCGAAATGCTTAAGATCACTACCGGGACCACAAAGTCAAATCTTGCCAGAGCTAGAGGAATTTTGAAAGAAAAAATTGATCATTACACAAAAATTAAAATAAATTCATTGGCAAAATGAACGATAAAAAAAATATAGACCGATTGTTTCAAGAGCGATTCAAAGATTTTGAATCAGAGCCAAGTAAACAAGTTTGGATAAATATTCAGACCTCTTTAAAAGAAAAAGAGAAGGACAGAAAAGTAATTCCGTTTTGGATAAAATCTTCTGGGATTGCAGCTGCTTTACTTTTAGGTTTTTTTGCATTGAACACCGTTTTAAACACTACTGTTGAAATAAAAAATGGTGTAGTTCTAGACACGAAAATTTTAAAAAATTCGTCTGATGGAAAGGATTCTATTTTTGATAAAACAAAAAAAGAGCATGATCCTTTAGAATTGAAAACAATGCCCCAGGTCGTAGTTAGCAAAAGTAAAACAGGGAAAACAAATGAAAAAGAAATTATATCTTCTGATGGATTTAAAATCAATTCGAACAAAAAGAAGAATCAGAACAGTTCTGTTGTTTATTTCCAAAAAAATCATTCACCGCTAAAACAAACAATAGCAAATACTGACAACCTAAAATCTACGGCTGTTATCACTGAAAAAAACAGTATAAAAAACGCTGACCCGTTTGAAAATAGTCAACAAAATCAAACACCAGCAAAAAATGTTTTAAAAGTGGATGAAAACGCTGAAATTGCCGCAATAGAGTCTAAAAAACAGCCCGAAAGTAGTGCTGAAACACCAAACGAATTAGAGGAAATTCTTAAAAATAAAATAGGAGAAGAAAAAGAAATTTTGGCTTATAATCAAAAAAATAAATGGCAAATTACGCCAAACATTGCGGCAGTATATCTAAATTCGAATTCAGGCGGTTCTGCCATTGATCCTCAATTTTCAGAAAATGAAAAAACAGCCGATAACAGCTTAAGTTTTGGTATTGGCGTAAATTATGCTGTTTCTAAAAAAATCTCTTTGCGATCCGGAATTAATAAGCTCTCGTTAGGATACAACACCAATAACGTAGTTTACTCAGCTGGTTTGGCTAACAATAATCTGGTAAATATCAATTACTCTTCAAATGCATTAATTGAGATTAAAAGCCAATCGGCCCTGAACGGCTTATTCACTTTTGAAAAAGACCTACAAAAAACCAATACAGGCGCCATCAATCAAAAAATGGGCTATTATGAAGTGCCTTTGGAAGTTTCCTATGCAGTTTTGGATAAAAAATTTGGGATCAACCTCATTGGAGGTGTAAGTACTTTATTTCTCAGCCAAAATAAAATATCGTTAATGTCATCTGAAGTCAATGTAAAATTAGGAGAAGCAAAAAACCTAAATCAAGTCCATTTTAGCACTAATGTAGGTTTGGGATTTAAGTACCAGATCCTGAAATCATTCCAAATTAATGTGGAACCAATGGTTAAATATCAATTGAATACCTTTTCAAACAACTCGAGTGACTTTAAACCGCTATTTATCGGATTGTATTCTGGTATTAGCTATAGCTTTTAATTGGATCTGAATCGAAAGCTATTAGTTGACTGTATATTACCTCGCGTACTTCTTCTCGGATTTCTTTGCGGTCAACGCCAGTTTTACCCAAAGTTTCTACGTGTGAATGCATTTTTACCCGCATAATTCCTGGGCTTCCGCTAAAAAAAGTATAGGAGAATCTCTTCTTATTATCGGCAAAAGTAATGGGAACTATGGGGATTTGATGTTCTATCGCCAAGCGGAAAGCACCGTCTTTGAAAGTGTCCAACAAAACCGATTCGTTGCCTGGAACGCCACCTTCCGGAAAAATACAGATACTCAATCCTTGATTGATTCTTTTTTGAGCGCGATTAAAAACTTCCATTTTACTTTTAGAACAATTCCTATCCACCAAAATACAGGTTCTTTTATAGAAAAAGCCGAATAAAGGAATTTTTGACAGCTCTTTTTTACCCACAAAAACAAACGGATTTTTCGTCAGGGCAAGCATCAACATAATATCGGCCATGGAAGTATGATTGGCAACAATCATATAGCTTTTTTGGTATTCCATTTCTTGGTTTTTATCTATTTTATAATAAAATCCCATTCCAAAAAGAATAAATTTTGCCCAAATACGAGCCATTTTAAAAAAATAGGGATAGCCACTTTCCGTCAAAATAGACAATACCAGAAAAGGAAACATCACCAATATAGGAATGGCCATCAAAATATAAAACCATACGCGCCATAGCGCCCAAAAAATAATTTTTAATCCTCTCATAAGTTCAAAAGTAAGAAATCAGACGTTATGATGCTCAAAAAATCTTTTTGCTTTTTTAGCATATAAGTCATCTGCGTTTTTAAGTTAGTGCCTCAATTATAACTCCTTCTTTTAATAATCAACGTTTTATGGATTTAAATGGCTTATATAGTTAAAAGAAAATTCTGCAGATGCAATTTTGAACACGTTGATTTTAAAATTTGCGAATTTGCGGTAAAAAATAAAAAACTTTGCGAACTTTGCGGTTAAGAAAAAATCATAATGGCAAAAATACTTACAGGCGTTCAAAGTACAGGAACACCGCATTTAGGAAACTTACTTGGCGCAATCATTCCCGCAATAGCACTATCAAATAAACCTGAAAACGAATCCTTTCTTTTTATTGCCGATTTACATTCGATAACACAAATAAAAAACGGCGAAACCTTACGAACTAACACCTACAGTACTGCTGCAGCTTGGCTTGCTTGTGGTTTGAATGTAGACAAAGTAGTTTTCTACAGACAATCGGATGTGCCGCAAACAGCAGAATTATCGTGGTATTTAAGTTGTTTTTTTCCTTTTCAACGCTTGACATTAGCGCATTCTTTCAAAGACAAAGCCGATAGACTGGAAGATGTCAATGCAGGTTTGTTTTCGTATCCAATGCTTATGGCGGCCGATATTTTATTATACGATGCAGAGTTTGTTCCCGTAGGAAAAGACCAATTGCAACACGTTGAAATCACACGTGATGTAGCGTCACGTTTCAACCACCAAATGGGAGAAACGTTTGTGATTCCTGAAGCAAAAATTCAGGAAGACAGCATGCTGATTCCGGGAACCAACGGGGGAAAAATGAGTAAATCAGCCAATAATATTATCAATATCTTCTTGGATGATAAAGCGTTACGCAAACAAGTCATGAGTATTGAAACCGATAGCACACCGCTGGAAGACCCAAAAAATCCAGAAACATGTAATGCTTTTGCTATTTATTCTTTATTGGCAAATGAAGAACAAATTGCCACAATGACTGCCAATTACCTTGGTGGAAATTATGGCTACGGTCACGCCAAACAAGCGTTATTTGAATTGATCACAGAAACTTTCAAAACCGAGAGAGAAAAATACAATTACTACATCAATAACCTTCCCGAAATAGATGCGCTTTTAAAGATTGGTGCTCAAAAAGCTTCGGCTGTTGCCAATGGCGTTCTGGCAAGAGTGAGAGAAAAATTAGGATTTGAGGTTAATTAAAACTTTGATTTCAATTCTTAAGTTTATAAAATGATTGACCGCAGATTCATAGATTATTTAAAATCTGTGAATCTGCGGTTCTTTCTTTTCATTTAATTACTATATTGCCTCAAATAATTTCCCTGGCAAGGGTCGAATCACGCCTTTCAATTCCATACTCAATAGCATTCCTGAGATTTTATAAATAGGAAAATCACAGCGCAAAGCAATAATATCCATCAGTTCTTTTCCCGTTTTTAACAGGTAATCGTATACTTTTTGCTCGTCTTCCTCTAAGCTTACAAACAATTGTTTTTGTACCGGTTTCGTTTCTTTTTGAATATCCCAATTTAGAATATAAATCAAATCGGCAGCACTCGTCAAGACATTAGCTTTTTGGGTTTTTATCAGATTGTTGCAACCCTGGCTGTACTTATCCGTAACTCGTCCCGGAACCGCAAAAACATCACGGTTGTAATCATTCGCCATATTTGCCGTAATCAATGAACCACCTCTATCCGCTGATTCAATTACGATTGTTGCTTCAGACATTCCCGCAACGATTCTGTTTCTTCGAACGAAATTTTCTTTATCCGGATTGGAGGAACTCCAAAACTCGGTCATGAAACCACCGTTCTGCTCCACTTTGGCAACATATTTTTTATGGGTTTTTGGGTAAATTTGGTTCAAACCATGCGCCACCACGCCAATCGTCTGTAAATTATGTTCCATTGCCAATTGATGTGCGACAATATCAACACCATACGCAAAACCACTCACGATTATAGGATCTAGCGGAGCCAAATCTTCAATCAATTTTCTACAAAATTCCGTACCGTATGATGTAATTTGGCGCGTTCCTACAATGCTGATTATTCTTCTGTTTTTTAAATTGATATTTCCAGAGGTGAATAATAAAAGTGGTCCGTCAATACAATGTTTCAAGCGTTCCGGATATTCCTCGTCCTGAAAATAAACCGCGTTGATTTCATTCGCTTTTATAAACTCAAGTTCCGGAATTGCTTTTTCGAAAACGGATTTATCTTTTAAATTTTTCATCAAAACAGATCCTACTCCATCAATAGCAGCGAGTTGCGAAGCTTTTGTGTTAAAAACCGCTTCTGCAGTTCCAAAATGGGTAAGCAATTTTTTGGCCATTATATCACCAACTCCTTCTATTCTTTGCAATGCCAATAAATAAAATAAATCCTGCTCTTTCATGCTAATTATTTGAGAGTGAAATGTATAAATTTTTATGCGGATTGTTAATAAAAATTGTGAATAAAATTTTGATAACTATTTTGGTTGTATAACTTTGTAAGTATGAAAATCGAACTATACATCGCGCAGCTTTTATACCGTTATCAATGTGTTACCGTTCCTGGTTTTGGAGCTTTTTTGACCGAAATTCAATCGGCTAGACTAAACGAAAGTACAAATTCATTTTCTCCGCCCAAAAAAATGATTGCTTTCAATGCTAATTTGAAAAACAATGATGGTTTATTAGCCAATCATATTGCTTTAGCAGAGAAAACATCTTATGAATATGCGGTAAGTGCCATTCAATATGAAGTTTTTACTTGGAAAAAAGCATTAGAAGAAAATGAACTTTTTTCTATAAAAAATGTAGGTGATCTTCGCTTAAATTCAGATAAAAACATCGTTTTCACGCCTTACGATCAAACGAATTATTTAACTAGTTCTTTTGGGTTGGCTCCATTTGTTTCACCACTTGTAAAAAGAGCAATCTTCGAAAAAGAAATTGAAGCAGTTGAAGAAAACGCCACCATCACAATGTTTCCTGAACAAACCAAAATAGCAAATCCGTATTTAAAATACGCCGCTATTTTTGTATTAGGATTGGGACTAGCCGGAAGTGTTGGTTATCCAATGTATCAAAACCAAATCGTTTCACAAACGATTCTTGTTGAAACTGCCGTTCAAAAACAAGTTCAAAATAAAATTCAGCAAGCCACTTTCTTCATCGAAAGTCCGGTTCCGGCTGTTACACTTTCCGTAAAATCGACCAAGGAAATAAAAATGCCGTATCACATTATGGCCGGAGTGTACAGAGAAGAAAAAAACGCCAATAAAACGTTGCGAATTTTAACGCGTTTAGGATATGATGCCAAACGAATCGCTCCTAATAAAAACGGTTATTTTCCGGTTTTATATGGTAGTTACACCACATTTGCTGAAGCAGAAAAAGCAAAAAAAGAAATCAATGAAAAGCACAATCCAGAGGCTTGGATATTGATTCAATCACTATAAAACAAAAACCCTATTCTTACCGAATAGGGTTTTTTAGTTTTAGCACTGTATCATTTTAATTCAAACTCGCTTTGTACATTCTGGCTTCTTCCCAAGAAAATTTATGACCGTGTTTCTCCATCAAAGCATTTAGCGATTCTTCCTGATACCCAGCAAAAGCAGTTGCTAAATCCTGCATTTTATCCTCCGGTAAAACCTCTGAAATGGATACCGCTTTAGTTTGTATCAGTTTTACAAAATGGGAGTAAATCGTTTGTTTGGTCAAGACTCTGATTGTTGCAATATCTTCAATTGATTTCTTTTCCACCCACAATTCGTAGGTTTCCTGCACCGTTGATTTTTTAGGTGCTGCAGTTTTAGATTTTTTCGAAGCATAACGTTCCACGTCCCTATCGTCTTCAATCAACGTGATATTTAGTTCCTTAAATTGATTTTGTATGGCTTCCGTTTTTCGGATGATGTATTTTTTTATTTCTGAGGATGTCAATTTCTCTTTCGAAATAGTTTCTCCTGCAACAACGGTTTCTATCAATAATTTGGCTTTCATTAAGCGCAAAACGGCTTTGGTCTGCAATTCTTCCAACACGATTAATTCATCGTAAAACGCTTTGACTTTCTTGATGCGTTTTACTTCTTCAATTTTCCAAAGGATCTCAAAAACCAAATCGTCCATTGGTTTCAGGAAATAACTGAAAGCAGCTTGAATTCTTTCGGAAACATGATTCAAATCGACGGTTTCCTGAGCAAAAAGTTTATTCAATTGCGAAATGAATTTTTTGGAGGGATCCAAAAGCTGTTCGATGATTTCCGTTTGCTTTCTGGCCCAAACGGCATGTTTGGATTTCTCTGAAATTTCTGATTTTTCGTTGTAACTGAATTTATGATTGCGCCATTCTTGAGCCAAATCATTCCACTCAAACGTGTTTATCAAATAGTTATGTATAAAATTTTTAGTTTCAAAATGCAAGGCATTCTCTAAAAACGAATCCGATGCTTTGTTTAATGAATAATCCATTACATCCTGATCGTTTGAAATGCCATTCATACGCAGCGGTGAAAGCAAAATAAGTCCTTCTAACGAGCGCAAACGCGATAATGCGACATACGCCTGTCCCGGAAGAAAAACTTGCGAAACATCAAGCGCCGCTTTATCAAATGTCAATCCCTGGCTTTTATGAACCGTAATCGCCCATGCTAATTTGATGGGGTAATGTACAAAAGTACCTAAAACCTCTTCTTCAATTTCCTTGGTAGTTTCGTCTACTTTATAGCGGATGTTTTGCCATTCGTATTTTTCGACTTCTATAGTTTTATTTTCTTCCGGGAAATGAACGAGGATTTCCTGGCTCGAAAGCGATTTGATAACGCCCATTTTTCCGTTGAAATAGTTTTTATCAAAGGACAAATCGTTTTTTACGAACATGATTTGCGCGCCTACTTTCAACTGCAATTGTTGTTCCACGGGAAATATTTTCTCCGGAAAATCTCCAGTTATCTCCGGTTTATAGACCACTGACTTACCTTCTAAATCTTCCAAAGCCTGCGCATTCATTGAATCGGCTTTATTATTGTGTGTGGTTAATGTAATATATCCTTTATTGGCTTTTAAATCAAAATCAGGTTTTACATATTGGTTTAAGGTTTGAATGTCTTGCTGCGAAATCTCATTATTACGCAGATTATTCAAAACCGATATAAACGTATCGTCAGTCTGGCGAAAGATCTTGGATAATTCAATGTATAAAGGTGGATTTTGCTGTACCACGTGCGAATGGAAAAAGAATTTTCCTTTGTAATAGGTTTTCAGCGTACGCCATTCTTCGTCCCGAATTACCGGAGGCAATTGCAATAAATCGCCAATATACAAGACTTGAACACCACCAAAAGGAGTACTTTTTTTGCGTACAGTTTGCATCATATAATCCATAGCGTCCAATAAATCCGCGCGTAACATACTCACTTCATCGATAATCAACAATTCCATATTACGTATTACTGATTTCTTCAAACCGCTCATTTTGAAATGCCTGCGCAAGGTAGCTTTGGTTTCAAATTTAGTGTTTTCAGAAAATTGAGGGGAGGAATTGTCTGGAATAAATCCTCCAAACGGCAACTGAAACATGGAATGTATCGTTACACCACCCGCGTTCAAGGCCGCAATTCCCGTTGGTGCCACAACAACAGTATTCTTGTGTGTGGTTTCGATAATTTCCCGTAAAAGGGTAGTTTTTCCGGTTCCTGCTTTCCCGGTCAGGAAAACGGATCGTTGGGTTTGATTGATGAATCGTAAGGTGTAAGCGGCAGCTTCTGAAATGGTTTGCATTAGGCGTGTATGTATAAAGCTAAAGTATTGAAAATTAGGAATACTATTTTAATTTTTGGAAAACATTTTAGGATTATAATTCAACTATTTTTTAGCCCCGATAAAAGCCAAAATCATCGAGATTTAGAAAGTGCTTTTTTCTGGCCAGAAAAGAGCGACTAAAAGAAGCTCCTTTTATGGGTAAGAAAAACCACTTTCTAAACGAGAGATTATAGCGGATAGCGGGAAATAGCTTCAAAAAAAATGCCTTCAATCTAACTATAGACGAAGGCAATTTTTTGAATTAATATAGAAAAATTATTTTTTGGCAGCTGCTTTTTCTTGCGTTTTCGCAGGTGCTTTGTATTTGTCGTTCAAGGCTTTGATGATTTCTTTTGTAATATCAAATTTGTCTTCAGCGTATAAAATTGAAGCGGCGTCACCTGTACCATAGATGTATGCATATCCTTTTTCTTTACCGTACACTTTAATGAATTTTTTCACTCCGCTTACTAAAGAATCCATTTCTTTACCGCTTTCTTGTTGCAATTCTTGTGATAAGGCTTGTTGCGCATAACCCAATTGTTGTTCTTTCTTTTGCAATTCAGCCCCTTTTTGTTGTGCCCATGCCTGACCGTTTGCTTGTGCTTGCGCTTGAAAACCTGCTGCTTCTTGCTTGAATCTTGCAATTTCAGCTTCTAATTGTCTTCCTTTTTCCTCTGCTTTCGCTTTATATTTTGCTTCAAGGTCTTTTGCCTCTGTATATTCTTTCATTAATTCAGAAGTGTCTACGTAAGCTGTTTTTACTTCCTTAACTTTTTCTGCAGTTTTATTGCAAGCTACAAGTGAAATTGATAATGCGATAATTACTAATGCTTTTTTCATTTTGATGAATTTCTAGTTTTGAGTATTGTTGACAAAAATATAAAAAATTTGATAGCATTGACATAAAGTTTAAAAAATGCTACATTTTTATGACATAAGATTTTCTTATTGTAATTAGTAAAAACATAATTTATACCTATCAGAAACGGGGGCTATATTTGCCAAACAAACGGATTAGTTCGAAAATCCAACAAATACACTACCTCTCTTCAAAAAAGCCCTTTATATGAGCTTAAAATGATTTTTGGTCGTTTTTTAGGATGTAAATGTGAGACGAATACTCTAAATTCTTCTTCGCTTCCCAATTTGACTGCAATCCAACAAAAAAGGCTTTTATATAATTCATTTTACCTGTTTTGTATTTTTCCGAAAGTAAGCTTACATAAAAAGAATCAAATTTCATAGGAAGCACTTTTACCAATTTCATTTCTTCTCTTTCAAAAAGCATTTTTATAGCCGTTTTAGAAAAATGCCAAAAATGAATGGGCACATCATAAGCAGCCCAAAACGTTCCGTAATGTTTTGCATCGAAAGATTTGAAATTTGGAACCGCAATTATTAAAGTTCCATTTGGTTTTAATAATCGTTTCAATTCTTTTATTTGGTTTTCCAAATTAGGAACGTGTTCTAAAACATGCCACATTGAAATCACATCAAAAGAATGATCGTCTAATTCGCTAGTTTCTCCAACAAATGAAACACCTTTCTTTTTTGCAATCGCTTTTGCTTTTTCACTTGGTTCCACCCCTATCGTGTGCCAACCATTATCTTTGGCCACTGATAAAAAATCTCCTGTTCCGGCACCAATGTCTAAAATGCTTCCTTTATTAGATTGTAGAGAATTGATTAAATTCAATTTATTTTTAAGCGCAATGGTTTTTACAAAATGATATGCTTTTTCAAACAAAGACCTTTTGCTATCCGTGTGTGAAATATAATCCACGCTTTCGTAATACTTGCCTAAATTTTCTAAGCTGGGTTGTGGAGACGTAATCAGCATGTCAAATTTTTCATCATGATACAAGTCGAAAATCTCTTGAGAAACAGAATAATCTTTAACGGTTAAAAAAGGCTGTTGGTTTGAAATGTCCATTAATTAATAGTGCTTTTATATTTTAATTTAAAACGAAACCCTGAAAAAACCAACGGATGCTTTCAAGGTTGAATAATTTATTTTTCTGATTCTTCAATGATTGTAATGCTTCACAACGTGGTTTCACGTGGAACAATTGATTGTAGATTTAAGATTAACCATTTGTGATTGCAGATTTAAAATCAAAGATCGTTAATCTTAAATCTGCAACCACAAATCTTATCGTCCCATATAAATCAACAACACCGAAACATCACTTGGCGACACACCACTGATTCTTGACGCTTGAGAAATGGTTACCGGACGAATCTTGCTTAATTTTTGTTTGGCTTCGATTGACATCGATTTGATTTTATCATAATCGAAATTTTCAGGAATCTTTACATCTTCCAATCGAAGCAATTTATCAGCATTATTTCTTTCTTTTTCGATATAACCAGAATACTTTACTTGGATTTCGGCCTGTTCTAAAATTTCTTGGTCTACATCATTTTCCGCAACATAAGCCGCTACCTTATCAAATTTCATCATGTCGTTTAAATCAATTTGCGGACGAGAGAATACTTTGAACATTTTATCGCCTTGCGTAATCAAGGCCGTATCTTTTGATTCTAAAATAGGATTTGCTTCCGCAACCGAAACACTTGTTTCTTTGAAGTAGGCGACCATTTTTTCAGATTCATTTAGTTTGTGTTCCATTCTACGCAAACGCGCTTCAGAAGCCAAACCTATTTCATGCGACATTGGCGTTAATCTGAAATCAGCATTGTCTTGACGCAGCAACGTTCTATATTCCGCACGAGACGTAAACATTCTGTAGGGCTCTTCTGTTCCTTTCGTAATCAAATCATCAATTAAAACACCGATGTAGGCTTCATCTCTTTTTAAAATTAAGGGCGCTTTTTCATGCACTTTTAAATGCGCATTTATTCCAGCCATCAATCCTTGAGAGGCTGCTTCTTCATATCCTGTTGTTCCATTTATTTGTCCAGCGAAATACAATCCTTCAACCAGTTTTGTTTCCAAAGTGTGCTTCAATTGTGTCGGGGGGAAATAATCATATTCAATTGCATAACCCGGACGAAAGAATTTCACTTTTTCAAATCCCGCAACAGAACTCAACGCTTTAAATTGAATATCCTCAGGAAGCGATGTAGAAAATCCATTTACATACACTTCACACGTATTCCAACCTTCCGGCTCGACAAACAACTGATGTCTTTCCTTGTCAGCAAAACGATTAATTTTATCTTCAATTGACGGACAATATCTTGGCCCAAGACTTTTAATTCTTCCGTTGAACATTGGGGAGCGATCAAAACCTTCTCTTAAAATATCGTGAACATCAAGAGACGTATACGTCATGTGACATGATTTCTGATGAATCAACGGCGATGTCACATCCGAATAGGAAAATTTATCTGGCTTAGCATCTCCTTTTTCTTCGTTCATTTTCGAATAATCCAAAGAACGACCATCGACTCTTGGAGGCGTTCCTGTTTTCATTCGTCCTGATTCAAAACCAGCCGCAACTAAATCTTCCGTAATTCCATACGCTGCACTCTCGCCTGCTCTTCCGCCACCAAATTGTTTTTCACCAATATGAATCAATCCGTTTAGAAAAGTCCCATTGGTCAACACAACCGATTTAGACCGAATTTCTACTCCAAGCGAAGTACGAATTCCTTTTATTTTTCCGTTTTCAATAATCAAACCTTTCACCATTTCTTGATAAAAATCAAGATTTGGAGTTCCTTCCAACATCATCCTCCACTCCTCGGCAAAACGCATACGGTCACTTTGAACACGCGGCGACCACATGGCAGGACCTTTGGATTTATTCAACATCTTGAATTGGATTGCAGTCTTGTCCGAAACAATTCCCGAGTATCCTCCAAGCGCATCAATTTCACGCACAATTTGTCCTTTGGCAATTCCGCCCATCGCTGGATTGCATGACATCTGGGCAATATTCTGCAAACTCATTGTCACCAATAAGGTTTTCGAACCCAAATTTGCAGCAGCGGCAGCAGCCTCAGAACCGGCGTGTCCTGCGCCCACAACGATCACATCATATTCATCTAAAAACATCTTCTTTTATAATTTAATCCGTACTAAGGATTGTAATTTTGAAATCTATATTTTGTTCCACGTGAAACAATGTAAACCTATTTTTAAACCATCACTTAATGTTCCACGTGAAACACTTTCGATTCAAAGCTCAGAACACCGCTATTGTTCCACGTGAAACATGGCGATTTTTTCATCTTCTTTACTTCGCATTAAAAGCTCTTCAACCTCGCCTTTATCTTTATAACCACAGTAATGTAAAATTCCATGAACCAAAACACGCTTTAATTCTTGCTCAAAAGTAACATTGAAATCAGCGGCGTTGTCTTTTACCCTTTCAATTGAAACAAAAATGTCTCCGTGCAATTCATTACCCATGGAATAATCAAAACTGATAATGTCCGTTAGCGTATCGTGATCAAGATATTCAACATTAATTTTATGAAGATACTCATCATCACAAAAGATGTAATTTATCTCTCCTTCTTTCTTGTTTTCCGAAGTAATAACATTTCCCAACCAAGCAGCAACAGCTTCTTCATTGTCTAAATTAAAATCGGTTTCGTAATTAAAATTGATCATTTTTTATTAAAATATTCTTGAACCTTTTGATTAAAATTCGAGCGCAAAGGTAACGATTGTCTATTTAATATTTCTATGCTATTTAAATAATCTAATAAAGGAGCTGGCAGCGCATTAGATTGATTATTAAACTCCTTTTTATTAGTTTCCGATTGGCGTTTGTTTTCCTCTCCTTGTTGCTGAATGGCGGAATTTAATTTCAATAATTCCTGTTTTACATTCAGTATCTTTTGAAGCGTTTCATTCTTAAAACCTTTATTCAATAATTGCTTTTCTATTTGCTTCATTTGATCCAAAGCACTTTGTCCATTACCACCCAATCCTTGTTTATTCAATTCGTTTTGCAATGCTTCGCGCAATTGCTTTTGCTCTTTATAAATTTCCATTATAGCTTGTGCATCACCTTCGCCTCCCTCGCCTTCTTGACCTGATTCGCCAGAAATGCCTTGTTTACCATTTTTCCCTTTTTGACCGTCACCCGGTTTCTCTCCTTTTTTAATTCCCTCTTTCATTTTCTCGCCAAGACCTTCTTGCTTTTTAATAATATCCGGCAATTGCATTCCTTGTCCTTGACCCGGCTTCGGCTTTCCGGAACCCATTCCTGACATTTGCATTTGCATATTGTTAAGCATGTCACTCAGAAAATCTGCAAGTTTATTAGCCGCTGAAATGGTGTATTGTTGGTGCGATAAACCTTTTGGAACTTGAGCATCAGTTAAACTGGACAACGATTTATCGACGTTGTAAATTACATTACCTATTTCTTTAGTAATATCTTCAGCAATTTTTGGATTACGTAACGACATCGCAAATAAACTGTCATCAACATGCTTGAACTGTTGTTTTAAATCCTGTTGAATTTTAATGTTTTTATTAAACGCCGGTGATCCTGATTTATGTTTTTTAAACTGATTCATCAAGTCTTCCTGTGACAAAGAAAACGCTAATAAATTATCCAAGATTTGTCGCAACATAGCAACATCTTCCTGCAACTGTTCCATTTCCCCTTCCTCCAAAGTTTGTTCCATTTTCTGCGACATCTCTTTCATCTTTTTAGAAGCACTTTTTTGATTTGGCTTTGCTTTATCTTTCTTGTCTTTCTTTAATTCTTCAGAAGCTTTCTTTAAATCCTCGTCAATGCTTTTTTCTTTAGCATCGTCTTTTGATAAATCCAATGGTGATTTTAATTCCTTGTTTTCTTTTTCTAAATCATTTAAATCTTCTTGGATTTTGTCAAACTCAGCATTGATGTCTTCCTGCTTGTCCAGTTTATTATCCTTTTCATCATCAGATAATTTATCTTGTTTCTCCGATAGTTTGTCCAGTTTGTCTCCTAATTGTTCTGCTTTCTTTTCTACATAAAACCTTTTCGTCAATTCCACCAACTGTTCTAAATTCTTAGTTTGGTTTTTACTATTTTGTTTGAATTTATCCAACTTAGACAACAACTCTTCATTCTGAATTTTATCGTTCAGTTCTTTCAATTCATCTAAAAACTTCTGGTTTTTTTCGAATTCTTTTTCGGCTTTGTCCAATCGCTTTTGAAGCTCTTCTTTCAACTCATCCTTTTTATCGGTTTTTAATTGCTCCAAATTATCGTTCATTTTTTTAGTAAATTCTTTCATCATCTCATCCTGTTTCATCTGACGCTTGATGAAATCATTTACTTTTTGCTGATCTTTAAAATCCAGATTTTCTTTCTCTTTTCCGGTTTTTTGCAACTTCTCCATTTCAGAGATTTGCTTATCCTGGTTTTTTAAAGACTTCTCTAAACTGTTGATGTTGTCATTTTGCTGTTGCAAAATTTGATCTTCCTTTTCTTCATCTGTGGAAACACGATTAGAGAAAACGGAAGACTTCGTGCTTTTAAAATTATGGAGAGCATCATTATCAAAAACTTCAAAATAATAATCATAAGATACCCCTTGCTCCACCGGAAGATTACTTGGAAACGAAAATACGAATTGATCAAAAGAACTTTTCTCAATAGCAATTGTTCCACGTTTAGCAGTTTGTGGTTTCTCTCTTTCGTAATAAACAATCTGAAGTCTAGACAAACCATAATCATCCGAAATCTGACCTAAAACATAGTTCTTAGCAACCTTCAAACTGTCCGGCGCATTGCTCACATTGATCGTTGGAAACTGATCTTTGACAATGGTAAGTTGATAATTGAGTTTTTCGTAGTTTTTTACCTTTTCATTTGACGTAAATATTTGATAATCTGTGTTTTGAACTATATTTTTAGATAAAACAAAGGTGTTATCTGTTTTTGAAAAAGAAGCTTTTGAAATTCCGTCCATCCACGATACATTTTGTGTCGCTTGCGTATTCATTTTCCAAGTCACACGTGTTCCTTCCGGAATAACCGCATTTCCTGTTCCTTTGATTGTTTCCGTTTTTTTATTCAAGTACGAAGGAAAGTTCAACTGCATTTCAAAATTAGCAATGGATGGAACAGTAATCACTTTCAATTCATAATCCTGCGAAGAAATAGCATTTCCCTCCACGTGGAACAAAATGTTTTCTGAAGGCTTCGCTATCTTAAATTGAAATTCCCCTGCTTTGATTGATTCCATAAAATAACTTTCATCGTCAATGAAAATCATCGCGTTCTCAGGAACTACTTTCCCTTCTGTTTTAATTCGAAGTATAAAATCCTTTCCTTGTTCGGTTTGTAAATTCAAATTTAAAACCACGAATTTAAAAGGAGCTGGTGGCAGAAAAGCCGAATTGAAATGCACTACTCTATTCAAACTTTGAGAAATCATGCTGCTGTTTCCAGAAAAATAAAAGAAAGCAAATAACAAAATTGGAATTAAAGCCAAAGGAAAATACTTTCTGTTTCCGTTGTAATTTATGGCGTTCCCAAAAGGAATTGTTTGCAACGCATTGGCTTTTTGTTCAATCGAAGCGGCCAATAATTCCGATTTGATTTGATGTTCGTTCGGATTTGATAATTGTAAAAAGTTAGTCAGTTTGTCGCTCACTTCCGCAAAATGATTTCCAATAATTGCAGAAGCCTGATTGTAATCGATTCCTTTTTGAAGTTTGAATAATTTAAAAATGGGAAATAAAATAAAACGAAACAACAAATACACTTCAACTCCAACGAAAGTCCAAAATAAAATCGTTCTTCCCATTGGCTTGAGCCAAAGAAAATATTCGACAAAAAGCGTAAATAGAAAATACAACAATCCTAAACCGATGAAGAAAATAGTTCCCCGTATCAATTCGTTGGTATAAAACTTCCAAATGAAAGCTTCGAGTTTTTGATAAATAAATTGCTGATTTTCCAAAATGTATGCTTTGTTTTTTATAACCAATAAAAGTAATAATTTATATGAATAAAGAAATGTTAAAATCATCAAACTCATTAATCTAACATTATCTCATTTTCAGATAATCCAATTGAGTAATCGAATTTGTATCTTCGCAAAAAAATTTACAGCAATGTCTAAACAAGTTCGGGTGCGTTTTGCACCAAGTCCAACTGGACCTTTACATATTGGCGGCGTTCGTACCGCATTATTCAATTATTTGTTTGCCAAAAAAAACAATGGTGTATTCTTCCTGAGAATTGAAGATACGGACCAAAACCGTTTTGTTCCTGGTGCCGAAAATTATATCATGGAAGCATTGGAGTGGTTAGGAATTGCGCCCGATGAGACTATTGGTAAAAATGAAAAATTTGGTCCATACCGTCAAAGCGAAAGAAAAGATGTGTACCAACAATATGCTGCTGAATTAATCAATTCCGGGAATGCGTATTATGCTTTTGATACAGCCGAAGCTTTGGATGCAGCAAGAAAATTAGAAGAAGAACAAGGACAAACCTTTATATACAATCACCATAATCGAGAAAAACTGGACACTTCGTTAGTGATTTCTGCAGACGAGACTGCTAAAAGAATTGCTGGTGGAGAGCATTATGTAATTCGTTTTAAAACTCCGGTGAATGAAACGTTGCTTTTACATGACATTATTCGTGGTGATGTAAAGTTTGAAACGAATCTTTTAGACGATAAAGTATTGTTCAAAAGTGATGGAATGCCTACGTACCATTTAGCCAATATTGTGGATGATCATTTAATGGAAACCTCGCATGTAATTCGTGGTGAGGAATGGTTGCCATCAATGCCTTTACACGTTTTATTGTACAGAGCATTTGGTTGGGAAGCACCCGAATTTGCACATTTACCATTGATAATGAAACCTGTCGGGAACGGAAAATTATCCAAACGTGATGGTGACAAGATGGGATTTCCAGTATTTCCATTGGATTGGAAAACCGCAGAAGGCGTTTCATCCGGTTACAGAGAAAAAGGATTTTTCCCCGAAGCCGTAATCAACTTTTTAGCATTATTAGGTTGGAATGATGGAACAGATAAAGAATTATTCTCGCTGGAAGAATTAGTTGCAGCATTTGACTTGAACAGAGTTCATAAAGCTGGGGCTAAATTTGATCCTGAAAAAAACAAATGGTTCAATCACCAGTATTTAACCAAGCAGGAAGATGCTACTTTGGCAAAAGCCTACGCTCCTATTTTGGCTGAAAAAGGTTTCTCGACTGCGCTCGAAATGACAAAGTTGACCAAAATAGTTTCTTTAATCAAAGAACGCGCGCATTTTGTTTCTGAATTTTGGGAAATGAGCGATTTCTTTTTTGTGGCTCCAACAGCCTATGATGAAAAAGCCAGCAATAACTGGAAGGAAGAAACACCAGCATTGATGCAGGAATTAATTTCTGTTGTGGAAGAAATTACCGATTTTACTTCGATGAATATCGAAACGATTGTCAAAGACTGGATGACGAAAAACGAGATTGGAATGGGAAAAGTAATGCAACCATTCCGTTTGAGTTTGGTTGGCGCGCTAAAAGGTCCTCACCTATTTGATATCGTTGAAGTAATTGGAAAAGACGAAACGGTTAACCGAATTCAAAAAGCAATCGCTACTTTGTAAAAAAATAACCCTTTTAGAGTATAAAACTCTAAAAGAATTTAATGATAAAAAGCTTCTAATCTTAATTTGGATTAGAAGCTTTTCGTTTATAAATAAATTATCAAATTACCATTGATAATTCCAGGATTTCCTTTGAAATTTACACCTAAATTCTTGTTGTTCAAGTTTTCAAGCATGTTATTGACTCCATATTGATAGGAAACATTGGCTCTAAAATGACGCACTCCAAAAGTGATTCCCACCGTTGGATAAAAATTAAAATTAGAAATCTCCCTAATATCTTTGGCTAACAACGTTGTACCAGAAATAACATTATTTTCATCTGTATTATCTATGTTTAATTTTCCGTTGACTTGGACAATTGGACCAAACTCAATACTCAAATGATTTTCGACAAGTTTATAACTTACTTGTAAAGACACTTGAGCAGATGCCAATTTATAGTTAACATCTTCCTGTGCCAAGGTCAACGTGTTTGTTACAACAGAAAAATTATTCTCGCTAAATTGAATGTTATATACCATATCCCAATCATTATAGAAATTTCCCCGCATAGAAAGTCCCGCATTCCAGCCCAATTCGGGTTTAGTTTGGAAATTATCAGTGTTCAACGTAAATTGATTGACGCCAAAACTGATTCCTATCCTATTTGAATCCCTGTATTTATATTGGGAAAAGGCTGTTATGGAAATGAAAATAAAAAATAAAGTAAGTGTTATCTTTCTCATATAATTAAAATTTACAAGGACAAACCTAAAGTTTTTTTTGTAAATTGTGAGATAATTTTTAACTAAAAACAAAAAATATTATGAATATTGCCTTAATTATCCTACTAGTTTTTGGATCCTTCATTTTACTTTCTTCATTTTTTACGGTAAAACAACAAACAGCAGTTGTTGTAGAGCGATTTGGAAAATTTTTAAGTATCCGACAATCCGGTTTGCAATTGAAAATTCCTTTAATAGACAGAATTGCAGGACGTGTGAATCTAAAAATTCAACAATTAGATGTCATCATTGAAACAAAAACGAAAGACAATGTTTTTGTAAAACTAAAAGTTTCAGTGCAATTTATGGTTATCAAAGAGACTGTTTATGATGCTTTTTATAAACTGGAATATCCACACGATCAAATCACTTCTTATGTATTTGATGTCGTTCGTGCAGAAGTTCCAAAATTAAAACTGGATGATGTTTTTGAAAGAAAAGATGATATTGCCATTGCTGTAAAAAGAGAATTGAATGAAGCCATGACTACTTATGGATACACGATTATCAATACTTTAGTAACGGATATTGATCCGGATATTCAAGTGAAAAATGCGATGAATAGAATTAATGCGGCTGATAGAGAAAAAACAGTAGCTGAATTTGAAGCTGAAGCATCAAGAATTAGAATCGTAGCCAAAGCCGAAGCTGAAGCCGAAAGCAAGCGATTACAAGGACAAGGTATTGCGAACCAAAGAAGAGAAATTGCCAAAGGTTTAGTAGAAAGTGTAGATGTTTTAAACAGAGTTGGGATAAATTCTCAGGAAGCTTCGGCATTGATTGTAGTAACTCAACATTATGATACACTCCAAGCTATTGGTGCTGACGCAAATTCAAATCTGATTTTATTGCCTAATTCTCCACAAGCCGGAAGTGACATGCTCAACAATATGATCGCTTCGTTCAGTGCTTCCAATCAAGTAGGTGAATTAATGAAAAAAAGAAATGGAAAAGCAACTTCAAGAAGAGAAAAAAATATAGAAATTCCTGAAAAACCAGAAGCTCCAGAAAGTCCGGAAACAGAAGAATAATTTACTAGAATTCATAAAAAAAGAGGCTTAATTGCCTCTTTTTATTTTTTTAATCCATTTGATCACGAAGGGTAATGCAATATTTAAAATTGTTCCGTATGACCCGGAAAAGGCAGATAAGGACGAACCTACTACTCCACTCACAAGGTTCATTGGTGTTATGCTTTCTTTAGTTTTTTGAAGACCATAAGCTAATTTCTGATAACTGATTTCTTGTTCAATCTTTAAAATTTCAAGTTCCCTTTCAATTTGAGCATAGGAAGAATATTTTTTGGTTTCCATAAGTTAGTCGTTAAAAAATATTTCTGAAAATTTCTCTAAAATTGGTCCTTCAACGATTTTATCTTTAATAGAAAATAAAATTCCTGTTATCACAAGATAAACTCCGCCAACGATTAAAAATCCCAAAGCGTAACTGTCTAAAGCTATCCCAATAGCTAAAGCAGCCGCAACAGAACAAAACAACAAAACCATACTGAAACACAATAAAATCAATGTAAATTTTATGATCATCGTCGTAGATTTCATTGCAACCTTGAAACCCCGCAATTTATAATAAGCCGCAGTGCTTTCTAAATAAGCTTTGGCTTGTTCTTGAATGTTTTCTGTATTTTCTTTTAGTTCTTCAAAAGCCATGGATTTATTTTTAGGATTTGGTACATTAGGTAAATGAAAATTATTTTTGAAGTTTTGCGTTCTGGATCTTTAGTTCGGCTAATTTTTCTTCTAAAAAAGAAATTACATCATCCGTCTTGTGACTAATATTTGAAACAAGATCTTCGTAAGTTTCTTCTAAATCATATTTTGCATTTGTGAATTTATCTCTCAATTCTGAAGATGAATAATCCAGTTTGTTTTTTAATTCGTTTTTAACATCCTCAAAACCATCTTTAATTTTTCCTCTGGTTGTAGAACCTTTATCCGGAGCAAATAAAATTCCGATTCCAGCTCCGATAGCTGCTCCAGTCAAAAGAGCCAATAATGTATTTCCTGAATTATTCGACATGATTCTTAATTTTAAAAGTTTGTTTCATAAAGATACTGATTTATTAACAACAACCCGTTAACAACTCGTTAAAGTATATTTTAACAAGGCAAAAAAGCAAATAAAAGCAAGCTATTACACGTTTATTGCAATTTTATACTTGGTGTTCTTTATTCTAAAAAAAAGCCTTACAATCAATTTATGGTCGTTGTTTTTAATTGGAAAAAAGTATTGAAAATAGGGTTTTAATAAGAAATTACAATACTGAAAAAAGCCCTCTAAAAAGAGAGCTTTCTATTAATAAAATCTATTTAAAAAATAAATCTTATATTTTAAGATCGTTTAATAATTGCATTACCTTTTCGTTTTTCTCATTCTTTTTTAATTCTGAAAGCTGTGTTTCAAAAAGAGTGAAATTATTCAAATCATTTTGCAAATTTTCGATAGCTAAAATTCTAACGGCTGCCATTTGACTTTTTAATGACATCGTGTATAATTTGGTCAAAGATTCTTCTTCGATGTCTTTTACTTGCACTTTATCTGAATGATGCAGAATCAAATTAGAAAACAACAATGAGTTATTATCATTCTTGATATTTTTGACAATAGTCTGAATAATTAAACTGTAATTATCAATACTTTTTATGTTATCAACAATGCTGTTTAGAATCAAATTCGCATTGTTTTCGTCTTTTTCCTTCACATATTTATTGATTTCTTTTTGAGTATTCATCAATAAATTCTCCTCTTTCTTGCCTTTTTCTTCCCAAGCATCTTTCAATCCAACGGTTTTATTAAAGACAATTTTACCTTTGATGGTATCTTTATCCACATTGAAATAACCCAAACGTTGAAACTGGAATTTCTCTCCAGATTGAACCGTTGCCAAACTTGGTTCTACAAATCCTTTTACAATTTGTAACGAACTAGGATTCATAAATTCTAAGAAATTTTTCTCTTTATGACTGTCTGGTGCTTCATCGATAAACAAGCGATCGTACAACCGAACTTCTGCTTCTAAGGCATGTTGTATAGAAACCCAATGCAAGGTTCCTGCCACTTTACGTTGACTGGCTTCGCTCCCACTTCCGCTTCTGCTGTCTTCATCATACGTCACATGAATCTCCGTAATAGTTCCCGCAGCGTCTTTTATAACACTTTCTCCTTTGATGATGTAGGCATTTTTTAGACGTACTTCTCTGCCTAAACTCAATCGGAAAAACTTTGCCGGAGCATCTTCAAGAAAGTCTTCTCTTTCTATAAATAATTCTTTTGAAAAAGGAACTTTTCTAAATCCTGCGCTTTCATCTTCTTGATTATTTTCGGCTTCCAACCATTCTTCCTTATCTTCTGGATAATTCGTAATCACCAATTTTATTGGATCTAAAACCGCCATAACTCTTGGAGCCGTTTTATTCAAATCTTCGCGCAAGCAAAATTCTAAAAGGGAAAAATCAATTATATTTTCTCTTTTGGCAACGCCAATAATATCACAAAACTTACGAATAGAATTGGCAGTATAACCTCTTCTTCTTAATCCTGAAATGGTTGGCATTCTTGGATCGTCCCAACCATTTACTATCTTTTCCTGAACCAATTGCAATAGTTTTCGCTTGCTCATTACGGTGTAATTCAAGTTCAAACGCGCAAATTCATATTGATGTGGTCTTACTTTTGAGTCATCGTAAATTTGGTCCAAAAACCAATTGTACAATTCTCGGTGCATAACAAATTCCAGCGTACAGATAGAATGCGAAATCTGTTCAATATAATCACTTTCACCATGTGCGAAATCATACATGGGATAGATTTTCCAATCGTTTCCGGTTCTGTGATGATGACGATGCAAAACACGATACATCAATGGATCACGCATCAACATATTAGTCGAAGTCATATCAATTTTGGCACGTAAAACATGGCTACCTTCCTCAAAATCACCATTTTTCATTCCTTCGAATAAAGAAAGATTTTCTTCAACGGAACGGTTTCTATAAGGTCCATCAACTCCAGGCTGTGTAGGCGTTCCTTTTTGAACCGCCATGTCTTCAGAAGATTGACTGTCTATATACGCTTTACCGTTTTTAATCATGGCTACCGCCCATTCATACAACTGCTGAAAATAATCAGAAGAATACAATTCTTCGGTCCAATTAAAACCCAACCATTTTAAATCTTCCTTGATGGCATCTACATATTCTTGCTCTTCTTTAGCTGGATTTGTATCGTCAAAACGCAAGTTAACTGGCGCATTGTACTTTAACCCTAATCCAAAATTCAAGCAAATCGATTTAGCATGACCTATGTGTAAATACCCATTAGGTTCTGGTGGAAATCGGAAACGTAATTGATCTTGAGGAAAACCGCTTGATAAACTGTCTTCAATGATTTGTTCTATAAAATGGAGTGATTTTTCTTCAGTTGACATTTTTTTGTTTTATTTTAGCAAAGATAAAAAAAGTTTGAGGTTTAAGGTTTAAAGTTCACTAGAAACCTATTAAAAGTTAAAAGAAAGTGCCGCTAATCATAAATTTTAAACAGTAAACAAAAGATACATGGGAATTATAAAACTTAAAAACATCAGAACCTACTCCTACCACGGATGTTTAATCGAGGAAGGAAAAATTGGGTCTGACTATACCGTAAATTTAGAAGTTAAGACTGATTTGAGAAAATCGAGTGTAACGGATGATTTGAAAGATACGGTGGATTACGTGCTTTTAAATAGCATTGTTGTAGAAGAAATGGCCATTCGTTCGGACTTATTAGAGCATGTAGCACACCGAATCATAACTCGAATTTTTGAAGAAATTCCTGAGGTTTCCAGAATTATTGTTGCAGTTTCTAAACTAAATCCCCCTATTGGCGGTGATGTTGAATCAGTTACCATAGAAATGGAAGAATATAGAAGTTAAGTTAATTACGAATTAAAAATTACGAATTACGATTTTTTAAAACTTTGTGGTTATTGGCTTTCCTTTTTTAACTTTTTTACTATATTTGCACACCAATAAATAATTGGCGTCGTGGCCGAGCGGCTAGGCTGGGCTCTGCAAAAGCTCCTACTCCGGTTCGAATCCGGACGATGCCTCTAAAACCTTCAAAGTAATTTGGAGGTTTTTTTATGTCTAATTTTTAAGAAAAATTAAATAAAGTTATAGTTCGAATCCGGAGAAAAATCTAAAACCTTCAAAGTAATTTGGAGGTTTTTTTATGTCTAATTTTTAAGAAGAATTAAATAAAGTTATAGTTCGAATCCGGAGAAAAATCTAAAACCTTCAAAGTAATTTGGAGGTTTTTTTATGCCTAATTTTTAAGAAAAATTAAATAAAGTTATAGTTCGAATCCGGAGAAAAATCTAAAACCTTCAAAGTAATTTGGAGGTTTTTTTATGTCTAATTTTTAAGAAAAATTAAATAAAGTTATAGTTCGAATCCGGAGAAAAACCTAAAACCTTCAAAGTAATTTGGAGGTTTTTTTATGTCTAATTTTTAATAAAAATTAAATAAAGTTATAGTTCGAATCCGGAGAAAAATCTAAAAAATTCAAAGTAATTTGGAGGTTTTTTGTGTTTAAATTATTATCCATTAAGGAATTAAATTTCATTAAAATTTAGACTTAATTTTTCTTAATTCCTTAATGGTTTAAATAAAAAAATCCTTGACTCTAATAAATTTAGAATCAAGGATTTTACTATTTTATAAAATTAAAATCTACTAATTATCAATCTTATCAAATGCTTTTTTAACCATTGCTTTTTCTTCCGGGAACCAACCTTGAGTGATTAAAACCATCCCAAAAATCATCATCACAATACTGATTCCTTTTTTGATTTTAAGAATGTTTACAGGCGTTAGTTTTGTTTTTAATTGCTTGGCTAATAGTATTTTAATACAATCAATAAGTAAATAAGAAACCACTACTGATGTAAAAAAAGTTATCATTCTGGAGGTTTGCATTTCTAGTTTTGGTCCTACTGAAATAATAATGGCCAACCAAAAACCAAGAACACCAATATTGATAATGTTTAACAAAAACCCTTTTATAAAAAGACTTAAATAGTTTTTTTTGACTATTTCCCTGTCAATAATATCTGTGTTTATTTTTTCTTCTTTTTTTAATTGTATGAAGGAAATTATACCATAAACCAGCATCAATACACCTCCAAAAATAAAGAGTGCCGGTTGATCTTTTAAACTTTGAATCAACCTGTAGCTTCCTAAATAAGCAATTCCAATAAAAACAATATCTCCTGAAACTACTCCTAAATCAAATACTAAAGCCGCTCTAAATCCTTTTATAATACTTGTTTCCAGTAAAATAAAAAAAACAGGACCAATCATAAAACTCAATAAAATTCCCCAAGGAATACCAGATAAAATATCGTTTATCATTAAAAATTTAAATTTATTGTCAAAAATCTAAACCAAAGTACTAATTTTTTTCTAAAATAGTACCGCCAATGAAAACTTCCTTATTAATCTGTTTTGGCTTACCGTAGATAAAAATAGAGCCACCTGCTTTCACTTTTGCATCCACTAATGTAGTTGCATGAATTTCAGATTTTCCTCCAGCAGCAACGCTTATTGTTGTTTGTTTTGTGTGTAATTCAATTGCTTTCAAAATTCCGCCTGACGTAATAACAACATCTTGATTTGTTGCTTTACCAGAAACATCAATTATTCCGCCCGCACTGGCTTTTATATTCACTTTATCAACATCAATTTCAATGTTAATCTCTGCCCCTGATTTTGCATTCAAATCTAACATCGTTTGTTTGAAATCAGTTTCACTTGATACATAACTTCCCTCGCTTGCACTGATACTTTCAATATTTTTAAAATATAATTTTATTGTAATAGCATCTCCAGATAACAATTGTGGAAATGGCATTCTGATTTTCAGTTCGCCATTTTTATTTACTGTTTCTACTTCATCTGCTCGGTCTCCAGTTATCACTATTTTATTTTCTGAAGCTGGAATTAATTTTACAGTGATTTTATCAAATACTTTTACTTCATCAAAATCTCCTAAATTTCTGCTTACCTGAGCATTTGTAATTTGAGTTAACAATACAAAGGCAATAATCACTAATTTTTTCATTTTTTTATTTGATTGGTTCTTCAATTCTTCTTAAAAAATTAAAATCCAGTTGTTTTTTAACTAAATCAGCATTTTTTACTTTAACGTAAATTTCATCTCCTAATTGTAATAATTTACCTGAAGTTGCTCCAGTTAATGCATATTGTTTTTCATCAAAAGTGTAATAATCGTCTTTTATATCCCTAATTCTACACATTCCTTCACATTTATTCTCAATAATTTCGACATAAATTCCCCATTCCGTCACGCCTGAAATTACACCTAAAAATTCCTGATCCTGATGATCCTGCATGTATTTTACCTGCATGTATTTGATGGAATCTCGTTCCGCATTTGTTGCCAAACCTTCCATTGTCGAAGAATGCACACATTTTGTTTCATACGTTTCTTCATCAGCTGATTTTCCTCCATCAAGATAATGCTGTAACAATCGGTGTACCATTACATCGGGATAACGACGAATTGGTGATGTAAAATGCGAATAATAATCAAAAGCCAATCCGTAATGTCCTATGTTATCCGTAGAATATTTGGCTTTACTCATACTTCTAATCGCAAGGGTATCAATTAAATTTTGCTCTTTTTTACCATTAACTTCTTCCATCAACGCATTCAATGATTTAGAAATATCGCCTTTGTTACGGAAATCAATTTTGTAACCAAACTTGGCAATTACCGTTTGCATGGCAATTAATTTATCTTCATTTGGTTCATCGTGGATTCTGTAAATAAACGTTTTCTTTTGTTTTCCAATATATTCTGCTACTTTTTTATTGGCCAAAAGCATGAATTCTTCAATCAGATGATTGGCATCTTTGGAAACTTTAAAATAAACTCCTTGAGGTTCTCCGGCTTCATCTAAATTGAATTTGACTTCTACTTTATCAAAAGAAATGGCACCATCAGCCATTCTTCTTTTTCTAAAAATTTTAGCTAATTCGTCCATTTTTAGCGTCGCAGAGACAATTGCTTCCGAAACTTGATACGAACTTCCCGTAATCGAAATTTCTTCCGGAATCACATCGTCTTTGGTTTCTATAATGTATTGCGCTTCCTCGTAAGCAAAACGTTGATCAGAGTAAATTACCGTTCGACCAAACCATTGATTAACCACTTGTGATGTTTCGGTAATTTCGAAAATAGCGGAGAACGTATATTTTTCTTCATTTGGACGCAAGGAACAAGCAAAATTTGATAATACTTCCGGTAACATGGGCACCACTCGATCCACTAAATAAACGGATGTCGCTCTTTGATACGCTTCATCATCCAAGATGGTTCCTTCTTGAAGATAATACGAAACATCGGCAATGTGAATACCAATTTCGTAATTGCCATTTTCTAATTTTTTGAATGAGAGTGCATCATCAAAATCCTTAGCATCTTTTGGATCAATGGTAAAAGTCAACGTATCGCGCATATCACGACGTTTGGCAATTTCACTTTCTTCTATCGAAGTATCTATTTTTTGTGCAAACGTTTCTACTTCAATAGGAAACTCTGATGGCAATCCGTATTCAGCAAGAATAGCGTGAATCTCTGTATCGTGTTCTCCAGGTTTTCCTAGAACTTTTATGACGGTACCAAAAGGACTATCAGCTCGGGCTGGCCAATCTTCGATATGAACCAAAACTACATCACCTTGCTCCGCCTCGCCTATTTTATCCTTTGGAATAAAAATATCAGTATACATTTTTGGGTTAGCTGTAGAAACAAAAGCAAAATTAGCCTGAATGTCAATCACACCAACAAAGTCGGTTTTATTTCTTTCAAGTACTTCAATCACTTCGCCTTCAGGTCTTTTCCCTTTTCTTTGATTGTAAACATACACTTTGACAATGTCTTTGTCTAAAGCATGATTTAAATTATTTGTGGGAATAAAAACATCCTCTTCTAAATCTGGACAAACAAAATAAGCTGTTTTACGTCCTGTCATATCAATTTTACCTTCGTAATAGTCTTTACTTATTGCTTTTACTAAATATTTTCCAGGTTCAGATTCTATAATCTTATTTTGAGAAGCCAGAATCTTCAAATCTTTTATAATTTGATTTCTACTTTCGGTGTCATCGAGTTCTAGCTTTGCTCCTATTTGTTTATAATTGAATGCTTTATTAGCACTTTGCGATAATATTTTTACTATTTTATCAGAGTAGTCTTTCTCTTTTTTTATCGGCTTTCTTAATCTTTTACTCATATATCTTTTCTTAAAAGTTTAAAATTACAAAATACTTAACTGTTTTCGGTATACAGCTAGCAGTTTTAAAGAAAATATAACTTTGAAGAATAATTGTATCTTTATAAAAATAATTAAAATGGAAGACTTTCAAACAATTGCAATTTTTAATTATTCACATGAAATTGTAGTGCTGAAGCATTTATTGGAACAAGAAAAAATTAATTATTTTTTTGAAAACGAAACCTTAGTTTCTGTCGATCCATTTGGAAGTTTTGCTTACGGTGGAATCAAGCTTAAAATTCATATCAATGATTTTGAAAAAGTACAAGAATTTTTAGATGACTTGAATAACAATCTTAAGATCGTTTAAAGCAAAATTAGAACACTAAAATCTATTTTTTGAATTTTATTTTTTTTAAAGTTGTCAACATATATTTAAATAAACAAAAAGAAAATTTAAATTTAAAATCTTTCTTGGTTGTTATTATAGTGTGTTAATAGTGGCAATAAATTTATTTTAAAATGTATTGGAATCAAGTTAAAAGATGTTATACGAACTTATCAACATAGTTATTTTATACTAAAGTCTTCGTTTTAAAGTCGTTTCTAATTTTAATTAACAATGGTTAATAATCTAAAAAGAATTGCTTTTGTAAATAAGTACTTTTTTAAAATTTGTTAATAAACTACTTTTTAATAGTGATAACTATTCTAAAAATTCAACGAACTAAATTTGGATTTCTAATGTGGGTTTTGGATTACTTATTTTTTGGTTACAACCATAAAAAACTTCTAATATTCTATCTAAAGTTATGAACATTATATGTTAATTTAAAGTTAACTGAATATCAATCAATTGCGTTTCACTATTAACAATGTAAATTTTTAACATTTTAAATATAAATTACCTATTGATTTACAGCTATTTATAAATTTATTAAAATTATTGATAACCATTAATTCAATAGTAATCTGATAGTTATAATACCTACGAATGAGTTTCCTTTTTAAGGACTTTTTATCAATTGCAATACTGGATTAAAGAAGCGAAATTTAAATTCTGCAAAACTAGATTTCTTTATTTAAATTTGCATTACACAACTTAATATATAGTAAAAATGAAAATCTCCATAGGAAACGATCATGCTGGTCCAGAATACAAAAAAGCAATTGTTGAAATGCTTAAGGCAAAAGGACATGAAGTAACAAATTACGGAACTGATTCTGCAGACAGTGTGGATTATCCTGATTTTGGTCATCCGGTTGCTACTGATGTTGCTGATGGAAAAGCTGATTTTGGTATTGTTATTTGCGGAAGCGGAAACGGAATTTCTATGACAGTGAATAAACAGTCTAAAGTTCGCGCTGCTTTATGTTGGATGAAAGAAATTGCAGTTTTGGCGCGTCAACACAATGATGCGAATATTATTAGTATTCCCGCTCGTTTTACTTCAATTCCACAAGCAGTAGAAATGGTAGAAGCGTTCTTAAATACTGAATTTGAAGGTGGAAGACATCAAAATAGAGTAGATAAAATTTCTTGTTAGAAATTTTAGTGATTAAATTTACATTAATTCAGTCAACGTACTGACTAAATTTACATTAATTTAGTCAGTGCGTTGACTGAATTACTATTTTTTAATTATATTTGGTTTAGATTGCTAAATCAGACAGAATGGAAAATTATTTAAAAAGAGCACTATTTCAAGATTTTTGTAAAAAAGTACTTCCTAATAAAGTATTGATTTTACTAGGCGCTCGTCGTGTTGGTAAAACCGAACTACTAAAAAATTATCTTCAAACTATTCCTACCGGAAGTTATTTGCAACTGAACGGAGAAGATATCAATGATGCAAATTTACTCAAAGAACGTTCTGCAGTGAATTACAAGCGATTATTACTCAATATTGATGTACTGATTATAGACGAAGCCCAAACGATTCCTGAAATTGGTTTGATTCTAAAATTAATTGTGGATTCTATTGAAGGAATCAAAATCATTGCGACAAGTTCCTCTATTTTTGATTTAAACAACAATCTAGGTGAACCATTAGTGGGACGAAAAAACACGTTGTATCTTTTTCCAATTGCACAAATGGAATATTCTCAATACGAAAATTACAAACAAACTACAGAAAAATTAGAGGAAAGATTACTTTTTGGAAGTTATCCCGAACTGATTCAGTATTCAGATTGGGAGGAAAAAAAAGAGTATTTGTATGAAATTATTAATTCCTATTTACTGAAAGATATTTTAGTATTTGAAGGAATAAAACATGCCGATAAAATATATGATTTGCTGCGTTTGATAGCGTATCAATTAGGAAAAGAAGTTTCGTTACAGGAATTAGCAAATCAGTTGCAAATGTCTAAAAATACAGTGGCCAACTATTTAGATTTGCTTTCTAAAGTGTTTATTATCTTCAAAGTAGAAGGTTTCAGTCGCAATCTTCGAAAGGAAATTGTGAAATCCAGCCGTTGGTATTTTTATGACAATGGCATTCGAAACGGCATCATTAATAATTATAATCGATTGGATTCCAGAACAGATGTGGGCGATTTATGGGAAAATTACTTGGCCGTAGAACGTGTTAAAAAACAAAATTACCTAAAAATAAAAACCAATAATTATTTCTGGCGCACGTATGATCAGCAAGAACTGGATTGGCTTGAAGAAAAGGGAGAAGATCTGGCGGGATTTGAGTTTAAATGGAATGAAACTAAAAAAGTTAAAATTCCAGCTGCTTTCGCCAAAGCCTATCCGGAAGCTACTTTTGAAGTAATTAACAAGAGTAATTATTTAGATTTTATAACATAGAAATACGCTATAAAAACCTGCAGTATACCAATTAAAAAAAACTTCCATAAAAAAGACATTTTTGAAGTTTTATGTCGGAAAATAAGCATCGCTAAACCAGAACCAATTGTTCCGCCGATTACACTAGTAAGCAATAAATTACGTTCAGAAATGCGCCATTTTTGCTGAATAGCCAGCCGTTTGTCAACTCCTATTACGGAAAAAGCAACCAAGTTAATAAGTGGAAAATACCAGAATAAAAAAGACATAAATAAGGAGGTTTGACTCAAAGATACTATTTTAGCAACATGATTTTATAATTTTAAATTTAAAATGACTAATATACAATTCATATCAAAAGTTGTTGCCACTGCAGCGATAAACATTCAAAAAACCGTTCAATTGTTACAGGAGAATTGTACAATTCCGTTCATTTCGAGGTATCGAAAAGATACCACAGGAAATCTGGATGAAGTGAAAATAGAACAAATTGCAAAGCTTCAAAAAGAATACGAAGTCATTATAAAACGTAAAGAAGCGATTTTAAAATCGATTCAGGAACAAAATGCACTAAGTCCAGAATTAGAAAAAAAAATCCAACAAAGCTTTGATTTACAGGAATTGGAAGATTTTTATCTGCCTTTTAAAAAGAAGAAAAAAACGAAAGCGGATGTTGCCCGCGAAAACGGACTGGAACCATTGGCAAAAATCATCATGGCACAAAATAATGATGATGTCGACTTTATATCCACACAATATTTGAATGAAAATATCATCAGCGAAGCAGCAGCTTTGCAAGGAGCACGTGATATTATTGCCGAATGGATTAATGAAAATATTTATGTTCGAAAGCAACTTCGAAGATTGTACGAACGCAAAGCCACCATTACCACCAAAGTAGTAAAAACAAAAAAAGACAACGAAGCGGCGCAGAAATTCAATCAGTATTTCGATTGGTCAGAACCGTTGACTAAAGCACCTTCACACAGATTATTAGCGATGCTTCGTGCCGAAAATGAAGGTTTTATCAAGTTTAAAGTAGCAGTTGATATTGATGAAGCGTATGCTATTATTGATGCATTAGTTTTAAAAGGTCAAAATAAAACCACATCTCACGTACAATTAGCCATCGAAGACAGTTACAAACGATTGCTGAATCCGGCAATTTCAAATGAATCCTTGCATGAAGCCAAAGCCAAAGCTGACGCCAATTCTATTCAGGTTTTTGCGAACAATCTGGGGCAATTATTACTGGCTCCGCCTTTGGGAGAAAAACGAATTCTGGCAATTGATCCTGGATTTAGAAGCGGTTGTAAAATTGTTTGTTTGGATGAAAAAGGAGATTTGTTGTATAACGAAACCATTTATCCGCATGCGCCACAAAAAGAGGAAGCGATGGCGATGAAAAAAATTCGTTCGATGGTCAATTCGTATAAAATTGATGCGATTTCCATTGGAAACGGAACAGCTTCGCGTGAAACCGAATTCTTTATTAAGAAAATCGCTTTTGATAAACCGGTTCAGGTTTTTATCGTTTCCGAAGCAGGAGCATCGGTGTATTCCGCTTCAAAAATTGCGAGAGAGGAGTTTCCAGATTACGATGTGACGGTTCGTGGTTCGGTTTCTATCGGACGACGATTAAGTGATCCATTAGCTGAACTGGTAAAAATTGACCCAAAAGCGATTGGCGTAGGCCAATACCAACACGATGTGGATCAAAATAAGCTGAAAGAAGAGTTGGACAGTACGGTGATTCGTTGCGTGAATTCGGTTGGAGTAAATATCAACACGGCCAGTAAACATTTGTTGAGTTATGTGAGTGGAATAGGAGAGAAGCTGGCCGAAAACATCGTGCAATACCGTTCAGAAAATGGTCCTTTCCAAGACCGAAAGCAACTTAAAAAAGTACCGAGATTAGGTGAAAAAGCGTACCAACAAGGCGTTGCTTTTATCCGAATTTCGAATGCAAAAAATCCATTGGATAATTCAGCAGTTCATCCGGAAGCGTATGGAATTGTGGAGAAAATGGCAAAAGATTTAAAATTGACGGTGCATGATTTGATTGCAAACAAAGAAAAAACGGCTTTAATAAAACCAGAAAATTACATTACTCCGGAAATAGGTTTGCTAGGTTTAAAAGACATTATCAAAGAACTCGAAAAACCGGGATTAGATCCAAGAAAAGCAGCCAAAGTATTTGAATTTGACCCCAATGTAAAAACGATAAAAGATGTAAAATCAGGAATGATTTTGCCGGGAATTGTGAATAACATTACCAATTTTGGTTGTTTTGTGGATATTGGAGTAAAAGAAAGTGGTTTGGTTCACATTTCGCAACTCAAAGCAGGTTTTGTAAGCGATGTGAATGAAGTGGTGAAATTACACCAACATGTTCAGGTCAAAGTCACGGAAGTGGATGAAGATAGAAAACGCATTCAGTTGAGTATGATACTTTAAAACAAAAAAAAAGCTTTTCGATTGAAAAGCATTTTTTTTATTTTGTTTCTTCTTCTTCTTTTTTATCAGCTGGTTGAGGGTCTTTGGCTGCGTTTTTGAATTCTTTAATTCCGCTTCCTAAACCTTTCATTAATTCTGGAATTTTTTTGCCTCCAAAAAGTAATAAAACAATCGCCAATATAACAAGGATTTCTGTAACACCTAATCTTCCCATGATTGAATAATTTATGCCGAAGCAAATTTGTAATACATCTAAGAGCAAAGGTATATAGAATTAGTTAACGGAAACTCATTTTGTTGTATTTATTTGGTTTAAAAACCGTTAAAAATTTATTAAAAATAAATATAGCTTAAGAAAAGTGAACAAAAACAAGCGAATACAATCAACGACAATAATTGTTATATTTGTTCAATAATAAAAAAGTATGTCAAAAAAACGACTAAAACGGCGCAAACTCAAGGAAAATTTATTCAATAAACGACGTTTAATAATACTTAACGAAGATACTTTTGAAGAGACATTTTCTTTAAAACTTACTTTAATGAATGTTTTTGTGGTAGCGACTTTAGGAGCAATAATTATTACATTTGTTACTACTTTTATTATTGCTTTTACTCCTTTGCGAGAATTTATTCCAGGTTATTCTTCCTCAAAATTAAAGAAGGACGCAATGGAACTGGCTTTAAAATCAGATTCTTTGTCGCGAGCTTTAAAGAAAAATGAAGCGTACATCCAGTCGATTCAAAAAGTGTTGACAGGAGAATTAGAATATGCAAAATTCAATAAAGATTCCATACTTTCGGCTGTGGATAAAGTACCTTCTCAAGCTGATTTATTTGCATCAAAGCAAGAATTGGAATTGAGAGAGCAAGTGGGGAAAGAAGAAAAAAAAGCACTTTCTAAAAAATCAAAAATGGAGTAAAAAAACCGACTTTTATCTTTTAAAGAACAAAAATAAAAATGTCAATAAAATCTACTGCTGCAAAGTTATTTGCACAAAAAATATACAAGAAAACACAACTTTGGGCCAATAATCCAATTGAAACTCAAAAGAAGGTTTTACAAAAATTAATTAAAGAAGCGAAGAAAACACAATTTGGTATTGACCATCATTTTGACCAAATAAAAACCGAACTGGATTTTGCCAAACAAGTTCCAGTAAGAGATTATGAAGCATTGAAACCTTACGTAGATAAGGTGGTAAAAGGTCAGGAAAATATCCTTTGGAAAGGAAAACCGCTTTATTTTGCCAAGACTTCCGGAACTACCTCTGGGGCAAAATACATTCCGTTGACAAAGGAATCCATGCCTTTTCATATTGAAGCAGCTCGAAATGCTATTTTACATTACATTCATGAAACCGGAAACGCTGATTTTGTTGATGGAAAAATGATTTTCTTGCAAGGAAGCCCAATATTAGAAGAAAAAAATGGAGTTAAATTAGGAAGATTGTCTGGAATTGTGGCGCATTTTGTTCCAAAATACCTTCAAAAAAACAGAATGCCTTCTTGGGAAACCAATTGTATTGAAGATTGGGAGACCAAAGTAAATGCGATTGTCGAGGAAACGTTTAATAAAGACATGAGGGTTATTTCCGGCATTCCGTCTTGGGTTCAAATGTATTTTGAAAAACTAAATCAAAAAGGAGGGAAGCCTGTAGGAGACATTTTCAAAAACTTCAATTTATTTATTTACGGCGGTGTGAATTATGAACCGTATCGTGCCAAATTTGAAAATCTTATTGGTCGAAAGGTAGACAGCATTGAGTTATTTCCGGCCTCGGAAGGATTTTTTGCCTATCAGGATTCGCAAAAAGAAAAGGGAATGTTACTGCTTTTGAACTCTGGAATTTTCTATGAATTTATAAAAAGCGACGAATTTTATACTGATCCCGAAGGTTCGGAACCAAGGCGCTATACGATTGGCGAAGTGGAATTAGACGTGAATTACGTTTTAATTATTTCTACCAATGCAGGACTTTGGGGATATAACATTGGAGATACCGTTCAGTTTACCAGTTTAAAACCATATCGAATTATAGTATCCGGAAGAATCAAACATTATATTTCGGCTTTTGGAGAACATGTGATTGGCAAGGAAGTGGAAAGTGCGTTGCAGGAAGCAATTATTGGAACGAATATCCGAATTAATGAATTTACGGTGGCGCCACAAATCACGCCGGCAGAAGGATTACCGTATCATGAATGGTTTATTGAATTTGAGAACGAACCGCAAGACAGCGTTACTTTTGCGGAAGCGCTGGACAATGCGATGCGAAAACAAAACATGTATTATGATGATTTGATTGTGGGGAAAGTGTTGCGGAAAGTGGTTGTCACCAAAGTGGCTAAAAATGGCTTTCAGGATTATATGAAATCCATAGGTAAACTGGGAGGACAAAATAAAATCCCGAGACTCTCTAATGACAGAAATATAGTAGATTTATTAAAAAATAAATAAAAAAGTTACCTTTGAAGGTTAGAAAATAAGCAGAAAATGAAAGAAACAAAAAATATATCACGCTCCAGAGCGCAAGAATCATCAGCAGCAATTGAAAAAATGTACATCACCATGCGTCATCTTTTCAATAGAGGATTTTATAAGCCAATGGGAGTTTCCGGAGATACATTGAGAGAAGCATTATTGGCATTAAGTCCTGAAATATATGGAAATATTGCAGATGAAAAAGTAGAATTGAATGGGCTTTTATATGTTATTGAGCGTCTTCCTGTAGGAATTGAAGAATGTCGATTCATCAATTTAACTTCAGAAGAAGGGTATTCAAAATCTCATTTTCAGGCGATTGTTCCACCTAAAAGACGCCGCAATTGTTACCGTATTGATGAAGAACAAATGAACGTGGAAATTACCCGTGGACGTTCGGATATTTATGATATTTTGACGCATTTGACGTTTATTTTCATTGAATCACACAAAATTAGAAACAGGGTTTTACTGGATGATGCCGGTGAAGTTTCCCGCGATTGGTTCAAACTGGAACAAGCCGTTTCCCAAAAGAAAAAATTGACTCTTGTAGAAAAAGAAAAAGCCATTTCGCATGCTGCCAATATCCTGGGAAGGACATTTGAGGAAGTATTGGATATTTATGATACATTTGGCTCAACCGCTGCGCCAGATCGATTTTTACACGTTATTTTTTGGTTGGGAAAACTGGCGATTGAAGAAATAGTAGACGATAATAAGCGAACTATAACGTTTAGTCCTATTTTAAGGGAACGTTTGGGCCATCATATTCACGGTGAAATTTGGGCCACTAACATTAAGGAGGTTTTGAAAGAAAACCAACTTTTAGACCGTCCAATTCATGTGATTAGTGCGAACATGCACAGTGTGATGAATTCTATTTTTGCCACGGAGGTTTTAAAAACAACGTTTAAAGACAAGTCTGATTTCTTTATTTATGAAGAATTAAGCAAATCGGGTGCGAACGAAGTTCGTAATCAGGTTTCAGCAGTAGCTTTGAAACACGGAATGTTTTCGTTACCGGATACCTCAGGAACAAATATAGACGTTCAGATTTTTGATACAGCCCAAATTGATTGGTCTAAAACATCATTTCCAAAGGCAAATACCGGAGACAAAAAACCGGTGCTGATTGTTATGGATTACGCTTTTGGAGAGCAAGCGTATGAAACCATTGATGAGTTATTGAAACCGTATAAAAAAGCGACTTTGCTTAATGTTGAATCCGTTTCTATCATGGGGAAAGCGGGAATTCTGGAAGGTGGAAAAGGAGATATTATGATTCCGAATGCACACATCAATGAAGGAACAGCAGATAATTATTTTTTCGAAAATGAATTAACCGCCGATATGTTTGAAGGTAATGATATTGCTGTTTTTGCCGGACCAATGGTAACCGTTTTGGGAACTTCATTACAAAATAGAGATTTATTAAAATTTTTCCATGAATCAACTTGGGGTATTATTGGTCTGGAAATGGAAGGTTCTTATTACCAAAAAGCCATTCAATCCGCTTCAAAAATTAGAAAAAGTGTTCCTCATGATGTAAAAGTAAGATATGCGTATTATGCATCAGATAATCCTCTTGAAACCGGAAGTACATTGGCTTCAGGCGGACTGGGAACAACGGGTGTAAAGCCTACTTATTTGATTACCATTAAAATATTGGAACAAATTTTCAACACAAAATAAAAACATAGGATGAACAAAAACCAACCCAATAACCAAGAGGATCAGGAGATTGATTTAACACAAATTTCTAAAAAAATAGGAAGATTATTTGAATGGATTAATACCTTTTTATTTAGATGTATTCAGTTTTTTGTAAAAAAGGCTATTGTAATTTTCATTTTGTTGGTAATTGGAGTTGGATTAGGGTTTTATTTGGATGTGATAAAAAAAACCTATGATCATCAAATTATAGTTACTCCAAATTTCGAAAGCACGGATTATTTATATTCAAAAATTGACTTGATTGAATCTAAAATCAAAGAGAGGGATATCGTTTTTCTGAAAGAAATTGTAGGGATTAAAAGTCCTAAAGAAATACTCAAAATTGAAATCAAACCCATAACGGACGTTTATAAATTCATTGAGAATAAGACAGAGAACTTTGAATTAATCAAGTTGATGGCAGAGGGTGGAGACATAAAAAAAATCCTTGAAGATAATTTGACCAGTAAGAATTACAGCTTACATACGATTACTTTCAAAACTAAAAAACAAACAGACATTATTGAAACTGTTCAACCCATTTTAATCTATCTAAACGAAACGGATTACTATAAAAAAGTACAAAAAGAAACAGTAAATAATATTCAAATAGAAATTATTCAAAATGATACTATTATTTCACAAATAAATGGCGTTTTGAATGCATTTTCTAATACCATAAAAGGAGCAAAAAGTAATAATCTGGTTTATTATAATGAGAATACGCAACTAAACGATGTGATTAAAACGAAAGAGACTTTGATTAAAGAACAAGGAATTCGTAGAGTAGAATTAGTTGGATTGGACAAAATTATAAAAGACAATAGTTCAACATTAAATATTGAAAATACGAACTCAGTCAATGGAAAGTTAAAATTAGTTTTGCCAGTTTTATTTTTGCTTTCGTTTATTTTAATTTGTTTATTTTCAGATTATTATAAAAACCAAATGAGAAAATCAAAAATGATTTAATTGTTTTTCACTTTCTTTTAAAACTAAATAAAGTTGAATAGGTTTTAATTAATCAGTTACTATCATTTCCTTAAATTTTGAAAAAATCAATATGGGTTTCAATAAAATAAAAAAAAATCCATTTGTTTTACAGAGTTTAAAAACGATGTTTTTAAGAATTATAGGCGTAGTCACTCTTTTTGGATTTTCATTGTTTTTAACGCATAATTACGACCCGAAAATCATTGGCCAATTCGACTTTATAAGAATGATTTTATTAGTTTTAAGCAGTATTTGCGTTCTTGGCGCTGATCAATCTATATTATATTTTACAGGCATTTTAAAAAGCACAAATGAAACCGAAAAATTAAAGGCAATTTATAAAAAAATTGTAGTGATTATTCTAGTATTGTGTTTGCTGATGTTGCTTATTTTTTTTGTTATTGGTCAAAATAGTATTAATTTATTTTTCAATGATAAAAGCTCCTATGTTTTGATGGCTAAAGCAATTATTGCTTTGTTCTTTTATTCGATAACCTTGTTTAATACCGAAACAATTCGAGCATTAGACAAAGTTTACGTTGCTGAATTATTTAGAAACACGTTTAAGTATGTTTCCGTTATTTTTGGAGCTATTATTTTGTTTTATTATCACCAAGAAGCCTATTTAGTAGACACTTTTTTGATAGGATTTGTTGCACTTGCAATTATAACTACGATTATTATTTTTCGACTTTTCAAAAAACAAGATGGAGATTTATTACTATCAAATGATACAAATTCTTTTTCGTATAGCTTTATTGCTCATAAATCATATCCAATGGCCATAAGTAGTTTAGCTATTTTTTTGATGATGACTTTTGATGTAGTGTTTTTGAAAAAATTTAAAGGTGATGAAACGGTTGCCTATTATGCCATTGCAATGAAGTTAGTTTCTATTTTGTTTATGATTAATAATTCAGTCTATATTTCTGTTTCTTTAAAAATCGCGCAACTTTACACTGACAACAATAAAAAAGAACTATCAAAGGCATTGCAACAAAGCACCAGAATGATTGTTGCGCTAACTTTACCTGTTGTTTTATTTGTTTGTTTGTTTTCCGAAAATATTTTATATTTCTTTGGAGAAAATTATACCCAAAGCAAACAAGCGCTTTTGATATTAATGGTAGGTCAATTGTTTGCTTCTTTTTTTGGAGTATCAGCTATATATTTGAATATGACAGGAAGACAGAGTGTTTTCCAAATCGTTTTAATTTTTGCGGTATTACTTAATTTAATTCTAAATTATATATTAATCCCGATGTATTCCATGACTGGAGCAGCAATTGCTTTTGTGTCCAGTTTACTTTTTTGGAATCTAGTTACAGCAATAATTGTTTATAGAAAAGATAAATTATTAATTGTATTCCATTAAAATTTGGTAAAGAAATAACACCATTTTAATATAATTATTCAGAGACTAAGTAAGGTTTTTATATAAAAAGCATTGATGAAAACACTAATAAAAAAAAACAAAGCGGTATTTATAGGGTTGTTTTTTTGTAATTTAATAGTAGCCTTCCTGACGCCTTATATTTTACCGGAAAGATATTTTAACGATACAGTAATCATAGTATTTGACAAGTACCATGAAATAGGCTGGTTTGGCAGTTACCCGTTTGCCATTATGTTTTATAAGCTTACAGGTCTGCGATATCTTCCTTTTTTTCTTATTGCCTTAATTCAATTTCCTATAGTAACATATATATATTATAAAATAGGAGTGCCGTCAAACTTCCATAAGGTAAATGTAAAAAATGTTTTGGTGTATATTGCGCTGCTGCTTTCAGGAATATATATGTCTATGCCCACTAAGGAATTCATCACTTTTTTACTGTTTTGTACCATTCCTTTTATATTTCAATCCAATAGGAAACCAACATTTAAAATTGTTTTTTCACTGGTTTTAATCGCTTGTTTTTCGTTTTTCAGGCCCTATTATATATTGCTGCCAATATTCGCAGTAGGAATGTATGTAATATCGTTTATCAAATTTGAGAACAAAACATTTTCCACAATCTTTTATGGATTGCTGATTGCCATTTTTTTATCACTGAGCCATGGAGTTATTAGAGGAGAGTATATTTCTAAACTAACAAGGGAGAATTATGTCATTAATAATATCAATAAAAACAATATAAATACGGCCATAGTATCGCCAATAGCACAAGACACTTGGTATGGTGAAGCATTTGGTATTATGTATGGTTTTATGGCAGTAAATGTGCCTATAGTTGAAGCAATTAAGCATGTTTTATCTCCACAAGTACTCGCTTTTGTAATTTGGCAATTGTTGGTTTTTTATATTTTATTTGTCCGGTTTTCCAGATGTTTAAAAAACAGAAAACAATATCAATTTGAGTTGTGGACTTTATTAATTTTATTTGCTTATTTTATCGTTCAAGGTATATTTGAGCCTGATTTAGGGACTTCCATTAGACATAAAATAGGCCTTTTCCCTTTAATATATTTTGCATTGTATTATGAACATTTCAGAAAAGACATTCAACAAAGTATTTAATTTATTTTTATTTTTAATTGCTATCACTTTAATTTTCAGAAAACTATGCACTGTTTTTTTGATCGTTTTTGTTGTTTTTAATTTGTTGTTTTTAAAAAAAATAAAATTTTCGAAAAGCCAACTGCCAATTATGTTGGTAATAGCAGCTCCATTTTTGATAGAAATTTTGTTTTTCGTAAACAATGACTCTTATGCGTTGGGTTTAAAATCATTGGAGAAAAGTCTTTCATTACTTTTTTTTCCACTGTTTATAATTGGAAATTATCAACGAATTCAATTTCTTAAAATTTTGAAAGCCTATAGCATTGGAACAACATTTATTATGGCATTCTTTTTTGGGCGTTTTATACTATTGTATCCGGAACATTTTTTTAAATATCTGAATGGGATTCATCTTTGGGAAATGGGTTATGTGTTTTCTGAAAGCATTGGTATTCATGCACCGGCACTCAATATGCACTTGGCTTTTATAGCGTTTTCTAATCTGTATTTTTTGCTTGAAACTTCTAAAGCACATGTTACTAAATGGTATAAAATAGGAGATCTAGTGCTTTTTATCAGCTCTTTCTTTTTTGTTTTATATGTGAATACCAGAATGGCATTATTAGGCACTTTGTTTGGTTTTGTGACGGTGGGGTATTTTCAAATTTCCAAAAGATATAGTTCTAAAATTATCTTTAAAAGAGCAATTATTATGTTGCTTTTAATTGGTTCCGTTTTGTTTCTATTCCTACAAAAGAATCCTTACATGAAAGAAAAGTATTCGACCCAGATTTTTTCGAATATGGACAAAGTAGGGAAATTAGATGAAATAGATCATCCTGAAATAGCGGTTTATAGTTCTTTTGTAACCCGATTATCGATTTGGAAATCAGCGTGGGAATTGTCTCTTCAAAACCTTCCTTTTGGAGTGGGAGCATCGGATGGAAAGAAAGAATTAGTACAGTATTTTAAAGAAACGAATCAACTATTTCTGGCCAAATATGAATTTCCAACACACAATCAATTTTTAGATTATTTATTAAAATTTGGAATATTGGGACCAATTACTGCCTTTTTTTATATTGGATTTATTGGTTTTTTAGGAATTAAGACAAAAAACGCCGTTATAATTTCATTCTTTTTCTTGTTTTTTACTTCAAACCTTACAGATGATTTCCTCCTTCGTTTTGATGGAATTGTTTTTAGCGGATTATGGATTTCAATATTTGCGAGTTATTGGCTTCAGCAAAAAAGTAAGTTAATTGTTGCTTAATATTTTTTTGGAATCACAAAAAAAATCGCTTATTTTTTCTAATCAAAGAAACTTAATAGAGGTTATCGATAGTTTGATTTTTTTAAAATAGATCTTAAAGAGATAATTTAAAGCAATACTTTGAAATTATTTAATTTGTGATACATTTGAGTTTTTAATAATAATTGCATAAGAAATAATGAATTATTATTCTTCTTTTACATCATAAAAATGGCAAAACTAAAGATCGTTCATGTACTACATTCTATAGGTGGAGTCGATGTGTATTTGAGACTTGTTTTAGAAAACATGAATACTAATTTGTTTGAAAACATAATTATTCATGGAGCCAAAGACACAAAAAGACCTTTTTTTGATAAAAATGGGGATAAAGTAAAAGAATATAACGTTTCTGTTTTTAGAGATATTTCAATATTTAATGATATTAAATCACTATTTCAGACGTATAAAATCCTAAAAAAAGAAAAGCCAAATCTAATACATGCTCACAGTGCCAAAGGTGGAATTGTAGGTCGGATTACGGGAAGATTATTAGGCATAAAAGTACTGTATACACCACACGCTTTCTCCTATCTAAGTACGCAGAACAGTATAAAAAGAACCCTTTTTTGGAGTATTGAAAAGGTTCTTTCCAATGGAAACAGCCTGCTTCTTGCTACATCACAATCTGAAAAAAAACGTGCTATAGAGGAGGTTGGTTATAAACCAGAAAATGCAATAGTATTCAATAATTGTATTGATCCAATACTTAACATACAACCTTTAACAATAAAAAAAACGTGGCCTGAAGATTATATTTGTACCGTTGGGCGTCCCTCGTATCAAAAAAACATTGAACAAATGATACGGGTGATGCATGAAGTTAATAAAGAAGCTAAAATTCATTTAATCGTAATGGGAGTTGGTCCAGTATCAGGACAGTTAGAATCCGTTAAAAATTTGATTCAGGAATTAGACATGAGCAATGATGTAACGCTTTTAAATTGGACAGAAAGAACCGATGTTTTTAACATAATTAATCAATCTAAATTCTATATTTCAACCTCCAGATATGAAGGAATGCCCTATTCAATTATTGAAAGTTTGGCATTATCTAAAGCTTGTGTAGTTACTAATTGTGATGGAAATAAAGATTTGATTATTGATAGTTATAATGGATTTGTTACTGAAAATGAGGATGTAAAGGGTTTTAAAAATAAAATTTTGAAGTTGTTGACTGATAAAGAATTATTGAATAAATTATCAAAAAATGCTTTTACTTCGTATTCTGAAAACTATAATATTAAAAAAAATATTTCTGAACTGGAATCAATTTATTTGAAATAATATTGAAAAAAAAATTAATGTATAAAGAGTTCATCAAACAAAAGATCAAGAAAGAAAAATTTCATCCTGGCATTATTGGGTTTTTCATTAACTATAATTTTCTAATTCGGAAATCAATTCAAAGCGCCATAAAAAATAATGCACACAAACTCAATGGTTCTTTGTTAGATTTTGGTTGTGGAACGAAGCCTTATAAAAAACTTTTCGTAAACATAAAGGAATATATTGGTGTAGATTATAAGATTGAAGGAAGGGAACAAAATTATGATGAAGTCGATGAATTTTACGATGGCAAAAAAATCCCATTTGAAAATGAACGGTTTGATTCTCTTTTGTGCACTGAGGTTTTAGAACATGTTTTTAATATCGATGAATTATTAAAGGAATTTAATAGGGTTTTAAAGAAAAATGGAACGGCTTTAATAACGACTCCTTTTATGTGGGAAGAACACGAAATGCCGTATGATTTTGCAAGATACACAACACCGGCTTTAAAACATTTGTATCAAAAAAATGGATTTAAGGTGGTGGAGAACTTTAAAACAGGAAATTATATTGAAGTTATTTTTCAATTTAATTTAAATTACATAAAGAATATACTTCCTAATAATAAAAACGTAAGACAGGTTTTTCTAATTCCTTTTATCGTCTTTTTTAATTTTTTTGGAATGCTTTTCAGTTTCGTAATGCCAATTGATAAAACAGCCTATTTCAACAACGTGTTTGTTTTAGAAAAAATCGAATAATTTGAAATGCTTCCCCAATAGTTGAACATAAACGGTTAGGGAAAAAATATTTTGCTTATATTTCTTTCACAATCCTAATGATAAGTTTATTTTTGACAGCATCCTCTCTGTGAGGTCAAAGAGAGTCGTATGATAGAAGTAATTATTTGCTTTTAATAAATTACTCGAATACTACTTAAACTATAAAATCTATATGAAAAGAATACTTATCACCGGAGCCGCTGGATTTTTAGGATCACATCTTTGTGACCGTTTTATTAAAGAAGGCTATTTTGTTATTGGAATGGATAATCTCATTACGGGAGATTTAAAAAATATAGAACATTTGTTCAAACTGGAGCATTTTGAATTTTATCATCATGATATCACCAAATTTGTTCACGTTCCGGGTCAACTAGATTATATTCTGCATTTTGCTTCGCCTGCAAGCCCCATAGATTATTTAAAAATTCCAATACAAACGCTAAAAGTGGGCTCTCTTGGAACGCATAATCTTTTAGGATTGGCACGTGTTAAAAAGGCGAGAATCCTTATTGCATCTACATCTGAAGTGTACGGAGATCCATTGGTTCATCCACAAACCGAAGAATACTATGGAAATGTAAATACCATAGGACCAAGAGGTGTTTATGATGAAGCCAAACGTTTTCAGGAATCCATAACCATGGCGTACCACACGTTTCATGGCGTGGAAACTCGGATTGTTAGAATTTTTAATACCTATGGTCCAAGAATGCGTCTTAATGATGGTCGAGTAATTCCGGCTTTTATAGGTCAGGCAATTCGTGGGGAAGACTTAACTATTTTTGGGGACGGAATGCAAACGCGTTCGTTTTGTTATGTGGACGACCAAGTTGAAGGTATTTTCAGATTATTGCATTCCGATTATGTTTATCCGGTAAACATTGGTAATCCAGATGAAATTACCATCAAGGATTTCGCCGAAGAAATTATAAAATTGACAGGAACCAATCAAAAAGTAGTATATCATCCTTTACCTGTAAATGACCCTTTACAGCGTCAGCCGGATATCACGAAAGCAAAAGAATTGCTTGGATGGGAAGCTAAAGTAGGTCGTGCCGAGGGAATGAAAATCACCTATGACTATTTCAAATCGTTATCTAAGGAGGAACTTTCTAAAGAAGAACATAAAGATTTTTCCAGTTATATAAAGTAACAGGAATTTTTTTAAAACATATAAAAAACCAAACAGGTTATATTCGTTAATTATGACTGCATCTCAAACAGGAAGGTATTCAAAGTACATTAGACCCATGAGTATTTCAATAGATCTAATCGTTATTTTGATTCTTGGTTTTTTATTTTTCAAAGACCTTAATTTTAAAATTGAGCACTTTCTTATTTATCAGATTGTTGGGTGGGTTACAGTTGCTTTTTTTATAAAATTTTATGGAATATATCGTTTTACGACTCCGCTTGAAATTATATCAAAAATAGTCAAACAGGGCGTTTTATTTCTTTTAATAACCATTGCTTTTTTTCCATTTTCAAAACAAGTTGTCTTTAGCGGAATAGTGACAGCCATGTTTATATCCTCTGTAATGGTACTAATTACTATTTCAAAATTTCTATTGTTTTATTATTTAAAAGAATATAGAATAATAACAGGAAGTAATTATAGGAGCGCTGTAATTATTGGATATACTCCGGAGGCGATAGAATTAAAAAATCTTTTTGAAACAAGAAATGATTATGGCTATCGTTTTTTAGGCTATTTTTCAGATAAGAAATCAGATCAAAACATTAAAGGGAAATTAGCAGATTTGAAACCTTTTGTACTTGAAAATTGTATAGATGAAATTTATTGTTCCTTGAACGAAATTTCCAACGAGGATTTAAAAGATTTAATTGATTTTGCGGATGAAAACAATAGAACGATAAAATTTATACCCGATGCAAAAGAGATTTTTTCAAAAAATTTAAAAATTGATTACTACGAATTTTTCCCGGTACTTTCTTTAAAAAAAACCATGCTGCATGAACCTGCTACCATGATATTTAAGAGGGTTTTTGACCTTGTTTTCTCTATTATAATTATTGTAGCGCTCTTATCTTGGCTAATTCCATTATTGGCAATTTTAATAAAATTAGAATCCAGAGGCCCTGTTTTTTTTAAACAAGGAAGGCCTGGAATCGATGAAAATGAATTTTTTTGTTATAAATTTCGATCGATGAAAATCAATAAAACAACAGAAATAGAAGCCTCAAAAAACGATCCGCGTGTTACTAAAATAGGGAAGTTTATGCGAAAAACAAGTTTAGACGAAATGCCTCAATTCTTAAATGTTTTACTGGGCGACATGTCAGTTGTTGGTCCGCGACCCCATCTTTGGGCACAAAATAAAGTCTACGGGAATAAAGTTAAAAAATATATGGTGCGCCATTGTGTTAAACCAGGGATTACAGGGTTAGCTCAGGTGAGCGGTTTTCGTGGCAAAATTGAAACAGAAGCTGATATGATTAATAGAATAAAATTTGATGTTTTCTATATTGAAAACTGGTCTTTAATTTTAGATTTAAAAATAATTTTCCAAACGATTATCAATATTTTTAAAGGTGAAGAAAAAGCCTATTAGAAAATATTTTGTCGAATTAAATCTTCTATTTGCGTATCGAGATTAAACGAAGTTTGCACGTCATTAAAAATTCTGTTTTTCATTAAATCCAGTTCTGCTTTTTGAACATTTGAAATAATTTGCAGTTTCTCGTTCAAATCGTCATAGTTTCCTACTTTGGCTACCCAGCCTAGATTATGCTTTTCTATAATGGTTTCTCCTTCACCACCACCAAAATATAAAACTGGAAATCCCAATGCGCCATACTCAAAAATTTTTGAAGGAACAGAACCATAAATTCTTGTTTTTAAAGGAACTATTGTAATATCAAACGTTTTTAACACTTTATGCAAAGTGTTTCGGTCCATCATTCCGTAAAAAATAATTTTTTTATCTTCTCTGGACTGAATTAGTGCTTCTATTTGTTTCTTTTCAGCACCATCACCAAACAGGTGTAACTCGATATTTAAACCGTCTAAATTGATTTTTTGGCACATTGCTAAAACACCTTGCGCGACACCAAAAAGACCGGCATAGAATATTTTAATAGGTTCTCTTTCTCGGGTTTCCAAATCCATTTCGACGGTTTTGTGATCTGGGAAATTGCGATATAAAAAACATTTTTTTTCAGGTAAAATGGATTGGATATGAGTAATGATTTCATTGGATTGGCCTAAAATCAAACTTGCTTTTTTGTAGATAAAACGTTCTAAAAATAAAGAGAATCGGTGTGAAAATGAATTGGCTTTTAAAGCATTCAATTCAACGGCAGCCAATGGCCACAAATCAGAAACATTTAGAATAATTTTTTTTCGCTTCAGCGAAAGAACAAAAACTGAAATAAAAGAAAGTAGTAAAGGCGGGGATTGGACCACTACTTTTTGAGGTGTTTTTTGAAACAATAAGTAAAAAAACAAACCCAAAGAAAAGGATAAGACAGATAAGAGTCTCTTGATTATATTTTTACTATTGCTCGGATAAATCCAAAGGCGTTTCACAAAAATATTTTGTAGATTTTCAGTAACAGAAAATTTGCCCTTGTATTCCGGAAATAATTCACCCTTGGGATAATTACCTAAAGGACAAATTACAGAAACTTTATAATGGTTTTGATGTAATTTTAAAGCCAGCTGCTCGATTCTATTCGCTGCAGCACCTTTCTCTGGCGGATAATAATTTGATATGATGAGGATTTCTTCCATTATTTTTTTGAAAGTAAAATATCAATTATTCGTTCAGAAGCGTTACCGTCCCAAAGTTCCGGAATTCCAGCTTTTCGAGGTCCATTTTCAAGAAAATCTCCAAACATTTCAATTAGAGTATCAATCGATGTACCAACTAAAGTATTTGTGCCTATGGTTTGTGTTTCGGGTCTTTCGGTACTGTTTCGCATGGTGAAACAAGGAATTCCTAAAACCGTGGTTTCTTCTGAAATTCCTCCAGAATCGGTAATGACAGCAAAACTGTTTTTAATTAAAAACATAAAATTCAAATAACCTTGTGGTTCAACAAATAGGATATTTTTTAAGTTCAAATCTGTTTCTCCTAAAATCGATTTTGTCCTCGGATGAATAGGGAAAATCACCTTTTTAGCACCAACCATTTTATCAATTCCTTGCAAAAGTTGAATCAATGATTGCTCTTCATCAACATTCGAAGGACGGTGTAAAGTTAAAATAATATAATTTTTGGTTTCTAAATTGAATTCATTCCAAAAAACTGGTGCTGAAATTCGATCTAAGTTTTGATACAAAGTGTCTATCATCACATTTCCAACAAAATGAATATTAGAAGAATCGGCCCCATATTTCAATAAATTTTCTCCTGCCCAAGTTGAGGTTGTGAAAAAATAATCGGCTATGCTATCCGTAACAATTCGATTGATTTCCTCCGGCATTGTCATATCACCGGAACGAATACCAGCTTCAACATGAGTTACTTTAATATTTAATTTTTTAGCAACAATTGCGCAGGCCATAGTCGAGTTGACATCGCCAACCACTAAAACCAAATCACATGGATTTTGCAGTAATTCTTGTTCAAAAGCAATCATTATTGCAGCAGTTTGGATCGATTGTGAGCCGCTTTTTACTTCTAAGTTTGTATTGGGCTCGGGAATATTTAATTCTTGAAAAAATGTATCGCTGAGGTTTTTGTCGTAATGCTGTCCAGTATGAACCAACCGATAGGAGATTTTAGCACCTTCGGCTTGTTTTTTCTCTATCGCCTTGATGATTGGGGCGATTTTTATAAAATTGGGTCTTGCGCCTGCGACTATTGTGATTTTCATAGCGTTATTTTACAAATGAAACAAATTGTTTTAATTTTCCGCTTTTGCTGCGTTCTAATTTTTCTTTTTTATGAAAGATGAACACCAAATCATTTTCTAAATAAAGTGCAATCGCCTCTTCAATTTTTTTTATTTGGGCCAAATTTAATTCGGTTTCGCTTACATATTCAATTTCAAAAGTATTTATTTTAGTTTGTTTTATCACAAATTCTTTTACGTTTCCGTCGTCTTCGATAATACTTTTTGTCACATAATAGAAAGTAAGACCCGGCGATTTTTTTCCGCTGGGCAAAATGGCAATATCATTTGTTCTTCCAATTAATTTCTTCAGAATAGGTTTTTTCAACGTGCTTTTTTCGTCGAGAATTCCAATATCGCCTAAGTCGTATCTAATAAAAGGATGCGCTTTATTGAACAGGGAAGTAATCACGATTCGGCCCGAAGTACCGTTTGGTACCGTTTTATTATTGTCATCCAAAATTTCCACAAATAATGTTTCTGAATTAATCTGCCATTCGTCTTGAGGATTTTCAAAAGCAATCAAATCCAGTTCCGAAGCACCATATTCATTGACAATGGGAATGTCAAATTGTTTTTCTAAAAGGATTTTATCTTCTTCAAAAAGCATTTCAGAAGTTACCATGCATACTTTCAAAGTGGGACAAATTGTGGTTAATACAATGTTTCTCTTTTGTAAAAACTTAGCAAATAAAATTATCGAACTAGTATATCCATTTATATAATCGAATTTTTTAGTTCTAAAATGATTCAAAAATCCTTCTAAAATCTCATCTGACAAATCGAAAATGGGAAACCGAAACCGATGGCTCAAAACATCTTTAAAACGCTCTTTTTGGTAGCCAATAAAATCCATTGGAATTCCATAAAAACGCGCTTGGTAGGAAGTGTTAAAATCGATCCCATACCAACCAAAACGAAGCATGTTTGAAGCCCAAGTCAACGCATGGCAGTATTTATCTTTGGCAAAAATAAAAGGAGTTCCGCTGGAACCCGACGTTTTATTAATATAACTGTTTTTCAGAGAGTAATCTTTCGAAAGCCTTTCCAGTAATGGTTTTTGTAAGTTTTTCTTATTCAAAACGGGTAAATTTTCCCAACTTGTAAAAGTTGTAATACAGGCTAAATCTTTGTAAAAAGGATTATTTTGCAGATGAAAATTGACAATTTCTACTTTTTTATTTTCAAGGAAAACTTCATGTTCTTTTTCGGATAAAGCGACAATTTCCCGCAATTCGGCTTTAGCTTCCTTCATAGGAAAGCCATTTAGTTGCAGCGATAAGTCGAATAGTGGAAACATCACGCTACTTTTGGAATATCAAATCGTTTTATGGATTGTAATTCTTCGGCTTTATTTTCCTTTTCTTCTTCAAGATCAAAATCATCTTGAAGACCCAACCAAAACTTGGCGGAATTTCCAAAATATTGACTTAAACGTAAAGCAGTATCAGCCGTAATTCGTCGGTTTCCTTTAGTAATTTCAGAAATTCTGGTTTGCGGAATTTTCAAATCTTTAGATAAGCGATAAGCTGTTATTTCCAAAGGAATGAGAAATTCTTCTAATAAAATTTCACCAGGATGTATGTTTTTTAATTTTTCCATTTTGACTATTTTAATGATAATCTATAATTTCTACGGCAGTTGCATTTCCGTCTTTCCAAATGAAAATAATCCTCCATTGATTATTAATTCGAATGCTATAAAAGTCTTTTAAATTTCCATTTAATTTTTCTAATCGGTTAGACGGAGGAATTCTTAAATCGATCAAATCTTGAGAATTGTTCAGCATTCTTAATTTTCTTCTACTAATTTGCTGTATTTCTACTGAAAGTTCCTTTACAACAATTCCATTCCATATTTTTTCGGTTTCTTTAGATCCAAATGAAATTATCATATCTTTTGCGTTACTAACGTTAAAAGTAAGTAAAAAAAATTATTATTTCAACATAAAACGAACTATTTTTGCACTACAACTAAACACAACTACACATGACAATTTTACTACTGGGTTCGGGCGGAAGAGAACATGCTTTTGCGTGGAAAATGATTCAAAGTCCGCTTTGTGACACACTTTTTGTAGCACCTGGAAATGCTGGAACAGCTTCAATAGCTACTAATGTGGCTATTAGCCCAACTGATTTTGAAGCTATAAAAACGTTTGTTCTTCAGGAAAAAGTAGCAATGGTTGTGGTAGGACCAGAAGATCCTTTGGTAAAAGGGATTTATGATTTCTTTCTAAACGATGCTAAATTAAGTCATATTCCGGTTATCGGTCCATCAAAAATTGGTGCTCAATTGGAAGGAAGTAAAGAATTTGCCAAAGAATTTCTAATCAAACATAACATCCCAACTGCTGCTTACGATAGTTTTACTGCAGAAACGGTGGAAAAAGGATGTGAATTCCTGGAAACATTGCAACCGCCGTATGTATTGAAAGCAGATGGTTTAGCTGCCGGAAAAGGAGTTTTGATTATTCATGATTTGGCAGAAGCCAAAGAAGAATTAAGAAACATGCTAGTGCATCAAAAATTTGGTGCCGCCAGTTCTAAAGTCGTTATCGAAGAATTTCTTGACGGTATTGAATTGAGTTGTTTCGTTCTTACCGACGGGAAAAATTATAAAATATTACCAACGGCCAAAGATTACAAACGCATTGGCGAAGGCGACATGGGATTAAATACAGGCGGAATGGGAGCAGTTTCCCCGGTTCCTTATGTAGATGCTGTTTTGATGGAAAAAATCGAAACACGTATTGTAAAACCTACTATTGATGGTTTTCAAAAAGATGGAATTCCATACAAAGGTTTTGTTTTCATTGGGTTAATTAATGTCAATAACGAGCCAATCGTAATTGAATACAATGTGAGAATGGGCGATCCGGAAACCGAAGTGGTTATCCCTAGATTGAAAACGGATTTAGTGGAATTATTTTTGGCTGTAGCCAATGAAAAACTAGATGAAATCTCACTAGAAGTTGACGAAAGAAGCGCGACTACAATTATGGTTGTTTCTGGTGGCTATCCAGAAGATTTTGAAAAAGGAAAAGTGATTTCTGGATTAGAGAACATTGAAGATTCTATTGTTTTTCACGCTGGAACAAAATTAGAAAATGGAAATGTTGTTTCTAATGGAGGAAGGGTTTTAACGGTAACTTCGTATGGAAATGATTTCGAAGAGGCCATAAAAAAATCCTACCAAAATATAGACAAGCTACATTTTGATAAGATGTATTTTAGAAAAGATATTGGAAACGACTTAAAATAGTTTCCAAGTATCGTTCACTTTTTTTTAATTCTTATTTTAAAAAAGAGTGAGCGGTAGTATCTTGTTTCTCTGTCCCGGCATCTTCAAAAATTTTCAATTGTCTGATCCAATATACCATTGCCGAAGCACAAATAATCATGAAAATCCAGTTGATTGTATTTGCAGCAAACCAAGATGATAGCTCTAATGAGCGTAAAAAGTCTAGGGGAGCAAATAAAATATTTACAAATAAGTATTGTATTCCTTCGAAAAATGCTTTCATAATGTATAAAATTAATTTTATTAATTGTTTTTGAGGAACTCTGGGTACTAAAAGTTCTTATTTAGCAGAATCTTTTTGAACTTGCAGGGTTTACTTTTTAAACAAGTATTATATTTACGAACACAAAAGTATAAAATATCCTTATGATAACAAGTGTTTTTAGAAAATCTACACCATTAAATTTTTCTTTGGTCGTAATTTTAATACTGGTTTTCTTTTCTATATACCAATTTCAAGATTTATCTTGGATGAATTCCTTTTTATTAATTTTAAAAAAAGGACTGTTATTCTGCGTTTTATTGGCGTCTGTTTTTATTACAGATTTCGTTGCCAAGAAAAATGGATTGAGTAAAGACAGTACGTATACGATTTTTTTTTACTTTTTATTGCTGCTTTTTTTCCCGTCCGTCTTAGATAATTTAAACTTGATTTTATCTAATTTCTTTATTTTGTTGGCGCTTCGTCGATTGATTTCATTGCAATCACTCAAAGCTTCCAAAGAAAAAATATTTGATGCTTCATTATGGATTTTTCTGGCTGCACTATTTCATTTTTGGAGTATAATTTTCATAGTACTAGTTTTTATATCTATAATTTTCCATGTTTCCAGAGATTATAGAAACTGGATATTACCCTTTATTGCTTTTTTTGTAGCGGGAATTATGTTCCTGCTTTATGCAACAGTTTTCAATTTAAACGTCATTGAATACATTGTTAAAAGTGTAGAAATCAATTTTAAAATTAATTATTTCACTAACAATTATCAAAATGCAGCTTTGTCAATCTATGCCACAATCGCATTGTTTTTTGTGGTTTCTATGGTTGCCTCTTTATCAAACAGACCACAATTGTTGCACACTTCCTTTAAAAAAATTATCGCTTCTTTTTTTATTAGTATTCTTATTTATGTGATTTCTGCTAATAAAAGTAATGATTTGTTAGTGTTCACATTTACACCTTTGGCAATAATGGCAACGAGCCATATCGAAATGCCTCAGCTTAGGTTGAAGCAGGAAATGGTTCTATTTGTGCTTATCGCTTGTAGTCTGTTTGCTTTTTTCTCACAATTATAATTTTTCACCGTACGCTAAATCTCCTGCATCTCCTAATCCCGGAACAATATAACTATGCTCATTTAGTTTTTCATCTAACGTAGCAATCCAAAGATGACAATTTTCCGGCAAGTGTCTTTCAAGATATGCGATGCCTTCTGGTGCGGCGATTACAACGGCAATGTGAATCTCCTTTGGCGTCCCGCTTTCCATCAATTTATTGTAAACAGCGACAATAGATTGACCAGTGGCAAGCATTGGATCAACTAATATCAAATTTTTTTCATTTATAGCAGCAATGGCTTGGTATTGCACTACTATATCAAAGTAATCATCATTGTTAGGATGGTGTCTAAAAGCAGATACGAAACCATTTTCAGCATTATCAAAATAATTCAAAAACCCCAAATGTAAGGGCAATCCAGCGCGTAAAATGGAACATAAAACCAATTGATGCTTAATCTCAGTTGTTGTTTTTATACCTAGAGGTGTTTGGATTTCGACGCTTTTGTAGTGTAATTTTTTACTTAATTCATACGCCATTATTTCCCCAATACGTTCAATATTTCTTCGGAAACGCATGCTGTCATTGTGAACATTTACATTTCGTATTTGTCCCAAAAAATGATTTAGGATGCTATTGTCTTCTGATAAATAATGAATTTGCATGTTTTTATTTTTGCTGTTAAACTTATAAATATTTTATAATCTATAAAAGTATAAAAAAGTATCTTTGTCCTTTAAAATATAAAGATATGTTTTCAAAATTAGCTTACTCCGTATTCGAACAAAGTATTAAAGATTATCATCAGTTTGATAATGTAGACCAACCGATTAATAACCCTTTCCCAAAAGATAAATTTGAACATTTGTTGTATCACAAAAACTGGATTGATACCGTACAATGGCATTTTGAGGACATTATTCGTGATCCAAACATTGATCCTGTTGCCGCTTTGACTTTGAAAAGAAGAATCGATGCTTCTAATCAAGAACGCACGGATATGGTGGAATATATTGACAGTTATTTTCTTCAAAAATACAGTCATGTAAAAGTAAAAGACAATGCAAAAATCAACTCAGAAAGTCCGGCTTGGGCTTTTGACAGATTGTCGATTTTAGCATTAAAAATTTATCACATGCAAGAAGAAGCGAATCGTGCTAAGGCTTCACAAGAGCATAGAGATAAATGTCAAGCGAAGTTGAATATTTTATTGGAACAAAGAACCGATTTGTCTTTGGCGATTGATGATTTATTGACAGACATCGAAAACGGAGATAAATTCATGAAAGTGTACAAACAAATGAAAATGTACAATGATGATGATTTGAATCCTGTTTTGTACCAAAACAAGAAGTAAAAACGATATTTTAAACCATTAAGGTATTAGATTCATTAAGTTTTTTCGTAGTGCCTTAATGGTTTTAAACATTAATTATTTGTCCCCAAAAATTAAACATATAGCCGTCATGAGACTTTCCGCAATGGGAGATGTCGTCATGATAGTTCCTGTTTTACGCGCTTTGGTAAACCAGTTCCCGGAGGTTAAAATTACGGTGGTTTCCAGACCTTTTTTTAGACCTTTTTTTGAAGGAATTCCAAATCTTTCTTTTTTTGCTTTCGATGAAAAAGAACGACACAAAGGATTTCTGGGGTTGTTGCGTTTGTTCCAAGATTTAAAAGGCTTAAATATTGATGCTTTTGCCGATCTACACAACGTGTTGCGCTCTAAAATCGTTCGAAATCTTTTTGCTTTAAGCGGAAAAAAAACAGCTTCGGTGGATAAAGGAAGAGCAGAAAAAAAAGCCTTAACCCAACCCAAAAATAAAGTGTTCCAACAACTGCCAACAATGTTTGAAAGACAGGTGAAAGTATTTGAACAACTCGGTTTTACAGTTGATTTATCGCATCCTGTTTTTCCTCAAAAAGCAGTTCTAAGTCCAGAAATTTTAGTAGTAATTGGAGAAAAAAATCAAAAACGGATAGGAATTGCGCCTTTTGCACAATACGATTCTAAAGTCTATCCGTTGGATTTGATGCAGGAAGTGATTGATAAATTAGCACTGGATACAACCAATACCATTTTGCTTTTTGGCGGTGGAAAAAAGGAAATCGAAATCCTGGATTCGTTTGCTGCTAATAAAGATAACGTCATCAATATGGCGGGTAAAATTAAATTTCAACAAGAATTACAACTCATCAGTAATCTGGATGTGATGCTTTCCATGGATTCTGGAAATGCGCATATTGCGGCTATGTTGGGCGTAAAAATCATCACACTTTGGGGCGCGACGCATCCGTATGCAGGTTTTTTACCTTTTAATCAGCCTTTAGAAAATGCTTTGGTTTCGGATAGAAATCAGTTTCCAAAATTACCAACTTCAGTATATGGAAATAAAAAAGTTGCAGGATATGAAGATGCGATGCGAACGATCCCTGTTGAAGCGATAGTTGAAAAAATTAAAAGTGTTTTGAACTATTAAGGAATTTAGAAAAATCAAGTCTTAAATTATATATCACAAGATGTTTTTACAACATTCCATTAAAAAAAAGAGTTTGCACATTGCAAACTCTTTTTTTTAATGGAATACCACTACCGTCAAGGGAACTATTTCCTAAACATCGTCATAATCTACATAAATAGTTTCTGAAGTTGGATGCGCTTGACAGGTAAGTATCAAACCATCTGCGATTTCTTTATCGGTTAGGATGGAGTTTTTAGTCATTTCGGCAGTTCCAGAGGTAACGCGAGCCAGACAGCTGCTGCAGATACCGCCTTGGCATGAATACGGAGCATCAATGCCTTGTTTTAAAGCAGCATCAAGTACGGTTTGTTTTTGTGACATTTCGAAAGTCGTTTCCTCGTCATCTACCATAATAGTGATTTTAGAATGCCCTCCTAATGACTTTTCTATTTTATTTTCTTTAGTAGAAGAAGAAAACAATTCAAATTTTATGGCCGATTCTTTAATATTATGCGCTGCTAAAACTCCAGAGACGGTATTGATCATTTCTTCCGGACCACACAAATAGAACTTATCAAACTCTAATTCCTTGTGTTTGTTATTCAAAACGAAATTCACCGTTGATTTTTCAATTCGCCCAAACAAAGCATGCTCTGCCTTGGCTTGACTGTACACATAATGTACAAAAAGGCGGCCCACATATTGCAATTGCAAATCGTGTAATTCTTGATGAAAGATGATTTCTTCAGGAGTTTTGTTTCCGTAAACCAATATAAAAGAACTCTTAGGTTCGTTTTTCAACACCGATTTTAAGATGGAAAGTACCGGTGTGATTCCGCTTCCGGCTACAAAAGCTGCGTAGTTTTTTTGTCGGTCTGCTTGCGGTTCAAAAGTAAATTTTCCTTCCGGTTTTCCTACTTCAAGAACATCACCAGCTTTGAGTTTTGTGTTCGCAAATTGAGAGAAAGCACCATTTTTGACAGCTTTCACCGCAATGCGTAATTCCCCGCTGTCAGGAGCTGAGCAAATAGAATAGGCACGACGGATTTCCTCGCCGTCCAAGGTTAATCTTAAATTGATATATTGACCTGCAACAAAAGTATAATTTGCTTTTAATTCCTCAGGTACGTTAAAAAGTATGGAAACAGCATCTTTGGTTTCGCGTTTTACTTCTTTTATGATTAATTTTAAAAAGGATGACATGTGATTATTTTTTTACAAAGATAGGAAACACATTAGGTTTCTAAAAATCAAAAGTATTGAAAATTTATATACCTAAAACTATTATGTATAAGAATCTTATGTATATTTGTTTTTCAAAATGAGATTGCTTCGTGCCTGCAATGACAAAAAAATGAAAAATTCACAATTATACAAAGGAAGTCTGAATACGATTATCATGAAATTGCTGGAAGAAAACGGCAAGATGTACGGCTATGAAATTACCCAGAAAGTAAAGACGATTACCCAAGGCGAATTGAACATCACCGAAGGCGCTTTGTATCCGGCCTTACACAAACTGGAAGCCGAAGGTTTACTGGATGTGGAAATTGAAAAGGTGGATAACCGCATGCGTAAATATTACAAACTCACGGAAAGCGGTCAGAAAGAAACCGTAAACCGACTCTCAGAATTGGAAGATTTCATCCGAAACATGCAGAGTTTAGTGAACCCAAGTCCAAAATTAGAATTTTAATTTTTTAAAGATGAAACTAACCACCGAACAAATCGCCCAAATAGAAGAAACGCTAATTTTAAATGGTATCGTATACGACGATATTAAGCTGGAAGTTTTAGATCATATTGCTTCAGAGATTGAGGAGAGAATTAGCATTGAAAAAAAATCATTTGAAGTTGCTTTCAAAGAAGTTTTTAAAAAATGGGAACCAGAATTAAAACCATCTTTTTCTGGATTAATAGGTTTTACAAACCCTAGAATCATGACTGTCAAATGTCATAAAATAGTAAAAAGGCAATTATTTACTACAATGACAATTTCTTCTTTGATTACGCTCGTATTAATGGTATTTGTTAGAAATTCAAGCTATGGATTGGTTCTAATAAATATCCAGGGAGCCTTGAGGTCATTTGTTCTTGTCGAATTTTGTTTCGTTATTTTTGTTTGGGGTTTAATGTGGAAATCAAAACACCAAACAACCTATAGTTATTTGATGAAGAAAAAAAGCTTTGGTCTTATCATCTTTCTTTTTATGATAGGGATTGGTTTATTTCCAGTAATGCTAAATCATCCAGAAGCTAAAATTGCTTTTGTATCTGTTTTTTCTGTAATAACTTCTGTTTTAATCACGGGAATTTACCTGCAATTGGCATATAAACATTTTGAATTTGAAAAAAAACTATCCATTACCAAACCATGAAACTAACCACCGAACAAATAGACTATATATCCAATTATGTCAAATCCTTTGACATCAAATGGTATGAATTACAAGTGGAGCTTACTGATCACATGGTAACCAGTATGGAGGAAATTTGGGAAAAAGATCCCGAACTTACTTTTCATCAGGTGAAACAATATGCTGAAAATCGTTTTGGTCGAAATGGTTTTAAAGCCATTGAAAAAGAAAGAAGAATAGTTTTGCATAAGGAATTTAAACTAAGCCAATGGAAAATGGTAGGGGAGTATTTGAAATTTCCTAAAATTGTAATGAGTGTTTTGTTGGTCGTTTTTGTTTATAGAGTATCCTTTTATTTTCAGGAGATTTTATTATACATCAAAATTTTATTTGGAATTTTGTTAATCACAACTTTTGTATCAATCTTTAATTGGTTTTTACATAGGAAAATAAATGGCAAAAGATTCTTGGCACTTGAAACAGCATTAAGCGTCAATATTGGTTCAGTGTGGTTTTCTTACTGGGGTATATTTTTAGCAAAAAGCTATATAGAAAACCTGCGCGAAAATCATTTGTTTTTTCTTCCTTTTTGTTTTTTCTGGGTTTTGGGTGTTTTGCTTGTCATTACGGGAAGACATTTAACTAACAAAGTTGCTTTCAACATTAAAAAACAATATCAACTGAATTAATTTTTTTTGAAGATGAAAGTAACCACCCAACAAATAGAGCAACTTTACCTTTTTACCCGTCAGCATTATGTAGAATATTACGATCTGCAAACGGAATTAGTCGACCATTTGGCAAATGCCATTGAAACTGAATGGCAACAAAATCCCAAGCTTACTTTTGACGAAGTCCTGAATAAGGAATTCAGGAAGTTTGGCGTTTTTGGCTTTATGGGTGTGGTAGAACAAAAACAAAAATTTCTGGGAAAGAGATACAATAAACTGATATGGAACTATTATAGAGAATATTTAAGATTACCTAAAATATTGGTTACTGTTGGTATGGTTTACATTCTGTATTCACTCTCAAAATTATTTGCAGATACTGAAATTTTATATTTAATTTTATATGGATTGGTCTTTTTGATCTCTTTTGCGAAAATTTATAAATCATACAAAATACTAAAAGAGAGAAACAAGAAAACAGATAAAAAATGGCTTTTGGAACAAACAGCAAACAGTCATAATTTTATATTATTAATGGTTTTTTTCAATTTTGCCAATAGCTACAATATTTTAAGACCAGATAGTTGGGGCAATTTAGATTCTTTTTTATTTCCAACGCTATTAATTTTATTTTCCATATTTATATATGTTAAACTTAAAATTATTCCCCAAAGAATTTCAGAAGAGTTAAAACAAACCTACCCAGAATATAAATTAGAAAATTTGTAACGTTTTCTTATTTTGACTACATACTATAAAACCAAAATAACCAAACTATGATTCAAAAATTTCTTTATCTCGAATGGAAAGCATTTTTTAGATCGGCTTCCTTCGCTACTAATTTGGCTTTGAAAATCCTGATGGGTTTTGTAGCCGTTTATTTCATTTTAATTTTCTTAGCATTAGGAGTAGGGGCCTTTTATATTTTAAAGAAAATGAATCTGGATCCAATTGTTACCGTGAATCAATTCATGATTTACTACATACTGATGGATTTAATCATTCGATTGCTGTTACAAAAAATTCCCGTGATGAACATTCGTCCGATGTTGATTTTCCCCATAAAAAAATCCACTATTGTTCATTTCTCTTTAGGAAAAACCGTTTTGTCCTTCTTCAATTTGGTGCATGGTTTTTTCTTAATTCCGTTTTGCGTTGTTTTAATTATCGAAGGTTATGATCCAGTGTCAGTGGTGCTCTGGTATGTGTCGTTGTCTTGTTTGATATTTATCAATAATTTTCTAAATATTCTACTGAGTAATAAAGACAATTTATTTGCCATTTTCTTAGTAATAGCTGCCGTTTTAGGAGGATTACACTATTACGGATTCTTTAATGTTACGGATTATACCGCTCCGTTTTTTGATGCTATTTTCAATACGTATTGGGCTTTTGCCATTCCGGTTTTGGCTTTAATCGCTATATATTATATCACATTCCAGTATTTCAAAAAGAATTTATACCTAGATGCGGGATTGTCAAACAAACATGATGTTGCCAAAACGGAGGAGTTGACTTGGTTAAACCAATTTGGAACCATTGGAACCTTTTTGAAAAATGACATTAAATTAATCAAAAGAAACAAACGATCTAAAACCACAGTAGGACTGAGCGTGATGTTCCTTTTTTATGGCTTTCTTTTTTTTACCAATTCAATTGAAGTGTACAACAATCCTGTAATGCACATTTTTGCAGGGATTTTCGTTTCGGGAGGATTTCTAATCACTTTCGGACAATTTGTACCCAGCTGGGATAGTGCGTATTATCCGTTAATGATGACGCAAAACATTCCTTACAAAGGCTATTTGAGTTCTAAATGGTGGCTGATGGTGATTGCTACAATAGTCACCACAACCATTGCCTCGTTCTATCTTTATTTTGGTTGGCAGGTGTATTTAACTATTGTTGTAGGTGCGATTTATAACATTGGAGTCAATTCCCATTTGGTTTTGCTGGGTGGCGCGTATACCAAAACACCAATCGATTTGAGTTCCGGTAAAGGAGCCTTTGGAGATAAAAAAGCATTCAACGTAAAAACTATGCTAATTTCACTGCCGCAATTAGGATTGCCTGTTTTACTGTATTGGTTGGGTTCTAAATATGTGAATCCAAATGTGGGGTTAGCCATAGTGGCTTCGGCAGGAGTAATAGGATTTGCCTTGAAAGACAAAGTTTTCTCCTTGATTGAGAAAATCTATAAATCCGAAAAATACGCAACCCTGGCGGCATACAAACAAAAAGGATAATCCAGCGATTAACGAAATCAACAAATAACCGAATAAACTTTTTCAAAAATGATACAAGTAAACAACCTTTCGAAAACATACAACGGAACAACCGTATTAAAAATAGATACTTTAGAAATAAAAAAAGGCGAAAGCTTTGGATTAGTGGGAAATAACGGAGCTGGGAAAACCACTTTTTTCAGCCTTTTATTGGATTTAATCCAGCCATCAACAGGGAATGTTGTCAATAACGAGGTACAAGTAAACACCAGCGAAAACTGGAAACCGTTCACGGCTTCTTTCCTCGATGAAAGCTTTCTGATAGGGTACTTAACTCCCGAAGAATATTTTTATTTCATAGGCGATTTACGCGGACAAAACAAAGCCGATGTCGATGCTTTATTGGCCACACATGAAGAATTTTTTAACGGAGAAATCCTTAAAAATAAAAAATATTTGCGTGATTTATCTAAAGGAAATCAGAAAAAAGTGGGTATCATCGCCACATTAATCGGAAATCCGGAGGTGATTATTCTGGACGAACCGTTTGCTAATTTAGATCCAACGACACAATTTAGATTAAAAAAAATCATCAAGGATTTAGCCGATAATCCGGATGTTACGGTACTGGTTTCCAGCCACGATTTGTTGCACACCGTTGAGGTAAGTGACAGGATTGTCGCTTTGCATAAAGGCGAAGTGGTCAAAGACATTCAAACTTCTGAAGAAACATTAAAGGAATTAGAAGCGTTTTTTGCGGTTTAAAATTCAACATAACAGCTATAGACAAAACAGTTGACCGCTAATTCGCTAATTGCATTTATTAATTGGAGTGTTTCATTAGCGAATTCGTGGTTTATTTTTAATTTGCCAAATAAAAAAGTTTGGCATTCAAGCCAGTAAGAGTATAATTTGGGCGTGACCCGGAAAAAAACCGGGTCGGGCTTTCACTCTCAATCTTTTTTATTCTTAAAAAAAAGAATAAAAAAGGATTTGCGTTACATCCCTCACGCGTGATGAGACTCAAATAAACCCCGATAATTTTCACGATATCAAAAAGAAACGTATTTTTACCAGTCAGTATACTAAAAAGCATATTTAAAAGTTAATTGATAAAAACGTTTTCCATTGAAAGTCAATAGATTCAAACAGTTATTTTTCTTCTTATTCTTCGGTTTTTTAGTAGCCTGTTCTACTAAGAGAGATACTTTTATGGCCAGAAATTCCCACGCCTTAAGTACCAAATATAATATTTTATACAACGGTCAAGTAGGTTTGGACAAAGGAGTTAAGGAAATAAAATCCAACAGTGATGATGATTTTTGGAAACGCCTGCCAATAGAGAAAATGCAAATAGCAGAAGACTTGAGTTCTACAACAAAACCTAAAAACACAAATTTTGAATTGGCAGAAGCTAAAGCGACCAAAGCCATTCAAAAACATTCCATGAACATTGGTGGAAGAGAAAAAAACGCTCAAATTGATGAAGCGTATCTTATGCTTGGTAAATCCCGTTATTACGACCAACGATTTGTTCCGGCACTTGACGCATTCAACTATATTTTATACAAGTATCCTAACAGCAGCAAGATTTATGAGGCTAAAATTTGGCGTGAAAAAACCAATATGCGTTTAGGAAATGATGCTTTGGTGATAAAAAACATAAGTAAATTATTAGAAGACCATGAAGTAAAAAAACAGGTTTTTGCGGATGCAAATGCGCTTTTATCAGAGTCTTTTTTGAACTTAGAGGAAAAAGACAGCGCAGTTGCTAAACTAAAACTAGCCATAGCGTTTACCAAAGTAAATCAGGAAAGAGCACGATATCGTTTTGTTTTGGGACAATTGTATCAACAATTGGGATACAAAGATAGCGCCGCCAGTGCGTATCAATCAGTGATTGACATGAACCGAAAAGCAGACAGGAAATTTGTCATTCAGGCGCATGCTAAAAAAGCAGAATTGTTTGATTATCAAAACGGGGATTTCAATTCCTTTACAAAAACATTTGATAAACTGGCAAAAGACAGAGAAAACAGACCGTATAAAGACTTGATTTTTAATCACACGGCGGTATTTTATGATCAGAAAAACGATCAGAAGAAAGCGTTAGATTTTTACAACTTATCTTTAAGAACAGATTCAAAAGATTCCTATTTAGTAGCTTCAAATTACCGAAATTTAGGAAATATGTATTTTAGAAATGCGGAATATTCTGCCGCTGCAAAATATTATGACAGTACATTGGTTAAACTCAATGACAAAACCAGAGAGCATAATAAAATTCAAAAAATTAGAACTAATCTGGATGAAGTGATTTTGTATGAGGCTCTTGCCAAAAGAAATGACAGTATTTTGAATGTTGTTTCATTAAACGAGAGTGATAAAACAGCTTATTTTGAAAAGTACATCGTCAAATTAAAAGAAGAGGATGAAATCAAAAGAGTTTTAGAAGAAAAACGTAAAGAAAAACAAGAAAACAAAGAAAGAAATAGTACAACCGGTTCTATTGATCCAGCTTCTAATCAAGAACCAGGAAAATCAGCAAAAAAATCAGCATTGATGCCGCCGGCGATTACTAATGTTTCCTCGCAACAAGCAGGGAGTATTTTTTATTTTTATAATCCTACGACCGTGGCATTTGGAAAAATAGAATTCAAAAAAACGTGGGGCGATAGAACTCTGAATGGCAATTGGAGATTATCATCTAGTGCTGCAAATCCAACTTCGGCAGATCCGACGAATGATGATGGTAAAGAAACTGTTGAAGAGGTATCAACAGCGGAGAAAATCGTGGAGCAATACACCACAGATTTTTATATGAAACAACTTCCAATAGCACAAACAGCGATAGACAGCATTGGTAAAGAACGTAATTTTGCCTATTACCAATTAGGGATTATTTATAAAGAAAAATTCAAAGAAAATAATTTGGCCATCGCTAAACTGGATCAATTATTAAACAATAATCCAGAGGAAAAGCTGGTGCTTCCATCAATGTATAATTTGTATAAATTATATCAAATCACCGATGCAAGTAAAGCGGAAGCGATGAGAAAAAGAATATCGGCTCAATATCCGGATTCTCGTTATGCACAAATTGTAAACAATACAAGCTCCAATGTGGCTTCAGTAAATGAAACACCGGAAAGTGCCTATACAAAATGGTATAAATTGTACCAACAAGAACAATTTGTTCCAGTTTTAGAGAACTCAGACGCTTTGATTAATCAGTTTTCGGGAGATGAAATTGTATCAAAATTCGAATTGCTTAAAGCAAATGCCATTGGAAAACTAAAAGGAGTAACAGCTTACAAAAATGCCTTGCAAGGAGTGGCTGATAATTATCCGAATAGCGAAGAAGGCAAAAATGCGGTAGAAATCCTGACAAGTCAGATTCCGTTTTTAGAGAAAATGGAGTTGAGTACGACAGACTCTAATAATTGGAAAATTTTATACCGAGTAGGCTCACGAGAGGATAAAAACACAAAAGCAATAGCGGAAAAAATCAAAATGTTTATTGCTGCAGAAAGCTCACAGAAACTATATTATTCCTATGATATTTATACTGAAAAAGAAAATTTTATCACCATTCACGGAATAAAATCAGAAGTTTTCGCTAAAGACATTGTTTTTGTGTTGAAGGATAATGTGAAATATAAATTGGTCGATCCTGCTATTGTGGTTTCGGGAGAGAACTACAAAGTGATTCAAATCAAGAAAAATATGGACACTTATTTAGCGCCAAAAAATCCATAAATATGTTTGATAAAAAGCAAAAATCATACACTGACCTTTTGGGTAAAACCAATAGAATTGTTGAAGGAACTACTATAAAAGGCGATATTATTTCGCAAGCTGATTTTAGATTAGATGGTAATTTGATAGGGAATTTTCAGTCTGGTGGGAAAATTGTTATTGGTCCGGCCGGGAGCGTTACGGGAGATATTGTGTGTAAAAATGCGGATATTGAAGGGAAATTTGACGGAAAAATTCAAGTTAACGAAGTGCTGAATGTAAAATCAAAAGCCAGTATTCACGGAGAAGTTACCACAGGAAAACTATCAGTGGAGCCCGGTGCTGATTTTAGTGCTTCTTGCACAATGAAGACGAATGTGAAAAATCTAATCCAGAACGATGGACAACAATCCCAACAAAAAAAGAGCGAATAAATGGCTTGCGCTCATTAACATTCCGATTCAAATGGGAGCCATTATCTTTCTGTTTTCCTATCTGGGAGACTGGTTAGACGAAAATCATCCGCACCCAAAAGTATATTACAGTAAAATTTTAGTACTGGTTGGCGTTGCACTGGCTTTGTATAATGTGATACGACAGGTAAACGAAATCAATAAAACGCAATGATTTTTCAAAAGAAAAATTAATAAAAACGAGCGATTAAAGTCTGAATGGTCGCATAAATTAAAAATAACTTTTCACCTTAGTGCCGTTACGGCAAAAAATAACACAATGAATTTAAAAAATTACAAACCGCTTTTGCCTTTGTTGGCACTTGCAGGATTAGCTTATGTGGTTCATAAGGCAACTTTTTATGTGTTAAATATAGAGGATGCCACTTTTTATTATACGATAGAAACCCTTTATTTATTATTTCTGGGTTTGTCTATTATGGTATTTGTGGTTTTGATAAAAGTCAAAGAACGCAGTTTTGATAATGTGGGTATGTCATTTCTTTTGAGTACCAGTATTAAAATGATAGTTTGTTATCTGATCTTAAAGCCTATATTGCAGGTTACAATTCAAAACAATGCAATAGAGAAAAAGAATTTTTTTATGATGTTTATTCTCTTTTTAGCAATTGAAACCATATTAACAATACGCATATTAAACGAAAAGCAATAAATATGTTATTCTAGGAACAAATCCATCAAAAATAATTTTTTATATTCTTTTGAATATTAATAAAAGATGTACCTTTGCACCAAATTTCAGAAACGTAATAAATTAAGATAATTAACTGTTATGGTGATTTCAAACAAACCACTTAGATTTATATTAGCGACTTTAGTAGCGTGTCTTCCTTTAATTAGTTTTGCAAATCCTGAACAGGATACTGTGAAAGTAAAAACAGAAGTTGCCCATGAGGCAGCCGAAGGAGCTCATGCTGAACCAACAGATGTGAAATCTGAAATTAAGGAATTTATCAATCATCACCTTTTGGATTCTCATTCTTTCACCTTCAATGCTGATAAAGAAACAGGATCACACAATGGTATTTCATTGCCAATTATTCTTTGGGATAATGGTTTGCAAGTATTTTCTTCTTCAAAATTTCATCATGGTGAAGAAACTGCAGAACATAACGGGAACTTCTATGTTTTGCATCACGAAAAAATATACAAAACCGAGGCGGATGGAGCTTTAACAGAAGAGCACGGTCATCCAACAAATGCAACTCCACTAGATTTATCTATTACAAAAAGTGTAGTCGGTATTTTAGGAATAGCAGTCTTGATGTTTGTATTGTTTACAGGTTTAGCAAAATCATATGCTAAAAATGGCGGGATTGCTACTGGAGCTGGTCGTTTCTTTGAGCCACTTGTTCTTTATGTAAGAGACGAAATTGCCATTCCAAACATTGGAGAAAAAGGATATAAAAAATACATGAGTTATTTATTGACTATATTTTTCTTTATTTTCTTTTTAAATATATTAGGATTAACTCCACTAGGATTTAACGTAACAGGAAATATTGCTATTACAGCATCATTAGCTTTGTTAACGTATTTAATCACAACTTTTACGGCTAATAAAAATTACTGGGGACACATTTTCTGGATGCCAGGTGTGCCAACTCCAATGAAATTTATTTTGGCTCCAATTGAATTATTGGGAACAATCATCAAACCATTTTCATTAATGATACGTTTGTACGCTAACATTTTAGCAGGACACGTTGTTTTGATGAGCATCATTGGTTTAATGTTTATCTTTAAAAGCTGGATTGGAAGTACTTTGTCTTTTGGATTGGCATTTGCACTTTCTATTCTTGAGATATTGGTTGCATTTTTACAAGCATATATTTTTACCATGTTATCTGCGCTTTATTTTGGAGCAGGAAACGAAGAGCATCATCACGACGAAGCTCACCATTAAGTCGAATGGTCAAACGTCGAAAGTTTAAAAGTCAGCGTGACTTTATGACAGTAGACTTTGCAACTATAGACTCTTAATAAGAATGTTTAATTTTTAATTTATATATTATGGAAATTCCAACTATTGTAGGAGCAGGATTGATTGTTATCGGAGCAGGTTTAGGTATTGGTAGAATTGGTGGTTCAGCAATGGACGCTATTGCTCGTCAACCAGAAGCTTCTGGAAAAATCCAAACAGCTATGCTTATCGCAGCTGCACTTATTGAAGGTATTGGTTTTGCTGCGTTATTCGCATCTTAATTAAAAACTTAAAAAAAACACTAGTTAACAACGGTTGGTTGTAACTAGTGTTTTTAAAATTAAAACATTACAAATTGCGATAAAAAGCAATTCATACTTTAAAATTTATAATTAGATATAATGGATAAGTTAATAAATGATTTTTCGTTTGGTTTGTTTGTTTGGCAAATAGTAATATTTGTTGGATTGATATTCTTGTTAAAAAAATTCGCTTGGAAACCAATTCTGGATGCCGTTAATGATAGAGAAGAAGGAATCAAAAATGCCTTGTTATCTGCTGAAAATGCTAGAAAAGAAATGCAAAACCTGCAAGCAGACAATCAACGTATTTTACAAGAAGCAAGATTAGAGCGTGACAACATGCTTAAAGATGCTCGTGAAATGAAAGAGAAAATGGTTGCTGATGCTAAAAACGAAGCACAAGCTCAAGGTCTGAAAATGATTGAACAAGCCAAAGCAGCAATTGAAAGTGAAAAAAATGCAGCTATGGCAGAATTGAAATTACAAGTTTCAACATTATCATTGAGTATCGCAGAAAAAATATTGAAAGACGAATTATCTAACAAAGAAGCTCAAACTAAATTAGTTGAGAAAATGTTAGGTGACGTAAAGTTAAACTAACAATTATGGCAAGTACAAGAGCAGCAATTCGTTATGCAAAAGCAATTCTAGACTTAGCAAACTCAAAAGGTGTTGCCGAAGTTGTAAATAACGATATGAAATTGATTGCTTCAACAATTAATGGTAATTTGGAATTGAGTACTTTTATTCAAAATCCTACCATGAAAGTGGAAGTTAAAGAAAAAGCACTGTTAGAAGTTTTTGCCGATAGCAATGGTGTGACCCAAGGGTTGTTTCATTTGTTATTTGAAAACAAAAGATTCGAAATTCTAGAAGCAATTGCAATAGAGTACAGTAAATTATCGGATATTATGAATGGTATTGAAGTAGCGCAGGTTACTACAGCGATTCCTATGGATGCAGCATTAGAAGCTAAAGTTTTGGCTAAAATTGCAACCCTTTCGGATAAAAAAATCACAATCGAAAATATAGTAGATGCTTCTATCATTGGAGGATTTATTTTAAGAATAGGCGACAAGCAGTACAACGCTTCAGTAGCCAACAGATTACAAGTATTAAAAAGAGAGTTAAGTAATTAGTTTTATTGCACATTTAAGTGTCTAAATTATAAATTAAGATGGCGGAAATCAAACCTGCTGAAATTTCAGCAATATTAAGAAAGCAAGTAGAAGGTTTTGAATCTGGTGCTACACTAGAAGAAGTAGGAACAGTACTTCAAGTTGGAGATGGTATTGCTCGTGTTTACGGGCTTTCTAATGTTCAATATGGAGAGTTAGTTGAATTTGACAATGGATTAGAAGCTATTGTTTTGAATCTTGAAGAAGACAATGTAGGTGTGGTGCTTTTAGGACCATCTACAGGAATCAAAGAAGGTTCAACTGCAAAAAGAACACAACGTATTGCTTCTCTTAAAGTAGGAGAACAAATGGTAGGTCGTGTAGTAAACACCCTTGGTTTTCCAATTGATGGAAAAGGACCAATCGGTGGAGATTTATATGAGATGCCTTTGGAAAGAAAAGCTCCTGGAGTTATCTTCCGTCAACCAGTTACTGAGCCATTACAAACAGGTATTAAAGCAGTAGATGCTATGATTCCAGTAGGTCGTGGACAACGTGAGCTAGTTATTGGTGACCGTCAAACAGGTAAATCAACTGTTTGTATCGATACCATCTTAAATCAAAAAGAATTTTATGATGCTGGTAAACCAGTATTCTGTATATATGTTGCAATTGGACAAAAAGCGTCAACTGTAGCAGGAATTGCTAAAATGTTAGAAGAAAAAGGCGCAATGGCATATACCATTATTGTTGCTGCTAATGCTTCTGATCCAGCTCCAATGCAAGTGTATGCTCCTTTCGCAGGTGCTGCAATTGGAGAGTATTTTAGAGATTCAGGTCGTCCGGCTTTAATTGTTTATGATGATTTATCTAAACAAGCTGTTGCGTATCGTGAGGTTTCTCTTTTATTGAGAAGACCACCGGGACGTGAAGCATATCCTGGAGACGTTTTCTACCTTCACAGTAGATTATTAGAACGTGCTTGTAAAGTAATTGCAGATGATGGAATTGCTAAAGACATGAACGATTTACCAGATTCATTGAAATCAATTGTAAAAGGGGGTGGTTCATTGACTGCTTTACCAATTATTGAAACTCAAGCTGGTGACGTTTCTGCTTACATCCCAACAAACGTAATTTCGATTACAGATGGTCAAATTTTCTTGGATGGAGATTTGTTTAACTCTGGGGTTCGTCCAGCAATTAATGTTGGTATTTCGGTATCACGTGTTGGAGGAAATGCACAAATTAAATCCATGAAAAAAGTAGCAGGTACTTTGAAACTGGATCAAGCACAATTCCGTGAATTGGAAGCGTTTGCTAAATTTGGTTCTGATCTTGATGCCGTTACTTTGAACGTAATTGAAAAAGGAAGAAGAAACGTTGAGATCTTGAAACAAGGTTTGAACGATCCTTATACTGTTGAAGACCAAGTTGCAATTATCTATGCGGGTTCTAAAAACTTATTGAGAAATGTTCCTGTGAACAAAGTAAGAGAATTTGAGAAAGATTTCTTGGAATTCTTGAACAACAAACACAGAGCAACTCTTGATGCGTTGAAAGCAGGAAAATTGACAGACGAAATTACAGATGTAATCGAAACTGTAGCAAAAGAATTATCAGCAAAATATAACTAAAAAAGTTTTAAATTTTAAGTAGTAAGTAGTAAGGTTTTCTTTATTACTTACTACTTAACAATTACTACTTAATACTTACAAAACAATGGCAAATTTAAAGGAAATCCGTAATAGAATTACTTCCGTTTCATCTACGATGCAAATCACATCGGCAATGAAAATGGTTTCTGCAGCAAAGCTAAAGAAAGCACAAGATGCAATCACAGCAATGCGCCCTTATGCCGAAAAATTAACGGAATTATTGCAAAATCTTTCTGCAACACTTGAAGGTGATGCCGGTGGAGAGTTTACTACACAACGTGAAATCAAGAAGGTATTATTAGTAGTGATAACTTCAAACAGAGGTTTAGCAGGTGCTTTTAATACGAATGCAATTAAAGGCGCTAAAAACCGTGCTGAATTTTACGCAGGCAAACAAGTAGATATTTTTGCTATCGGTAAAAAAGGAAACGATGTTTTGAGTAAAACACTATCTGTGGTAGACAATCAAAGCGCTATTTTTGATGATTTGACTTTTGATAACGTAGCTAAGATTTCAGATCTTTTGACTCAGAAATTTCTTTCTGGTGAATACGATAAAATAGAGTTGATTTACAATCAATTTAAAAATGCCGCAACACAAATCATTCAAACGGAACAATTTTTGCCTTTAGCACCGATAAAATCTGATGTTGCAGTTTCGACTGGAGATTATATTTTTGAACCTTCAAAAGAAGAAATCGTGTTGACTTTGATTCCAAAATCATTAAAAACACAATTGTATAAAGGAATTCGTGATTCATTTGCTTCAGAGCACGGAGCGCGTATGACAGCCATGCACAAAGCAACGGATAATGCAACTGAATTGAGAAATCAATTGAAATTGACTTACAATAAAGCACGTCAAGCTTCTATTACTAATGAAATCCTAGAGATTGTTGGTGGAGCAGAAGCATTGAATGGGTAATAAAGTATTGATTCAAAATATATTTTAAGAGCCAACAGATGTTGGCTCTTTTTTTGTTTAATTTTATAGTTTAAAATAATACTAGGAAGAATGCAATTAGAAATCAGAGAACTCACCACTGTAGCGGAAATGCTTGGGAACATTGAAGTAATGCGATTTTTATATCCCACATTTACGGTAGAAAAATATGAAACGTATCTTATCGAGATGATTCCGCATAATTACAAGCAGGTTGCCGTTTTTGAAAATGAGGTTTGTGTAGCAGTTTCCGGACTTTGGTCAGGAACAAAACTTTGGTCGGGAAAATACATCGAGATTGATAATTTTATTGTTCATCCGGAGCATCGTTCTAAAGGGTTGGGCAAAATGATGACAGATTATGTTGATGTTTTAGCCAAGGAAACCGGCTGTACGATGATTGTTTTAGATGCTTTTACAGGAAATTTCACGGCACATCGTTTTTATTACAATCAAGGTTATGTGCCAAAAGGATTTCACTTTCTTAAGATTTTAAACGAAGAAGGATTAAGCTAAATTGAGAATTATGAAAGGATATAAAATAATTGGTCTCTTATTTATCACTGGAATCAGCCTGACTTTCTGTGCCATGAAACAAGAATTTCAAACGGAGTTTCCCCAAGAAATACTATCGGCTTTTTATCAGAAAATGAAAGACGGTACCGAAAACGGCGGCACTCATTTTTATATCGAATTCAAAAAACCACTTGCGGCAAACATCAAACTGAAGAAAATCTATTTTCACAATCAAGAATCTCCGGTTGAAGAAATCACTAAAAACACTTTTGTAGCACATTTTTATCAAAGCAATAAACAAGAAGATTTGATTCTGGATAGTAATCCTGCCAAAGAATATGGGAATAAAGCACCGGTTATTCAAAAATCTAAATTTGATTTGAAGCCTAATGAAGCGGTATTAGAATACAAGAAAGAGAATAAAACCTATTTTTTCAAAATAACAAATCCCATAGAAAAGCCATTAAGGTAATTTTGGTAAAAATGAATCAGTTCTTGTCGGAGGTAGTTCTGTTCCAAAACAAATATTCACTTCAGATGATTAAACCAAAGAATTCGTTATTTTTGTTTTTATAAATAGTAATAGACACATCATTTTGGGATTATATAAAAATCTTTTTAAACAGACTGCCATTTATGGATTGGCTACAGTCATACCAAGAATGTTCAGTTTTATACTGGTTCCATTATACACAGATTTGCTCCCAAAAACCGAATATGGTAAGGTTTCTATTATTTTTGCCTGGATGATCTTTTTTAATGTCATCCTTGCGTACGGATTTGAAACTGCTTTTTTTAGGTTTTACAACAAAGAAACCAATAAGAATTCAGTGGTGGAAACGACATCGGTTTCACTTTTTTGGACGTCACTTTCGTTTTTATTTCTAGCCTTATTATTCCGAAATAAATTGGCAATTTGGTCTGGAATTGATGCGCAGTATATTATGTACACCATCTGGATTTTAGTACTTGATGCCTTGGTGATTGTTCCTTTTTCTAAACTAAGGGTCAATCAGCAACCCATAAAATATGCCAGTATCAAAATTGGAAATGTTGCAATCAATTTGGTTTTAAACCTTTTCTTTTTGAGTTATTTACCAGCCATTGCACAATCAAATCCCGATAGTTTTTTAAGTTCTTTTTACCTCGAAGATTTTCAAATAGGCTATATTTTTGTTTCTAATATCGTTGCAAGCTTAGTTACATTCCTAGTACTTTCCCCTAATTACCTTTTGCTGAAATGGCATTTTGATTACAAGCTTTGGAAACGAATGATGCAGTATGGCTTGCCTATTATGGTTGCCGGAATCGCATTTGCGATCAACGAACAGTTTGACAAAATTTTATTGGGCTATTTATTGCCGCCTGATATCGCTGCTGCTGAAGTAGGAGTGTATTCTGCCTGTTACAAACTGGGTTTGTTCATGGTTTTGTACCGCACGGCATACACACTAGGAATTGAACCGTTCTTTTTCAGCCACGCTGACAATCAGGATGCGCCTCAAACCTACGCCACGATAACCAAGTATTTTGTCATTTTTGGCTCTTTTATTTTACTGTCCGTCATCGTTTTTGCCGATGTACTAAAAGTCATCATGATTCAGGATGAGTCTTATTGGGAAGCCATGAAAGTGGTACCATTGATTATTTTGGCTAACTTTTTTCTGGGTATTTACACCAATCTTTCCGTGTGGTACAAACTGATAGACAAAACCCATATTGGAGCTTATATTTCCATTATTGGCGCCATAATTACACTCGTGTTAAATTACCTGCTAATCCCAACAATGAGCTATTACGGTTCAGCAATTGCAACGATTGCAGCTTATGGAAGCATGATGTTTATCTCCTATTATTTTGGAAATAAATATTATCCCATTCCCTACGACACCAATAAAATCGGTATGTATCTATTGATTTCAATAGGATTTTCGGCAGTTTCATTTTATGGCTTCAGAGAGAATTATTATGTCGGAATTACATTATTACTCGTGTTCATGTATTTTATATACTACAATGAAAAAGAATTATTAACCAAAATTTTGAGTCGAAAAAAGAATTAGAATTTAATTTTTTAGGAGCTATTTCCTGCTATTCGTTATAATCTTTTCCTTTTCAAAGAAAAAAGGAAAAGGATTTCCACTGCTATCAGGGCTAAAAAATCGAAAACAATACGAAAGATCATATACAGACAAGTCGCGACTTATTCCTTCAGTCTTTTTAAATAAAAAAAACAATGACAATAAACATAATCAACAAATCACAACACGCCTTGCCAAACTATGAAACCATAGCGTCAGCAGGAATGGACTTAAGAGCCAACTTAACAGCTTCGATAAATCTAAAACCACTGGAAAGAACCATCGTAAAAACAGGTCTTTTCATAGAATTACCAATAGGTTACGAAGCACAAGTGCGTCCACGAAGCGGTTTGGCTGCCAAAAAAGGAATTACGGTCCTGAATTCTCCGGGAACAGTAGATGCAGATTATCGGGGTGAAATTGGTGTGATTTTAGTAAATTTATCCAATGAAGATTTTGTCATCGAAAACGGTGAACGCATCGCACAACTTATCATAGCAAAACACGAACGTGCGGAGTGGATTGAAGTACAAGAACTAACAGAAACCTCCAGAGGCGAAGGTGGTTTTGGAAGTACAGGAGTGAAGTAGTAATCAGTGCTCAGTATTTTAGTTTTCAGTCACAGTTTCCAGTTGTGAAACGAGAGGGTATTTTGAAGAAATTTCAAATAAAAATCCGTAGAAATCAGTTTAATCTGTGGCCAAATAATATAAAAAACCCTTCGTGAATTTTGTGAAAACCTCGTAAAATTTGCGGTTAATAAAATAAAATATGAAAATAATTGTCCCAATGGCCGGTCGTGGTTCACGTCTTCGCCCACATACATTAACTATTCCTAAACCACTAATTCCTGTAGCCGGGAAACCAATCGTTCACCGTCTGGTGGAAGATATTGCTGGCGTATTGAATCAAGATATCGAAGAAGTTGCTTTTATTATCCACGAAAGTTTTGGTAAAAAAGTAGAAGAAGAACTCCTTGCTATCGCACAAAAATTAGGTGCCAAAGGCACTATTTATTACCAAAACGAAGCTTTAGGAACTGGCCACGCCATTATGTGTGCCAAAGATTCTTTGAGCGGACCAGCTGTGATTGCTTACGCCGATACTTTAATTCGTGCTGATTTCGATTTAGATCAAAATGCGGATAGTGTTATTTGGGTAAAACAAGTAGCTCACCCAGAAGCTTTTGGTGTAATCAACTTAAACGAAGCGAATGAAATAGTGGAGCTGGTGGAGAAACCTACGGAATTTGTTTCGGATCTCGCCGTTATTGGAATTTACTATTTTAAAGATGTTGCTGTTTTAAAAAACGAACTTCAATTAGTGTTAGATAATAATATTATTCACGGTGGAGAATATCAAATTAACGACGGAATCAAGCAAATGATGGCAAAAGGCATGAAATTTGTACCAGGAAAAGTTGACGAGTGGATGGATTGCGGAAATAAAGACGTTACGGTAGATACAAATTCCAGAATGTTAGGTTTCTTGCACAATGATGGAACACATTTGGTAGATTTTAATGTCAAGTTAGAAAACGCCACAATTATTCCGCCATGTTACATTGGGGAAGATGTAGTGTTGATAAACGCAACCGTTGGCCCTAATGTTTCTTTAGGAAAAGGATGTCATGTAGTAAACAGCAGTATTAAAAATAGTTTGGTACAAACGCACTCTCATATAAAAAACGCACATTTAGATAATGCAATGATTGGGAATCATACTAGTTTTGATGGTAACTTTACAAGCATCAGTATTGGAGACTATTCGGTTTTAGAATAAAAACGGTTCAATTCTTGTATATATTTAAAGATTCAGGATTAAAAACAGCATGAAAAAAAGCGCCTTAATACTTTTATTTCTGGTTTTGCAATGCAATCCAGCTTTGTTATTGGCACAAACAGAGCCTGAAGAAATTAAGCTCGATTCAGATCAGTTTCAGGAATTTTTTTATGAATCATTGCTTCAAAAAGGAATCGAAAATTATGATAAAGCGGTAGTGGCTTTGGATAAATGCATCAAGATTAAACCGAATGATCCCGCTGTATATTATGAATTAGGGAAAAATTATTTAGCATTAAAGGAATATAAAAACGCCTATTCTTCATTTGAAAAAGCCACACAAATTGATCCAAAAAACAAATGGTTCTGGGTGGGAATGTATGATGTGAGTTATGAAACTAGCGATTACAACCAGGCAATAATGGTGATTAATAAATTGATAGTATTTGACGAGAAGTATAAAGAAGATTTGACATCACTTTATATGGGAACCAAACAGTTTGACAAAGCCTTGGATTTAATTAACGAGTTAAACGAAACATTTGGAAAAACGGACAGACGGGATTTATACAAAAGCCAGATTTTATCTGAAGGAAAATTTCAGAATATGGAAGCTTCAAATTTGTTAGAGCAAATTGAAAAGAATCCAAAAGAAGAGTCTAATTATATCAGCTTGATTGTTTTGTATTCGAAAAATAATGAAGAAGCAAAAGCGTTTGAAATTGTTAAAAAACTCGAAAAAGCTTTGCCCAATTCTGAATGGGCTCAAGTAACGCTATTCAAAAATTATCTGGATACTAATGACGCACCAAAGGCAATAAATGCCATGAATGTGGTTTTGGCCAGTGCCAAAATTGATGCTAAAATAAAACACAGAATACTGAATGAGTTTTTGATTTTTGCAGATAAAAATCCGCAGTACACAGCTGATTTAGAAAAAGCGATTTCGTATTTTGATACTGACGCAGCAGTTAATGTCGCTAAGGAAATAGGAAAGTTTTACCATGCAAAAAAGCAATGGGAAAAAGCGACAAAGTTTTATGAACAAGCATTGAAAAATGGCTCAGGAGATGATATCGAAACTAATTTGCTTTTGCTTCAAACGTATACAGAAACTAAGCAATTTGAATTAGTTGTCAAAAAAGCGTCGGCAATGATGGAAACTTTTCCAACACAACCGCAGTTTTATTATTACTCAGGAATGGCGAATAATCAATTGCAACAATTTAAAAAAGCCAAGAACATGTTAGAAATGGGATTGGATTATGTATTGGAAGACAGAGCATTAGAAATAAATTTCAACATTCAGTTGGGAGAAGCGTACAACGGGTTAGGGGATTTCAAGAAAAAAGAAATGTATTTTTCCAAAGTCAATCAATTACTAAAAGAAAAAAAATAATGAAAAAAATAGCAATAGTAGTAGTCTTAACTCTTTTTATGGTGTCGTGTAAATCGAAAGCCATTGCGGTTGCGACCAGTAATGCCCCAACAACGGAAGCGGGTTATATGACTTCCAAAAAAATCATAGAAAATCACTACAACAATAAAAATCAATTTTCTACATTATATATTAAGTCAAACGCCCGTTATGCTGACAACAAACAAACTCAGAATGTTACGGCCGAAATTAGGATTAAGAAGGACGAACAAATTTTGGTAAGCATCCGTTTTCTTGGAATCACAATGGCGAAAGCATTGATTACGCCAAAATCAGTTAATTATTATGAAAAGATAAACGGTAGTTATTTTGAAGGTGATTTCAGCAGTTTAAGTCAATGGCTGGGAACTGATTTGAATTATAGTAAAATTCAAAATATGTTGTTGGGAGAAGCAATTGATGATTTAACAAAAGGAAAATATCTCGAATCATTATTGGAACAAACGTACCGATTAGATGATACTTCGAATTCAAATACTAAAAAATCATTCTTTTTGGATGCCGATAAGTTTTTGGTTCAAAAACAAGAAATTACTCAAACTGCCGAAGAACGAATGATAAAAGTGGCTTATGCTGACAATAAAGCATACAATGAGGCAACGTTGCCTACAAGTGTTTTGATTAATACTTTCCAGAAGAAAGGCAATACTGAAATTAATCTGGATTACAACACAGTAACGTTCAATGAAGAACTTTCTTTTCCATATAGTGTTCCAAATGGGTACAAAAGAATTATAATTAAGTAAATTAGCAAAAATATTTTTTTAATATGCCAAAATTTCTCCTCAGCCTAATTTTTATCGCGATGACCTCATTAGTATGGAGTCAGGGATCCCAACAAGAAAAATTAGAAGAACGTAAAGCTCAAATTCAAAAAGAAATTAGAGAAAATGAAAGGTTGTTACAAACCGTTAAGAAAAAAGAAAAATCTGCGGTCAATGTAGTGATTGTTCAAAGCACTAAAATAAAACTTAAAGAAAAATTAATAAACACAACCGAAAAGCAGACTAAATTGCTTGGAAATGATATGTATATCAATCAAGTGCAAATTAATAAGCTAAAAAAGGAATTGGCTATACTTAAGGAAGATTATGCTGAAATGATTGTGAAATCATATAAAAGCCGTTCATCAGAAAGTAGAGCGATGTTCTTATTGTCGTCAGAAAATTTTTTACAGGCATACAAAAGAGCCCAGTACATGAAGCAATATACGAGCTATAGAAAAACACAGGGAGAAGAAATAAAAACGAAGTCTACCAAATTATTGGATTATAATGAAAAATTAAATATTCAAAAAAAGGCGAAACAAAAACTCATTGCTGAAAATGAAAAAGAACGATTGTCTTTGGAAAAAGAGAAAAAAGAGCAATTGAAGTTGGTGAGCGTTATCAAAAAAGATAAGAATAAGATTTCCCAAGAAATTAGAAAAAGACAACAGGAATACAGAGTAATTGACAGACAAATTAATAAATTAATACGAGAAGCGATTGCTGCTGCCAATAGAAAAGCGGCCTTAGAAAAAGCAAAAGCTAATCCAAGTGCTCCAGTTTCAAAAGCTGCTGTTTCTTCATCAAAAATAGAATTAACACCAGAATCTAAAATAATCGCGGATAATTTTAGAGCCAATAGAGGCAGATTACCTTATCCTGTAGAGAAAGGGTTTATATCTTTAGGTTATGGTAATCAGACGCACCCATTATTCAATACCATAACGGTGCACAATAGTGGTGTAGAAATCACAACAGATCGTGGCGCAAGCGCAAGAGCTGTTTTTGGCGGAGAGGTAACCAGTGTTATTGTTTTATCCCCTGTAAACAAAGCGGTAATGATACAACACGGAGATTTCTTTACAGTATATCAAAATTTGAGTTCTGTCAATGTTAGCAAAGGGGATAAAGTGAGTATTAAGCAAAGCCTTGGAAAAGTAAGGACCAATGGCGAGACTGGAAAAACGATAATCAAATTTTTAATCCTTCAAAACACAACTTACAATAATCCTGAAGGATGGTTGTCACCAAGATAAAAACGATTTTTCCATAAAAAAAAGCACTATTAATTCATTCGAATATAATAGTGCTTTTTTTTATGGAAGGTAATTGTAGTTATAAAGACTTAGAAATAACGGATAAAGGCTGTTTAGTAAGTTTTGACCAATGGCTATAACCAACCAACTTAGTTTAAGAAAACCAATGCTTTTAATTTTAAAATAAGATTGGTTTACCAATATTATTCTGTTTTATCAAATGAAGAACTTATAGATTTCATCATTCCTTCAGTAGACCAAGTTCCGGAAACGATGATGCGTCTGATGGTGTACAATGGATCAGTAGCATCTCTTTTGGTAGACAATATATAAGCCATTTTATAATCGCTCTTTTTTATTTCAGGAATTGCCGCGGTATTCCATAAACCAAACGGATAGGCAAAATCCGTTACTGGTTTTCCTATTATATCTTCCAGTTTTGCTTTTGGCTTTACCAATTGTGTATTCCAGTCATCTCCGGTGTATTTTGTGACCATGTGATGGTCCCAAGTATGAGCGCCTACAACATGCCCGTCGTCAGACAAGCTTTTGATTTGCTCTTTGCTCATATATCCGGGACGGTTAATAGAAACGGTCATGATAAAAAACACGCCTTTGAAACCGTATTTTTTCATTTCGGTTGCACCAATGTTAAATTGTTCTCCTCTGGTATCATCAAAGGTTATCATAATAGGTTTTGCAGGTAATGGACCATCATAGACTAAATAATCATACAATTGTTCTGGCAAAATAGTTTCGTAACCGGCATCAGCTAAGGCTTTCATTTGTTCTGCAAAAGCGGGGGGTTTTACGGTGTACACTTTTATGTTTCCACTTGCGTTGCTGCTAAAGTCTTTAATGTTATGATAACATAAAATGGGAACTTCTTTTTTCGAAATAATAGTAGCAGCATTTGCCATGACTTTTTGGACCACGACTTTTTTTAACGGCGTTGTAATAAGTGGCGTTTCGGGAACTATTTTACGAGGGTCTGATTGACAGCCAACCAGTACGATAAATCCACCAAAAATAAGGCATAGAATATTTTTCATAAATCAAATAGTAATTATTGGTACTGAATGTAAATAGGTTTTGGCGTGAATTTCACCAACTCCTCCGGGCTGTACATTTTCCAATCGTTTTTATTATCATTTTTGTAAAATAATTTGAAACCTGTAAACTGTACTGGCTCTTTATAAATATAACTTCTGTACGAATCTTTTTTTAATACTTTACTTCCAAAACCATCCATATCCATTACAATTTGAACCTCTGGAACGGTTTTAATTTCTTTGTAATTTTTTACCATTCCTTGCGTAAAACGATGTACCACCAATACTTTTGGAGTAAGTTTGTTTTTGCGCACGATGTTTGCTAAAATCGCAACGGCATCATTAATATCAGCGGCAGTAAAATGCCCAATTTTGGAACCCGGACGTTCTCCGTTTTTCATCGAAAATTCCGGATCAATCCCTAAATGAACATTCGGCATGGAAAGGTATTTTTCTAGTTCAGCTACTTCAGATTTAACGGTACTGTGACCTACTTGAATATCCAAAAATACTAGTGCATTGATTGGTTTTGCCCAGCTGATAACAGTGTCAATTTGTTTAAAAGGCATTCGCAGGCGGTGCATGTTATTTTTCCCTGGTTCGCCCTGAGCAGTAACAGCGATGTAATGCAAAGCGGGAATTGCTTTAACAGAAGCATCTGCAGCTTGCCATTTGGCTACTTCGCCCTGTAGTTTTGCCAACATTTCTTTTCGTGGAAGTTCGCCCAAGATCCCCATTCTAGTAGAATATAAATTTCCGTAATACGCAATAATTCTATTGTAGGGTAATAATGCGCCAGGCAAAGGATAAGGTCCTTTTACGGGCCATCTGCCGGTAGTGTCATTATTGCTTAATGCTACCATTCTTTTGTTATAGTCAACAGTATCAATTGTAAGATTTGTCGTTTTTTCTGTGGTATCTCTTTTTACGGTATCTGATTTTTCAGTACCGGTTTCAGCATCTGCTGCTTTTCCTTTTTCACAGGAAATATTTAAAAGCAGTAATGGAAGTGTAATAAATGCAATAGCTGATTTTTTCATAAATTAATTTTAATTTCAATGTAAAGATAAAGTATTTTAGAAACCACTTATCAATTTTAATAGTGTTTCAAGGAGCTATTTTTTATATAATTTTCGGATTTTAATTTTTTTTAATAACCGGAATCGAACTTCAAGTTTAATATTTAAACGGAATGCGCATCAGTTAATTGTTTAGCTCTTAATTTTAATAAAAAGAATTTTACTTTCATTACAATTTAGGAATAGTTATAGGGAAATACAAAGAAAAGCCTAACTTTATAAAAGTTTTCACTCATCTAAATACCAAACAATTGTTCAAAAATCCCCTTTCTTTTCTTCTTTTTTTATGTAGTGCTTCTGCGGTTTTTAGCCAAGTAAAAAAAGATACGATTGCTCTTTCAGAAATCACACTGAAGGGTTCGCCAATCAAAAACAGACTTCAAAACACTGCTTCTTCCGTTTCTGTGATTACTACAGCTGACATTAATAAAAGCGACGGAATTATACTGACTCCGGTTTTAAACAAAATCCCTGGAGTTACGATGCAACAAGGCGCTTTGAATACCAATAGGATTACGATTCGTGGCATTGGCGCCCGTTCCCAATATGGAACTAATAAAATAAAAGCCTATTTTGATGGGATTCCATTGAGTTCCGGTGAAGGCGAAACCACTATTGAAGATATTGATTTGGCTTCAATTGAAAAAATAGAAATTATAAAAGGACCAAATTCCACCAGTTTTGGTTCCGGTTTGGGCGGCGTGATTCAGCTATTTTCAAGAGAAACACCTTTGTTGGAATCGTTTGGGAAATCAACGATCACTTTTGGAAGTTTTGGGTTGTTGCAACAGCGTCTTTCGGCAGGATACAGCGATTCTAAAACGAATGTATACACCAGTTATACGGATTTAGAAAGTAACGGGTTTAGAGCCAACAGTTCGTATGACAGAAAATCATTTAACCTGCACGGCAAACAAAAAATCACTTCCAACGGCAGTTTGTCATTTTTGGGAACGTTCACCCGATTGAAAGCTTTTATTCCGAGTTCAATCAATGAGATGGATTTAAAAAATAATCCGGAGAAAGCAGCCACTACATGGGCAGCGGCACAAGGTTTTGAATCGTATGATAAATTCATGCTCGGGTTGGGATATGACCATCAATTTTCTGAGAAATGGTCGTTACAAACCAGTATTTTTTCTAATTTTAAAGATGCTTACGAACCCAGACCGTTTGATATTTTGGATGAAAAAACAAGTACGGCAGGTTTTCGTTCCAATGTGAATTATAAAGATCAATTGTTTTCTTTACCAATTGAATTGAGTTTGGGGACCGAATTATTAACCGAAAAGTACGAGTATTCTCTTTTTAAAAATTTGTACCAATCGCAACCGGGTCAAGGCAGTATAAAAGGCGAGGAGTTTAGCGCCATTAAACAAAATCGGAATTACAGCAACTATTTTTTACAAATGGAACTTTGGATTTCAGAAAAACTCCATCTTGAGACCGGTGTGGCATTAAACACAACAAAATATTCGTTAGAAGATGTTTTCGAAAATAATTCTGGTGGTCAAAAGATGCCTTTTACTTTTGGAAATGTTTGGTCACCCAGAGTTGGTCTATCGTATAAAGTAAGCAAAGGAAAAAACATATTTACATCCGTCAGCAAAGGATTTTCGGTTCCATCAGTCGCTGAAACATTGACTCCCGAAGGTCAAATAAACACTGATTTGAAACCAGAAGTGGGCTGGAATTATGAATTGGGTTTCAAAGGAAATTGGCTTAAAAATAAAGTATACACCGAAGTAACGTTTTATACCACACAAATTAAAAATTTATTGGTGGCACGTCGCACCGCCAATGATCAATTTGTAGGAATTAATGCAGGCAGCAGTTCGCATACTGGATTGGAATTTTTACTTAATTATAAACTTTTAGAACTGACCCAACTTCAAATTACCCCTTATTTTTCAGGAGCGGTGAATAATTTTAAATTCAAAGAGTTTTTAGATGGTGATGCTGATTATTCGGGAAACCAACTTACGGGCGTTCCCGAAAAACAATTCAATTTTGGAGTGGATTTAAACATAAAAAATGGATTTAGTGTCAACACATCTTTCCGGACGATGGGTAAAATTCCATTAAACGATTCCAATACAAAATACAGTGAGCGGTATTCGTTGCTTGATATTAAAACGGCGTATGTTTTTACCATTCTTAAAATCCTAACAACAGAGCTGAATGCCGGAATTAATAATGTATTGGACAGCAAATACGCAGCCAACATTTTACCGAATGCGGTAGGATTTGGTACTGCCGCTCCGCGTTATTTTTATCCGGGAAATCCCGTCAATTTTTATGGTGGTTTTTCGGTAGCGTATATATTTTAGATAGAAATCCTAAGTCTGATTTTTATTTTTTATGACTAACAGTTACCACTAACAACAATAATTTTTGCCTCAGATTTAAAGGATTTTAAAGGGTTTTTTCAATAAATCGTATTCACTTTTTCTTTAATCTGTGGCAATCTTTTAAATCTGTGGCGAAAAACAAGACTTGTCCGCAAAGTGGACTAAATTTATAGCACACAAATGTTTTGAAAAAGTTAGCCACGAATTATACAAATAACCACGAATTTTTTTAAAATTAAAATTCGTGGTTATTTGTATAATTCGTGGCTGAAATAATTAATTTGGTATTAATTACGGACAGTCATATTATTTTTTAATGGCAGCAACTTCTTTCTCGGTAACTATTTTGGTTTGTTTATTACTCCAGGAAGTCATGATGTAATTCATCACATCAGCTACTTCCTGATCTGTCAGTCCCATGGCTGGCATGCTGCTATTGTACTTGATTTTATTGACAACAATTTCGCCACTTTTTCCAAATTTTACGGCCGAAATACTTTGATTTCTTTTGGTTTTTAACCAGTCAGAACCGTCAAGAGGAGGGAAGTTGGTAGCGTCTCCTTTTCCATTTGCACCATGACATTGCATGCAAAAATCCGCATAAATTTCTTTTCCGGGTGACTGAAGTTTTGAAGCAACTGGAGTTTCAGTATTCAAGTCAATGTAGTTGTCTGGGGTAAATGGGTTTTCGAAAGAGAAGCTTCCTAATACAAATATCCCAAATCCTAAAAATATTTTCGTTGTCAACATAATTTAATTTTGTATAATTTTAATAATTCCTTTTCCTTCAACACCCATGTAAATATAACCGTCCGGACCTTGCGCAACATTACGCACGCGACCTATTCCCGTTGCAATTTTTTGTCTGCCAATTACTTCATTGCCTTTCAGGTTGAGCAATTCAAGATATTGAAATTTTAAAGAACCAACCAGCAAGTGTCCTTTCCAGTCTGGATATTTGTCACTGGTAACAAAAGTCATTCCGCTTGGAGCGATAGAAGGTAGCCAATAATAAATAGGTTTTTCAATACCTGCTTTTTCATTGTTTTTACTGATGGTTGTTCCGTCATAATCGATGCCATAAGTAACTACCGGCCATCCGTAATTAGCAGATTTCTTGATAATATTGATTTCATCTCCACCTTGGGGGCCGTGTTCATGTGCCCAAATTGCTCCTGTTACTGGATTTTTTGCCATTCCTTGTGGATTTCGATTCCCGTAGGTGTAAATTGCTTCTTTGGCTCCGGCCTGACCTACAAATGGATTGTCTTTAGGGATGCTTCCATCATCATTTAATCGGTATATTTTTCCACCATCGCGTGTAATGTCTTGCGGATTTACAAAATGCTCCCCACGTTCTCCCACGGAGAAATACAAAAAACCATCGTTGTCAAATACAATTCGGGAACCAAAATGCTGTCCTTTTGTAGTATTTGGAGTGGCTTTGTAAAGCGATTCGATTTGTGTCAGACTTCCGTCCAATAATTTTGCTCGAATGAGTTTAGTGTGACCACCAGTGCCTTCACCCTCATCGGAAGCAAAGGTCATATAAATCCAACCATTTTTAGCATAATCAGGATGCAGCACAATATCTAACAATCCACCTTGTCCACGAGAATATACTTTTGGAACATTTTTAATCTCAGTTTTTGTACCGTTTTTTATATGATAGAGGATGCCGATTTTTTCGGTAACTAACATGGTTCCGTCTGGCAACCAAGTCATTCCCCACGGAATAGCAATATCTGAAGCTACAGTTTCGAAGGTATAGTTTTTAACTTCATCTTTTATAGAAATATCATTTGGTTTTACTTGTGCTTCGCAACTGAAAGTAAGGAAGGAAAGAATCGATAAAGCGACTGTTGCTGTTTTTTTCATGAGTTTAATTTTTGATCTTTAAAAAAGAAATCTTTTTAAAGATAGTAAAAGAGGATTTAAAAAGACAAATAAGCCTCTAATTTTGCTTAGAATTAACAAAACGAAGTAATTGGTGTTTTATTTGTGGAGTCAGAATTGAAATCAAAATTTAGAATAGAACCTAAAAAACCATCTAAATAATCTAGGTGATTTGAATATGACTATTATTTATACTTTTTATACTTTGCTGATTTTTGAGGTGCAAAACTAAATTTCCGCAACAGCCATTCTCGTTTGCTTTTATTAGGTTCTTGGATCGCTCTGTACGTTTTTTTGAGATTAATTTTTTTAAAATCCGGAATAACATTTTATAGCTCCCCGTCAAATGCTGTTAGAATTAAATGTGTATAGTCCTATATACTTCAGCCTGCAACTGGTATAGTAACAAAAGTAGGCACCGCATTATCGATGACTTTGTGTTTTACAGGCATTTTTTTTAAATATATTGATTTTAGGAAACTCTAAAACAATTGTATACCAGTTTAAAGGTACTCCTGATTTAGCGATCCGCATTGCAAACGCTATAATCTATCTCTTAAATTTACCAGAGAATGTGGAGAAACGAGTGCACAGGTACATAATTGTGCTAAATCGCTTTGTGTTTGTTGTTTACTCCAAAATCGGTTTCTTTTTTATTCCGTTTCTGTTATACAATTTTATATTGTTTCCAAGTTCTCTCTTGTTAATTCTCCTTTAGTATTTCCGGTATTTAATGTTGTATTTGGTTCAAATAACATTACAGAAACTTCATTTTCAGCAACAGGTTTATGTTCTACTCCTTTTGGAACTATGATAAATTCATTTGGTTTGATTACTACAATTTTGTCCCTAAACTCCATTTTTAAAACGCCACTTATTACTAAAAACATTTCATCTTCGTTTTCGTGTTTGTGCCAAACAAATTCACCTTCAAATTTTGCAAGTTTAATATGTTGTCCATTTAATTCTCCAACAATTCTTGGATTCCAATGATCATTGAAAACTGATAATTTTTCTGCTATATTTACTTTTTCTATTGCCATTTTTCTATGATTTAAATTTCAATTTTTCTTTTTTTATGAGGTTCGTGCCATTGCTGCACAACTTATTTATAGTGATGACTGAGTAATCTTAATACATCCATTTTTGGGTAGCTAAGTACGATAAAAATCAGAACATATTTGTGTCAAATATATTCTGATTTTTTCTTATAAATAGTCTAGAAGCCCGGAATAGCAATTATATCCACGAGAGCCCGCATGAAGGATGGCAGCAGAAATCCTTTTATTAGCGCAGCGAAATAAAAGATTGAAGCGAACAGCCTGACGCAGCTGTAACATCGTGGAAGCTGGGACATGCCCAAAAAAAATCCCTCTTGAGAATGTCAAAAGGGATTGTGTTGCTGAACAAGCGCTGTTCTCGACTGCGCTCGAACTGACAGCTGTGTACTCTATAAATTGAAAATTATTCGTTTTCTTCCTCGTCTTTGTCATCTTTCTCCACTGCATCTTTATAATCGGGATATAAAAATTTATTGTATGGAAAACGGGTGATGTGAATGTGTCGTACCGCTTCGTAAACGCGTTCTCTGAATTCCTCAAAATTTTCTTTGTTGGTAGCCGAAATAAACAAGGCGTTTTCCTCGCCAACTCGGCTCATCCAAGTCGATTTCCATTCTTCCAGCGTGTAATGTCTTGGCGTTTTTTCGGTCATTAAATCATCTTCGTCAATAGTCAAATGCTTGTAAGCATCGATTTTGTTGAAAACCATAATAATGGGTTTATCATTAGCCTTGATGTCCAATAACGTTTGGTTTACGGATGCAATATGATCTTCAAATTCAGGATGCGAAATATCAACTACGTGCAATAACAAATCAGCTTCACGAACTTCATCCAGCGTGCTCTTGAAAGAATCTACCAATTGTGTCGGCAATTTTCGAATAAATCCTACAGTATCCGAAAGTAAGAAAGGCAAGTTTTTGATGACTACTTTTCGAACGGTCGTATCCAAAGTGGCAAAAAGTTTGTTCTCTACAAAAACGTCACTTTTCCCAACGGCATTCATCAAAGTTGATTTCCCAACATTAGTATATCCTACCAAAGCCACACGAACCATTGCGCCACGATTCCCGCGTTGCACCCCCATTTGCTTATCGATGGTTTTTATTTTTTCTTTCAATAAGGCGATTCGGTCCCGAACAATACGTCTGTCAGTTTCGATCTCCGTTTCTCCAGGTCCACGCATCCCAATTCCCCCTTTTTGACGCTCCAAGTGCGTCCACATTCCGGAAAGTCTTGGTAATAAATATTGGCATTGTGCTAATTCTACTTGCGTTCTGGCGTACGAAGTTTCGGCACGTTGCGCAAAAATATCCAAGATAAGGTGCGTTCTGTCCAGAATTTTACATTCCGTAATAATTTTAGATATATTTTTTTGCTGTGAAGGCGATAATTCATCATCAAATACTAAAGTCGAAATATCATTTTCTTTTACAAAAAGATGAATCTCTTCAATTTTTCCAGTTCCAACAAAAGTCTTGGGATTAGGACGTTCCATTTTTTGCGAAAAACGTTTCACAACTTCACCACCTGCGGTAAAAGTCAAAAACTCTAATTCGTCAAGATACTCCTTTAGTTTTTCTTCACTTTGGTTTTGAGTTACAATACCAACTATAGCCGTTTTTTCGAAATTTATTACTTCTTTTTCTAACATGTCTTTGAATAAGCTACAAATTTAATGATTTGTCAGGGACTTATCTAGTTATGGGTTTATAAAAAATTAGAAGCCGTGAATATTGATAGTTTTTTGGTCGAGCCAAAAATTAGACTAAAGAAAGATTTCGCCACTAATAAAAAGAGATTAAGTCACAGATTGGAAGGATAAAAGATTTTTAAAGTTACGTCACAAATTAATCTGTGTTAATCTGTGCAATCTGTGGCTAAAAAAAACAGTAGCGAATTAGCGGTAATTTTAAAATCTCATACATTTGCCTTACTTACTTACTTTAGAACAAATTTTATTTTAATAAATTACATCATTTGAACGTAATTTTAAACAATAATTTTGAGTCATTATTAGATAAATTCAACAAAACAGTACATCATTTCAAATTTTATTCGGGAGAAAAGAGTGTGAAATAAGCAATAAAGAGATTACTTTTGCTGTTACACTATCGGAATTTGGATTAAAACCGTTGAGTTTTTTAATAAATCGATTTCTTTAAAAAAAAAACAGTATCTGCTTGTTGCTACCAAACTTCGATTAATTATTAATTTATATTTTAAAAAATGAAGCAATTTCTTTTCACAGCCCTAACATGGCTCGCGTTTTTTAGCCCTGCAAAATCGCAGCAGTTAAAATCACCAAATGGAAAATTTGTAATGGAGTTCTCCTTACAAAATGACGGAACACCAAGTTACAGTTTAAATTACAAAAATAAAGCCGTTGTAAAACCAAGTAAATTGGGTCTTGAGCTAAAAAATGATAAGAAGTCATTGTTAAATGATTTTACTGTCATTGATACGAAAACAGCAACTTTTGATGAAAACTGGAAACCGGTTTGGGGAGAAGTAGCCTCCGTTCGCAATCATTATAACGAATTGGCGGTAACCTTAAATCAGAAAGAAACGGATAGAAAAATTGTTATTCGTTTTCGTTTGTTTGACGATGGTCTAGGATTTCGTTATGAGTTTCCTGCGCAAAAAAACCTTACTTATTTTGTAATTAAAGAAGAAAGAACGCAGTTTGCCATGACTGGTGATCATACTGCTTTTTGGATTCCGGGTGATTATGATACTCAAGAATATGATTATACCACTTCAAAATTGTCAGAAATCAGAGGTTTATCAGAAAAAGCAACTACTGCAAATGTTTCTCAAAAGTCTTTTTCTACAACAGGAGTTCAGACTTCGCTAATGCTAAAAACAGCGGATGGATTGTATATCAATTTACATGAAGCGGCATTAATCAATTATTCATGCATGCATTTGAATCTGGATGATGCAACTATGGTCTTTGAATCTTGGTTGACACCAGATGCCAAAGGGGACAAAGGATATATGCAGGCTCCCAATCATTCGCCTTGGCGTACCATAATTGTTAGTGATGATGCAAGAGAAATTTTGGCTTCAAAAATGACATTGAACTTGAATGACCCTAGTAAAATTGAAGATACTTCATGGATAAAACCCGTTAAATATGTAGGTGTTTGGTGGGAAATGATTACCGGAAAAAGCTCCTGGGCCTACACGGATGAATTTCCAACGGTACAACTTGGCGTTACTGATTTTGCAAAAGCAAAACCTAATGGAAAACACGGTGCCAATAACACTAATGTGAAAAAATACATTGATTTTGCAGCTAAACATGGTTTTGATGCCGTTTTAGTCGAAGGATGGAATGAAGGTTGGGAAGACTGGTTTGGGCATTCGAAAGATTATGTTTTTGATTTTCTGACTCCGTATCCTGATTTTGATGTCAAAGCATTGCATGAATATGCTAAATCAAAAGGGGTAAAAATGATTATGCACCACGAAACTTCGGGATCCGTTCGTAATTACGAGCGTTACATGGATAAAGCGTATCAATTCATGAAAGACAATGGGTATGATGCCGTAAAAAGTGGTTATGTTGGTTCTATCATTGAAAACGGTGGAAATCATTATAACCAATTTATGAATAATCACTATCAATATGCTTTAGAAAAAGCAGCCGAGTATAAAATTATGTTGAATGCGCACGAGGCGGTTCGCCCAACGGGAATTTCCAGAACATACCCAAATTTAATTGGTAACGAAGCGGCAAGAGGAACAGAATATCAAGCTTTTGGAGGTTCCAAACCAAATCACGTAACGGTATTGCCTTTTACCCGTTTAGTGGGTGGACCGATGGATTATACGCCTGGTATTTTTGAAATGGATTTAAGCAAATTGAATCCGGATAATAATTCTCATGTGAACAGTACGATTGCAAATCAATTGGCTTTGTACGTAACAATGTACAGCCCATTACAAATGGCAGCTGATACACCGGAAAATTACGATCGCTTTCCAGATGCTTTTCAGTTCATCAAAGATGTAGCAGTAGATTGGTCTGACAGCAAATACCTTGAAGCAGAGCCAGGTCAATATGTTACCGTTGCGCGTAAAGCAAAAGTGACCAACAATTGGTTTATTGGTAATGTAAACGGAGAAACTCCTCGTACCTCAACAATCAAATTTGATTTCTTGGAAAAAGGAAAAAAATATGTAGCCACGATTTATGCTGATGCAAAAGAGGCACATTATAAAACCAATCCGCAAGCCTATACGATTCGTAAAATGACGGTGACTAACAAATCAAAACTGGCACAACTCAGTGCTCCGGGTGGAGGCTATGCAATAAGCATCGTTGAAATCAAAAAGTAAATAACTAAAAAGGCTGTCTAAATAGACAGCCTTTTTTGATTTTATAATAGCTTTGAACTAATTTACTTTGATCAGTTTAACATTGAAAATAAGTACAGAGCCACCTGGAATCGGTCCATTATCATTGCTTCCATAACCAAGATGAGAAGGAATTAAAAGAACTCCGTTTCCACCTTCTTTAAAAAAGGGAATGCCTTCTGTCCAACCTTTTATTACTTGATTTAATCCAAAAGAAATTCCTTCTGCTTTGCTTTCATCAAAAACATTTTCATTGGTAAAATACCCTTTGTACGCTACCGTTACATTAGATGAAGCCGTTGGTTGAGCGCCAGTTCCCGCCTCATTAACCACATAATACAACCCTGAATCGGTTTTTGTGGCAGTCAATTTATTTTTGGCAATGTAATCCACGATTTCTTTTTCGTTTTGAACGGTGTAATCAACAGGTTTAGATGCTTCGTTATCCGATAAACAAGAAACAAATAATAAAGAAATTAGGGCTAATAAAGTAGATTTCATAATTTAATTTAAAAGTTAAGGCTGCAAATATAGTAATTCAAGCAAAGCCTTTTATAAAAATTATTTATCGCCAAAAACCTGAACATCATCTATTTGAAAAGCACCGTCCAAAGCCAGGTTTTTCCCAGAACCGATATATTTAAACGCAATGTTGATTTTACCTTTATACGAAGATAAATCCACTGCGCCACTTCCTATAAATTGATACCAAGGCGTAGCTTGTTTAGGTAAATTAACAACTAATGGAGTCCAAGTTGCGGTCGTAATATTCAACCCGTCAAAATTACTGGAAACATACACTTCGAGAGAATTTAACTGAGAATCAACATCCAAATGATGCTGTGCGGTTCTAAATGTCAAGACCTCTTTCGTGTGAACCTCCATATCTATTTTTGGCGAAATCAACCAAGCCACATTCGAAACGACTTTAGTTCCTGTGATGTTAAATTCGGCATAACCGTTTCCGGAATAAACAGTACCTTTCCAGAAAATAGATCCTTTTTGGACTATATTCGCCCAACCGGGAAGATTTAGTTTAACATTATTTTCAACCGCTTCAAAATCTTGGGAGAAAAAAGGAATTGCTCTTGTTCCGGTCATCACTACATCTTTTTCGGAGCGGGGCAATAACTGGTAATCCGTTCCATATTTCGTCAAAATTCCTCTCACTTTTCCGCTTCCATTAGGGACTAGTTTAGTCGCAAAATCAGAAAAACTGCTTGTTCTAAAATACACTTGATTCCCTAATTTATCCATCAAACCCCAATTGGTCGCACCGCCGACATTATTTGTTTCTTCAAAATAATGGCGCCCTATTGCAGCCGCCGAAAACTGAACATCAGACAACTCTACTAAGGTATTCAAATTAGAATCATTCAATAATTCTGACATGGACAGAGACCGAACCAAAACCTCTTCCTCTACATTTGTACAAGACGCATTCAGCACATTTTTATATTCATTTTGAGAAAGTCGCCCTACTCCGCCCTCATTATAGGAATTCACAAAAATACTCCCGATACGCATTCCGCCAAACGAAATATCCGTGTATTGGTCTTTCAATTTTATGTATACTTTATTGCCCAACCTGTAATCGATATATAGGTTTGTAGCATCGACAGGAACACTAAATCCTATGGCTGGTGTTGTGGCTGTCGCCAAAGTCTGAAAGGAAATCGACTTGAAAAAATTCCCAGATTCATCGCTGGAAACCACATACGCCTCAATGATATCATTGTATTTGTATTGCGTTACAATCGCATTCGCAGCAGCGCTAACTTCGCTAACTGTTGCATTAGGCACTAAATCCGGTTGCGTACAAATGAGTTTTGGAGCGGCAACCTCATCCGTTACGCAACTGCTGAAAGTAATTGTCAACAGTAAAAATAATTTACAGAATGTTGATTTCATGTGCTTTAATTTAAAGATTGATATAAAGATTTACGAAATACGTTCTTCCGTATCCGTAGAAATATTTTGGCCCAAAAGAAGGCGTACCACTGGAAACATCCTGATTAATTTGTCTGAAATTAGCATTTCGGGCTTGTTGGTAACCGCCCGTTTTATAAGTAACATCAAGCACATTATTGATGCTGGCAAAAATCCCAACATTCTTTCCATAAATCCGCCATGATTTTCCACCCACGAGATTGAGCAACATTGTTGGATCAAATTCTTCTTGTTTTAATAGTATTGCTGCTCGTTCTTCGCTTGCCTCCGGAAAATTGAAACCGCTTGCGGGATTTTTATAAAATATTTCGGTTCTGGAAATGGGTGAAATATCAATGTAACTATTGGTGAGGTAATTAACATTGGCACTAATCCACCAATATTTTGGATCTCGATATTCAATCCCCACGGAGTACGCGCGCTGTGGCATTCCCGCTTGTTTGTAATTTTTGAGTGCAGCCGTTCCAAAATCAAAAACCGGACTGGTGTTTTCCAATGACGCTTCGGCATCATTTGTCAACTTCACTTTTGGATTACTATCATACGTATATTCCCCAAAAGCAACCGAAAAAGTAGTTTTAAAAGTTTGGCTTGCTTGGTATTCTAAACTGAATTCGGCACCCATATTCTTCTTGTTTAATTGCGTTAACGTCTGACTCACAAAAGCATCGGTATTTAAATAACCTGCGCCATCATCAAAAATTCCTTCGGCATAAAAGAAGGAAATTTGACTCGCATTTTTAATTAGCGAATAATAAGCCGTCAGTCGGGCCTTCAGTTTTGGGGAGCGATACACATAACTGGCGTCCAAACTGCTGATATTTTCACTTTCGAGTCCATCTACAATTGCATTATTCAATCGGGAATTTGCAAACGTATTTCTCAGAGAAGGTGCTTTGGTCAAATGTGCTGCATTAAATGTCATTAACTGTTTTCCGGAAATTTTCAAATTGAATCCGGCTTTGAAGCCAAAGTTTTCAAACACTGCTTTCTCACTTTTCCCGAAGGAATTCGTTTCGTAAATTCCGTTTTTATACAAACCTTCCCTTTGATAATTGGCACTTGAAAAATTCTGGGCCAGATAAAAATCCACTTTATTGTAGGTGAATTTAAATTGGGTGAAAGCCTCAAAAGTATTGGCTAAATAATTATAATTGTAGCCATACGTCTCACCAGCAACTACTTGTCGGTCTGGATGATTCAAATCAGACTGGGATTGATTCCCGCTGTAAAAAGCATCGATATCCTCAAAATAGGAACCGCCAAGCAAGTCCAACAATTTTTGTGAATTATGTGATTTCAATTTTTTGAATGATGCTCCGGCATTCATGAAAATATTTTCGGATAGTTGCGCAGTCAAATTTGTTGTGGCAACTGCCATTTGGTCTTCTACCTGATCTTCGTATAATACATACTTACTTTTTGTAGGTTCATATCCCGTAATTGTTCCATTAGCATCCAAAACTGGATTTTGATTGGCTTGGTACAAAGCCGTCCAATCGATTTGCGAATGGGCTAAAAATTCTGTTTTACTTTTGGCTGCATTTTCATAATCCGGAGTAAATGCTCCCGAGAATTCTCCGTTATCCGGTGCGTAAATCGAGCTGTAATAACTGGGCATTTTTCTGTAATACGTTGGATCCGGACTATTCGCATTTTGATAATCGATGTTGCTGTTGGCAATTTTTCCAAATTGATACGTCACACTCGAATTCAGATTGGTTTTATCATTGATTTTAAAATAATGATTCAGCATAATCGTGGGTTCTTCAATGGTTTTTATGCGGGCATTTCTCTTTTCACCGTCTTGATAACCCCAATAGGAATTGTATTTTACGTTCTTCAATTGTGTAACTTCGGCTGTGTTTGGGGAATTTTTTGCTCTCGAATTGGGCGTGTACATTGCCGTCAAATTCAACGAATGCTTCTCGCTTAATTTTTTTTCGAGACTTATAAAAAAGGAATTCGCATCATAATTTGTCCCTTCAAAATACGCTTCTTGCGCCCAGCGTTTCCCTGCCGAAACCACAAAAGCCCAGCCATGGGAATTCATTCCGGAAGCATGGGTTGCCATCGTACGCCAATTGTAATTGGTATTGGTTGATGAAAATGAGATTCGGGAACCGGGCCTGTAAATGGAAGCTCGTGTGTTGATTTCCTGTGTTCCCAGAATTCCGCCAAAGGTGTAGTCAGAAGGCGCTGTTCCCAGTGTGAATTCCTGATTGCGGAGCGCATCATTCAATCCGCCCCATTCTTCCCATTGTGGTCTTCCATCATAAATTTTATTCATAGAAACGCCATTGATCATCATGGTGGAATGCTCGCTATCTAATCCCCGAACTCTAAAACGGGCTTGTCCCCAGTTGAAAGCAGCGGCTTGTAGAAAAGCATCTCGGGAGGATTGTAAGAGTCCGGAAGTGCTTTCGGAACTGCTGTTGTCATCGCTGAAATCACTGTCGATAAGTGTGATGATGCTATTTTGTTGTTCAGTGGATTGATCCTCTTCTAAAGTTATGGTTCCTAAATCCAGCATTTTTCCCTGGGTAATTTCTATAGGATACAAGACATCTTTGAAACCCTGGCTGTGAATAAGCAGCAGTATATTTCCTGTGGGAACGGTATCAAAACTAAAATTACCATCGGTTTTAGTGAGTTGCATCAAAGTAGTATTTTGGATACTGACGACTACAAAACCTAACTGATTTTGCGTTTTGGACTCGATAACTTTACCGAAAAATCCCGTATTATTTTGTGCTATAACGCATCCTGTTTGAACGAAAAAGAAAAAACCCAAGTAAAATTTATTCATATATTCAAATTATGATGGTGGTTTACATTCACTAAAAATTGCGATTGAGAGAATTTTTATTCCTAGCGAAAAGTTCAACCGCCGACAGGAATTTCAACGGTTGAACAAAAAGCATAGAAAGCGTCATCCGAAATGGGACAACAACTTGAAAATAATTAAAAATGAATTTTGGAAAAATGGGACGTAAATCCCAATGGGTATACTTATAAAAAGAGTGGTATTTGAAATTTTTTATGCTTTATTAATTTCTTATTGAAAGAATAATAATGTTAAATATACAAAATAATAATAAACAATCGATTTTTAAATAAAAATTTTCTTATAAAATGAAAAGCACTGACTAGCCCCGATGGAAGCAAGTATCCTTTTTTATAAACGCTTTGAATTCATTCCTGGTTTGGAATACAAATTAGGTTGCGTTTAAAAAAAGATACTGCGCACAGCGGGAAGATGTGTTGTTATGGAAACAAAATGCAGTGCTCCTAAAATTTATATTTATGCGATTGCTTTAATTCGGGAAACCATTAATGCAATTAGAATTCCAAAAATACCGATGAAAGCAAATGAGAATCTAAGGCTTGACAACTCGGCGATGTAACCGATAATAGGCGGTCCCATAAGAAAACCCAGAAAACTGACACTTGAAACGGTGGTTAACGCTACGCTGGGAGAAACGTTTGGATTTTTTCCGGCAACGCTATAAACGGTAGGTACTATCGTGGAAACTCCCAAACCAACAAACATAAACGCAATAGTTGCGGGTATTACAAACGGGAAAAATACCGCTGTAAAAAGTCCCGCTGAAATCATGACTCCACTGATTTGCAAGACTGTTTTCCGACCAAATTTATGGATGAGCCCGTCTCCCAGGAATCGTCCGCCCGCCATCATAATCATAAAGGAAGTGTATCCCAAAATTACTAATGGTCCGGGTGCTTTAATGACATCTTTAAAATAAACGCCGCTCCAGTCAAACATAACTCCTTCACTTGCCATGCAACAAAAACCAATGATGCCAAGCCAAATTAAGGCACTGTCCGGTTTTGAGAAAAGTTTTTTCTTTTCGGCTTTGATTGTTTCCTTCGCTTTTATTAAAAATTTATAATTAAAAGCAATCATCAAAAGCACGATTCCCGCAACGATTAAAAAATGTTGGTATGGATTAAGTTCTAAAGCCAACATCGCTAAACCTACTAAAGCTCCCGTGAATCCGGCAAAGCTCCACATTCCATGAAAAGAGGACATGATGGTTTTTTTGAAAAGAACTTCGGTATAAACACCTTGTGTATTGACGGCAATATTCGATAAATTACCAAAAATCCCAAATAAAAACAAGCCTAATGACAGTTGCCAAGCCTCAACAGCCAAGCCCAAATTAGTCAAACATAATACATAAAAAAGCAAGGATGCTATCAGAATACGGTGGCTTCCAAAACGGGTGACCAATTTACCGGAAAAAGGCATCACTACCAATTGTCCTAATGGAAGTGCAAATAAAATACTTCCTAAATCCCCTTCGCTTAACTGTAATGCGGTTTTAATATCCGGAATGCGGCTCGCCCAAGTGGCAAAACACAAGCCCATTGCAAAATAAAACATGGACACTGCCCAACGTGTTCTTTTCAAATAGGAAATCTTAGCGTCTTTATATGTTTTTTTGAATTTTGCTTTGGTTCTAAATCGGGATATGAAATTTAAGTCTATCAAGATAATTGGATTTTGGAATTTAATTTTTCAAAATTACAAAATCCAATCATTGGTTGTGACAAACCAACACATAAGAAAAAAAATACATCGTTATTGTTTATAAAAAATACCGATTACTGCTTTAAAAAGGGGGGACTGCTAATTCGCAAATTCATTTTTGTACTTCCAAATTTGCGATTTTGCGGTTAATTTTATAAATCAATTCTTTTTTTCTGAGCACTGCTTTGAATAGCGGCTTCAATAATTTGCATTACATGAACGCCATCTTGTGCCGTTACCGGTTCTATTGCATCCAGTGAAATTGAATTGTAAACGCCATCAAAAAAAGCATAATAATTCCCTTGAAGAGTTGGGATATGTTCTTTTACAATTTCACCATTTATTTCCGTGTGTAAAAGTCCTTTTTTGTCTGAAGATTCCGTCCCCCAAGTATCCAAATTGGGTTTCATTCCAAGTTTTAATTCGTCTTCCTGAACATCGCCACGCACTTTCAGGAAAGAACCTTTCTTGCCATGAACCACAAAAGACGGAATGGCTTCGCGCACAAAAAAACCAGCTTTTAATCGGACACGAAAATTAGAATAATACAATACAATATCAATGTAATCATCTACCAAAGAATGTTCCCGTGTGATGCGAATATCTGCAAAAACCGATTGAGGCAAACCAAACAAACAGAGCGCTTGATCAATTAAATGAGGTCCTAAATCTTTCAGAATCCCAGCGCCGGAATTAGCCGTTTCTTTGTGTTGTTTTGGACTTAAAATCGGATTATAGCGATCAAAATGGAATTCGGCTTCCACAACTTCACCAAGGACATTATCTGAAATGATTTTTTGGACCGTTTTGAAATCGCTGTCCCATCTCCTATTTTGAAAAACGGACAGTTTCAATCCTTTTTCTTTGGCTAAAGCCGCTAATTCCTGCGCTTGAGCAACAGTTGTGGTAAATGCTTTTTCGACTAAAGCATGTTTTCCGGCCAGCAACACTTTTTTGGCATATTCATAATGTGTAGCTACGGGTGTATTGACCACTACTAAGTCAACATCATCGTGCAATAACTCTTCCATCGTGGCGTAACTTTTCACCGAAGGATAATCTTGATGAATTAATTTTTTACTTCGTTCCCAAGAACCAAGGAGTTCAAATCCGGGGTGAATATTTAAAAAGGGAGCATGAAATACTTTTCCAGACATTCCGTAGGAAAGCAAAGCAGTTTTAATTTTTTGCATGGTATTGTTTATTAAATACGAATTTATACTTTTTAATGGTAAAACTTATATTCAAATTTTAACCACATAAGAAATATAAGTAATAGCTAAAATTTAATGTCGTGTTTTACTAAAATGCTAAATTTTTTTGCCACAGATTTCAAAGATTAGCACCGATTAATTCGTCACGCAGCTTTAAAAATCTTTTTAATCCTTCCAATCTGTGGCAAAAAACTCTTTTTAATAATTGCAACAATATATCTTTCGTGCTACTTAAGTTCGTTGAAGATGGGTTTTGTTATTTAATTTTTGGCTCTTTCGTATTGTTTTGGCCATTGGATATCTGCCTGAAGTTCTTCGGCAAATTTTAATCCTAAATTTGGATTTCTAAGGGATTCTCTGGCGAATAATACTAAATCTGCTTTCCCTGAAGCAACAATTTCCTCGGCTTGAGCGGCTTCAGTTATTAATCCAACTGCACCGGTCATCATTCCGGTTTCCTTTTTTATACTTTCCGCAAAAGGAACTTGGTAGTTTGGACCTAACGGAATTTGTTGGTGTGAGACTAATCCTCCCGAAGAAACATCGATTAAATCCACTCCTTTTTCTTTTAATATTTTCGAAAGCTGTACCGATTCCTCCAAGTTCCATCCGCCTTCTGCCCAGTCCGTAGCTGATATTCTAACGAATAAAGGCAAGTTTTGCGGCCATTCTGATTGAACTGCATCCACAATATCCAGCGTAAAACGGATTCGGTTCTCGAAGCTTCCTCCATATTCATCGGTACGTAAATTAGACAAAGGCGAAAGAAATTGATGCAACAAATAACCGTGTGCGGCATGAATTTCCATCACCTGAAAACCTGCTTGAACCGCTCTTTTTGTGGCTGATTTAAAGTCGAAAATTACTTTTTGAATTCCCGGCTCATCTAATGCTATGGGTGGGTTTTCAGTATGATGGTACGCGACAGCACTAGGCGCAACAGTGTCCCAGCCACCTTGCGTTTCGTTTAGTTTTCTACCTCCGTTCCATGGTGATGCAGCACTTGCTTTTCTTCCGGCATGCGCCAATTGGATTCCCGGAATGGAGTTCTGACTGATAATAAAACGATTAATCTGCTGCATTTTTTCGATTTGTTCATCTTTCCAAAGTCCTAAATCACCTGGAGAAATTCGGCCTTCAGGAGAAACCGAAGTCGCTTCCTGAATGATTAATCCCGCTCCTCCTGAAGCACGGCTTCCCAAATGCACAAGATGCCAGTCATTGGCAAAGCCATCTTGAGCAGAATATTGGCACATGGGAGAAATTGTAATTCTATTTTTGAGCGTGATGCTCTTTATTTGGAGAGGTAAAAATAATTGAGATAGCATAGTATAAATTTAAGTGTATTAATTTCAATGACGATAAATAGAATTTTCTTTAAAAAAAAGTAAAGTTAAGGGACAGCAGCGAAAGGAGAGATTGAATTTCCATTAATTAACAAACATTTAAAGTCTTATGGAATAATATTTGCAAATTAAACAAATAGAAAACCTTACTTTTGTGAGTTGTAAAAGAACTAAAATTAAAAAATGGACATAGTTATCAAGCTTTCTCAATTTTTATTGAGCTTATCATTACTTATTATACTTCACGAATTAGGACATTTTATTCCTGCTAAACTGTTTAAAACCAGAGTTGAAAAATTCTACTTATTTTTTGACGTTAAATATTCCCTTCTAAAAAAGAAAATTGGCGAAACTGAATACGGTATCGGTTGGTTGCCTTTGGGCGGTTATGTGAAAATTTCCGGAATGATTGACGAAAGTATGGACAAGGAACAAATGGCTTTGCCACCACAACCATGGGAATTTCGTTCTAAACCGGCTTGGCAACGTTTGATTATTATGTTGGGTGGTGTTACCGTGAATTTCATTTTGGCTTTTATCATTTATATCGGAATGGCATTTGCTTATGGTGATACTTATATTGCAAATGAAGATTTGAAAGACGGTCTTTTGATTGAGAACCCAGTTATGAATAAAGTAGGTTTTCAAACAGGAGATAAAATCATTGCTATTGATGGTGAAAAAATCATCAAGTATGACAATGAAATGAATATAAAAATCATCATGGCTAAACAAGTCTTGATTGAAAGGAATGGAATAGAGCAAACTATAAAAATACCGGTTGATTTTGTGGATCAATTGTCTAAACTAGAAAAAGGCACTCTAGTTTCGATTAGAAAACCATTTGCCATAACTTCAATTTCTGAAGGATCTTTGAATACTAATTTAGAGCCAAAAGATATTATTTTGTCTTTAAATGGGCAATCGACAAGATATTTCGACCAGGTAACTTCAGTTTTAAAAAAGAATAAAAACAAAACTATTTCGGCTGTTGTTTTGAGAGATGAAAAACAAGTTCCGTTGCAAGTGATTGTTTCTAAAGATGCAACATTAGGCATTGGCATTGGAAGCTTAGGAATGGAATCATTAAAGAAACTAGGATACTATAAAATCAGCAAACAGGAATTTAGTTTCATAGAATCTATTCCGGTTGGGATTACTAAAGGAAAAGATCAATTAGTAGGATACGGAAAACAATTGAAAATGATTTTCAGTCCAAGTACGGGTGCTTACAAACAAGTAGGTGGTTTTAAAGCGATATTCGACATTTTTCCTAATACTTGGAGCTGGGAAGTTTTCTGGAACATCACTGCTTTGTTATCAATTATGCTGGGTGTAATGAACTTATTGCCTATTCCGGCACTCGATGGTGGGCATGTAATGTTTTTATTATATGAAATTGTTAGTGGTAAAAAACCAAGTGATAAATTCCTAGAAAATGCACAAATGGTTGGTTTCGTATTACTTATAACACTGTTGTTATTCGCTAACGGAAACGACATTTATAAGTCAATTGTTGGGAATTAAAAAAAAATAATATTTTTTTACTTTTTGCTTGCGGAAATCAAATTAAGCCCTATCTTTGCACCGCTTTACAAGTGAAACGAACTTCACCAATAAGCACCCAAAAACGTTCATTCTTTACCAGAATAAAAATATACAGTTTCCTTCTTAGCTCAGTTGGTTAGAGCATCTGACTGTTAATCAGAGGGTCCTTGGTTCGAGCCCAAGAGAGGGAGCTTTTTAAAAAGACTTTACAGTGATGTAAGGTCTTTTTTGTTTTAAAGAATGTACGTATCAAATGTTCTTTCCTATTAGAACATAATTATTTTGTGTCTAATTGTTTATTCCAACATATTGCTTTCTTTCAAAAAATCAAAAATTAACGTATCCACTTCTGATATTTTATCTTTATCGGAATAAGTCAACCATATCATTTCTTCAATTTCTGATTCCGCTTTTAGCAAACCAGTATAATTTGCAGCATAACAAGTCATTTTGACAATCGTGTCTTCAGAATGCCCATGAGCATGTGATTGAAATACTCCAATAAATTTTAGGGTGTCAGCAATTAACACTACACTAAGTTCTTCTTTTATTTCACGACATAACGCCTGTGCGTCTGTCTCAAAATTTTCTCTTTTACCACCAGGAATATAATATTTATCTTTGTCAAAAGATTTTGTAGATAAAATTTTATTGTTCTTAATTTCAATCCAAGCGAGCTTATCAATTATTTTCATTTGCAGTGTTTTTGACATCATCTTAATGATTGCTTCCAAAATAACTAAATTCTCTCCAGATAACCTCTTTTTCTACTGGATTTTTTAAAGATCTTCGCTAAGGCTAAAAAGAAGAAACTCGCAACAACCGCGGTAGAATGCTTCCTACAAAACAAGACCATGAAAATAGAGTAACTTTAGAAAAGGTTTCAAGACACAAACCTGTAACTTTTTTATGCGAATCTGTTCCAATAAATAAAAGGCGTTATTTTTCTTTTTTCTTTTTAAAATTTCGATATTTACCTTTTAAAAAAATAAATTGATGATACGAAGAAGATTTATTGGTTTCGCAGCTTTATTTGGAGTTGCAGGCATTATGGGCTTTGGAATACGTCCAAAGAAAAAATCATTGTTACACCATGTCTTTTTTTGGCTAAAGAACCCTCAATCGGAGGCGGATAAACAGCAATTGATTACTGGTTTGAAAACTTTGGCGGGGATTCCAACAATTCGTCAAATTCATGTGGGCGTTTTAGCTTCTACCGAGAAACGCGAAGTAGTAGACACCTCTTGGGATGTTTCAGAGCTTATGTTTTTTGATGATGAGGCCGGACAAAAAATATACCAAGACCATCCACTTCATCAGGATTTTATAAAAAACTGTTCTCATTTATGGGAAAAAGTCGTTGTTTTTGATGCTATAGATGTATAAATAGTGAAGGTGTCGGCTGTTGCCAATACAAGAGAAACAATACTAAAAAAGGGTTTCAAGAAATAAATCTTGAAACCCTTTTTTATGCAGACTACTTTAGGAAATTATGGAATTAATCGGTCAGTACGAAGCTGTTCGAACAAATCATAAAATGAATCTTCGGTTCTTTGAAAAACAGGGAATCCGAGTTTACGACTTTTAGACATATCAGTCATGACTTCTATTGGGCGCCCCAAGTCAAGATCCGTATGCCACGGAGAGGCCAGTTTGTTTAAATCAGACTCTTCAAGAGCATTTTGATCGGCAATTTTTTTCCAAACCAGAGCTTCATCTTTCATTTGTTCTTCAAGGGGATGAATCGTACCGTCATAGCCCATTGCTTCAATCCCGAACGATTCCGCTAATTTTTTCCAAAGCCATTTCCAGCGAAAAAAGTCTCCATTGACCACGTTGAAAGCTTCGTTACGAGCCGCTTCTGTAGTGGAAGCCCATATTAAATGTTCTGCCAATACTCTGGCATCCGTAACATCTGAAAGTCCATTCCATTGTGCAGCTGAACCCGGCCACTGAAACGGCTTTCCTGTTTCTTTACAAATGCTGGCATACACTGCGAGCGTCGTACCTAGATTCATTAAGTTGCCTACTGCTTTCCCTATAACCGTATGCGGGCGGTGGATGCTCCATGTAAAACCATCTCGCGCTGCAGCGGCATACACTTCATCTTCTTGGGCATAGTAAAAATTCTCTATCTCCAGACGGGGTTGCTCTTCCCTAAGTGGCGTTTCGGGTAAAAATCCTTCTTTGGCGTACGCCTCAAACGGCCCTAGATAATGTTTCAGTCCTGTAACAAGCGCTACGTGCTGCACTGATTTTTTAGAAGATAAGGCCTCCAAAATATTCCTGACCATCAGGCTGTTCACACGTATGTTTTCGGCTTCAGAGTCCTGGCGCATCCAACTTGTAATGTAAATGTGTGTGGGAGAAATATCTTTTAAAGCTGTTTTTAAATTCTCCAGATCCAAAAGGTCTGCAGCAACTGGCTGTAGGTTTTCGATATTTTTTCGTGGGTTTCTGGCTAAACCGTAAGTCGTCCAGCCTTTGGCAATAAGTTTTTCTGCGAGATTGCTACCCGTTATTCCTGTAGCTCCAACTACTAACGCTATATTTTCCATGTGTATATTTTAAATTTTTACAATACAAAATTCGGAAATATTCCATGGATTATAAAGGACATACCTCACATATAATTTGTGATCTATATCACGTTAATGCGACAAACGGCTCAATGTTTCTCTGGAAATTCCCAAATAGGATGCTATTAAAGTTTTAGGAATGCGGTGAATCAAATCCGGATATAATTGGATAAATTGCGTGTACCGTTCCTCTGAATTCTTGCTCATCAACGATAGAATTCGGTTTTGAAGCGCAATATTTCCGGCAGTCATTTTTTGCAAAAAGAAGAATTCCATTTTCTGCAACTCGGCACACAATTTTTCTCTATTATCAAGAGTGATATAATAGGTTTGTGCGTCTTCTAAGCAGTCAATATTGAGCGTGGCATTCTGGCTATTATAAAATCCCTGGTTATCTGTTATCCACCAGTCTTCCATGGCAAATTGCAAAATATGATTCTTGCCCGATTTGTCAATATAAAAAGATTTCATCAGCCCTTTTACCACAAAATGAACATACGGAACAGGATTTTGCTGTTGAATAATATATTGATGTTTTTTATAGTTACCAACCGAAAAGTGAGAAAGTACAAATTGAAATTCATCATCTGTTAATGGTACAATTTTCTCTATTTGTTGTCTTAAAATTTCTTCCATACCTCCATGTGTTATTACCGGGATAAAAATACGATTAAAAAGAATGATTAAAAATCTTTACAATCGCAAACATAAATAACAGAAAATTTTTGTACAATTTTTTGATCAAATTGAAAACTACATTCTCGGTTATTTTATTTTAATAAAACTGCGAATCTTGTGCATTCAGGAGAATCCATTTTTTATCACTATTCAGTTTAAAGGTACCAATATGTTCCTTGTTCCATTCATTAGGCCCTATCAATGAAAGAAAATTTACGCCTGTGGCATCTCTGTACAAATGATAAATTTCACCAATAACAGGCTCAAATGAAAATTTAGCGCTGTACACTAATTCATTCCATTCGTATTCTTGCATCAACTTTTCATATTGCAGTTTCAGTTCATTGAATTTATTTCCAAACTCTTTATTCACATTGTCAATCCCTCTACTTTTCCAAGAAACCACATCGCCAACCCTGATTACCGGTGCTCCAACATTGGTAGCGTAAGGCAATACATTCGCATTAAAACCTTTTTCAACTGAATAGACTACATTATCTGGTTTTTTATTTTTCATCAAATTTTAATTTATTTTTTCCAATTACGTACTAATGAATCAATCACTACCGTTTCATTTACAATCTTTACAATGAGTTTAAAATGTTTATTGCTGAAACATTTTTCTATGTTTATTGATATTTTTGTTTAATAATTTTTGCGCAAAGTTAAACAAATAATTCAAATCGCCATTACAATTGAACTTTTGGAGGGCGATAATTAATTTTGTTTTAACTTCTTATTCCAAAACTAAAAAAAAATATTTTTTTCAATGTGTCGTAATAACACATTTATTTTTTACATTTGGAAGACTATAAAAAGCTATCAGACTGATAAATAAACCATCATGAAATCAAAAATCCTTATACTCCCTTCTCTGCTATTAGTAGTTTTCTCTTTAAAAGCGCAAACCAAATGGACCGAAACGATTAAAGACTCACATACTATTATCCAAAATAAAAGAGGACAAACATTAGGCTATTCGCCAAAATCAGGTATTATAATCATCCAAATAGATGGTTTGGCTTTTAAAGACCTTAACAGAAATGGGAAATTAGATATTTATGAAGATTGGAGAAAACCGGTAGCAGATCGGGCCAAAGATCTTGCTGCTAAAATGACGGTAGAGCAAATGGCCGGATTAATGTTATACAGCAGGCATCAAGCGATTCCGGCACAAGAAGCTGGAATGTTTGCCGGGACGTATAGTGAAAAACCTTTTTCTAAAAGTGGTGTAAAATCATCTGATTTGTCTGACCAGCAAATTGCATTTTTAACCAAAGATAATTTACGTCATGTGTTAATGACTTCTGTTGAAAGTCCAATAATTGCAGCAAAATGGAATAATAATATACAAGCATTAGTCGAAGGTATTGGAATGGGAATTCCTTCTAACAACAGTTCTGACCCAAGAAATGGAGCCAATAAAGATGCCGAATACAATGCAGGTTCGGGTGGAGCTATATCACAATGGCCCGAAGAATTAGGGTTAGCCGCTACTTTTGATGCCGCTATCACGGAACAATTTGGTGCAATTGCTGCCAAAGAATACAGAGCTATGGGAATCACCACAGCGCTATCCCCACAGATTGATTTGGCAACAGAACCAAGGTGGAATCGTTTTGTGGGTACTTTTGGCGAAGACCCAAAACTGGCGACAGCTATGGCAAGAGCTTATGTAGACGGATTTCAAACGTCACCAAAATCGATTAAATCTTATGAAGGATGGGGAAATCAAAGCGTTAACGCGATGGTTAAGCACTGGCCAAGTGGCGGTCCGGAAGAAGGAGGACGTGATGGACATTTTGCTTATGGAAAATTTGCGGTCTATCCGGGAAATAATTTCGAAACGCATTTAAAACCCTTTACCGATGGTGCTTTTCAGTTAAAAGGAGCTACTAAAAAAGCCTCAGCAGTGATGCCGTATTACACGATTTCGTATGGTCAGGATAAAAAATACGGTGAGAATGTGGGTAACGGATTCAGTAAATACATTATTACAGATTTGTTAAGAGACCAATACGGGTATAATGGAGTCGTTTGCACCGATTGGTTGATTACCTCAGATGAAGGACCTAAGCCAGATATTTTTTCAGGGAAATCTTGGGGTGTTGAAAAATTAAGTATTGCCGAAAGACATTATAAAGTCCTAATGGCGGGTGTAGATCAATTTGGCGGAAATAATGATATTAATCCCGTGCTGGAAGCGTACCAAATGGGTATAAAAGAACACGGAGAACCATTTATGCGCAAGCGTTTTGAGCAATCTGCAGTTCGTTTGCTTTTGAATATTTTCAGAGTGGGATTGTTCGAAAACGCCTATTTAGATCCTAATGAGACCAAAGCTATCGTGGGAAATCCTAATTTTATGAAGGCCGGATATGACGCGCAATTAAAGTCAGTTGTGATGATTAAAAATCAAAACAAAACGTTGCCAATTGCAAAAGGAAAGACCGTTTACATCCCAAAAAGAGTTACTCCAGCAGGAATCAACTTTTTTGGTCAGCCGTCTCCTGAAAAAATTGAATATCCGGTTAATTTAGAATTGATTAAAAAGTATTATACCGTAACCGAAGATCCCAATAAAGCGGATTTTGCTATTGTATTTATCAAAAGCCCTATCAGTGGCGGATACAGCAGAGCCGACAGAGTAGCTGGTGGAAATGGATATGTGCCCATTAGTTTGCAATTTAAAGACTATACCGCTACAGAGGCAAGGGCGCAAAGTATTGCTGCTGGAGATCCTGTGATTGATCCCACGATTACCAATCGTTCGTATTTGAATAAAACGTCAAAATCAAATTCGTACCCAGATTTAAACACGATTCTGGAAACTAAAAAAGCGATGAATGGAAGACCGGTATTGGTGTCTGTGAATATTTCTAATCCAATGGTTTTTGGAGAATTTGAAAATGAAGTCGATGCAATCGTGGGAGAATTTGGCGTACAACTTGAAGCTTTACTAGATATTGTTTCGGGTAAAACAGAACCTTCCGGATTGTTGCCTTTACAAATGCCATTGAACATGACTACCGTTGAAAAACAACTGGAAGACGTTCCTCACGACATGATGCCCTATAAAGATGCTACTGGAAATGTATATGATTTTGGTTTTGGACTAAACTGGAAAGGAATAATCAAAGACGCCAGAACTACAAAATACAGCGTTAAGAAATAAGTTTCTTTAAAAACCGTAATTAACGCCTAAACCAAACACTTCTCTTACCTGAACGGCTTGAACGGAATTGTCATCATAAATTGCCTGAACAGCCACATTTGCGGACAAGTATTTATTGATTTTCAGGAGCAAATTCATTTGATAATCCACATCAATATTTTGTGGATTATCTAAGTAATTAGAATACAAATTCAATCGGTTTTCAATAGATACATTGGTCATCACATTGAACTTGTAATAGGCCGAAATACTGGCTCCAAATTCAAATCGGGAAGAATCGCCTTGAAGTACTCCAAAAGAAGGGCCCAATTCCGTAAAATGAGGATGAACAATAATTAGTTTAGCCGTTGCCGGAGAAAAATTGACACTCAAATTATTGCTTTTTTTCCACAACATTCCTGGCCCCAATTGGGAATAAGCAGGAGAGAAAAAATGGGATATTTTCTCGTCATTTTTGTCTAATCCGGTATCCATTTGAGTCTTGAAATTGAAAAACAGCGAATAGTACCATTGCCCTTTGGCTTTCTTTCCCCAAAGAGAATTCAATTCCAAACGATCGTCTGTTTTTGCAGTTTTTTCGTCTCCTTTTATTTTGGTTAAACCGTACGCTAAAATGAACTTATTATCCCAAACGATATCTTCTTTTTTATAATTGAAGTCGTAATTTAATCCAAAATTCCCCGCAATATTTGAAGTTCCGCCACCCAGCCATTGCTTGTTGTAAGCCGATTGATTAAAAAGTAAAGAGATATTTCCTTTTTTTGTCCAAAGTTTTGTAGTGTCTTTTGAAGTTTCTTGCGCATGAATAGAAATTATGGCCAAAAGCAATACTAAAGAAAAAGCTATTTTTTTCATGTCTTTATATTTTAAATACTACAATTAAAGTATAAACAAACACAATGTATTAGTCCTTTTTAGGCGCTTTGTACAATGGAACGGCAGAGCAAGCTTCGCCATACATAATGCTTCGTGCAAAAGGCTGCAAGTAATGCGCAGCTAATACGTAAGCCCGCATTGGAACCGGTTTTTTGGAGCATCCTTTTATAATAACAGGTTTGTTTTCATAAACTGAATAATCAATTTTAGACAGTAACTCTTCATAAAGAGAAGCGTCTAAATCTTCCAAAGTCCCATTAATGATTTTCTTTGCAAATGGCGCTAATTGAATCGCAACCAAAATAGAAGCCCAAGCCGGAACAATAGCATCGGTACTGCAATGAATGGCTACGTACTGATCTTGATATTGGGACCAATCATGATTTTTAAGGTCTTCTCTAAAGTTTTTTTCTTTTAATAAAAAACCTTCCAAAAGCCATTGTGAAATATCGATTTGCGTACGAATCCCTTTTGGATAATAATCTTCGAGATCGAAAACTTCCAAAACACTATTCGCTACTTTATTTATTATTTCCATTTTTATGTCTTAAAGTCGAATGTCGAAAGTCATAAGGTCAACTACTTTGAGACTTTATGACTTTAGACATTAAGACTAATTTAAAGCATTCCCAATTCTAATTTTGCTTCTTCGCTCATTAAGTCTTTGCTCCAAGGCGGATCAAAAGTGATTTCTACTTCAGCATCTTTTACATTGGTAATCGATTTTACTTTTTCTTCCACTTCTCTTGGTAAACTTTCTGCAACGGGGCAGTTGGGCGAGGTAAGAGTCATCAGGATTTTTACTTCATAATCGGTGTTGACCATCACGTCATAAATCAATCCTAACTCGTAAATATCTACAGGAATCTCCGGATCATAAATGGTTTTTAATATTTTTACGATTGATTCTCCTAATTCAGTTGTGTCTATAATTGTTTCTTCCATTATTTTAGTTTAAAGGTTAAGGTTTAAAGTTGCGAAATGCACTTCAAAATTTGTTAATCAGTAGAGCTTTTATATTTTCTTAAATTACTTATATGGTTTAAAACTCTTAATTAATGTTGCGTGTTGAATGCCAAAGCATACATTTTTATATTTTTTATCATCGATACTAATCCATTGGCGCGCGTTGGTGATAAATGTTCTTTCAAGCCTATTTCATCAATAAAACCCATATCGGCTTCCAGAATATCAGACGCTTTTTGATTGGAAAAAGTACGAATTAATATCGCTATAATTCCTTTTGTCAAAATGGCATCGCTATCGGCAGTGAAAACAATTTTACCATCGATTTGCTCTCCTTGTAACCAAACTTTTGACTGACAGCCTTTAATCAGATTATTTTCTGTTTTAAATTCCTCTTTAATCATAGGAAGTTTTTTGCCTAATTCGATCATGTATTCATAACGCTCCATCCAGTCGTCAAACATAGAAAACTCATCAACGATTTCTTCTTGTATGTCCTTTATTTTCATAGTATGCTGAATTTATTTCAGTATTATTCTTTTTTAACAAACGAATTTATTTTATGTACGAACTTCTTAATTTCTTTTGGTGGAAAACCATGATCAAAACTAGTCGTTTCATACGTTTTGTCTTTGAAGGTGATTTTCAAATTAGCAATAGCCGCACCGTCATGAAAACGTTTTTCAGTTGGCGCTTTTAACTTGGACAAACTATCCAATTGCATCGTTTCAAAACAGTCTACGAGTTCTTTCCAGTCGGCATCCGATATTTTTGTTGGTACCGGTTTGTCATTTCCATCTCTATTCTTAGAAATAGTAACCATTTGATTTTTTACCGTTATTTTTTGATAAAAACCTCTGGTGTTGGCTTCATATTCAATTACAACATTCCTGATTTCTTGTGCTTGAGCACTTTTACATCCTTTTCCAAGAAAAATGGTCAGCAACAATAAAGAGAGTACCTTCATATTTTTAAATTTTTAAGATAACATGAGTTGCGCTTTTTTAATAGCTTCCACCATAACATCAATTTCTTCTTTGGTATTATAAAAAGCAAATGATGCTCGTATCGTTCCCGGAATACAAAAGAAAGTCATGATAGGTTGGGTGCAGTGGTGGCCGGTTCTTACGGCTATCCCTAATTTGTCAATTATCGTACCAATATCATACGGGTGAATGCCTTCAATATTAAACGAAATTACGGAAGTTTTTTCCTTGGCTGTGCCAAAAATTTTCAACCCTTCAATTTCTAATAAACGTTGGGTTCCATATTCCAATAATTCTTTTTCTTGTTGTTGAATGTTTTCAAAACCAACTTCATTCATATAATCAACCGCAGTTCCCAGAACAATTCCTCCGGCAATATTGGGTGTTCCGGCTTCAAATTTATGGGGCAATTCAGCATAAGTCGTTTTCTCGAAAGTCACTTCCTTAATCATTTCTCCTCCACCTTGATACGGCGGTAATTTATTCAACCACGCTTCTTTTCCGTATAGAATTCCGGTTCCTGTAGGACCACACATTTTATGCCCTGAAAAAGCATAAAAATCACAGTCTAATTCCTGAACATCTGGTTTCAAATGTGGAACAGCCTGTGCGCCATCAATCAAGATCGCCGCGCCAACTTCATGCGCTTTGTCAATCATATATTTAATTGGATTGACAGTTCCCAGTGCATTCGAAATGTGATTTACGGTTACGATCTTCGTTTTATCAGAAAGTAATTTGTCATATTCTGACATGATTAATTCACCATCTTCATTCATTTGAATTACGCGCAAAGTCGCACCTGTTTTCTCGCACAACATCTGCCAAGGCACAATGTTACTGTGGTGTTCCAATGCCGAAACTAAAACTTCATCGCCTGGTTTCAAAATCGAAGCAAATCCATTGGCAACTAAATTAATTCCATGCGTTGTTCCCGAAGTAAAAAGTACTTCATGAGCAAACTTCGCATTGATGTGATTTTGAAGTTTCCCACGTGAAATCTCATACGCATCAGTTGCTAATTGACTTAACGTGTGCACGCCACGATGAATATTGGCATTAATTTCCTGATAATATTTTGAAATTGCATCAATCACAACTTGTGGTTTTTGCGATGTAGCACCGTTGTCGAAATAAACCAATGGTTTTCCGTTTACTTTCTGGGAAAGAATAGGGAAGTCGGCTCTAATTTTATTGATATCTAACATGTAATCTGCTTGTTTTTTTATTGTTTTTATTGGTCAGATAAAACGCCAATAAGTATCGTTTTTTTAGATAAACTAATTTGAAATTAGTCTTTCATTATTTAGAATTTTTCTAAATACAAAAGTAATGAAATTGAAATTAATTTTCGGCAAACACTTGTTAATAAAAGTTATTACTATTTACGATTTAGAAAAATAAAACATTCTGTAAAGCTTCGTTTTTGGTAAATAGGAAGATTTTATGAAACAATTTCGCTTTATAAATTTAACCATTAAAAAATTAAGAAAAATTAAGTATTAATTCTTAATGAACTTAATTTCTTAATGGTTTAAATAAAATATTTTTTCACAGAAAAATCACTTTACAGTCATTATTACTGTTTCAAAAATGTGGTTCTTTTTTATTAAATTGCTTAAAATTAATTTTTTATGAAAAAATTATTCAAGCTCGTTGGTTTTGCTTTTTTTATCGGAATCTTTTATTTTGGCTTTAGCACTTATCCAAAACTGGATTTAATTTCTGGCTTTTCAGCCAAAAGTATTGCTTCGGGATATTTTATTGATAATCGTTCGCAGGAAATGATTGAGAAAGGTGACAATGATATTGACATGATTGACTTGGCCAAAAATAAAATTGAAGACGCCGGAAAGTTTGCCGTTGCTTCGGTTTATGGTTTGAAAGAACGAAAAGCAATTTATCGCGAAGGTTTGGGCGCCACTTTAATCAACGATGATTTTGATGAGATAAAGCCGTATTTGGTTCCTAAAAGAACAAAACAGAACAATGATTTACCTTTTCCGTATGGAAATAAGGAGCCTAAAGACACGGTTTTTAGTACCGTTGATTACGCCAAATTAAATGCTGCTGTTGCCAATACTTTTGATAAAAAAGGCTTTGTTGACAAAAGAACGCGTTCTCTTCTGGTTGTTTATAAAGACAAAATCATTGCAGAAAAGTACGATACCGGTTTCGATAAAAGCAGTAAATTATTAGGTTGGTCGATGACTAAAAGTATCACTAGCGCCATGTTTGGAATTTTGGAGAATCAAAGAAAATTTGACATTGATGATCCTGCGCCAATTGAGGAATGGAAAAATGACAACCGAAAATTGATTACTACAAACGATTTGCTTCACATGAATTCCGGGTTACAATGGGTGGAGGATTACGCGACTATTTCTGATGCCACCAAAATGCTCTTTCAGTCTGAAGATATGACTCGCTCGCAATTAGAAAAACGGGCAGAATTCAAACCAAATACGCATTGGAATTATTCTTCGGGAACTACAAATTTGCTTTCCGGGATTTTGCGGAAGCAGTTCAAAACGCATCAGGAATATTTAGATTTTTGGTATTCTGCGCTAATAGATAAGATAGGAATGAACTCGATGGTAATCGAAACGGATATGGCGGGGAATTATGTAGGTTCGTCCTACGGTTGGGCTACAACACGCGATTGGTCAAAATTTGGATTGTTGTATTTGCACAAAGGCAATTGGAACGGCGAACAAATTTTCAACGAAAGTTGGGAGAAATACACTGCAACTCCTACAAATACTTCTAAAGGAAGATATGGCGGACACTTTTGGCTCAATGTCGGCGGACATTTTCCCGATGTTCCAAGAGATATGTACTACTGCAGCGGTTTTCAAGGTCAGATGGTGGCGATTATTCCGTCACTTGATTTAGTGATTGTAAGAATGGGCTTGACCGAAGAACCTGAATTTGATTTTAATGGAATGTTGAAAGAGATTGTGGGGAGTTTGAAGAAATGACTGTATTAAAAAACCCTTTCAGAGTTTAAAACTCTGAAAGGGTTGCTATTAAAATTTCTTTCTTATAAACGGATTACAAATCAAATCCCAATTTCACGCCCAATTTATTGGCGATAATGGTGGTAATTCGTTTTTTGAGTTCCGGTATTTTGATGTTTTCAATAACGGCATTCGAGAACGCATACATTAATAACGCCTTGGCTTCTTTTTTAGGAATTCCACGCGCTTGCATGTAGAACATTGCCGTTTCGTCTAATTGTCCAATGGTACAACCGTGAGAACATTTTACGTCATCAGCAAAAATTTCCAATTGTGGTTTTGCGTTTATTGTAGCCTTGTCACTCAATAGAATGTTGTTGCTTTTTTGGAACGCATTTGTTTTTTGAGCATCTTTCTCCACGTACACTTTTCCGTTGAAAACGCCTGTAGAACGATCGGAATAAATTCCTTTATAATCCTGAAAACTTTCGCAATTTGGAGTCGAATGTTTCACTAGAGTATGATGATCTACGTGTTGTTTTTCGCCAATAATTGTAATCCCGTTTAAGGTACTTGTCAATCGTTCCCCAAAGTGATAAAAATTCAAATTGTTTCTCGTTAAGTTTCCTCCAAAAGAGAAGGTATGAACGGAAACATGACTTTCTTTCTGTTGAGAAACAAACGTATTGTCAATTAAATTTGCTTCAAGCGCATCGTTTTGAATTTTGTAATAATCTACGATAGCGTGTTTTTGAGCAAAAATCTCGGTAACGGAATTCGTTAACACGGGATTTTCGGTTAAACTTTGGTGGCGTTCAATAATTTGAACATGTGAATTTTCACCCACAATCACCAAGTTTCTTGGTTGAACCAAAAGCGCTGCTTCATTTCCAGTTGAGAAATACATAATCTCAATAGGCTTGTCGGCTACTTTGCTTTTCGGAATGTGGATATACGCTCCTTCAATAGCAAAAGCTGTATTCAAAGAAGTCAAACTTTCCTCTTTGCTGGCAATTTGATTAAAATAATCATCAATGATCATTTTGTATTTTGGCTTTGTCAGTGCCGATGACATCAAACAAACATCAATTCCGTCGTGTGTTGTTGACGATAAATGCGAACTGAAAATGCCGTCAATGAACACTACTTTATAAGTGTCTATCTCATGTAAAAAGTATTTCTTTACGTGGTTGAATTCAACTGCATTTTCTTGCTTTGGAAAAACGGTAAAGTCATTTTTTAAGATGGCGTTTAGCGAAGTGTATTTCCAAGCTTCGTCTTTTTTGGTTGGGAAACCTTTATTTTCAAAGTTTTTTATGGCGGTAGTTCTCACATCATGAAGTTCAGAGTGAACATCGACACGCTCTTCAAATGCCATAAAAGACGATAGTAATTTTTCTTTCAATTCCATTTTAATTTAAGTCTTAAAGTCTTAAAGTCAAATGTCTTAAAGTCGGTATAAGTATAAAATAGCTGATCCAACTATTCTTGACTTTCGACTTTTGACTTTTAAACTTTACGACTAGATTCTAAGTATTTAATAAAACCACTTAACAATTTTGATATTTCTGTTACTGATTCTAAAAGTTTTTCAAATTCTTCTTTATTAATATAATCCAAATCAAATGCTAAATATAATTGAGAACGTACTTCTCCAGCGGAAGCTTTTGCAACGTATAAAAAGTAAACAAACTCTTTGTCAGTATTTCTCTCAAACCCTTCAGCGATATTTGATGATATAGAAATTGAAGCCCGTCTAATTTGTCTAATGAAATCAAAGTCTTTGTTGAAATTTGTATTTTCAGTAATTAGGTAAATTCTTTTATTAAAAACTCTTGCTTTTTGCCAAGAATTAATTTCTTCGCAAGAACTAAATTTCCCTATTACTTTTTTCTTTTGACTTTATGACCTTAGACTTTTGACTATTTTATTTTTAAGCTTCTTGTTCTTGTTTAATCCAGTCGTATCCTTTTTCTTCCAGTTCGTGCGCTAATTCTTTTCCACCGGATTTTACAATTTTTCCGTTGTATAATACATGAACAAAATCAGGAACGATATAATCTAATAATCTTTGGTAGTGCGTAATAACTACGATTGCATTTTTGTCGCTTTTTAGTTTGTTAACCCCATTTGCAACAATACGCAAGGCATCAATGTCAAGTCCAGAATCGGTTTCGTCAAGAATAGCCAATTTTGGTTCTAACATTGCCATTTGGAAAATTTCGTTACGTTTTTTCTCTCCACCCGAAAAACCTTCGTTTAAAGAACGAGAAAGAAATTTTCTGTCAATTTCTAATAATTCTGATTTTTCACGAATCACTTTTAGCATTTCGTTGGAAGGCATTTCTTCCTGACCGTTTGCTTTACGCGTTTCGTTAATCGCTGTTCTAATGAAGTTAGTTACTGAAACTCCCGGAATTTCTACTGGATATTGAAAAGATAAGAACACTCCTTTGTGCGCTCTTTCTTCTGGTGCCAATTCAGAAAGGTCTTCTCCGTCCAAAGAGATTTCGCCTTCGGTTACTTCGTAGTTTTCGTTTCCTGCAATAATAGACGCAAGGGTACTTTTTCCAGCACCGTTTGGTCCCATTATCGCGTGAATTTCTCCTGCTTTTACTTCAAGATTGATTCCTTTTAATATTTCTTTGTCTCCAATGGAGGCGTGTAAATTTTTTATTGATAACATTTGTTTCTTTATTTATTCGTAATGACCTTTTAATGATAAAATGTCTAATATTTCAATTGTATTTTCTTCTGTAATTTTATAGATGATGCGATGTTCTTGATTTATTCTTCTTGACCATCGACCAGTCAAATGATGTTTTAATTGCTCCGGTTTTCCAATTCCTTCAAAAGGATGTAGCTGAATGTCTTCGATTAAATCGGCGATTTTTTTTAAAACATTCTTGTTTCCAGATTTAATCCAAAAATCAAGATCTTTTCTGGCTTTTTGAGTAAATACTATTTGCACAAAGCACGTATTTCTTCCATCGTCATTTTTATCCCTTTGCCGTCTTTAATACTTTGTTCGGCTTCCAAAATTTCTTTTATAAATTCTGGATTATATGGTTTTTCTTCTTCTACAATTTCAAAACCAAGCGATTTTGCCAATGATTTTAACACTGGAAAATCTTTTTTCTTTACATTTTTTAAAACCAGATCCATAACTATTTAGATTTAAAGGGTTATCCCACAGAACCTTCCAAGCTAATTTCTAATAATTTTTGTGCTTCTACTGCGAATTCCATTGGCAACTTATTCAATACGTCTTTACTGAAACCATTTACGATTAAAGCAATGGCTTTTTCGGTTGGAATTCCACGTTGGTTGCAATAGAAAACTTGGTCTTCGCCAATTTTACTTGTCGTAGCCTCATGTTCGATTTTTGCCGATGGATTTTTACTTTCGATATAAGGGAACGTATGTGCGCCACAATTATTCCCCATTAACAAGGAATCGCATTGTGAAAAGTTTCTTGCATTATCTGCATTTGGTCCAATTTTAACCAAACCTCTATAGCTGTTTTGTGATTTTCCGGCAGAAATTCCTTTAGAAATAATGGTCGATTTAGTATTTTTACCTAAATGGATCATTTTTGTTCCGGTATCGGCTTGTTGGAAATTATTGGTAACAGCAATCGAATAAAATTCTCCTGTTGAATTATCTCCTTTTAAAATAACAGAAGGATATTTCCAAGTTATCGCAGAACCGGTTTCTACTTGTGTCCAAGAAATTTTTGCGTTTTTCTCGCAAATTCCTCTTTTGGTAACAAAATTGAAAACGCCTCCTTTTCCTTCTTTATTTCCAGGATACCAGTTTTGTACGGTTGAATATTTTATTTCGGCACCGTCTAATGCAATTAGTTCCACTACAGCAGCGTGTAATTGATTTTCATCACGACTTGGGGCTGTACAACCTTCTAAGTAGGAAACATAACTGCCTTCGTCAGCAACTAATAATGTTCTTTCGAATTGTCCTGTTCCTGCTTGATTGATTCTAAAATAAGTCGAAAGTTCCATTGGGCAACGAACGCCTTTTGGAATATAACAGAAAGATCCATCAGAGAAGACTGCCGAATTCAGCGCCGCATAAAAGTTGTCTTTTTGTGGTACAACCGTTCCTAAATATTTACGAACTAATTCTGGATGCTCTTTGATGGCTTCAGAAATACTCATAAAGATAATTCCTTTCTCCCCTAATGTTTTCTTGAAAGTAGTCGCTACTGAAACTGAATCAACTACAATATCCATGGCTACATTATTCATCATCTTTTGCTCATCGACTGAGATGCCTAACTTTTTATACATTTCTAAAAGTTCAGGATCTACATCGTCCAATGTTTTATTAGGATCTACCGCTTTTGGGGCAGAATAATAAGAAATGGCCTGAAAATCAGGTTTGGTATAATGCACATTAGCCCATTCTGGTTCCGTCATTAGTTTCCAAGCACGAAAAGCCTCCAGACGCCAATCGGTCATCCATTGTGGCTCTCCTTTTTTGTGCGAAATGGCCCGAACGATATCTTCATTTAAACCAATAGGAAACGTTTCTGATTCTAATTCGGTATAAAATCCGTATTCGTATTCTTTAGTTTCGAGTTCGATTTTTAAGTCGTCTTCTGTGTATTTTGACATAATTTTATTTTTTAAAACCATTAAGAAATTAAGCTTTATTAAGGCTTAATTAACTTAATTTCTTAATGGTTTAAATCTGTTGTTATTTGGTTATAAAGAAAATGATTCTCCGCAACCACAGGTTCTATTGGCGTTTGGGTTATTGAAAATAAACCCTTTACCATTTATTCCTCCTGAGAATTCTAATATTGTTCCGGCTAAGTATAGAAAAGATTTTTTTTCTACAGCAATAGTAATGTCGTTGTCAATAAAAATCTTATCGTCTTCGTTTTTCGTTTTATCAAATTTTAAATCATAAGACAAACCAGAACATCCGCCGCTTTTTACACCAACTCTTACGTAGTCAGTTGCAGCATCAAAACCATCATCTTTCATTAAATCGATGATTTTTTTTCTTGCAGTGTCAGAAACTTTTATCATAGCTTATATTGATTTTGTCTAAATTAAGCACAAAGATAGTGTATAAAAAGCTTTTTCCATAATTGATACCATTTTTATAGCCAATGCGAAAATAGAAAAAAGCTATTTGTAACGACTAAAAGCATTTGAATTCCTTAACTTTGAAACCTCTCAAAAAACACAAAATAACATGAAATTATATCCCATAGAAACTGGAAATTTTAAATTGGATGGCGGCGCGATGTTTGGCGTGGTGCCAAAAACCATTTGGAATAGAACCAATCCAGCAGATGAAAATAACCTGATTGATATTGCGGCACGCTGTTTATTGATTGAAGAGGGCAACCGATTGATTTTGATTGATACCGGAATGGGAAACAAACAGTCCGAGAAATTTTTTGGTTATTATTCGCTTTGGGGAACCCATTCTATAGATAAATCGTTGGCTAAATACGGTTTTCATCGGGATGATATCACCGATGTTTTTATGACGCATTTGCATTTTGATCACTGTGGTGGAAGTGTACAATGGAATGCCGACAAAACAGGTTATGAACCTGCGTTTAAAAATGCTAAATTCTGGTCGAATGAAAATCACTGGGAATGGGCTACGAAACCCAATGCTAGAGAAAAAGCGTCATTCTTGTCAGAAAATATTTTGCCGATGCAGGAAAGTGGGCAGTTAAATTTCATCCAAAGACCGGAAGGCGATTTTCTGGCAACATCAGAATTGGGTTTTGGCATCTTCTTTGCTGATGGACATACCGAAAAGCAAATGATTCCGCACATTCAATATAAGGACAAGACTATCGTTTTTTGCGCTGATTTATTGGCAACAGCCGGACACATTCCTATTCCGTATGTGATGGGTTATGATACCAGACCTTTATTGACCATGCCAGAAAAAGAAAAATTCATGAATGCTGCGGCTGATAATAATTATTATTTGTTCCTGGAACACGATGCTCATAATGAAATAATAACCGTACAAAAAACAGAAAAAGGCGTTCGGTTGGCAGAAGTTTTTACTTGCGAACAAATCTTAACATAGTGTTAAGGATAGTTTCATTTGTAACAAAAAAAATTATTTTAGACAAATATTTTAAAATTAACAAAAAACATTTTCGATGAATACCATTAAACCCATTTACATTTCTGCTTTTGCTTTTTTAGCATTAGTAGGTTGTGGCGCTTCAAAACAAGTTTCAAATACTTCTAATTCGGAGTTAGTGGCCATAAGCGCACCTTTGAACATTAAAAAAAAGGCGCCAATTGCTGAAAATGACTTGAAACGTTGGAGTCATTTAGATATTGTGACGGATACCATTCCTGGAATGAGTGTTGATAAAGCGTACGCTGAATTATTGAAAGGGAAAAAAGGCGTGCCGGTTATTGTTGGAATTGTAGATTCTGGTGTGGATATTGAACACGAGGATTTAAAATCAGTGCTTTGGACCAATACTAAAGAAATTCCCGGAAACGGAATTGACGATGACAAAAACGGATATATCGACGATATCCATGGTTGGAATTTCCTAGGAGACATTACCAAAGAGAATCTGGAATATGAAAGAATCATCAAAGATAAAACCTTAGTTGATGATGCTACGTATCAAGCTGCAAAAGTATTGAATGACAAAAAAGTTGCTGAAGCTGCTGCAGGAAAAACACGTTCAGAGCAAATGTTAGAGACTCTTATGACTAGCGATGCTAGTTTAATGAAGCATTTTGGCAAACCAGTCTATACTATTGAAGAGGTAAATGCGATTGTTTCGCAAGAACCTGAAACGCAAAAGAGCAAAGCGGCTATGCAACAAATGCTTTCTTATGGATTGCCAATTGCGGAACTTAAAGTTGCGGTTCAAAAACAATTAGACGATCAGGTTGCACTTATAAACGGAGACAATCTAAAAACGGATTACCGTAAAGTAGTAGGAGATAATCCAAATGATATTACCGATACTAAATACGGGAATAATAATGTGATGGGACCAGACAAGAACGAAATTCTTCATGGAACGCACGTTGCCGGAATTGTTGCTCAAAGTAGAAATAATACTTTGGGAGGTGATGGTGTGGCTAATAATGTTCAAATTCTTACCGTTCGTGCAGTGCCAGACGGTGACGAGTATGATAAAGATATTGCACTTGGAATTCGCTACGCAGTAGATAATGGCGCCAAAGTAATCAACGGAAGTTTTGGAAAAAGCTTTTCGCCACACAAGCAATGGGTTTATGATGCTATAAAATATGCTGAGAAAAAAGATGTATTGATCGTTCATGCAGCTGGTAATGATGCAAAAGATATTGATTATGCAGAAAATTTCCCAAACGATTCAGATGATAAAACAACAGAATTTGCTGATAATTTAATCACAATTGGTGCTTTGAATTTTGAATATGGAAATAAAGTTGTCGCTCGTTTTTCTAATATTGGAAAAATTAATGTAGACGTTTTTGCTCCTGGAGTAAAAATCTACGCTACAACTCCAAACAATACGTATAAATACTTACAAGGTACTTCAATGGCTGCGCCAAATACTGCCGGAGTTGCTGCATTAATTCGTTCGTACTATCCAAAATTATCGGCGCAACAAGTAAAACATATTTTGATGGATTCAGGAGTTGCGATTACAACGGATGTTATTGTAGGAGGAAAAGCAAATGACACACGTTCGTTTACTGCTTTGTCTAAATCAGGAAAAATAGTAAATGCATACAATGCTTTACTAATGGCAGAGAAAATGTCTAAATAATATTTTAAGAATTTATTATATGGAAGGACAAATTGTCCTTCCATTTTTATTTAAACCTACCTATGAAAAAATTACTTTTAGTTTCTATTTTCTCTTTAAGTTTTGGAAGTCTTTTGGCCCAAAACACTTCATACTGGCAGCAACATGTCGATTACAAAATGGATGTTTCTCTGGATGTAAAAACATACCAATACAAAGGAAAACAGGAATTGGTTTACACCAATAATTCTCCTGATACTTTGAGAAAAGTATATTATCATCTATTCAATAATGCCTTTCAGCCCGGAAGCGAAATGGATGCCAGAATCCAAAGCATCAAAGATCCGGACGGCAGAATGGTCACCAAAGTGAAAGTTGGTGATAAAGAAGTCAAAGAAAGTCGCATTAAAAATTTGAAACCAAATGAAATTGGTTATTTGCGAATTTCTAATTTCAAACAGGATGGAGTAGCAGCTACTACAAAAGAGATTGGGACTATTCTTGAAGTGACTTTGGCTAAGCCAATAGTACCCAATTCGAAAACCACATTCACATTAGATTTTGATGGTCAGGTTCCCATTCAGATTCGTCGTTCCGGAAGAAATAATGCCGAAGGCGTAGCATTATCGATGGCGCAATGGTATCCAAAACTGGCTGAATTTGATTTTGAAGGTTGGCACGCTGATCCTTATATCGCCAGAGAATTTCATGGTGTTTGGGGAAATTTTGACGTAAAAATCACTATTGATAAAGATTACGTTTTAGGAGGCACCGGTTATTTACAAAACAAAAACGAAATAGGTCACGGCTATCAAGACCCAGGTGTTGTTGTGTCTGTTCCAAAGAAAACAAAAACATTGACGTGGCATTTTAATGCACCAATGGTTCATGATTTTACGTGGGCTGCTGATAAGAATTACATTCATGATGTAGTAAAAGGGCCTAATGGTGTCGATTTACATTTCTTGTATAAAAACAATCCAAAATACATTCAAAACTGGAAAAACCTGCAACCAAAAACGGTTCAGTTGATGAAAATTTACAACAAAACGGTTGGGGATTATCCCTACAAACAATATTCTGTGATTCAAGGTGGCGATGGCGGAATGGAATATGCCATGTGTACGTTGATTTTAGGTCAAGGTACTTTTGACGGATTGCTTGGTGTAACCGCACACGAAATGGCACATTCTTGGTTCCAGCATATTTTGGCTTCCAATGAATCAAAACACGGATGGATGGACGAAGGATTTACGTCTTTTCTGGAAGATTTTGGACTTAACGAAATTGCTGATAAAAAAGTAGAAAATCCATTTTCTGGAGCGTATACGGGTTATTTTTCTATGGTAAATTCAGGAAAAGAATTACCACAAGGAACACATGCAGACCGCTTTGACGAAAACAGAGTGTACAGTATTACTTCGTACAGTAAAGGTGAAATTTTCTTAGCGCAATTGATATACTTAATAGGGAAAGAAAATGCATTCAAAACCTTGAAAAAATATTACAGCGATTTCAAATTTAAACATCCTACGCCAAATGATATCAAAAGATCTGCAGAACGAATTTCTGGAGCAAATCTGGATTGGTATTTAGTGGATTGGACAGAAACCACCAATACGATTGATTATGGTATCGCAGCCGTAAAGGAAAATGCGGATAAAACAACCGTAACTTTAGAAAGAATTGGCAGAATGCCAATGCCGATTGATTTGACTGTGGAATATACGGATGGAACAATTGAAAGTTTCTACATTCCGTTGCGCATGATGAGTTTCGAAAAAGAGAACCCAAATCCTGCTGTAAAAAGAACAGTTTTGAATGATTGGGCTTGGGCGTACCCGACCTTTGAATTCAACATTGCTAAACCAAAAGCTTCCATCAAGAAAATCTCCATAGATCCAAGTGGATTAATGGCCGATTTGAAAAAGGAAAACAATACCTATGAGATAAAGTAATTTTGAAAAGCCCTGAAAAGGGCTTTTTTTATGCAAATCAATTAGGTGTTTGTATTGGAAATTTGATTTTTTTACAATTACCGTCGGAATTTAAAATATTCGGCTAAAGTATGTTTTTTATTTTTCAACATTTCAGAAACGAGTTTCATTCCAATGACCGAGAATGTGATGCCGTTTCCACCAAAACCTAAAACAAAATAAGCACTTGGAAAATTAGGATGTTTACCAATGTAAGGTAAGCCGTCTTTGGTCTCGCCAAAAGTACCTGCCCAAACAAAATCCATTCTGAAATCATAATTTGGTAAAATTTTCTGTAGATATTTGGTCAATTTACTGGACTTGTCGTTTAGTAAGGAATCTCTTTTTTCGGCATTTACAAAATCTTCATCTTCTCCACCAATAAGCAATCGGTTGTCGTCCGTAGTTCGCATATAAATATAGGGTTCCGCCGTATTCCAAAAAAGGGTGTCATTAAGATACGATTGGTCGTCTTCAAATCTTTCGCCCACAATAGCATAGGTAGAAAGTAATTTTACAAAATTGTCTTTAATGATTTCGGTACTTTCAAAACCGTTGCAGTATATTATTTTTTTAGCGGTAATGGTAGTGCCATGTTCCGTTAGAACGGTGACGCCATTTTGCTTGTAAGTAACTTTTTTAATATCAGTTTTGTCAAAAATCTTTAATCCTTTTTCATGATTGTATGCTAGAATATCGTGGACTAATTTGAATGCATCAATGCTTCCGCCTTGTTCGGACAAGATGCCGCCATGGGAGTTTTTAAGTTGGTACTTTTTATCAACTTCATCAGCTTCCAGCCATTTTACTGGGATTCCAATTTTTTTTCGCGCCTCAAATTCTTTTTTTAACCAATTAACATCTTTCTTTAAAGCTGCAAAATACAGCGATTTTTTTTTCTTAAATCCACAATCAGATTTTACTTGGTGCACTATTTTATTCAAATCATCAATTGATTTATAACACGCCCAATAACATTCAACGGCGGCTTTTTCACCAATCAAATCTATAAGTTGGAACAATGGAACATCGATTTCATATTGTAACATGGATGTTGTGGCCGATGTGCTTCCGTGACCTATTTCTCTGCGGTCTATCAATATGGTTTTGTAACCGTCTTCTATACATTGATGCGCTACAAGGCTGCCAGTTATTCCACCGCCTATGATTAGGATTTCTGTGTCTAAATTTTCTCTTAAGGAAGGATACGAGTTGATGATTCCATTTTTAACCAACCAAAAAGGTTCGCTTGATTTTAGTTTCATACTGATGAGGTTTTAATCAAATTTAGCGAAAATATCTTTTTAATATGTTACTCAAGAAGAAAAGTAAAACACAATTAAAAAAAATAGGCTTTAAAAAACCAGGATTTTCACCTTGATTTTTTAAAGCCCAAATTCTTTATAAATGAAAGTATTATTTTTTTTCGGCACTCAAATTTTTCAACATATCCTCAGCCATCGTTTCCAAGTCAAATTTATGTTTCCAGTTCCAGTCTTTTCTGGCTTCAGCGTCATCAATACTTGCAGGCCAGCTATCAGCTATTTTTTGACGGAAGTCTGGTTTGTATGTAACTGTAAATTCAGGAATGTGTTTCTTGATTTCGGCAGCAATCTCCTTTGGCGTAAAGCTCATAGCGGCTAGGTTATACGAAGAATTAATTTTTATTTGCGCTATCGGCGCTTGCATAATTTGAATGGTCGCAGCAATGGCATCATCCATATACATCATCGGCATTTTAGTTTCTGAAGATAAAAAACATTCGTATGTTTTATCCGAAAGTGCTTTGTGAAAAATGTCTACCGCATAATCCGTAGTGCCGCCACCAGGAGGCGATGACCAGCTGATTAAACCCGGATAACGGATGCTTCTTACATCTACACCAAAGATATTGTGGTAGTATTCGCACCATCTTTCGCCGGCTTGTTTGCTAATTCCGTACACTGTTGATGGCTCCATTATCGTGTATTGTGGCGTATTTTCTTTAGGAGTTGTTGGTCCAAAAACCGCAATACTCGAAGGCCAGAATATTTTTTTTATTTTTCCAGCTTTCGCCAAATTCAAAACGTGAAACAACGAATTCATATTTAAGTCCCAAGCAAATGCTGGGTTTTTCTCGGCTGTAGCCGATAACAATGCGGCCATCAAATACACTTCGTCAATTTGATGCAATTCCACTAAATGTTCAATTTGGTTGAAATCTAAAGCGTTCACCACTTCAAATGGACCGGAGTTGACAACATCAATATTTAACTTTCGGATGTCCGAGGCAATTACATTGTCTGTTCCGTATAGTTGCCGCAGCTTTTGGGTAAGCTCCGTTCCAATTTGTCCGCAAGCGCCTATAATCAATATTTTAGTACTCATTTTTGTCTGTTTTGAAAAACAAAGATAACGTTTTCGCAAATAACATAATTTTGATAAAAAAACATATAAATATCTTAAAAAAGTATTTAAAAAGGAATTTTATTTCTTAATTTTTGATTTTTTAAACATAAAAACAGCTTCAGGAATATTAGATTGTTATTCCGATGCGGTAATTCGTAATTGTAAATTTACTTTGTAACTTTGTACGGTAATTAATGGAAATTTTTAAAGGAGCATAACTGGTTCTAGTTTACAAAATTAAGACAGGATGTGAGTTGCAGGAAGCCATTAAAAAATGATAAATAGCCACACATGAAATACAAAATAGCAGTTTTCTTTTCTTTGGTTTTTCTTTTGTTGTCTTGTAAAAATGACAATCAAAAACGCATTGCCGAAAATAAAAAAGAGATGCAAAAAAGAGAAGTCATTTTCAAAAACATAGAGAAAAGTTGGGTTTTTTATGACACGCCTGTAACAGAGGCTTCTGAAAAAAGCATCGCATCTTGGAACGAATGGCGTATTTTTTTGGCAGAATTAGCGTTGAAGCCTAAAAAAACTATTGGAGCTTTTCAGCAAAAATCAAAAGCGCTTTCTAAAAAAGCAATGGCTTTAAACGATAATATTCCTTACGAATACAACAAACCTCAAATAAAAAGCAGAATCTCGACTTTAATTACAAAAGTAAGATTGTTGGATTTATTCATTCATTTGGATAATATTCCTGATAAAAAAGTGGCGCTCTTGGTTTCAGAGATTAATTTAGAACTGGTTTCGCTACAAAGACAAATGGACAAAATTACGGAGAAAAGTAAAATTCCACTTGAAGAAGGAGAATCTGAATTAATGAAAATGATGGACACCACAAGGGCCATTCCTAATACACCAACCATCGATCCAAATCTACCACGCATTGAGTAAAAAAGCCTTATATACTATTTACGATAATTCGCCAAAAACCCAGCAAATTGTCACTCGTTTATTGGAAAATAATCAAGTAAAAATGCAGCTTTCCGGATTACTCGGATCGGCGCTTTCCTTTGTAATTCGTTCGATTTTTAAGAAATCGGAACTTCCTTTTTTGATTGTTCTAAACAATAAAGAAGAAGCATCGTATTATTTGAATGACCTCGAACAGCTGGTTGGCGACCAGGATGTTTTGTTTTATCCCGGTTCGTATCGTCGTCCGTATCAAATTGAAGAAACCGATAACGCCAATGTTTTGCTTCGCGCCGAAGTCCTCAACAGAATCAATTCCCGTAAAAAACCGGCAATTATTGTCACCTATCCCGAAGCCTTATTCGAGAAAGTGGTAACTCGAAAAGAATTGGATAAAAACACGTTGAAAGTATCCGTTGGAGACAAAATCTCTATTGATTTCATCAACGAAGTATTGTTCGAATACGAATTCAAAAGAGTGGATTTCATTACAGAGCCCGGAGAATTTTCGGTTCGTGGTGGAATTGTCGATGTGTTTTCATTTTCAAATGATAATCCGTACCGAATTGAGTTTTTTGGAGATGAAGTGGAGAGTATTCGCAGTTTTGATGTTGCGACCCAATTATCAATTGCACAACAGAAGAAAATTACGATAATTCCAAATGTGGAAAACAAAGTTTTTCAGGAAAATAGAGAAAGTTTCCTGGATTATATTTCGGAGAAAACGGTACTTTTTATTCAGAATACTGAAGATTTTTTATCCCAATTAGACAAACAATTTGGCAAAGCCGAAGAAGCTTTTGCTAAATTGTCGCAGGAAATAAAACGGTCATCTCCAGAACAATTGTTCTTGAATCAAACCGAGTTTATAAAAAGAGCGTTGGATTTCTCGATTGTGGAATTGAGTTCGAAACCTATTTTTAGAACCACTAAAAAATTCGAATACCACATTCAGCCGCAACCGTCGTTCAACAAACAATTTGATTTGTTGTTGAACAATCTGAATGAAAATCATTTCAATGGGTACAAAAACTATTTGTTTTGTTCGAATGAAGCCCAAGCGAAACGATTTCATGATATTTTTGAAACGTTGGACGAAGCAAATTCGGAGAATATCCGCAAGCAATATCACACCGTTGTTTTGCCGTTGTACCAGGGATTTATAGACGAGGAAAACCAAATTACGTGTTATACCGACCATCAGATTTTTGAGCGTTATCATAAATTCAGCATCAAAAATGGCTATTCGAAAAAACAGAATATTACTTTAAAAGAACTCACGACCTTATCCGTTGGCGATTATGTGACGCACATCGATCATGGAATCGGTCGATTTGGAGGGTTGCAAAAAATACAAGTCGAAGGCAAAACGCAGGAAGCCATCAAACTCGTGTATGCCGATAATGATATTGTGTATGTGAGCATTCATTCGCTGCACAAGATTTCAAAATACAACGGAAAAGACGGAACGCCGCCCAAAATTTATAAATTAGGTTCGAATGCCTGGAAGATTTTAAAACAAAAAACCAAGGCCCGCGTCAAACATATTGCCTTCAATTTGATTCAATTGTATGCCAAGCGGCGACTGGAAAAAGGATTCCAGTTTGCGCCCGACAGTTATTTGCAAAACGAACTGGAAAGCTCGTTTATTTATGAAGATACGCCGGACCAAACCAAATCGACGGCGGAAGTCAAAGCCGATATGGAAAGTGATCGTCCAATGGATCGATTAGTTTGTGGTGATGTCGGTTTTGGTAAAACCGAAGTAGCTATTCGTGCGGCTTTCAAAGCAGTCGATAACAGCAAACAAGTGGCAATTCTTGTTCCTACAACTATTTTGGCCTACCAGCATTACAGAACGTTTACAGAACGACTGAAGGACATGCCGGTTTCTGTTGGGTATTTGAATCGTTTTAGAACCGCCAAACAAAAAGCAGAAACACTAAAATTATTGGCCGAAGGAAAACTGGATATTGTGATTGGAACACACCAATTGGTCAACAAAAATGTAGTTTTTAAAGACTTGGGATTGTTGATTGTGGATGAGGAACAAAAATTCGGTGTTAACGTAAAAGACAAACTCAAAACCATTGCTGCCAATGTCGATACTTTGACATTGACAGCAACGCCAATTCCGAGAACGTTGCAGTTTTCATTGATGGCAGCGCGGGATTTATCCGTAATTACAACACCTCCGCCGAATAGATATCCTATTGAAACGAACGTGGTTGGTTTTAGTGAAGAATTGATAAGAGATGCAATTTCGTATGAAATTCAGCGCAACGGTCAGGTTTTCTTCATCAATAATCGAATAGAAAATATCAAGGAAGTTGCCGGAATGATTCAGCGCTTGGTACCCAATGCCAAAGTAGGAATCGGTCACGGCCAGATGGAAGGAAGAAAACTGGAAGAATTGATGTTGGCTTTCATGAACGGAGAATTTGACGTTTTAGTGGCAACCACCATTATCGAAAGCGGATTAGACGTTCCCAATGCGAACACAATTTTTATCAATAATGCGAATAATTTTGGATTGTCTGATTTGCATCAAATGCGCGGTCGGGTAGGGCGTAGCAACAAGAAAGCGTTTTGTTATTTTATTTGTCCGCCATATTCTGCGATGACGGACGATGCCAGAAAACGAATTCAGGCTTTGGAACAATTCAGCGAATTGGGAAGTGGATTCAATATTGCTATGAAAGATTTAGAGATTCGTGGTGCCGGAGATTTATTAGGAGGCGAACAAAGTGGTTTTATCAACGAGATTGGTTTTGATACTTATCAAAAGATCATGAATGAAGCCATCGACGAATTGAAAGAAAATGAATTCAAGGATTTGTATCCGGAAGAAAACAATTTAGAAACGAAAGAATATGTAAAAGACCTGCAAATTGACACCGATTTTGAGTTGTTATTCTCGGATGAATACATCAATAATGTTTCGGAGCGATTAAGTTTGTACAATGAATTGGGTAGTATAAAAAATGAAGAAGAATTGATCATTTTCCAAAATAAATTGATTGATCGTTTTGGTCCTTTACCACCACGAGCTAATGCGTTAATGAATAGCATTCGTATTAAATGGATTGCTACCCGTATTGGAATCGAGAAACTGGTGATGAAACAAGGCAAGATGATTGGGTATTTTATTTCAGATCAACAATCGGATTATTACCAGTCAAAGCGTTTTCAGGATGTTTTGCAGTTTGTGCAAAAACACAGTTCTATTTGTAAAATGAAAGAAAAACAAACGCCAGCTGGTTTAAGGCTTTTGTTGACTTTTGACAATGTGAAGAATACTAGAATAGCATTGGAATTGATGGAGTTGTTGGGGGGACAATAAAAAAAGCAAAAGTTTTATTTTTTATATTTGATTTTTACCACTTCTATCGAAATGAAATTTAAATCAATAGATACTTTTGTCTCGAAATCTTTGGAGACTCTGTAGCGGAACTGAATGCATTATTCCCATCGAAAATTTTAAAAGAAATTTAAATTGATGACCGTCCGGTTTGTGAATCATTAGGCTGCACTTTTTTTTAAATATTTTACTTAAGAGGCAACAGGAATTAATTTTATATTGAAAAAATTCTAAAGAAATCAATTCTCATTAGTTGTATAAATACGATTTGATTCAGAATTATGTGTGGGAGTTTGTACACTTTGAAGGTCCACTACAATCGATAACTACCTTATATTCTAAACATAATTGGGCTGCTAAAGTCATTTTTACAGGTTTTTTAAAAAACAAACAAGGTTAACTCCGACGTCTTTTCGTATACAAATAAATTGATTTATATCTCGTCAACATCGATTTTACAATTTGCTTGTGGTACTCTTTACTATCTTTGTATTAACAATTTAAAACAAATACTGATGGAATTAATAAACAATAAAATAGCAGTAGTAACCGGAGGAAGCCGTGGATTAGGAAAAGATATGGCTTTGAATCTTGCCAAAAAAGGGCTCGATGTAATCCTAACGTACAACAGCAAAAAAATCGAAGCGGATGATGTTGTTGCCGAAATCGAAAAACTGGGGCGAAAAGCAGCAGCCATTCAATTGAATGTTGCTGATGTGAGTAGTTTTGATTTGTTTTTTCAAAATGTAGCGAGTGCTTTAAAAAGCACTTTTTGTGCCGAAAAAATTGATTTTTTAATCAACAATGCGGGTGTTGGACTTCACGAAAGTTTTGCGACAACAAGTACGGCTCAATTTGATGATATGGTTAATATTCAATTCAAAGGACCCTTTTTTCTGACTCAAAAAGTTTTGGAAATAATGAACGATGGTGGTGGAATTGTAAATATTTCGTCAGGATTGACCCGTTTTTCATTTCCGGGCTATTCAGCTTATGCGAGTATGAAAGGAGCGATGGAAACATTGACTAAATACCAAGCGAAGGAATTGGGCGAAAGAAAAATTAGGGTCAATATAGTGGCTCCGGGTGCTATAGAAACTGATTTTGGTGGAGGTGCCGTTCGTGATAACGAACAGTTAAATCAATTTATTGCTTCACTAACAGCTTTAGGAAGAGTCGGTTTGCCCGATGATATTGGAGGCGTTGTGGCTTTTTTGTGCACAGACGATGCTAAATGGGTGAATGGACAACGCTTAGAAGTTTCGGGAGGAACGAATTTGTAGTTTTTTAAATTGGTTTTTTAGATGTAAAAAAATTAATTTTTTGATAAAAACGCAATTCAATATGATTAAAAAAAGCTTCCAGACTATTTTAGCCTGGAGGCTTTTTAATTATAATGAAGTTTTAAATTAATTCTTCAAATCCTTAATTACTTTGAAAGCTACATCCACTTGTTCTTCACTCACTAAAATGGTAAACTCATTAGAAGTCGAAATTACTTCGTTGATAATGATTCCTTCCCAAGCCAAGCGTTGAAAAATGAAATAGTAAATCCCCGGAACCACAATGTTTTCTTTAGGTAATTTTACCGTAATCGAAGCCAGATTATCTAATTTTTGAATCAATTTTTCATTGGCAAAATGTTTGTCGACTAAGTGAGTGATGCTATTGCTAACCACAATGTTAGTTTCATTCACACCTCTGGAGGAAGTGTAAAAAATATCTGGAAATGAATTTATGTCAGTGATTAAGTCAGCTTGTTTATTTAAAATGGTATCAGAAGCGGCAAAGGTATAATCAGTCAAGGCAGAACGAACAGTGATCTCACCGATGTTTTTTATAACTTTATTGATTTTATGATTTAACCTGAAATCTAATTCTTCCGTTAATCTTTTTAAAGCCATTACAACAGCGCCTTGTTTTACTTCCTTGCCAAATTCACTTTCTAATTCGGTCATTATGTTTCGGGATAATGAGGTCAAATTAATGATGCCTAATGATAGTGCATTCAGCAAAAAAGGCTTTGTTTTGATGTAGTTTTCTACAATGGAAGAAACAGTTTTCATGATGTAATTTTTTTAGTTGGTTGTTATTATACGCGTAGTCAGTGTGTAAATAGGACGCAAATATAAATAAAAAACAATTTGTTACAAATATAACATCAAGAAAAAATAACTAAAAGTGATAAAAAGCATCGATAAGATGCTCAATTACAAAAGATTTACCTTCTTTATGAATGGCTATTATGTCAAAACGGACTTCAATATCTAAATCTCTTTCGTTGACAAACGCATCTACTGCTTTCACAAGAAGCTGGATTTTTTTTGGTTTTACAAAATCTTGCGGCAAGCCAAATTCTAATGAAGAACGAGTTTTGACTTCAATAACAGCAAGTGTATTTTGTTTTTGAGCGAGAATGTCTATTTCGGCTTTTTGGAAAGTCCAGTTGGTTTCTAAAATAGTGTAGCCGTCTTTCCTTAGAAATTCGACCGCCATTTCTTCTCCAAGTTTTCCGAGCTCGTTGTGTTCCGCCATGAATTAAGTGTTCAGTATTCCGCCTCCGTTTTCAAACTTCTGCAATCAAAAATCGTTACTCTACAATCAAAAATAAAATTGCCTTTATTCAAAAACCAGCGTACTGCATTTTTCATTGACATTGATAGTCACAGTGTTTCCTAAAATCAACGCTCTATTGTCTTGAATATGACCAGCAGGAAAATTATATAAGATAGGAATATTGTATTTTTTGGTAACATCCTCGATGATTTCTATGGCATTTTTCCCCCATGGAATGTCATTATCCTTCATCTTTGTCATGGAACCCACAACAATTCCTTTGATGCTTTCGAGGCAACCATTTCGTTTTAAATTCATCATCATACGGTCAATGTGATACAAATATTCATCTAAATCTTCTATAAACAAGATTTTATCAGAACAATCAATTGCGGATGGTGAACCCAACAAACTGTACAAAATCGATAAATTACCGCCCACTAATTCTCCGGTAGCTTTTCCGGGTTTATTCATTATAAAAGGAGCTATAGTATAGGATAGTTCTTCGCCAAACAAGGCAATTCGCATAGTTTCTATCGCTTGAGGAGTTGCTCTTGGAGCGGTTATCGGCATGATTCCGTGAATGGATTTGTAACCCATTGTATTCAAATGATTGTGTAAAACAGTCACATCGCTGAATCCAACAATCCATTTTGGATTTTTTTTGAACGCAGTAAAATCCAATAAATCAATCATTCGCACGGTTCCATAGCCGCCTTTTACGCACCAGATTGCTTTGATGTTTGGATTGTCCAGTTGTTGCTGAAAATCGGCTGCGCGTTGTTCGTCTGTTCCGGCTAATTGATTATTGTCCAAGCCTATGGTGCTGCCAATGACAACTTCAAGACCCCAACTGTGCAATAAATCGATAGCGGGTTTTAAGTTATCATCTGTATTTTTTCTGGCTGTTGCCAAAATAGCTACGGTATCTCCTTTTTGTAAATTTGGTGGTGTAATCATTTTGTATTGGGCTTGACTGTTGAAAGATTGTAAAACAAAAATAAGGAATAGAAATTTATATAAAACAAGATGGTGTAGTGTAAAAGTAAATCGGTTTGCAGTCATGTTGTATTGTTTTTTCTAAAATAATTTGAATCATGGAGTCTTGAAAAGACAAAACAAAGATAGACAATTAGAAAATAATTTTAAGTTCACGCCCAAATGACTATTTTTACAATAAACAGATTCAAAAAGGAATCTAATCAACAACTGGAAATAAATGATACTTATGAGAATTACGTACTGGATTCCTGTTCTTTTTTTATTTTTTCCAATAGTAAAATCTACTGCGCAACAGAAAAAATACGTCATTCATACCGTTGCATTTTATAATTTCGAGAACCTTTTTGACACCATAAATGATACCGCCACTTTTGATGAAGAATGGACTCCAACAGGTTTACAGCGTTGGACATTTGATAAATATCAAAAGAAACTTGGAAACTTAGCCCGCGTTTTATCTGAAATAGGTTCTGGTGAAAATACCGATTCGCCTACATTTATTGGCGGTTGTGAAATAGAAAATAGAGGCGTTTTAGAAGATTTAGTCAAGCAGCCCAAACTGATTGAGAAAGACTACGGAATCATTCATTTTGATTCGCCTGACAAAAGAGGAATCGATGTGGCACTGCTGTATCAAAAAAAGAAATTTCAGCCCACCAGTTACAGCAATATTCCCTTATACATTTATAAAGAAGACGGGAATACAAATGAAAGTTCCAAAGCCAATTCTGAAGAAAAAACAGATGATGAATTGCAAGTGAGTACCAAAAATTATCGGGTTTACACACGAGATCAATTGTTGGTAACCGGATTTCTCGACGGCGAGGAAATCAATATTATTGTCAATCACTGGCCGTCCCGTTCTGGTGGAGAGAAAAAATCAAGTCCGTTTCGGGAAGCCGCAGGAGCATTAAATCGAAAAATAATAGACTCTTTGCAACGCATAAATCCAAATGCAAAAGTAATTACTTTGGGCGATTTGAATGACGGACCGTATAATAAAAGTGTCAAATTTGGGCTTGGCGCCAAAGCAAAAAAGGCAGAGGTACTTCCTTTTGGGATTTACAATCCATTCGAAGAAATGGCCAAAAAAGGATTTGGAACCATTGCATTTCGGGATGCATGGGATGTTTTTGACCAAATAATGGTTTCCGAAACCTTGCTGCAAACGGACTATTCGAGCTTTCGATATTGGAAAGCCGGAATTTACAACAAGTCATTTTTGATACAAACCAGCGGACAATACAAAGGCTATCCGTTGCGACATTCCACCACCGAAATTGGGTTTAGCGACCATTTTCCCGTCTATATTTATTTGATTAAGGAGAAAAGATAATGAGATGCTGTGCTATTGAGAAAAATTGTTAGGTACTATAATTTAAAATCTTACTACCTTAGTACCTTAGAAACTTAGAACTTCAGAAAAAATGGCAATAGCAAAACCTTTCAACCTAAATAAATGGATTGACGAAAACCGTCATCTCCTAAAACCACCCGTTGGTAATAGAAACTTGTACAGAGAATCCGGTGATTATATCGTCATGATTGTTGCGGGTCCAAACGCCCGAAAAGACTATCATTACAATGAAACCGAAGAGTTGTTTTACCAACTTGAAGGCTCCATCAAAGTGATTATTCAAGAAGATGGCGAGCGCAAGGAAATGGAATTGCATGCCGGTGATATGTACCTTCATCCTGCTAAAATTCCGCATTCTCCGGTGCGTTCCGAAGGTTCTATAGGGCTTGTCATCGAACGAAAAAGAGTTGGAAAAGGCTATACAGATGGTTTATTGTGGTTTTGCGATAACTGCAATCAAAAGCTACATGAGGTTTATTTTGAACTGCATAATATCGAGAATGATTTCTTGCCTCATTTTGAACATTTTTACAATTCAGAACAATTGAAAACCTGCAAAAAATGCGGCGCCAAGATGGAAACCGACCCTAGATTTGTTGCCAATAAATAATTTAATGCTGAATTTATTTCAGTATCGGGAGCTATTCCCGCTATACGTTCTATCTTTTGCGGTCTCGTAAAAAAAAACGAGACCGCAAAAGGATGCCACTTCTATCGGGGCTAAAAAGCGTAAAATAAAAGGAGCAATGTTTAGTTTTTCACGTTAAATCAATATATTTGTAAAAAAATATAACAATTTTTAATAAAAAAGTTACAATGATAACAATAGCAGATCAATTCGGAATCAAAGAAGCCCTCAAGCAATTAGGGATTGAGGAGGTAAATGAAGGAACATCAACTGGAGCAGCTAATTTTGCCAACGGAAAAATCATCGAAAGTTATTCACCAGCAGATGGGACTTTAATTGGAAAAGTAAAAACATCTTCTAAAGAAGATTATGAAAAAGCGATGCAAAAAGCTTCAGAAGCTTTTTTAGAATGGCGTATGGTTCCTGCTCCTAAAAGAGGGGATATCGTTCGTCAGATGGGAGATGAATTAAGAAAATTCAAAGAGCCTCTTGGAAAACTGGTTTCTTATGAAATGGGAAAAAGTCTTCAAGAAGGATATGGTGAAGTTCAGGAAATGATTGATATCTGTGATTTTGCGGTGGGATTATCCCGTCAATTGTACGGATTAACCATGCATTCTGAAAGACCTTTACACAGAATGTATGAGCAATACCATCCAATAGGAACCGTAGGAATCATTTCGGCGTTTAACTTTCCGGTAGCAGTTTGGAGTTGGAACGCAATGATTGCTTGGGTTTGTGGTGATGTTGCGATTTGGAAACCAAGTTCAAAAGTGCCTTTATGTGGAGTGGCTTGTCAGAATATTATCAAAACAGTTTTAAAAAGAAATAACGTTCCTGAAGGCGTTAGTTGTTTGGTTACAGGAAACGAATCAGGAGATTTAATCAATAATGACAAAAGAATTTCGTTAGTTTCTTTTACAGGATCAACTAGAATAGGACGCCACGTATCAAAAATCGTTGCAGAGCGTTTTGGAAATACCATCCTTGAATTAGGAGGAAACAATGCGATTATCGTTTCGGAACATGCGGATATTAGTATGGTATTGGTGGGAGCTGTTTTTGGAGCGGTAGGAACAGCAGGACAACGTTGCACATCGACCAGACGTTTAATCATTCACGAAAGTGTGTATGATAAAACCATAAGCGTATTGAAAAATGCGTACGGTCAATTACAAATTGGAAATCCATTGGATGAGAATAATCACGTTGGACCGCTTATCGATAAAGGTGCTGTTCAAGATTATCTGACTGCGATTGAAAGTGCCAAAAAAGAAGGTGGAAAAATCATCGTTGCAGGCGGATTGATGGAAGGCGAAGGATATGAAAGTGGTTGTTATGTAAGACCTTGCATCATTGAAGCTGAAAATCATTTTGACATCGTTCAAACAGAAACTTTCGCCCCTATTTTATACGTAATGAAATACAGCACAATTGAAGAAGCGATTGCGCTGCAAAACGGAGTTCCACAAGGACTTTCTTCTTCTATTTTTACAAACAGCATGAGAGAAATGGAATTGTTCCTTTCTCAATCGGGTTCTGATTGTGGAATTGCCAATGTTAATATTGGTACTTCCGGAGCAGAAATTGGTGGTGCTTTTGGTGGTGAAAAAGAAACCGGTGGCGGACGTGAATCTGGTTCTGATGCTTGGAAAGCCTACATGAGAAGACAAACTAATACGATTAATTACGGAACACAATTACCATTGGCACAAGGAATAAAATTTGATTTGTAGGAACAAATTATAACATACTAAAAAAGGCAATTTGAAATTTTAAAATTGCCTTTTTTAGTATTAAAAATTCCTTGGAAACGTAGTGAAAAAACATGATGGCCTTTGTACGGTAGTCTAACCCGTTATACACATTGAAAAAAAAACTATTTCTACAGCAATAACAAAATTAAAAATGTCCCAACAAATATAGTTAGACTTAGCCGATTTTTTTATTATAAAGCATGTACAAGTGTTAGTGTACAAGTGATAGATTGCTTTATTGCATAGGTTAAAGAAAATAGGACATCTAATTTCTTCCTTTCTCGTCAAAATACAATTGGTTTAAAGGTTCGCTTTGCCAGAATTCCTTGCTGTCAATATCCATAATAGTCAGCGGTCCTTTGAAAGCCGCTCCGGTATCTACATTCCAAATATTTGCCTTTTGAATTGGGGTTGTTTCGCCTATTCGCGTAACGGGCGTGTGACCAATATAAATTTCGTTGTATAAGGTAAAACGCTTTGGGTAGAAAATGTCATCTGTTCTCATGGTTTTATCTAAAGCCAAAGCCGTTTCCCATAAGGTTCTGTCCCAATAGAAAAGTCCGGGAAAATATTCAAAATCGACACCGTTCATATTAGTGAAGCCAGCATGAACAAACAGACGACGTTGCTCGTCTAAATAAAAATTTTCTAGCGATTTTAGAAATTCAATATGTTTTTGCTTCGTTTCTACGCTGACTGATTCATAGGCCACAACAGTTGCTTCGCCCCCATGTTTGTACCACAACAGATTGTCTTTGCTTTCGTCAAGCCATTCCAGCAATAAATCATCATGATTTCCGCGAATACAAACACAGTTCTGTTTGGTTTTCAAATCAATAATAAAATCAAGTACCTGAGGGGATTGGCTCCAGCCGTCAACGTAATCACCCAGAAAAATCAGGGTGTCATTTTTAGTAACGTTGGCTCGCTCCATAATTTGGTGTAGTGCGCGCAACCCACCGTGTATATCGCCTATAACAAGTGTTCTCATGTATGCTTTGTTCTTTTATTAATGTAAAAATAACAGAAAAAGGGGTGTTATTTTTCAAGTTATAAAATTAGGTAAAAGAGTACTGAACTACGCTTTTTTAACTAAATAAAAAGGTATTCTATTTTAAAGAGTCTTTTTTTACTAAAATTGAAACTAAAAATGCATTAATAGAAAGCTAAAATATCACTGTTTTTAGTGATTGTTTTATTTGATATTTCAATTTAGTTTTACAAAAATAAAATTATTTTCCAATGGATGCAATCTTCGCACTATCGCTGCTGTTAGCTAAAATAATCTGTCAAGTTTTAAAGGAATTGTTAAGTTTGATTTAGCGTTTATAATGAATATTTCAAGTCATTCTTAATTTGTCTGACAAACGCTTAAAACCAAGAGGAAGGGATTGTTTTTATCTCTTTCGGCTAGCTGTGTTTCTAAAAAAAATTAACAAAAAAGCAATAAATACCCAAGAATTTGAGATCAAGTTAGTGAGTGCTATTCAGTGTAAATTTCTAAAACTAGATGCAGTCAATAGTGTTTTATGTGCTTATTACAAATGACGTAATTTGAATCAAGAATAGGTCCTCGTTAATCCCGTATTCTGAAAATAATCCATTCGAAAATACAATATATACTGATGTATTGCTTTTTTTCATGGGATAAATTTTTGTGAATAGATGCAATTATTGTACATCATATTTCATTTTTCTTAAAATTCGCAAGGCTTCTTTAAAAGACAAATACACTTGGGCAAAGGGTTTCAAAAGCAGCTTGGCGTCAATCAATTTTTGTTTGGCTTCATCAAAACCGTTGAGGTAGCAAATCATGTAGGTAGAAGGCAGGTTTTCTAAATCTTTGTGTTCCCGCTCGGATAACGAAAGTCCTTTTTGGAGTTTATTTAACAAAGCCATATTGGCATTGTAAATATGGAACAGCATTTTTTTGTTGAATTCCGGTGGCTGAAACAGCATTTCTCTTTCTATTTTGTAATACCCATTGTCATGAAAATGAATCGTTTGTTTTTCTAAAGGATAGTAGCTTGTTTTATCATTCAAGCCTAACGGAACGTATTCAATAATGGTAAAAGTATCTTCATCGAAAGTGATTTCAACTACATCCTGAGCTGAATAGAATAACTTGATTTGTTCGTTTATAAGTTCGATATCCACACGCGACAGATAGGTTTTGTCACGGGATTTTTTGGCAATTCCTGCCCAGCAAATCACGAATAATTCTTTGAATACTTTATACTTTGGCGCCATGTCCTTGTGCCTGAAATTCATGAAATCAATCACGCCATCAAGTGTGTATTCAATGCTGTTTCGGGAGTTGTTTTCGATGCCAATTACGGTTTCCGTGTTCTGGTAATTCTTTTCGATTTCGCCTTCAATTGGCATCGTGTTACTGCCTCTTCGTATGAAAATACTATTGGCAGGAATTGTGTGAATTCCTTTTTTGAAATGGGAAGTTTTGCTTTTTGGCTTGACCGTAACCAGCCCGATAACTTTATCTTTTGGCAAATTTGGGAAAGGCACGTTTTCGTACTGAATCTTTGGAGGATTTTCCAGATAGGCATTCACTAAATTCTGAATCCGGCTGTCGTCAAAAAAGTCATCCCCAACAATAGTATTGTCTTGATCTTCAACACCCACGACGATATAGGAATTATTCGTGGGGTTTGAATTGGAGAGCGCGCAAATGTGTTTGAGAAACTTTGCTTTTCCTTCCCGTGTATGCAAGTTCAACTGACGCTTTTTGTCAAAAAAACTGCTCTCATCATTGTGAGCGAGCAGGTTTTTAATAAGAATGCGTTTGTTGATCATCGGTATTGATTATTATTTATTTCTATTTTTTATTGTTGTTAAGGCTTATTCATTAATCATATTTTGATCCTTTTCTATCAGAACTTTTTAAAAAATTCATAAATTTTGAAATTTGGTCGATTATAATTTGAGATTTTAAAGTTAACTCCAAATAGTTTTCTTCGTTGATGTGTTTTCTATCGAAGGACCTTTGTAATTGTGCTTTTGTTTCACAACAGGAACCTCTTGAATAACTCAAAAAAGTAATAAATTCTTTGTTTCCTCCCCGGCGAAAACCCTCAGCAATATTATCCATAACTGACCCAGAAGACCCATTGATTTGATCCCTTAATTTATAATCTTGACCAAGAGTTGTGTTTTGAATTAAATGCCAAACGTGATTACTTTGTTCTCTAGCTAATTGATAGATTCCCATTTCCTCAAAAGAATTGTAATTCGCCATATTTGAAGGGTTAATAAATAATAATAGAAATAAAAAATTAACAATAATCAATCTCTTTTTAAAATAGTTGCTGCAGCTTGTGCGGTTGGTAGCACCATCAAATCGGCAATATTTACATGATACGGTCTGGAAACTACAAAATGAATGATGTCAGCAATATCTTCAGGATGTAATGGCTCAAAACCTTTGTAAACATTGTCAGCTCTGTCTGTATCGCCCTTGAAACGCACTTCGCTAAACTCCGTTTCCACCATTCCGGGATTAATGGCGCCCACCCGAATCCCATAAGGATTTAAGTCCATTCGCATGGCTTGATTCAAGGCATCAACAGCATGTTTGGAGGCACAATAGACGTTTCCGTTTGGGTATACTTCTTTTCCGGCGATGGAACCAATGTTGATGATGTGACCCGATTTTCGTTCGATCATTTGCGGTATTACAGCTTTCGAAACATATAATAGCCCTTTTACATTGATGTCAATCATCGCATCCCAATCGTCTAAATCTCCAGATTGTATGGGGTCTAACCCGTGTGCATTGCCGGCATTATTAATTAAGACATCAATTTTAGAAAAGGCTTCCGGCAAGGAATTGATGCTTTCAAATACAGCATTTTTATCGCGAACATCAAAGGATAAAGTATGGACTTCTGTAATTTCCCGAAGTTCTTTTTCTAGGACTGATAATCGGTCTTGGCGGCGGCCGCAAAGAATAATTTTATAATTATTTTTAGCTAATATTTGTGCTGTTGCTTTACCAATTCCGCTGGTGGCACCAGTTATTAAGGCTATTTTATTCATGTGTTTTATTGTATTATATTTAGGATTAATGTCTCATAAAAACATTAAATACGATAAATTTACTTTTTCTAATTTTTATATGTAGAATAGATTTAGCAGTTGCTGCATCTAAATTTTTTTGACTGAACATGGAGCCTGAAATCTAATTTTAAGCCACATTATTACCCATGCTCTCTGACCAAATGGCAAACCAATCTTCTTGTTCCAATTCTAATTCAACAGCCTTCATCAAGGATTGAATTCGGGCTACATTTACCGTTCCTGCAATGGGAATAACTCTAGCAGGATGTTTAAGAATCCACGAAAGTAAAATCGTATCCGAACCTAAATGGTATTTTGAAACTAATTTTGCCAGTAAATTTTTCAAACGTCTGGTTTGCGAAATATCTTGCCTAAAAGTGATGCCAAGTGGATTCCAGGACATTGGACGGATGTTGTTGGTTTGCATATAATCAAAACTTCCGTCAACCATAGGTTCGAAGTTGGTGGCCGAAAATTTGACCTGATTGTACAAAACTTCTGTTTTCTGACGTATCAATTCTGTTTGCGTAGTGGTGAAATTAGAAAGTCCAAAATCAATAATTTTCCCATCCGATTTTAGTTTTAAAACGGCTTCGGCAATTTCATCGGCTTGCATCAAAGGACTGGGCCTGTGAAGTAAAAGAACATCCAAATAATCAGTGTGTAAATTTTTCAAGGAATTCTCAACAGACCAGATGATGTAATCTTTTGAATATTCATAATGTTTTATAGTATTGATGCGGTTTTCCGTCACCATTTGAATCCCACATTTGGATATCAATTGCATTTTTTCTCTGTCAATTTTACTCGAGGCAAAGGCTTTTCCAAAATCAGATTCGGTGGTGTAATCGCCATATATATCGGCATGATCGAAAGTGGTAATTTTATTCTCTAAGCACACATTAATCATGTTTTCCATTTCTTTAGTATTGAGATTTTTATCCCAAACACCCCAATTCATTACACCAGCTACAATAGGCGATAATTCTGTTTTATTCATTGTTTTTATTTTTTATTAAAATTGATAATTCTGCTATTTCAAAGTAGTTTTTTCAAAGTTCTTAAAAATATAAAAATTGTATCACAATACATCCTTAAAATTAGGACTTTTATTGAAGTTTTAACCAATTTTTAACATCTTACTTCTAAAAAAAAATTCAATTTGCACCTTCAAAACTAAGGCATTTAATTTAAGGTTATAAAAACAATAAAATGGAAGATAATACAGCAACTTTAGACATCAGAGCAATCAATGAAAAAATTGAAAGAGAGAGTGCTTTTATAGACCTTCTCACCATGGAAATGAATAAGGTTATTGTGGGTCAAAAGCACATGGTAGAGCGTTTGTTAATTGGTCTTTTAGGTCAGGGACATATTTTATTGGAAGGAGTTCCCGGATTAGCCAAAACATTAGCCATAAATACCCTTTCCCAAGCCGTACACGGATCTTTCAGCAGAATACAGTTTACACCGGATTTATTGCCTGCCGATGTTGTAGGAACCATGATTTACAACATTAAGCAAAATGAATTTTCGATAAAAAAAGGTCCTATTTTTGCTAATTTTGTTCTTGCTGATGAGATTAACCGTGCTCCAGCCAAAGTGCAATCGGCATTGTTAGAAGCGATGCAGGAAAAGCAAGTGACCATTGGTGATACCACTTTTAAATTAGACCGACCGTTTTTAGTTTTAGCTACGCAAAATCCAATTGAGCAAGAAGGAACATACCAATTGCCTGAAGCGCAAGTCGATCGTTTTATGTTGAAAACAGTTATCGATTATCCAAAAATGGAAGACGAACGTTTGGTGATTCGTCAGAACCTAAAAGGAAGTTATGAGAAAGTAAATCCTGTAGTTTCAGTAGAGCAAATTTTGCGTGCTCAAGAAGCGGTTCGTGAGGTATACATGGATGAAAAAATAGAGAAATACATCCTTGATATTATTTTTGCCACAAGGTACCCGGAGAAATACAAATTGGCCGATTTAAAACCATTAATCAGTTTTGGAGCCTCCCCACGTGGAAGTATTAATTTAGCGACTGCCGCAAAATGTTACGCTTTTATCAAACGTCGCGGCTATGTAATTCCAGAAGATGTTCGTGCTGTAGTTCATGATGTATTGCGTCACAGAATTGGTGTTACTTATGAAGCGGAAGCCGAAAATATTACTTCGGTTGATATCATTAACAAAATCGTAAACGAAATAGAAGTACCTTAAAGTTTGTTTAATGTTTAAAGTTTTAAGTTGTTGGATTACAAACTTGGAACGTTGAACTTTTAAACTTTAAACAAATTAAAAATGGATACAAAAGACCTCTTAAAAAAAGTCCGGAAAATAGAAATCAAAACCCGAAGATTGAGCGATCACATCTTTTCGGGGGAATACCACACGTCTTTCAAAGGACGCGGAATGACGTTCAGTGAAGTGCGTCAGTACCAGTACGGCGATGATATTCGTGCTATTGATTGGAATGTTACCGCACGATACAACGAAGCGCATGTAAAGGTTTTTGAGGAAGAACGGGAATTGACCATGATGTTAATGGTAGATATTTCAGGATCTGAAAGTTTTGGTTCGAAAAACCAATTCAAGAAAGATATTGTCACGGAGATTGCCGCAACAATGGCTTTTTCGGCAACACAAAACAATGATAAAATAGGGTTGATTTTGTTTTCGGATGAGATTGAATTGTATATCCCTCCAAAAAAGGGACGATCGCACGTGCTGCGGATTATTCGGGAATTGATAGAATTTCAGCCCAAAAGTCGTAAAACAGATATTGCCCAGGCCTTGAAATTTTTATCGGGAACCCAGAAAAAGAAAGCAATTGTGTTTGTGATTTCTGATTTTATGTCGGACGATTATGAGCAAACATTAAAAATAGCATCCAAGAAACATGATATAACGGGCATTCGCGTGTACGATATTCGAGAAGAAAAAATGCCGGACTTAGGGATGGTTTCTATGCTTGATGCCGAAACCGGCGCAGTCGAATTGATAAATACCGGCTCGAAAGCAGTGCGAATGAATTATGAAAAACAGTACCATGATAAAGTAATTTATTTCAAAGAAACATTCAGTAAATCAGGTTCCGGTGTTGTAAATACACGAGTTGATGAGAGTTATGTGACAAAATTGCTGAGTTATTTTAAATCGAGATAAAGGGTTCAATAATAAAAGATGAAAAAACAATTATACCTACTATTATTGCTGCTTTCGACTGCTGTTTTTGCACAACAAAAGCAGGTAGTCACAAGTATTGACACGATTAAAAATAAAATTGGTGCCGAATTTAAACTGTCCATAAAAACGACTGTAGATACTTCGTCTAAAGTTATTTTTCCAAAACTAAAAAACTTTGGTGCTTTAGAGGTGATTCAGTCGTATCCTATTGATACTATAAAAATGGATGGCCGGTATGAATTAATCAAAAAATATGGTTTAACCCAGTTTGATTCCGGTAGATATGTTGTTCCAAGTATCAAGATTTTTATCGACAGCAAGCCGTTTATGACGGATTCACTGTTGGTTGAAGTGGCAAATGTCGAAGTGGATACTTTGAAACAAAAAATGTTCGACATTAAGGACATTGCTCCAGCGGATAATCCAATAGGCGACTGGTGGAAATACCTGTTGATTTTTGCTTTGATTATTGGCATTGGAGCGTTTATTTATTGGTTTATTAAAAAACGCCAAGAAAAGAAATTACTCGAAGAAATTTATAAAACGCCAATTGAGAAAGCCACCAGTTTGCTGGATACATTGGAGAAAAAAGAACTTTGGCAAAAAGGAGAAGTCAAAGCCTATTATAGTGAATTGACAGATATTGCCAGAAATTATATTGAAGAAGCCATAGAAATTCCAGCGATGGAAAGCACTACTTCGGAATTGATTCAAGGACTTAGAGCGGCTTCTGTCAAAAAGAAAATGACCCTTTCACAGGAAATTATCGAAAATCTGGAGCGTGTTTTGAAGCAAGCCGATTTAGTAAAATTTGCCAAGTCAAAGCCACTGGATTTTGAAATCACGGAGGACCGAAATAAGATTCAAAAAGCAATTCTGACATTAGACAGTTCTATTCCTGTGGAAGTACCAGTTGAGGAAGATGTGTTGTTGAATGAAGCGCAAAGACAAAAACAGATCCAAATTCAATTGCGCAAACAAAGAAACAAGCGAATTGTTACTGCTGTGGCCGTTGTTGTTTTTTTATTAGCCGCAACCACTACTTTTTTCATTGTAACCAAAGGATTTAGTTATGTAAAAGACAATATAATTGGTCATCCCACCAAAGAATTATTGGAAGGAGAATGGGTAAAAAGTGATTATGGAAATCCTGGAGTTATTATAGAAACACCAAAAGTGCTTAAGAGAGTAGATTTGACAAAAACACTTCCTAAAGATGGAATGGCTTTGATCAAAGAAATGCAGTCTTTTGCGTATGGAAGTGCTTTGGATCCTTTTTATCTGATGGTTTCTACTTTAAAATTTAAACAGGAGACACAAATAGATTTGACTAAATCGATGGATGGAATATTGCAATCAATGGAAGCTCAAGGCGCCCAAAATATGATTGTGAAGCAAGAGGAATTCGAAACCAAAGAAGGCGTTAAAGGCATTAAAGCATACGGTACTTTTTCGCAAATTAATGGAGACGATAAGTCAAGTGCAAAAATGTATTATGAAGCATTGCTGTTTAGTCAAGAAGGTGGATTACAACAGATTTTATTTTTTCATGAAGAAGGTGATGCCTATGCAAATGAAATATCAGAACGAGTTTTGAACTCTGTCGAATTAAAACAAACAAGTAAATAATGACTAAAGTAACTTTTTTAAACCCAGAGTTTTTTTGGTTGTTTATTCTAATTCCAGTAGCGATTGTATGGTTGTTACGGAAAAAGAACCATCAATCAGCCACATTAAAAATAAGTTCATTACAAGGATTTAAAGGTTCTAATTCCTATTTGACAAAGCTAAAACCCATGTTGAATGTGTTTAGAATTTTGGCTTTGTGCTCTTTGATTGTAGCCATGGCAAGACCAAGAACAGTGGATGTAAGTAATAAAACAAAAACGACTAAAGGAATTGATATTGTTATGGCAATTGACGTTTCCGGAAGTATGCTTGCCAAAGATTTGAAACCGGATCGAATGCAAGCACTTAAAAAATTGGCGTCAGACTTTGTTGAAGAAAGACCAAACGATAGAATTGGGCTTGTGGTGTATGCTTCGGAAGCGTATACAAAAACACCGGTAACCAGCGATAAAGCGGTTATTCTGGATGCCATAAGAAGTATAAAATACGATAATGTTTTAGTGGACGGAACCGGAATTGGAATGGGATTGGCCACAGCCGTAAACCGATTAAAAGACAGTAAAGCGAAGAGCAAAGTGGTTATTTTAATGACTGACGGGGTAAATAATGCCGGATTTATTGAGCCGGATACGGCTTCTGATATTGCGAAACAATACGGAATAAAAGTATATACAATAGGAATAGGGACAAACGGAATGGCGATGTTTCCCTATGCTATTGCGCCAAATGGAAAATTTCTTTTCCAAATGATGAAAGTGGAGATTGATGAGCAAATGATGAAAAAAATTGCTAATAATACCGGTGGAAAATATTTCAGAGCAACGAGCAACAGCAAATTAGCCGAAATTTATGCAACAATAAACAAGTTAGAAACCACTGAAATCGAAGAATTAAAATTTTATGATTATGATGAAAAATTCAGACCATTTGTATGGTTGGCTGGTTTTTTATTATTGTTTGAATTAGGATTGCGAAATACAGTTTTTAAAAGCTTTATATAATGACAGTTGCAGTTTTTAATTATGAACTGAGACTAAAAGAAAAATAATGGAATTAGACGAAAAAAAATATTTATACCTTCTTTTTATACTGCCACTTTTGGTGTTGGTTTTTCTGGCCAATTTATATTGGAAAAGAAAAAAACAACGCGAATTTGGAGATTTAGAAATGGTAAAAAGACTGAGCCCGGAAAGTTCTGTTTTTAAACCGGTTTTGAAATTAGGAGTATTGCTTTTGGCATTGACCGGATTAATTCTTGGATTGGTGAATCCAAAAATGGGTACCAAAATGGAAACCGTAAAACGAGAAGGAATTGACATTGTTTTTGCAATAGACGTATCCAAAAGTATGCTTGCCGAAGATGTAGCGCCAAACCGTCTGGATAAAAGCAAGCAAATAGTTTCGCAAATTATCAATCAATTGGGAAGCGATAGAATAGGAATTGTGGCGTACGCCGGCAGCGCTTTCCCGGTATTGCCGATTACTACGGATTATAGCGTTGCAAAAATGTTTTTGCAAAGCATGAATACGGATATGGTTTCCTCTGTAGGAACATCATTCAACGAGGCAATCAAATTATCGTCAACGTATTTTGATGATAAAAAAACGAGCAAGCTTTTGATTATGATTTCTGATGGTGAAGATCATAATGAAGGTGCAGAAGCAGCAGCGGAAGAGGCAAATAAATTAGGAATTAAAATCATTACAATTGGTGTTGGAACTGAAAAAGGAGGCACGATTCCATTGAAAAGGAATGGAATTGTCGAAGGTTTCAAAAGAGATAATAACAATGAGGTCGTTATAACAAAACGAGTTCCAGAAAGCCTTACAGCAATTGCTAAAGCGACAAAAGGCGGTTATGTAAACGGAAATAACACTAAAGAAGTGCTTGAATATATTAAGAATGCATTGAATAATATTCAAAAAACAGAATTTGAAGCGACAGAAATGGCTGATTTTCAATCGCAATTTCAATGGTTTTTAGGTTTTGCTTTTGTTTTCTTATTTCTGGATATTTTCCTTTTGGAAAGAAAAACAAGTTGGGTAAACAAATTGAATTTATTTAACGAGAATAAAAAAGTATAAAGAGTAAAGTATCGCGTTGCGCTCCTTTATTGGAACAGAAACTAACCGTATACTTTAATACTTACATTTAAAAACACAATGAAAAACATAATTTTATACCTGTTATTGCTTTTTTCTTTTGTTGCAAACGCACAACAGAAAGATAGAATATTGCCTAAAGCGAACGAAGAATATGTCGAAAATAAATTTGTAGATGCCGAAGCTAATTATAGAATTTCGGATTCAAAATTTCCTAATAAAGCGACTGCACCTTTCAATTTAGGAAATACTATTTACAAGCAAAAACAATCTTCGGAAGCGAAATTTGCGTATGCTAAAGCATTGAAAAATTCAAAAACAAGACCGCAAAAACACAGAGCCTTTCATAATCTAGGAAATGTTTTTATGAATGAAAAGGATTACACACAAGCGGTTGAGGCCTACAAAAACGCCTTGAGGAATGATCCAACAGATGAAGAAACGCGTTATAATTATGCTTTGGCAAAAAAAATGCTGAAAGAAAATCCTCCAAAGGATGATAATAAAAAAGACGATAAAAAGAGCGATAAAGACAAAAAAGACGATAAGAAAGACGGGGAAAAGGATAAAAAAGACAATAAGGATAAAGAAAAGAAAGACGATAAGGGCGATAAAGACAAACAAAATAAAGAGCCTAAACCAAATGAAAATGGAGAGCCAAAACCAGCTCCCGGAGGTATTTCTAAAGAACGTCTAGAAAACCTGTTGAATGCGGTGAATAAAGAAGAAAAGAAGGTACAGGATAAAGTAAACGCCAAAAAAGTACAAGGAAAACCAGTTAAGACGGAGAAAGATTGGTAGTTCAATTAGACAATTTGAAAATGAAAAGATTTATAGCAGTACTAGTTTTAATGGTGTGCAATTTACTGAGTGCTCAAGTACAATTTGAGGCTAGAGTCAGTAAAGCTACGCTAGGAATAAACGAGAGACTTCGTATCGATTTTATGATGAATGTAGATGGAGATAATTTTGTCCAACCATCTTTTGAAGGATTTAGAATTATTGCCGGTCCAAGCCAGCAAGTGAGTCAGTCTTGGGTGAACGGAAGAAGTTCTTTTGAGAAAATATATTCTTATTTTCTTTTGCCAAATCAAAAAGGGACATTGGTTATCAAGCAAGCCGCAATCGAATACAACGGGCAAATCTATAAAACATCGCCAATAAAAATAAATGTTACCGCCGCAACGGAACAGCCTAGAGATCCAAATGACACCAGTGTTTCAGCAGATGGAAATCTCTATTTAGTTGCCGATATTTCTAAAACAAATCCATATATAAACGAACCCATTACGGTAGTTTATAAATTATATTTTAACAATATCGGAATCACAAATTCTAACGAAGTTAGTAAGCCAAAATACAATGATTTCTGGAGTCAGAATATTGATATAAAACAGTTTGTTGCTGAAGAAGGTATGTTTAAAGGGGAGCAATACCGTTTTATTGTACTTAAAAAAATAGTTTTGTATCCTCAAAAATCAGGAAAACTGGTCATTGAACCATTGTCATTAGATATTGATGTTCAATTGCCGTCGAATCGTCGCGATATGTTTGGTCGAATGGTTGTCACCCAAGGCAGCAAGAGGGTTTCTGCAGGAGCTAAAACCATAAATGTGAAGGCTCTTCCCGAAGCTGGGAAACCAGAAGATTTCTCGGGAGCTGTTGGAAATTTTGATTTCAAAGTAACACCATCAAAAACCAATTTAAAAAATGGAGAAAGTCTGGATTTAGTAGTAAGTGTAACCGGAAAAGGAAATCTGAAATTATTCAGTTTACCAAAACCGATTGCTCCCAATGCGCTGGAAATGTACGAAGCAGTTCATAGCGAAGAGGTCAATACTCCGCTGTCAGGAATGGCTGGAAAAATTTCAGACAGTTACACTATCGTTCCACAGTACAGAGGGAATTACCCGATAAAACCATTAAAATTCACGTATTTTGATTTGGGTTCCAAAACCTATAAAACGCTAAGTTCTCCAGAGATCATGATTAATGTTCTCGATGGTCCTTTGCCTACTGATGCGACAGCAGCTTCTGGTGCGGATGCAAACAAGAATGCAACGGACAAAGTAGAGGAATTTAAATTTATAAAGTTGAAAAGCAACTTTTTGACGATCAATAAGAAGGATTTCTTTGGTTCTACTTTATTTTATGGATTGTTCTTTTTCCCTTTTTTAATGCTGCCTTTAATTGTGTTATTCAAAAAGAAAAAAGAAGCTATTGATGGTGATATTACCGGAAACAGAATTCGAATGAATAATAGATTGGCGAAGAAATATTTATCGGAAGCCAAGAAACAAATCAATAACAAAGAACTGTTTTACATTGCGCTGGAAAGAGCGATGCATAATTTCTTGAAAGCCAAGTTGCATATTGAAACTTCAGAAATGAGTAAAGATAATATTCAAGAATTGTTGTTGTCCAGAAATGCGAATCCTGAAGCGGTAATTGATTTTATTGCACTTACGGAGAACTGTGAAATCGCACGATATGCGCCATCATCAAGTGTTACAATACAAAAGGATTTTGATAAAGCGGTAGTGATTATTTCAGACTTAGAAAAACAGATTGCTTAACCACCGATGTCATTGCGAGGAGTTGCGAGGTACGCGGCAAAGCAATCTCACGTAGATTTGCAAGAATGGTTAATCGACAACTTATAACATTAAAATGAAAAACATACTTTATATATTATTACTTTCGACCCAAATTTTCTTTGCCCAAAGTGGTTTTGAAAAAGGAAATGAATTGTATAAAAACGAAAAATATAATGAAGCAGTTACGGCTTATGAAAGTGTTTTGACAGAAAGTAAACACTCTTCTGAATTGTATTTTAATTTAGGAAATGCGTATTATAAGTTGAATAAAGTAGCGCCTTCTATTTACAATTATGAAAAAGCATTGGTTTTAAATCCCAATAATACCGATGCGATCAACAACTTAAAATTCGCTCAAAAACGGACTATCGATGAAATTAAAGTAATCCCAAAAGTTGGTTTTGCAAAGCTGATTCGGGATTTTACGGGAATCTATCATTACAATTCGTGGGCCTGGATTTCGGTTGGACTGGCAATGGCGTTCCTGTTGTTTTTTATCGGGTATTATTTTTCACAAATTACACTGTCAAAAAGGATTTTCTTTTTTGGAATGTTTGTACTTTTTTTTCTAATTCTAATCAGTGTTTCAGCTACAGTTTTTGAAAAAAGTCATTTTGATAACGAAAAGCCAGCCATCGTTTTTGCTGAAAGGACCAATGTAAAGAGCGAACCCAGAGATGGCGGTCAGCCAATATTTGTGCTGCACGAAGGAACAAAAGTCTATGTGGGGGAAACCATCGGAAAATGGAAAAAAGTACAACTGACCGATGGAACCGAAGGCTGGATGGAGAGTAACGCGATTAAGGAAGTGAAGCAATAGGATGGCATTGGTCAGTTTTTAGTGTTCAGTATTTCTGAAAACTACCATCTGCAAACGGATCACTGATTACTTCTTCTTCAAACTACTATACCATTCTTTTAGTGAAGGATACATGAATCCCGCTGTTTTTTGGATTGGATTGTAGAAAAGAGAATTGTCCAGCGTTTCTTTTTTGGCTAAAATATGATTGTAATTTATTTTTTCGAAAACTGCAAAAACGATACTGATAATTAAAATTGTTTTTAGCACCCTAAAGAAACCGCCGCCTAACTTGTTCAGCCATCCTAAAAAGGCAAAGTCAGCTATTCCGGTCAGAAACTTTCCTAATAGTGGTACTACCACTACCACGGTGATAAACGTGAGAATAAAAGCTACTACTTGGATAGTGTTGGGATTCCATTTGACAAATCCGGCTAAGATTTCTTTGATAAATGACGAAAACTTTATGGCAAAATAAATTCCGGCCAATAGCGAAACCAAAGAAGCTAATTCTACAAAAAGACCATTTCTAATGCCTTTATACAAAGCAAAAGCGAGCAATACACCCAAAATAATATCTAAAAATCCCATGATACTTAATTAAGAAAAATAAAAGTGCAAATATAAAAGAATTGTTCTTTACCATTGCCAATTTTCAAGTTCTTATCTTTGCGCAAAATAATTTCATAGATTATGGATTCATAGTTCATAATTTATAACTCATAATTAAAGAAATGTCAAGAGACACACAACTTAAAGAACGCTGGGAACAGCTTGTAAATATACTTTCCAATCAATTCTCTCAAGGGGAGGATTTAGATCTCGACGCTATCATTTATCTAATTGGCGTGCAGGAACTCGGAAAAGTACACAGTGAATACAAAAAAGACGAAAAATTAAACCTGATGCACATTGCGATTTGCAGGTTATTAGAACCTTATGGCTTCTATGAATTTGAATTTTTTGATGAAGAAGGATGGCCTCATTACAAAGTAAAAGAGGAATTGCCTCCGCTAAAAGCAGGAGAACAATCTGTTTTGATGAAAGAAGCCATTGTCAATTATTTTTTGGAAAGAGAACTAATACAATAGTTACAGTTAAAATCACCCTATTTAAATGAACGTATAGGATTTAAAAAGAAGCAGAACAGCGGTAAAAAGGAATCTAACAATTTAGAATGGAAACTTTAAACTTTAAGAGTATACTTGGAACAAATTCCCTAAATTTGCACTCTCAATTATTGGATGAAAATGATAGATAAGATAAAAGAATATATTGGTGAAGCACAAGCTTTTTCAACGCAAAATACAGCTGAATTAGAAACATTCCGAATTAAATTTCTGGGAAGCAAAGGGCTTTTAAAAGACCTTTTTGCGGAATTTAAAAACGTACCTAACGACCAAAAAAAGGAATTCGGACAAGTGATCAATTTGCTTAAAACGTCTGCCGAAGATAAAGTAAAAACCATACAGGAAGCTTTAGAAAGTAAAGAAGAAATCAAAGGTTTTTATGGCGATTTGACGCGTTCGGCAGAACCAATAACTATTGGCTCTCGTCACCCTATTTCATTGGTAAAAAACCAAATTATAGATATCTTTTCGAACATTGGTTTCAACGTTTCTGAAGGTCCTGAAATCGAAGACGACTGGCATAATTTTACCGCATTAAACTTACCGGAATACCATCCGGCGCGTGACATGCAAGACACGTTTTTCATTCAAACAAATCCTGATATTTTGTTGCGTACGCACACATCATCTGTTCAGGTGCGTTATATGGAGGAAAATAAACCTCCAATTCGTACGATTTCTCCGGGAAGAGTATTCCGTAATGAGGCTGTTTCATCCCGTTCGCACTGTATTTTTCACCAAGTGGAAGGTTTGTATATTGACAAAGACGTTTCTTTTGCTGACTTAAAACAAACGCTTTTATATTTCACCAAAGAGATGTTCGGAAAATCAAAAATCCGTTTGCGTCCGTCCTATTTCCCATTTACTGAGCCAAGCGCTGAGGTTGATATTTATTGGGGTCTGAAAACAGAAACCGATTATAGAATCACTAAAGGAACGGGTTGGTTAGAAATCATGGGTTGCGGAATGGTAGATCCAAACGTTTTGAAAAACTGCGGCATCAATCCAGATGAATACAATGGTTTTGCTTTCGGGATGGGAATCGAAAGAATTGCCATGCTGTTGTATCAAATTGGTGATATCCGTATGTTCTATGAGAATGACGTTCGTTTCTTGGAGCAATTCAAATCCTCAATTTAGTCAAAAGTATAAAGTCAAAAGTCGAAAGAAATACCTGTTTTAGATTTTCACTCGACTTTATAACTTTAAGACTTTAGACATTACCACTAACTTATGAAAAAAGACATCATTATCCCCGAAGTAGAAAACGTTTTTCTTGCTGTAGTTCAAGAATGGAGTGACGATTTTATGGAAAAAGTATGGTATGCTTATTTAGTAAATGATAGCGATTATTTAATCGAAAGTGTTATGGTGGTTTCCAAAGCTTTTGGAACTATTGACGGTGAAATGAAAAAAACATCACTTCTGCGTCACGCTTTTGTAGCAGTGCCACCAGTTTCCGTGGTGAAAATTGAAATGATCGAAAAAAGTGTTTTGGTACTCAATAATGAGTTCATGCTAACGTTTTTTATTGGAGACAAATTATACGATAAAAAGTTCATTTTCAAAGCACATTCCATCCATGAGGTTTTCGTTGAAGAAGTGCCTATTTTATTTGTTGACGGGGTTATTGTGAGATAGTTTCGTTATTCTCGCATTTGACTCTTTTCTTCCAATTTAATATCCCTACTAAAACGAAATAAAGTGTTCGAAGTAGGATTCTTTGGGCAAAAAAGTATCTTCAAAAGACAGTTTGGATAGGTCAAAAACGGACAAGCATAAGGAAAAAATCCTCCCCAAATCCCAAAGTTTTAATCTGGTATTTCCATCTTTCACTCCTGAAATTATTTAGCTGCTTTGTTGTTTAACTTTGGATTTCCAGGTAAAATACCCTAAAACAAATACCCCTACAAGGATATAAGCAGCTGCGCGAATATAAAAATTAGGTGTGGCAACCTGTTCTGAAAAAGGAATTTCTTTAATGTCGAATAATACATTGAAAACCGTCATAAATACACCCCAAATTCCACCAGTTTTTATCTGGTATTTCCATCTTTCGCTCATGTAGTGATTGTTTTGTGTTAAATCATTAGCTGAATTAATCGAGCTTATCGGTAAGTTTTTTAAACACTGATTTAGCGTTCTGTCCTTCGTATAAAATACTGTAAACGGCATCTATAATTGGTGTTTTGGCACCATAAGCCTGATTTAGTTTATAGGCGCTTTTTGCGGCATAATATCCTTCGGCAACCATACTCATTTCCATCATTGCTGATTTAACTGTGTAGCCTTTGCCAATCATATTTCCGAACATTCTGTTTCTGGAGAATATTGAATAGCCCGTAACCAATAAATCGCCTAAATATGCTGAATCATTGATGTTACGTTTCATTTTATGGACTTTCTTGATGAATTTTTTCATCTCTCGAATCCCATTACTCATCAATACTGATTGGAAATTATCGCCATAACCCAAGCCATGAGCAATTCCCGCTGCAATGGCATAAATATTTTTAAGCATGGCTGCATATTCCGTTCCAATGATATCATCTGTAATTTTAGTCTTGATGTAATTTCCAGATAAATTTTTAGCTACCATTTTTGCTTTATCGGGATCGCCACAGGCAATAGTCAGATACGATAGGCGTTCCATTGCTACTTCTTCGGCATGACAGGGACCAGTAATTACACCAATGTTGTAATAAGGGATATCATATTTTACATGGAAATGTTCTCCCACAATTAAACTCGTTTCCGGAACAATTCCTTTAATTGCAGAAAAAATGATTTTATCTTTTAATGAAACCGTTAATTTTTCTAACTCACCATCTAAAAAAGCAGATGGAATTGCAAAAATGATGTAATCGGCATATGCTACAGCTTCATTGATATCGCTGGTTAGTTTTAGTTTATTGATGTCGAATTCTACAGAACTCAAATAGTTTGGATTGTGTTTGTACGTTTTAAGGTGTTCAATAGCAGCTTCATTACGCATGTACCATGAAATTTCGGTAAGATTTACACATAACATTTTTGCTATCGCTGTCGCCCAACTTCCACCACCTATTACTGCGAATTTTATGTTATCAGCCATTTTTTTATTGAATTTAATCAAAAGTACTTAAAAAAGTACTGATTGTACAAATAAAATTAGACTAAGAAGGTTGATTTTTAAACGTATTGGAAATACTCAGACTGTAGCGTGTAAAAAATAATTTTAATTTTTTAATTTTTTAACACAATATAAATACCGCTATTTCGTTATTGTTGTTTATTGTTTAATTATTTAACAAAATAATGAGAATTGAGTTAGTTAGTTATATTTAGAATTTTAAAAGGCGTTCCCAAAAAATGAGAACGCCTTTTTATTTAAACTGCTTCAATTAGTAGTCTAGTTATTTGAATTAATAACTCATTTCAACAATAGATTTCACCTTTTCTAAAGTGATATTTTGTTTTTCTCCCAATCCTAACCAACCTCTTTCCTCAAAACGATTGACGATAAAATCAGCCGTTTTATCAAAGTCTTTCGTATAATCGGATAATTTAGTTTCCATTCCCATAGTATGGAAAAATTCAACAGTTTTATTGATGGCTTCGTTAGCGATTTCATCCTCAGTTCCAGTTAAATTGAAAATACGTTTTCCATATTGTGCCAATTTTCCTTTTTTAGTTTCAAACATCACTCGGTATAAATTTGGACCTACAACCGCCAATGTTCTGGCGTGATCGATTCCATACAAAGCCGTTAATTCATGACCAATCATGTGTGTTGCCCAATCCGAAGGAACTCCTTTTTGGATTAATCCATTTAGAGCCATGGTACAACTCCACATAAAGTTAGAAGCCAAAGCATAATCTTTTGGATTCCCAACAACATCAGGGCCAATTTGAATCAAGGTTTGTAAAATGCTTTCGGCAATTCTATCCTGAAGATATCCTTCGTGCGGATAGGTTAGATATTGTTCCAAAACATGGGTATAGGCATCAACAACGCCATTTTGCAATTGTCTTTTTGGTAAAGATTCAATTACCGTTGGATCGCAAATAGAAAATTTAGGAAACAAGGCGCTACCGCCAAATGATAATTTTTCTTGGGTAGATTCAATGGTTATTACTCCGCCGGAATTCATTTCGCTTCCTGTAGCGGGTAAAGTTAGAATGGTTCCAAAAGGGACAATCGTAGTTAAATCAGTAGTCATTATTCTTTTTTGAAGAATGTCTATTGGATTTCCGTCAAAGTGTGCCGCAGCCGAAATGAATTTTACGCCGTCAATTACAGATCCTCCACCGACAGCAAGAATAAAATCGATATTTTGTTCCTTAATAATAGTTACGGCTTTCATCAATGTTTCAAAATGCGGATTTGCTTCTATTCCAGCAAATTCCACAATATCAAAACCTTTCAGGTTCTTGATTACTTGTTCGTGTATTCCATTTTTAAAAATGCTCCCGCCACCATAAGCTAGAAGGATTTTTGCTCCTTGTGGAACTAAAGTAGAAAGTTTTTCAATTTGACCTTTTCCAAAAATTAAATTAGTAGGGTTGTATAATTCGAAATTTAACATGTTTTTATTTTTTTGAATTCAATTTGTTTAATAATTTTTCAGCAACTAGTTTGGACGAAGCCGGGTTTTGACCTGTAATCAATAATCCATCTTCTACTGCATAAGGCTGCCAGTCTGCTACTTTTGAATAAGTGGCGCCATTGGCCTGCAAAGCATCTTCTAATAAAAACGGAACTACATCAGTCAGGCCTACTGCAGCTTCTTCGGTATTAGAAAAACCGGTTACTTTTTTACCTTTCACTAAAAATTCGCCATTTATTTTTACGTTTTTCAATACCGCTGGTGAATGACAAACAAAAGCAACGGGTTTGTTATTAGTATAAAATGCTTCAATCAAAGCGCTTGAGTTTTTATCGGTCGCTAAATCCCATAACGGTCCGTGACCTCCTGGATAGAAAACGGCATCGTAATCAGACTCTTTTATATCGGCTAATTTGTGCGTGTTTTTCAGTTTAGTCAACAACTCAGTATCAGCATCAAATCTTTTAGTGTCTTCTGTTGCAGCTGATGGATCTTCACTTTTTGGATCAATTGGTGGTTGGCCACCTAGCGGAGTTGCAACATCAATTGTTACTCCTTTATCTAATAATTCATAGTATGGTGCAGCAAATTCTTCTGTCCAAAATCCTGTTTTTTCTCCCGTATTACCTAGTTTATCGTGACTGGTAACAACAAATAATACTTTTTTCATACTTTTTTTATTTTGTGCAGTTGCTGTAATGCAACTTACGGTTAATGCTATAATGGCAAATAATGCAATTTTCTTCATTTCTAATTTTTATTTGTACAAATTTAGGGCGAATATGTTATTAGTAAAAATAATTTAAATTATGTTTGTGATAAATATATTTATATCATGGTCAATCTCGAATGGTATCGAACGTTTAAATCCGTTTATAAAAATGGTAACTTTTCTTTGGCAGCCAAAGAATTATTTATCAGCCAACCTGCTGTTAGTCAGCAAATATCCATGTTGGAAGCGCATGTAGGATATAAACTTTTCAATCGAAAGTCCAAAGGCGTGGAGTCAACAGAATATGCCAAGTTATTCAATAATTTAATCATCGAAGCGCTAGACCGATTGGAAAATGTGGAGAATGGTTTTCGTGCCAAAGCGTTTGATGCCAATCGATTAATTTCCATTGGAATTTCGAAGCATTTGATGAGTAGCCTGGGAAGTGCCTTAGTTTCAAAATTCGATTTTATCGATTTTAGTTTCCATGAAAACGACACGCTTTTTGAATTGGTCGATTCTAAAAAACTCGATTTTGCGGTTGTTACCAAACAATATGACACGTTTGACACGATTCAGAAAAAGGTTGGGGAAATTAAGCAAGTGATTGTTGGCTCAAGCACTATCGATGCATCCGAATTAAAATCTAATATCAAAATAAAAGATTTCTCTGCAATTGAACATTGGCTAAACGATCAAAAATGGTTTAGTCACAATGCGCAAATTCCGCATATTAAAATGTTCTGGTTGCATGTTTTTAATAAAAAAAGACCATCGATGATTCCGAATTACATTATTCCATCCGAATATGAAATGCTGGAAATAATTTCGAAAAACACTGGAATAGCGGTTGTCTGGAATTGCAATGCGAAAAGTTTAATAGTAGAAAATAAAATCCAATTGTTGTGGAACAGCAAAAAAATGCCAAGTACCGAAGTGTTTGTATTATCCGGTAAAAACGATAATCTGAGTGCTGTTTTTGAGAATGTTCAAATGGAATTAAAAAGGGTTTTGGGGTAATTACTTTTTATAAAAATTATTGTGATCAATGTATTCCCAAACTTTACAAGGCAATAACGGCTGCACATTTTTCCCTTTTTTGATATTGTCCCGAATAAATGTGGATGATATTTCAACAACCGGAGCATCAATCATGTGAATTTTTGGATGGTCCTTAAACATTGCGTTTTCTGCTTCGATTGAAATTCGAGGATAGACATAAATTTCATGATGTGCCAGAATAGCTTCGTAGTTTTTCCATTTGTGCAACGACTTGAGATTGTCTTCGCCCATGATTAAGGAGAACTCGTAATTTGGATATTTTTCCTGTAAGTGAACCAACGTATTCACAGTGTAACTAGGCTGTGATAATTTAAATTCAATGTCCGAAGGTTTGATTTTAGGAAAATCCTCGGTAGCGAGATGTACCATTTGTAACCGATGGGAATCATCTAGCAAAGTGCTTTTTTTCTTCAAAGGATTGTGTGGCGTCACCACCATCCACACTTGGTCTAAATCGGCATGTTCCGCCATGTGATTGGCAATGATGAGATGCCCAACATGGATGGGATTAAACGTTCCGAAATACAGCCCTATTTTCATGAATTTAATTTAAAAATTAAATGATTTAAAGATTAGAAATAACTTTGAATTTTTCAATCTTTAATCCTTTACAAAATTCTTTACCAATTGATAGGCTTCTTCCAAAGCAATATTTAAATCGTAGTTTTTTATAATAACATCAAATTGTGGTGCTGTTGCCAGTTCAACAGAGGCTTTTGCAATACGCATATTGATTTTGTCTTCACTTTCAGTAGATCGTTCTTTCAGTCTTCTTTTTAGTTCATCCACGCTTGGTGGTTTCACGAAAACGGCTAAAGTTTCTTCTGGGAATTTATGTTTGATACGCAATCCGCCAGATACATCAATATCAAAAATCACATTTTTTCCTTTGTCCCAAATGCGTTCTACCTCGCTTTTTAAAGTTCCGTAGAAATTATCGCGATAGACTTCTTCCCATTCTACAAAATCTTCGTTTTTGATGTGCATTTTAAATTCTTCCAATGACATAAAGTAATAATCTTTTCCGTTTACTTCTTCGCCACGTGCTTCACGTGTTGCTGCGGAAATAGAAAATTCAAGATTCAAATCTTCTTTGCTTAATAAATGCCTAACTATAGTAGTTTTTCCAGATCCTGATGGTGCCGAAAAAACGATTAATTTTCCTCCTGTACTCATGTTGTTGTTTAATTCTAGTCGCAATGAATGCTCCTATATTTTATGCAAAAGACGCGATGAATCGCGTCTCTACCTAGATATGTTTTTACAAAACGTTCAATACCTGTTCTTTTATTTTTTCCAATTCATCTTTCATCTGAACGACTAATTTTTGCATTTGTGCGTGATTGGATTTAGAACCCATCGTATTGATTTCACGTCCCATTTCTTGGGTGATAAAACCTAGTTTTCTACCATTGGCTTCAGTACCGTTGATGGTTTCCAGGAAATAATCAAGGTGATTGGTCAAACGTACTTTTTCTTCGGTGATGTCTAATTTCTCTAAATAATAAATCAGTTCCTGCTCAAAACGATTTTCATCCACGTTGACTTTTAGTTCTGAAATTGCAGTTTGCAAACGGTCTTTTATAGCCTGAACACGTTCTGGATCCAGTGCCAAAGCTTCGGTCATGTATTGACGGATATTGCCAATGCGCAATTGAAATTCTTTTTCAAGAGACATTCCTTCATCTCTTCTAAAGGTCAAGATGTTTTGTAACGCTTCCTCGATAACGGTTTGGATTTGTACCCAGTCGTTTTCATCAATTTCATCGCGTTCTATTTTCATGGTATCCGGCATGCGAATGGCCATTTTCATGAGTTCGGTTTCATCAGCATCAGTATAGACTTCTCTCAACTGGCTGATGTATGCTTTTACAATGGGCACATTCACTTTGGTCGAAGTTTGTTCCGCGGTAGTTTCGATAAAAATAGAAAAATCCACTTTTCCTCTTTCCAGTTTTAAGGCAATTTGGTTGCGTAAACCCAATTCCATTTCGCGGTACAGCGAAGGCATTCTCACATTCAAATCCAAACCTTTACTGTTTAAAGATTTTACTTCTACCGTGATTTTTTTGGTTGGTAATTGCAAAGTCGCTTTACCAAAACCTGTCATTGATTGTATCATATAATTTTCTAAAAGAGGTCAAAGATAATAAAAAAGTGGTCAGTGGTCCGTTTTTAGTATTCAGTGGCTCGGTTTAAGTAAATATTTAGTAATCAGATTTTAATTTTAATAAGCGAGAGGGTATACTATAACCTACGATTTATGCGCTGAACACTACTAGCTGATTACGGAACACTCTTTTTCTGTGTTACCAAATAAACGCCGACAAATATCAAAACTGCCGAACCAATTTTCACCAAGCTCAATTCATCTTTGCCCAAGCGTATCGCAAAAATAGTGGCGAACAGCGGTTGTAAATAAATAAAAACGGCAACCGTGGTTGGTTTTAATTCTTTCATCGAAAGCAAATTCAGCAAATAGGTCAGGAAAGTCGAGAAAACCACCACAAATCCTATCTTCCAGCAAATATCCATGGGAACCAAAGCCCATTCAACAGCTTGAAATTGGCTCCAGCCAAAAGGTAAAACCATAATAAATCCGAACAAATAAATCCATTTTACAAACGTAAAGGCATTGTATTTATCCATTAATTTCTTGACGATAATCAGGTAGAATCCATAGGAAATAGCGTTGACTAAAACCAGAAAATTTCCTAAACCGGCATCGGTGGCGCTACCAATGGATTTCCCATACAAAATTAGAAAAGTAGTTCCTATTAAGCCAAGGATAATCCCAAAAATCATTCGTTTTTGCATGCGTTCCTTCATAATCAATGCCGAAAGTGTCAAGACAATCATCGGTGTTGAAACCATGATTACCGCCGCACTAATGGGAGAAGTAAGACTTAATCCTTTGAAAAACGTAAGCATATTAAACGCCACGCCAAAGAAAGCTGCTGCAATGATTCGAGGAAAATCATTCAGTGCAATTTTCTCGTTGGGGGCGAGGCGAAGCAATCTCATCATAAACCAAACCAGCCAAAATAATACCACAGAGCCGCCTACGCGCAACAAGATAAAACCATAGGCGTCAATGTAAAAGGGCATGACATCTTTGGCAATGGTAAACGTAACTCCATAAATTATGGAAACAAAGGTGGCGGCAATAAGTGCGAGATTTCTTTTAGACATTTGCAAAAGCAAGCATTACCTGATGCATGTTTTGTTGTGTGTTGCCAATGTAAATTTTTTCTTTAATAATAAAAACAGGACGACTCAAGAACGTATAATGTTCCAAAATGTATTTTTTGTAATCGTCTTCAGTCGACGATTTATTCTTCAAATCCATTGATTTGTATAACTGTGCTTTTTTGCTGAAAAGCGCTTCGTAACTTCCGGAAAGCTCCCGCATTTGTTCCAATTCCTCCAATGTAATCGGGTCTTGTTTGATGTCGTGAAACTGCAAGTTATGGTCTTTCGGTAATGATTTTATAATTTTTCTGCAGGTGTCGCAAGAAGCGAGATAATATATTTTGTCCATGTAAATAGCGATTTATTTGTGCAAAGAAAAATCATTTGGGATGGAAAATGATTAATTTTATCAAAAAAATAAAAAATGGATCAAACATTAGATGTCAATACCACAACCAGAAATATGGTTTCAAAATTTTTAACCGGATATACTTTAGAGCAACTCAATACAATTCCAGTTGGGTATAGTAACAATTTGATTTGGAATATTGGCCATATTATCGTGACACAGCAATTGTTAGTTTACAAACTTTCGGGTTTACCTATGCTGATTTCGGAGGAATTAGTCGAAAAATATAGAAACGGAACCAAACCGGAATCTATCACCACGCAGGCGGAGGTAGAAGAAATAAAGGCATTATTGTTTGAAACAATTTATAAAACCAAAGCCGATTTTGATAATAAAACTTTTAAGAATTTTAATGAATATCCTACGTCAACCGGTTTTACCTTAAGAACTGTTGAAGATGCATTGGTCTTTAATAATTTTCACGAAGGACTTCACATCGGTATTATGATGAACCTTAAAAAGTTTATTTAATAAATCATTTGTTTTAACTGCCATGATAATACACGTAAATAACAATCCTTTTTATTTGAAAAACTTAAAAAGGATTGTTGCAGTAAGCCAAATTAAAGACTCTTAAATAGTTATTAAATAAGCGTTTACCTCGTTGTAAGGCAATAACAATTCTTTAGGTCCGTCAGCATACGATGCAGCTTCATAGGAATTGTAATAAAGCAGCAGTCCTTTATCGGTATAAAAAATATTTTGGGGAAGATTGAATTTCTCGTCTTCAAACATTAATCCGGTTGCGTTTATAGATTTGTTTTCCGGGATTTTATATTTGGCTCTGAATTTTTTTTCGGCGAAAGCCGTAAAAGTATCCTTGTTATTAAACAGTTCGGCATTCGAAATGGATTTTCCGGTACTTGGGTCAAAAAGTAATGAACGCAACCCCTGATATCCGTGAGCGCCACCAGTGTAGGTGTAATGGTTGATTTCTATATTTAAAACACTTTCGGATTGGTATTTTACGCTTCCTTTAATTTCAGCTTCCCAGCCAAAGGTATCATTTGGAAATTCTTTTTGGAGTTTCTCATAGGAATCAATAAAGGAGGCTAGCAATCCATTGTAATCGGTTGATGTGTATGGCTTTTCGCCAAAATAAATAATCTCTTTCAATACCGAAAACACTTTTTTATTAATGCTGTCCGCCACAATAGGATCGTTTTTTGCAACAGGAATTTTTACAGTTATCTCAGGACAATTTTCTTTGCAGGGTAAAGTGGTTTTTTTCTGAAACGATTGGTCTTTAAAAGTCAATTCGTTAGAACAACCCGTAAGTAAAAAAAGGAATACAGCAAAAATTATAAAGTGTTTCATCTCAAAATTGTTAATTATATACAAAGGTATCTACTTGTGGCTTGGTTAAAATAAATTAAAAGGTAAATTTGTGATGTTATTTAGCATTTAAAATTAAAAAGATATGAAATTCAATACGAAGGTTATCCACGGTGGTCAGCATCATGATCCAAGTACGGGAGCAGTTATGCCACCAGTATATCAAACGTCAACATTTGTACAAACCAGTCCGGGACAGCCTATAAATCCAGATTATGAGTACAGTAGAGCTGCAAATCCTACCAGAAGCGCACTTGAAAATGCATTAGCAAGTATTGAAAATGGAACACGAGGATTGGCTTTTTCATCAGGATTAGCAGCTACAGATTGTGTTTTGCGTTCTTTTAAAGCGGGTGACGAAATCATTTCCATGGATGATTTGTATGGTGGGACCTATCGAATGTTTACCCGTATTTATAAAAATTCCGGCATAAAATTCCATTTTGTGGATATGAATGACATCGAGAAATTCAAGTCATTAATCAACGAAAATACGAAACTGGTTTGGGTAGAAACACCAACGAATCCTTTGATGAAATTGGCAGATATTCAAGAAATAGCCAAAATCACTAAGGAAAATAAAATCCTTTTTGCGGTTGATAATACTTTTGCAACGCCTTATTTACAAAAACCATTAGACTTGGGAGCAGATATCGTGATGCATTCCGCAACTAAATATTTAGGAGGTCATTCTGATGTTATTGCGGGTGCTTTGATTGTAAAAGAGGAAGCGCTTGGAGAACAATTGCATTTTCAACAATTTGCGACAGGAGCTACATTGGGACCAATGGATAGTTTCTTGGTATTAAGAGGAATTAAAACCTTGCATCTTCGTGTGGAAAGACATTGCGAAAATGGAGGGAAAGTGGTGGAGTTTTTGAATAATCATCCAAAAGTTAAAACAGTATATTATCCGGGATTACCAAGCCATCCGTATCATGAAATCGCCAAAAAACAAATGAGTGGTTTTGGAGGAATGGTGTCTTTTACTTTTATTTCCGGTAAAAAAGAGGATGCAATTGATTTTCTGGAAAAATTAAAAGTTTTCACTTTGGCTGAATCTTTAGGCGGCGTGGAATCATTAGCGAATCATCCGGCTTTAATGACGCATGCATCCATTCCGGAAGACAAACGAAAGGAAGTTGGTATTACAGATGATCTGGTTCGATTAAGCGTAGGTATAGAAGACGCTGACGATTTGATTGAAGATTTGAAACAAGCGTTAGCATAAATTAATAATAACAAAAACCCCAATTCTAAATTTCAGAATTGGGGTTTTGTTGTTTTTAAACGGTTGTTCAAATGGCTATTGTAAGTAATAAATATAACCCACATTGAGCCAAACCAACCAGTCATTCGCTTTATTTTCTTTGTAAAGTTCTGGGTTAGGATTTAAACCATCTACCCAATTGGAGAAGAAATATTGAAATCTTAAATCAACCATTAAATCCCGTAATGGGCTTAATTTATAACGAGTTCCCACACTGGAAACAACGGACCACACTGTTCCTCCTTCATTAGAAAATCCATAAGGGCGACCGTCTGTTGGAGTTAAATATTTAGGGAATGTGGTTAATGGAGTTCCTAATGGACCCAGAGTTGATGTGGCTTCGGCATTGTAATAACTGAATTGTCCACCAAGACTGACAAATGGTCCAAAGCTTCCTGTTCTAGCCGTGAAATCACGAATACTCAAAGGGAAAAATTCAAGTTGCATACCAATATTAGTTACTGCGGTTGTACCACTCATTGCTTTTAATTGCTCTTTCCCCAGCGAAGGCTTCCCTTCGGTCCATTCCCCAAAATGTTGTAATTCGGTTTTATTGTAAGAGAGTTCGGATCTTAATTTGAAATGGTCGTTAAAATAAGTTTCGGGTGTGTAGCAGTTACATTCTGCTTTATAGGAAAAGTTAAGGTAGTGAATAATCCCGATTCCGATTCCTGTATTTCCGGAGTTTGTAGAAAGATCATGGCGTTCTCCATAATCAGATTGAAAAGCAACGGGTCCCGCTATTATACCTATTTCATGCGAAAACCCACCGAATTGCGCATTTGAATCAAGTGAAAATCCAAAACAGATTAATAAAAGCAGGATTAATTTTCTGACCATTAGGGTTGTTTTCTAATCATGACAAATATATAAAAACATCATATACATATAAAGATAAAATAGAAATTAAAAATAAGCAGACAAATTCGTATTTAATTACGAAAGTGGTAGCCATTTGGTTTAAATGAGGATATCATAAACATAATTGTCTAAAAAAGGGTAATAAAAAGATAATTCTATTTAGAAATCGAAAAAAACAGCGTCCGAATATTTTTATAAAATGTATCTTTGTAAATGATAGCGAAATCGTTTTCTTAATCAATTATTTATAACCTATGTTACTAAAAGTAAATGATTTTATGGCTCAAGTTGAAGCCAAAAATCCAAATGAACCTGAATTTATTCAAGCTGTTAGGGAATTTGCTGAAACTGTAATTCCATTTATTGCAGAACAGAAAAAATACGACGGAAAAAATTTGCTTCTCAGAATAGCGGAGCCTGAAAGGTCGATTATATTTCGTGTTCCGTGGGTTGACGATAGCGGTGAAATCCAGGTTAATAGAGGTTTTAGAATTCAAATGAATTCTGCAATCGGGCCGTACAAAGGTGGAATTCGTTTTCATCATACTGTAAATTTATCAGTACTTAAATTTTTAGCCTTCGAACAAGTATTCAAAAATAGTTTGACGACTTTGCCAATGGGTGGAGGAAAAGGAGGATCTGATTTTGATCCACAAGGAAAATCTGATGGGGAAGTGATGCGTTTTTGCCAGTCTTTCATGACTGAATTGTGCAGACACATCGGACCGCAACTGGACGTTCCTGCAGGAGATATTGGAGTTGGAGCCAGAGAAATTGGATATTTATTTGGTCAATATAAAAGGATAAAAAATGAATTTACCGGAGTTTTAACGGGTAAAGGATTGGCTTATGGAGGTTCTTTAATCAGACCGGAAGCAACTGGATACGGAGTCGTTTATTTTGCGGAGCAAATGCTGAATACTATTGGTCAAAACATCAAAGGAAAAAGAGTCTCTATTTCTGGTTTTGGAAACGTTGCTTGGGGAGTAGCCTTGAAAGTAAATGATCTTGGAGGAAAAGTAGTTACTATTTCTGGTCCTGATGGTTATATTTATGATGAAGAAGGAATTTTTGGAGATAAAATTGACTTTATGCTGGAATTGAGAGCAAGAGGAGATAATAGAGCAGAAGCTTATTTAGAAAAATATCCAAAGGCAGTTTTCCACAAAGGAAAAAGCGTATGGGAAGTAAAAGTTGATGTTGCTATACCGTGTGCCACTCAAAATGAGTTGAATGAGGAGGATGCTAAAAACTTAATTGCAAACGGAGTTATTTGTGTAACTGAAGCGGCAAATATGCCATGTACTTTAGAAGCCATCAAATTGTTCTTGAAAGCTAAAGTACTTTTTGCTCCCGGTAAAGCAGCAAATGCTGGAGGTGTTGCAGCTTCAGGATTAGAAATGACACAAAACTCTATTCGTTTAAACTGGACCAGTGAAGAAGTAGATTCCAGATTAAAAGAAATCATGGTTGGGATACACAATCAATGTAAAAAATATGGGACTGACAAGGAAGGTTATGTCAATTATGTAAAAGGGGCAAATATTGCCGGATTTGTAAAAGTAGCGGATGCTATGCTTGCTCAAGGAGTGGTATAGGAATTTTAGATTTCTCATTTAAATCTAAAAATCATTTTAAAAAACCTTCTTCCGTTTGTTCGGGAGAAGGTTTTTTAGGTTTCTTTAAATTCTCTTGTGAGACGAAATCTGCAATCTAAAATCGGTACTCTAAAATCTAAAATCCTTTGTGTTATATTTGTAAACCAATATTGATGCAAATAATGAAAAAGAGCGTTTTATATTTTTTGCTTTTACTTTTTATCCAAATGGGTTTTGCCCAAAGCAACTTGTCGTGGCAAGGTTATTTCTCTTACAATGAAATTAAAGATGTATCAGAATCTGCAACGGCTGTTTTTGCTGCTTCAGAAAATGCCCTGTTTTCAAAAAGCGTAGCGACAAACGTAATAAAAACTACCAATACCATTGACGGTCTTTCCGGGCAAACAATTTCGGCGTTGTACTACAGTGCAGTATTCAATAAAACAATTGTAGGATACGAAAACGGACTGATAATCGTCATTAATGAAGCTGATGGGAGCATGCTGAATGTAGTCGACATTATCAATAAACAACTTCCTACAACTATAAAAAAAGTCAATCACTTCATGGAGTTTGAAGGTATTGCCTATGTCTCTTGTGATTTTGGAATTGTTCAATTTAATCTGGCTACCATGCAATTTGGGGATACTTATTTTATTGGTGACACTGGAGCCGAAATCAGGGTGAACCAAACAGCACTTTTTAATGGATCTATTTATGCCGCTACAAATAACGGGATAAGAAGAGCCGATATCGCTAATAAAAATTTAATCGATTACAATCAATGGGAAACAATTGCTACTGGAAATTGGTCTAACATTGTGACTTTTGGTACCGATTTGTATGCCATTACTACTGCGGGATACATTCATAAATTTAATTCGGTTTCCAATTCCTTTACTGGATTTATGGTTCTTTCTCAGCCTTCATTGGACATGAGAGCAACTGCTAATTATATAATAGTGACAACTTTGAGCAGTATTTATATTTACAACAATCAAATGGCTTTGGTGCGCCAAATAAATACAAATCAAATCCCGGACAGTAATCCAAGTTTTACGTGTGCTACAATAATTGGAGACGCAATTTTCATTGGAACAAAAGAAAATGGATTGATTACGGCTTCGCTTTCTTCGGCAGTAACTTTCGAAAACATAACGCCTATTGGTCCTTTGCGCAACAATATATTTGCGCTTCAAGCCACGACAAGTGCGCTTTGGACAGTTTACGGGGATTATTCGGCAGACTATAATCCGTATCCGTTAGACAGTTACGGTATCAGTAAATTTAGTGCAACAGGATGGTTGAATATTCCGTATGTAGACGTTTTAGGAGCACAATCGATGACCAGAATTACGGTAAATCCCAGCAGTGAAAACGAAGTATATGCGAGTTCTTTTTTCTCGGGTTTGCTAAAAATAGAAAATGATAAACCTACAATTTTATACAATCAAACCAATAGTGGTCTGGAATCGTTAACCTATTTGGGACCAAGTTACATTGATGTCAGAATAAATGGAGCGGTATTCGATAAATCAGGAAATCTTTGGGTGAATAACAGCAGGATAAAAAATGGATTGAAAGTATTTAGAGCCAACGGACAATGGCAAAGCTATTCAATGGATAATATTTTGGATTCCAGTATCAATACTAGTTTGGGTCGAATGGTTATTGATAAAAATGGAACAAAATGGCTGTGTACTAATGGTGATGGAGTTGTTGGTTTTAACGAAATCAATAATGTCTTTAAAAAATTAACAACAGGGCCAGATACCGGAAATTTGCCAATTTCAGATGTAAGGGCGCTTGCTGTGGACACCAGAAACCAACTTTGGATCGGAACTACAAAAGGATTGCGGGTTTTACCCAATGTAGGTAGTTTTCAAGCGGAAGACCAGCTGAAGGCCAATCCCATAATTATTTTAGACGATAATCTGGCGCAAGAGTTATTATACGAGCAATTTATTACGGATATTGCTGTTGATGGTGCCAATAATAAATGGATTGGAACTGCCGATTCTGGTTTGTTTCTTGTTTCGCCAAACGGTCAAGAAACCCAATATCATTTTACGATAAATAATTCGCCGTTGCCCAGCAATGTTATCAATGACATTGATATTAATAGTGCTACGGGCGAGGTTTTTATAGCTACAGCCAAAGGGTTGGTTTCTTTCAAAGGAACTGCGACTGCGCCAAATGATGATTTAAGCAATGCCTTTGTGTATCCAAATCCAGTGCGGCCGGAGTATCAAGGAACGGTTAAAATTGCCGGATTACTGGATAAAGCCACTATTAAAATTACGGATATTGAAGGAAATCTGGTGTATGAAACCATTTCTGAAGGCGGAACAATAGAATGGGACACGACAGCTTTTGGAAAATACAAAGTAGCTTCGGGTGTGTACATGATTTTTATTTCGGCACAAGACGGAGTGGAGACTAAAATTAAAAAAGTAATGATAATCAGGTAATTTGTTTTTGGTTTTGAGTTTGGTTTGTCGTCACAATCTGAAACTTTAAACGTTAAACTTTAAACAAAAAAAATGCTCGTAAAAACCAAAGCCATAGTCCTTTCGTCTTTAAAATTTCAAGAGAAAAGCTTGATTGTGAAATGCTTTACGCTGTCTCATGGTTTGAAATCGTATTTTGTTCGGGATGCTTTTTCGAGCCGAAAAGCGAATCAGAAAATTGCCTACTTCCAGCCGTTGACGATTCTCGAAATTGAAGCGGTTCATAAAAACAAAGGCACTTTAGAAAACTTTAAGGAAATAAAAATTGCCTCCCCTTTTCATTCGATACATTCGGATATTTACAAAAGCACGATTGTGATGTTCATTTCTGAAATGTTGCACCACTCGATTCACGAGGAGGAAGAAAATGAGCCTCTTTTTACTTTTCTCGAAACGGCTTTGCAGTGGTTGGACAATCATGATGAAATTGCTAATTTTCATCTCATTTTATTATTAGAAACCACAAAATATTTGGGTTTTTATCCTGATATTTCTGATATGGACATGCCTTTTTTCGAAATGACCGAAGGTGTTTTTACCCCTTTTCATGCCATCAGTTCGCTCACGGAACATGAAAGTAATTTATTTAAAAAACTGATTGATTTAAAATTCGATAACAATCAAAAAATATTCCATGTCATTGAAAGACAAATTGTTTTAAGGATACTAATTGATTACTACAGTTTTCATTTGGACGGTTTTAAAAAACCAAAATCCTTAGACGTTTTAAAGGAAGTTTTCTCTTAGAATTTAATTTTCTGGTGAAAATATAATTTTGCATTATAAAGTAAAGTATATTTGTCTTTTAATCAAGTTTGTTGTTCTTTATGGAAAACAAGCTTTAACTACTTAACTTTACGGAACCAAAAGTAAAACAAGCAGGAGATATTGAAAAAATTGATAAATATATAAGTTATCAATTACCCAACAGATTTAAAATTATTGGTTTGGTGTTATTTATTGCTTCGATTTTATCAATTATTACGTCTCTTAAGCTTTATATGCTGGATGTTAAGTACCACGAATTATTTGAAAGAATCGCTTTGTCAGGATCCGTTTTAGGATTACTTATAATTTCAATTTCAAGAGAGAAAATAGATGATGAATTAATTGCAAAAATCCGAATGCAATCCTATAATTATGCTGTAGTAATGACAGTGATAGTCTATTTGGCATTACCATTTATTCACTTTGCCATTAAGTCAATCTTTTTATTAATGCCTAAAATAGAAGGTAGTAAAGACCTTTCGGTATTAGGACTTTTAATTGCGATTCAAATTCTAACTTTCAGGAAGTTAAAAAGAGCATACGATGAAAAATAGACTAAAAGTAGAACGCGCCATTTTAAATATTACCCAAGAAGAATTAGCAGAAAAGATAGGCGTTTCTAGACAAACAATAAATTCAATTGAAACCAATCGGTTTGTGCCATCAACAGTTCTGGCATTAAAATTATCAAGGTTGTTTAGAAAATCAGTTAATGATTTTTTTGAGCTGGATGATGATGACAAATAAGGGTTAAACACTTCACATCCATAAGAAATTGCAGTAAATGCAAAGTTTTTAAAAACAAAATCGCTTTAGAAAATTTTAAGGAAATAAAAATTTAAAAAACCAAAACCGCTGGAGGTTTTGAAAGAGGTGTTTTCTTGACATTTAGTTTAAATCTTAAGGTGTTCTAAAATTGATTTAGATTAATAATTTTTAATTTTTGCTGTATTTAAATCAATTGAATTGGTTGTAAATATTTTTTTGTTAAATTTAATTTTAAAAAATATAGCTTCTTTTAAAAGAAGCTATATTTTTTAAAATTCGATAATAATTAATTGCTATATTTGATGTAATAAGTATTTATTATATTTTTAACCTACTAGAAATCAGTTTTTTGACTATCCAAGTCTTTTTTAAGTAAGCCGGTTAATATATTGTTAGGCACATTTTAAAACTCCATATCTTAAGGATAATTTGTTACAGCAGAGGTCCCAGTTTTTTTGAATTCACTTACAGAGTATTAAATTATACCTTTAAATTTAAAATAGATCAAATGAAATCAAAATTAAAAAAAGTAGGAACATTATTGTTAGCAATTGCTTTCTCCAGTGAAGTGTCCGCACAAACAAAGGATGCATCGAAGGATCCTAATATTGAAAGCAATATTAGAGGATTTCTTAAAGTGCTAAATTCGGGAACAGGCAAGCCGTTAGAGCAGTTGTCTCCTGTCGAAGCGAGAAAAGTACTTGTAGATGCACAAGCGTCTATCAAGGTTGATATGTCTGGTATAACTGTTACAGATAAGATAATTGTCGAGGACGGACAAAGCATTAAAATAAATATCGTGAAGCCTGAAAATGCAAAAGGCATATTACCGGTATTTATGTTTTTTCATGGCGGGGGCTGGGTGCTTGGGGATTTCCCTACTCATCAACGAATGGTTAGAGACTTAGTGGTAGCATCTGGTGCGGCGGCAGTGTTTGTTAATTACACTCCCTCTCCCGAAGCGCATTATCCTGTTGCCATCACTCAAGCTTATAATGCTACAAAATGGGTAGCGGAACACGGGAAAAAAATTGGGGTTGACGGTAAACGCCTCGCAGTTGCGGGAAATAGTGTTGGAGGAAACATGGCTACTGTTGTTGCATTAATGGCTAAAGAAAAAAAAGGACCAGAGATTAAATTACAAGTTTTATTTTGGCCGGTGACCAATGCTAATTTTGAAACAGAGTCATATAACTTGTTTGCTAAAGACCGATTCCTGACTAAGAATTTAATGATGTGGATGTGGGATAATTATACAACAGATTCTAAACAGCGTAAAGAAATTTATGCTTCCCCATTGTTAGCTACTACCAGCCAGTTGAAAGGATTGCCACCCGCATTAGTTCAAACTGCGGAAAATGATATTCTAAGAGACGAAGGAGAAGCGTATGCTCGTAAATTAGATGAAGCAGGAGTAAAAGTCACCGCAACTCGTTACAATGGAATGATCCATGATTGGGGTTTGCTAAATGCAATAAGTACAGTCTCCGGCACAAAATCAGCTTTGTTGCAAGCCGCTGCGGAATTAAAAAATGCACTTAAATAGCTTTAGATTTTATAACAATAGCTAAATGTAAGTTTTATAAAAGCATCCTGAATCCTAAATTTAGGATGTTTTTTATATTTATCCTATGTCCATTTTTTAAGGTCCAGCTACTAAAATAGAAATTTATTGCTTTTTTATGGGTTTAAAAAAGTATTTTCTACCATTTTATTTGTGCTGTTCATTTTGATTTTTATTCCTTTTATACCTCATAGAAGCATTCCAATGCTTTCGTTAACGCAAAAAATCATCACTCATCACTCAAAACTCATAACTATTTATTACTTTCGCACCTCGATTTAGAAAAGGACAAAATGAGCGCAAAATTTACTGAATACAAAGGACTTGACTTACCAACTGTAGCGTCAGAAGTACTTGATTTTTGGAAGAAAGAAAATATATTTGAGAAAAGTGTAACCACCCGTGAAGGGAACCCACCATTCGTGTTTTTTGAAGGCCCGCCTTCGGCAAATGGATTACCTGGAATTCACCACGTAATGGCGCGTGCGATTAAAGATATTTTTTGCAGATATAAAACTCAAAAAGGGTTTCAAGTGAAGCGTAAAGCTGGCTGGGATACGCATGGTTTGCCTGTGGAATTGGGTACTGAAAAAGAATTAGGAATCACCAAAGAAGATATTGGAAAGACCATTTCTATTGAAGAATATAACGAAGCGTGTAAAAAAACCGTGATGCGTTATACAGACGTATGGAATGATTTGACTGAAAAAATGGGTTATTGGGTAGATATGGAAGATCCGTATGTGACCTACAAATCCAAATATATGGAAACGGTTTGGTGGATTTTGAAACAAATCTACAATAAGGATTTGATGTACAAAGGCTACACCATTCAGCCGTATTCTCCAAAAGCAGGAACCGGATTGAGTTCACACGAAGTAAACCAACCGGGAAGTTATAGAGATGTAACAGATACGACTGTTGTGGCGCAATTTAAGGTGATTGATGCGCACAAAGAAGTGTTGTTCTCTAAGTTTTACGATTATATAAGTTCTAATAATTTACTGCATTACAAGTTAGAAGCTTTGGATTTAGAGGAAATCTTTATCTTAGCTTGGACCACAACGCCTTGGACTTTGCCAAGTAATACGGCGTTGACTGTAGGGCCAAAAATTGAATATGCTTTAGTAAAAACATTCAATCAATATACGTTTCGTCCGGCAACATTGATTTTGGCTAAGAATTTAGTTGGAAAACAATTTGGGAAAGGCTTCTTCGAAAGTGCTGATCCAGCTGATTTTGAAAACTTCAAGGAAGGCGATAAGAAAATTCCGTATCAGGTTTTGGCGGAATGCAAGGGAACTGATTTAGTTGACATTCGATACGAACAATTAATGCCATTAGTGCTTCCGTATCAGAATGCTGAAAATGCTTTTAGAGTAATTTCAGGAGATTTTGTAACTACCGAAGATGGAACAGGAATTGTGCATACTTCGCCTACATTTGGTGCTGATGATGCTAAGGTAGCTAAAGAAGCTACGCCAGAGATCCCTCCAATGTTAGTTTTAGACGAAAATGGAACTCCGGTTCCGTTAGTGGATTTACAAGGAAAATTTACCTCACATCTTGGAGAATATGCGGGTAAATACGTGAAAAATGAATATTACAATGACGGTGAAGCGCCAGAGCGTTCAGTAGATGTTGAAATAGCCATTCGATTAAAAGAAGAAAATAGAGCGTTTAAAGTAGAGAAATACGTCCACAGTTACCCACATTGCTGGAGAACGGACAAGCCAATTTTATATTATCCACTGGATTCTTGGTTTATAAAAATCTCGGAAGTTAAAGACCGAATGTTTGACTTGAACGAAACCATCAACTGGAAGCCAAAAGCTACCGGAGAAGGACGTTTTGGGAATTGGTTGAAAAACGCCAATGACTGGAATTTATCGCGATCCAGATTCTGGGGAATTCCATTGCCAATCTGGAGAACTGAAGACAAACAAGAAGAAATCTTAATAGGTTCTGTTGAAGAATTATACAACGAAATCGAAAAATCAATAGCAGCTGGTTTCCAACAACAAAATCCTTTCAAAGGGTTCGAAATAGGGAATATGGCAGAATCAAATTACGATTTAGTTGATTTACATAAAAATGTAGTTGATGAAATCACATTGGTTTCGGCTTCTGGAAAACCAATGATGCGTGAAGCAGATTTGATTGACGTTTGGTTTGATTCGGGTTCCATGCCGTATGCGCAATGGCATTATCCTTTTGAAAACAAAGATAAAATAGATGAGAATAAAGATTTTCCAGCGGATTTCATTGCCGAAGGAGTGGATCAAACACGCGGTTGGTTTTATACGTTGCACGCCATTGGAACATTAGTTTTTGATAAAGTAGCGTATAAAAATGTGGTTTCTAACGGATTGGTTTTAGACAAAAACGGACAAAAAATGTCCAAACGTTTAGGAAATGCCGCAGATCCGTTCGAAACATTAAAAGAATACGGTCCAGATGCGACCCGTTGGTACATGATAGCGAATGCGAATCCTTGGGACAACTTGAAATTTGACTTAGAAGGAATCGCTGAGGTTCGCAGAAAATTCTTTGGAACCTTGTACAACACGTACTCATTTTTTAGTTTGTATGCCAATATTGATGGTTTCAAATTTGAAGAAGCGGAAATTCCGTTAAACGAAAGACCGGAAATTGATCAATGGATCATGTCAGAATTGCACACTTTGATAAAAGAAGTGGATGGTTTTTATGCGGATTATGAACCAACGAAAGCTGCTCGTGCAATTTCCGAATTTGTACAAGAAAACTTAAGTAACTGGTACGTTCGTTTGTGCAGGAGACGCTTCTGGAAAGGGGAATATGCACAAGACAAAATCGCGGCTTATCAAACCTTATATACCTGTTTGTTAACCATAAGTAAACTGGGTGCGCCTATCGCTCCATTCTTTATGGACAAACTTTACAGAGACTTAACTTTAGCAACACAGTCAGAAAAATATGACAGTGTACATTTGGCGGAGTTTCCAATTTCGGTTGAAAACTATGTTAATAAAATGTTAGAGAGCAAAATGCAGAAAGCACAAACCATTTCATCATTGGTTTTATCACTCCGAAAAAAGGAAATGATAAAGGTACGTCAACCGTTGCAAAAGGTAATGATTCCAGTACTTGACGACAATCAAAGGGCTGAAATTGAGGCTATTTCTGACCTTATAAAAGCAGAGGTAAACGTAAAAGAAATCGCACTTTTGGACGATGCTTCCGGTGTTTTGGTGAAACAGATTAAGCCTAATTTTAAGACACTAGGGCCTCGTTTTGGAAAGGATATGGGCTTGATTTCTAAGGAAATACAAGGGTTTTCGAAAGAGCAAATCAGTCAATTAGATAAAGAAGGAAGTCTAAATGTTGTTATTGGAGGAAATAACGTAATTTTAACATTAGAAGATGTAGAAATTACATCACAAGATATTGAAGGTTGGTTAGTTGCCAACTCAAACGGAATAACGGTTGCGCTTGACATTACAATTTCACCAGTGCTAAAACAAGAAGGAATTGCCAGAGAATTAGTAAACAGAATCCAGAATATCCGTAAAGATTCGGGATTTGAAGTTACGGATAAAATTAAAGTTCAATTGAAAAGAAATGGAATTTTAGAAGAGGCGATTCTTAAAAATGAAGCGTATATAAAATCAGAAACATTAACCAGCGATTTGGTTTTTGTAGATGAAATAGAAAACGGGACAGAAATTGAATTTGATGATATAAAAACAATGATATTAATTTCAAAATAATATAAAGATGGTAGATGAAGCTACAAAATACTCTGATGCTGACTTAGCAGAGTTCAAACAGATAATCCTTAACAAAATTCAAAAAGCACAATTAGATTTAGATTTGATAAAAAGTGCGTATATGAACGACTTAAATAATGGAACTGACGACACTTCGCCAACATTTAAAGCATTCGAAGAAGGAAGCGAAACAATGTCTAAAGAAGCAAACTCACAACTGGCGATTCGTCAGGAGAAGTTTATCCGTGATTTGAAAAATGCACTCTTTCGTGTTGAAAATAAAACATACGGAATTTGTAAAGTTACAGGAAAATTAATTGGGAAAGAAAGATTGAAAATCGTTCCTCATGCAACAATGAGTATCGAAGCAAAGAATTTGCAACGATAAACGGCTTGTTAAACAAGATTTAACGCTCCATAGGGAGCGTTTTTTTTGATTAAATTGTTATTTTTGCGCCATTAAAATTTATAAAATGTCATTACGAAAAGCGTATCTCCTTATTTTTATCTTATTGCTTGTTGATCAAGTTTCTAAAATTTACATTAAAACTAATTTTATTTTAGGTGAAGAAGTTGAAGTATTCAAATGGTTCAAAATTCTGTTCATTGAAAATGAGGGGATGGCATGGGGAGTTCAAATTCCTGGAGCTTATGGAAAATTATTTTTAACTCTTTTTAGAATCGCCGCTGTTGGTGGAATTGGATATTGGTTGTGGGATTCAGTTAAAAAGAAGAGTTCAGATTATTTAATTATTGCGATTTCATTAATCCTTGTTGGTGCTTTCGGGAACATCATCGATTCTGTTTTTTACGGAGTTGTTTTTGATGACAGTCAACAACAATTAGCAACTTTATTTTCGGATCAACCTTATGGAACTTGGTTTCACGGAAAAGTGGTTGATATGTTTTACTTTCCTTTTTGGCACGGAAATTTACCAAGTTGGTTGCCAATTTGGGGCGGAAGAGAATTTACTTTTTTCAATGCTATTTTCAACGTTGCCGATATGGCTATTTCTACAGGAGTTGGAATCTTGATTTTTTTCAACAAAAAAGCATTTCATCACAATTAGATTCGAAGTTATTCACAATATAAAAAAAGACCTATTCATATTGGAGGGCACTGAAAAACTACCTATAAATAAAAGGGCTTAAACTTTAAATCAGTTTAAGCCCTTCTCTTTGCTATATTTTCATACTTAAAAGTTTTTAAACTTGATTAAGCGATTCACAGAGCGTTTATTCCGTTTTCCCATCAAGATTTTGTAGGAATTTTTTCTAGCGGGACTTTTTCAGTGCCCTCCAATATGAACAGGTCTTTTTTTATTAATTTTTATTTTGTCCGGGTGCGTAACGTTTAGCGCTTTTGCCTCCATATATTTTTTTAGCTTGTCCTGGTGGAAGTTTTTTAGCATTATAGGAAGATCTACTGGTTCCAGTGTGAATGCTGCAGTTTGAAAATGAAACTACAAATAGGATAACCATAATACTTACGGCAAATCTTGATTTTTTAAATGTTCTCATAACTTGATTAGATTTTATCTGTTGCGAAAGTACGGATTAAAAATTAAAAAGAGTGAACTTCATTTGGAGTCACACAATAATCCAGTTTTATATCACCTTCAAAAACATCGGTAATCAATTCTTCGGGTTCAAAGAAAGAAAGACCAATTTTGATTACTTCCGGTTTGCATCCGGATAAAAATTTATCATAAAACCCTTTGCCATAGCCCACACGATGTCCTTTTTTATCGAAAGCCAAAAGCGGTACAAAAACCACATCAATTTTATGAGAAGGAACTTCAATTCCATCAACAGGTTCTGGAATGTTGTATTGGTTTTTCTTGATTTTAGTGTTGTCCGTCAATAAGAAATGTGTCATGTTTCGAGTTGCAAAATCAGCTTTGGAAACAATAATCTCTTTGTCTTTTCCGGATAGTAAGTGAAGAATGAATTCGGTATTGACCTCTTTTTGTTCTGTAATAGGCAGGAAAATATGGAAATAGGTTTTCTCCCAAATAGGAAGTGTCAGTATTTTATTGGCGACAGCCAAACTCATTTTCTCAATTTCATTTTCGGAAAGTGAATTTCGTAAGTTTTTGGATTTGAGTCGCAATTGTTTTTTATTCTTCATCCTCTTCAGTGGTGTTTGACAGGTGGTAGATAGCATCGCCTTCGTAAACTATTGGGGAATGATTGGCGTTGATTACGTAACCATCATTTGGCGCTTTCACTTTTCGTTCAAACTTTCCGTACGGATCAGTTATGGTGGCTAGAATTGTTCCCTTTTGTACAAAATTACCAACAGTATTATAATCGTGCAATAATCCGGAGCACTTGGCTCTAATCCAGCCTGATTTTTCAATATAGATGGAAGGTGATTTTGGTTTGATTATGGTATGTTTTGGGTCCAACATGCCAAGGTGTGACAATAGTCGTTTTGCACCATTAACTCCTTCATCGGCTATAGCGTTATTAATATCTAATGATTTTCCACCTTCAAAAAGCAGCATTTTTACATTCATTTTTTCGCTGGAGCTTCTGAAAGAACCTGAAATATTTTTAGAATACAAAGTGAATGGCGCATTAAAAACATCGGCTAATATTTTTAATTGTTCATTGTTTTGAATAAGACGAATTTGTGGCGCATTGAATCGACTGGCACCACCAGCATGAAAATCTACAGCATATTGTACAATTGGCATAATCTCCGTTAAAATATGAAAGGCAAATCTACTGGCTAATGATCCGGTTTTACTACCCGGAAAAACGCGATTTAAATCCCGGCCATCAGGAAATTCTCTGGATTTATTAACAAATCCATATACGTTTATAATTGGAATACAGATGATTGTACCTTTTTTTGGTCGGTTGATTTTTTTACTGATCAATTGCCTAACGATTTCGACACCATTAATTTCATCCCCATGAATTCCAGCGGAGAAAAGTACTATGGGACCATCAATTTTAGAGCGTCTTACAATAACGGGGATGTTTAGTTTCGTGGTGGTGTGTAGCCTGGCGATTTCGACATTGATAGTTTTATTCTCGCCGGGAACAATGCTTTCGCCGAAAATTACTATAGGTGTGGTATTCGTTTTTATCATGGGTTCTTGAAAGTATAAAAATAGGGATAATTACGAATTAGAAACTAAAATTCTGATAAAAATTTCGCCAGAAAGATTTAAACAGTATTGATTTGTATTTCGGGATTATTGAGATTAACTTTGTTATATGAATCCAACAACTTTAGCTCTCCAAATCCAAACCTTACCGGATAATCCAGGCGTATACCAATATTACGATAAGGAAGGGAAAATTTTGTATGTGGGCAAGGCCAAAAATTTAAAAAAAAGAGTTGCTTCGTATTTCAACAAAATTCATGACACGGCCAAAACCAATGTGCTCGTAAAGAAGATCGTCACTATAAAACACATTGTGGTTCCTACGGAAACAGATGCGCTTTTATTGGAAAATAATTTGATAAAAACCTTGCAGCCACGGTACAATGTATTGTTGCGAGATGACAAAAGTTATCCGTGGTTGTGTATCAAGAAAGAACCTTTTTCTCGAATATTTGCCACTCGAAGAATGGTCAAAGATGGGTCGGAATATTTTGGGCCATATACCAGTTTTAAAACGGTAAGTACTATTTTAGACTTGATTAAAGAGTTGTATCCGCTTCGAACATGCAATTATGATTTGAGTAAAAGCAATATCGAAAGCGGGAAATTTAAGGTTTGTCTCGAATACCATATTGGAAATTGCATGGGACCTTGTGAAGGTCACGAAACGTTAGAAAATTATCAAAAGCAGGTTGATGCGATTCGCGAAATTTTGAAAGGAAATTTCAAAGAGAGTATGAAGGATTTCAAACGGGTGATGACCAATCTGGCCGCCGATATGCATTTTGAAGAAGCCCAAAAAATAAAAGAAAAAATAGAAGTTCTTGAAAATTACCAATCGCGTTCTACGATTGTAAATCCAAAAATCACCAATATCGATGTCTTTTCGATAGTTTCGGATGAAAGTGCAGCGTATGTGAATTTCCTGCAAATTTCTCATGGTTCGATTATTCGTTCGCACACGATGGAAATTAAAAAGAAATTGGATGAACCCGATGAAGAATTATTAGAATTGGCGATTGTCGAGTTGAGAGAACGTTTTCAATTGTTGTCTCGGGAAGTTATCGTTCCGTTTTCCGTTGATTTGGGTGAAAATATCAAAATCACAGTTCCGCAATTGGGAGACAAAAAGCAAATTTTGGATTTGTCCATTCGCAACGCTAAATTTTACCGAATCGAACAGTTGAAACAACTTCAAATTGTAGATCCGGATCGCCATACGAAAAGAATTATGGCACAAATGCAAAAAGACTTGCGATTGCCAGTGGAACCAAGACACATTGAATGTTTTGATAACTCAAATATTCAAGGAACAAATCCTGTGGCGGCTTGTGTGGTTTTTAAAGATGGAAAACCAAGCAAAAAGGATTACCGCCATTTTAATATAAAAACGGTTGAAGGGCCGGATGATTTTGCTTCGATGACCGAAGTGGTTTACAGAAGATACAAACGATTGCTGGACGAAAAACAACCTTTACCTAATTTAATAATTATTGACGGTGGAAAAGGGCAATTATCAGCAGCATTAAAAAGTCTTGATGAATTGGGATTACGAGGAAAAATAGCCATTATTGGAATAGCCAAAAGACTGGAAGAGCTATTTTATCCTGGCGATTCTATTCCGTTGTACTTAGATAAAAAATCAGAAACCTTGAAGATAATACAGCAATTGCGAAACGAAGCACACCGTTTTGGGATTACGCATCACCGGGACAAAAGGAGTAAAGCAGCGCTGAATTCCTCGATAGAATCCATTCCCGGCATTGGCGAAAAAACAATGTTGGCTTTGATTCAACATTTTAAAAGTGTTAAAAGATTGAAATTAGCGTCAGAAAAAGAAATTTCGGACGTTATAGGTATGTCTAAAGCCAAAAAAATTACCGAATTTTACAAGGCTACAAATGAATGATTAATTTAGATTATTGATGTTTAAGCAAATGATATCTGATCTTGCTAAATTCTCTTATTACCAAATTGCTATCTATGAAGAAAATCACGCTGTTACTGATTGTTTTTGCTAGTTTGACTGTGTTTTCGCAAGAGCAAAAAAAACCAAAAATAGGTTTAGTTTTAAGTGGTGGAGGAGCAAAAGGATTTGCGCATATTGGTGTTTTGAAAGTGTTGGAAGAAGCGGGTGTCAAGATCGATTACATTGGCGGAACCAGCATGGGAGCAGTAATTGGCGGTCTGTATGCTTCGGGATACAATGCGAACCAGATTGATTCTATTTTTCAGGCGACAAATTTCAATGAATTAATAAACGATTTTATCCCCAGATCTTCCAAAAATTTCTACGAAAGAAGAAACGACGAATTGTATGCGTTGGTTTTACCGTTTAATAAGATGAAAATTGGAATTCCGGAGGCATTGTCAAAAGGAATGTACAATTATAACTTATTGAGTAGGATTACCAGAAATGTAAGAGATGTAAAGGATTTTAATAAGCTTCCAATTCCTTTTTTATGTATTGGTACCAACATAGAAACAGGGGAAGAAGTCTTGTTGAATAAAGGCAACTTAGCTCAAGCGATGATCGCGAGCTCTGCATTTCCCTCTTTGTTTTCTCCTGTTGAAATTGATGGAAAAATCTTAGTTGATGGGGGAGTTGTTAATAATTATCCCATTGAGGAAGTACGAAAATTGGGGGCGGATATTATTATAGGGGTTGATGTTCAAAATGATTTATTGGACAGGACACAACTCAAGGATGCGACTAAGATTTTAGTGCAAATTACTAATCTTCAATCTATAGAGCGAATGAAGAGAAATGTGAGTGACACCGATATTTATATTCGACCGGACGTAACACAATATGGTGTAATTTCTTTTGACAAAGGAAAAGAAATAATTAGAAAAGGGGAAGAAGCAACTTTTGCGGTTTATGAACAAATAAAAAAAATTGTTGATGAGTCCAATCCGTATCGGAAGCCAAAGCTTAAATTTTATTCGGATAGCTTGCAGATAGGAGCTATAAACAGCAATGAATTAGATAATTATACAAAAGAGTATATCATTAGTAAGTTAAAATTCAAACCAGGAACAAAGACTTGTTATGATGATTTGTTAAAGGGAATTAATAATATCAATGCCACTCAAAATTTTAGTGCGATCTCATATTCATTGGAACCTAATAAAGAGGATGTAGATCTGAATATCAGTTTAACAGAAAATACAACAAAAACGTATTTGAAATTCGGATTGCATTATGATAATTTATTCAAAAGTGGTGTTTTGGTAAATTTGACCCGAAAAAAAACACTTTTTAAAAACGATATTGCTTCTCTTGATGTTGTTTTAGGAGATAATATTAGATATAATTTAGACTACTATATTGAAAATGGATTTAATTTAAGTTTTGGTTTTAAATCGAATTACAATCAATTTAATAGAAATATTGCCAGAGAAATAAGCAGTTTGAATTTAGAAGGTTTAGGGATTAATTCTATCAATGTGGATTTCATGGATCTCACGAATCAAGCCTATTTTCAATCTTTATTTGTTCAAAAATTTTTAATTGGAGGAGGAGTTGAGTTGAAATATTTAAAGATAAAATCCGAAACATTGTCCAATGTTGACCCAACGATTGACAATAGTAATTACCTAAGTCTTTTCGGATATATGAAATTTGATTCTTTTGATAATAAATATTTCCCTAAAAACGGTTGGTATTTCACCGGAGATATTCAATCGTATTTGCTCTCGTCTAACTATACCGGTGATTTCAAACCCTTTTCGATTGCTAAAGCTGATTTTGGTGTAGCAGCTTCCTTGTTCAAAAACGCAACAGTAAAATTTCAAACGGATGCTGGGTTTTCTTTTGGTCAGGAAAGTGTTTCTTTTTTTAATTTTATTTTGGGTGGGTATGGATATAATCCGCTTAATAACTTCAAATATTTGTATGGATACGATTATTTGAGTATTGCGGCTAATAGTTATATAAAATCTACAGCAACTGTTGATTATGAGTTTTATAAGAACAATCATTTCAATTTTTCGGCAAACTTCGCTAATATTGGAGACAGAATTTTCGAAACAGTGGATTGGATTTCAATCCCAAAATATTCAGGTTATGCCGTAGGTTATGGGTTAGAAACGGTTATAGGACCTATAGAAATAAAATACTCTTGGTCGCCGGAGCAACCCAAAGGCTTTACTTGGTTCAGTATTGGGTTTATGTTTTAATTGTAATTTAAGTCAATAATAATTCCGATATTTGTTATTATGAAAACAACTTGGAGCGGTTTATTAGGATATCTGCAATTTCTGATCAAGAGGAATCCTGAATAGATTGCATTTTTTTTAAATTTAATTAAATAAGTTTAGTTCGATAAAACTTTTAACTTTTAAGTAAAAAAACCATGCCTTTATATCATAAATTAGGGGATTTCCCGCAAAAAAGACATACGCAGTTTGAAAAACCAAATGGCGGTTTGAATTACGAACAGCTTTTTGGAACAGAAGGTTTTCATGGACACTCCGCTTTGTTGTATCACGTTCACAGACCAACACAGGTAAAAGAAATTCTAAAATCCTATTCGGTAGAGCCGAAAATTGCCATTGGAAAAAACATAAAATCGTTATTGCTAAAAGGTTTTGAGCTAAAACCAGAAGATGATTTTCTGGACAGTCGCAAACCCATGTTAGTCAATAAAGATTGTACGATAGGATTAGCCGCACCTAGGCAATCGTTGCGCAACTATTTCTATAAAAATGCCGATGCTGATGAAATGATTTTCATTCACAAAGGGAAAGGAAAGTTGCGCACCATGATGGGAAATATTCCTTTCGAATACGGAGATTACTTGATTATTCCTCGCGGAATTATCTACCAAATTGATTTCGAAACAACGGAAAATCGATTGTTTTACGTCGAATCATTTGCGCCTTTCTACACGCCAAAAAGATATAAAAACGAATCAGGTCAGCATTTAGAACATTCCCCATTTTGCGAGCGCGACTTTATTTTGCCAACAGAATTAGAAACGCATGATGAAAAAGGAGACTTCCTGATCAAAATCAAAAAAGAAGGAATGATCCATGAATTCGTTTACGCCACGCATCCCTTTGATGTAGTCGGTTGGGACGGATATAATTTTCCGTACGGATTCAGCATTCACAATTTTGAACCTATTACAGGTCGCGTGCACCAGCCACCACCAGTTCATCAAACCTTTGAAACAGCAACATTTGTAGTTTGTTCGTTTTGTCCACGATTGTACGATTACCACCCAAAAGCCATTCCGGCTCCTTACAATCACAGCAACATCGATAGTGATGAGGTTTTGTATTATGTAGATGGCGATTTCATGAGCCGCAACAATATCGAGCAAGGACACATTACATTACATCCAAAAGGCATACCGCACGGGCCCGCACCGGGAGCCATGGAACGTAGCATTGGTCATACAGAAACTCACGAATTAGCCGTAATGGTCGATACCTTTCGCCCGTTAATGGTAACCGAAGAGGCTATGGGATTAGACGACGGTCAATATTACAAATCTTGGGTAGAATAATAAGGAGCTATTTCCTGCTGTGCACTTTATCTTTTTCTGGTCTCGTTAAAAAAACGAGACCAGAAAAAGGATGCCGTTTCCATCAGGGCTAGGATTTTAGAGTAAATAACAACATTTTTTTAAATTAATAAATCCGCGTAAATCTATTGTAGCACCATCAACGGCGTTCCAGAATTAGATGTACCGAATCAAAAAATAAATACCATGTCAAAAGAAGTAAAATCAGTAGAATACGGACTAGAAAAAATATTCGAAGGAGCACAAGATTTCCTTCCGTTATTAGGAACCGATTATGTAGAATTCTACGTAGGAAATGCAAAACAATCCGCACATTATTATAAAACAGCTTTCGGGTACCAATCCTTGGCGTATGCCGGCTTAGAAACCGGGGTAAGAGACCGAACGTCTTATGTGCTAAAACAAGATAAGATTCGTATTGTATTAACCACGCCCTTAACACAAGATTCTCCTATACACGAACATTTGAGAAAACATGGAGACGGCGTTAAAGTTGCAGCGCTGTGGGTAGAAGATGCCACAAGTGCGTACGAAGAAACAATGAAACGAGGTGCGCGTTCTTTTATGGAACCAACCGTGGAAAAAGATGAATTTGGAGAAGTAATACGTTCCGGGATTTATACCTACGGGGAAACCGTGCATATTTTTGTAGAGCGCAAAAATTATACTGGTGTTTTCTTACCAGGGTATAAGGAGTGGAAATCCGATTACAATCCAGAGCCAACAGGTTTAAAATACATCGATCACATGGTGGGAAATGTAGGTTGGAACGAAATGAACACTTGGGTTAAGTTCTATGAAGACGTCATGGGATTTGTAAATTTTCTTTCTTTTGATGACAAACAAATCAATACTGAATATTCGGCGTTGATGAGTAAGGTAATGTCAAACGGAAACGGAAGAATCAAATTTCCAATCAACGAACCTGCTGAAGGAAAGAAAAAGTCACAGATTGAGGAATATCTGGACTTTTATGGTGGTCCTGGAATTCAACATATCGCTATTGCAACGGATGATATTATCAAAACCGTATCGCAATTGAAAGCCAGAGGAATCGAATTCTTATCGGCACCTCCGCATACCTATTATCAAGCAATTCCCGAGCGATTGGGCGATCACATGAAAATGATGAAGGAGGATTTAAATGAAATTGAGAAATTAGCCATCATGGTTGATGCCGATGAAGAAGGATATTTACTGCAAATATTTACAAAGCCAGTTCAAGACAGGCCAACCTTGTTTTTTGAAATTATACAAAGAATGGGGGCCAAAGGTTTTGGTGCGGGTAACTTTAAAGCGCTATTTGAATCAATTGAGAGAGAACAGCAATTGCGAGGAACGCTGTAAAAAAGCATTATTTTTACATATTGTGAAAAAATTACCGATGAGTAGCCTGTTTTTTTGTAAATGTTGTGTTAAACTTTTTTTTTCACTAAAATAACTGAATTTGTTAGCTACCTTTGCACTCGCAAAAAGGGAAGGGGTGGTTTCCTTCCTGATTTCATATAAATTTCATAGTTTATAGTTTTTTGGTTAGTTAATAGCATAAAAACTCAGTCATTATTTGACTGAGTTTTTTTGTTTTAATATATTTGGAACAAAATTTGCTATTAGAGTCAATAAATTGACGAATAAAGTAATGATGAAAAAAATAATACTATTCCTTGTAGTGATATTGACCGTAAGTTTTGATTCTCCAAAAGAGGATGCCTATGATGTGGGCGAGTGGTTTAAATTTCGAATTCATTACGGAATAGTAAATGCCGGTTACGCCACATTAGAAGTAAAAGACGCTACAGTGAATAATAAAAAAACTTTTCATGTTGTAGGCAGAGGATATACTACCGGAATGTCTCGATTTTTCTTTAAAGTAGACGATTTATACGAGAGTTATATTGATAAGGATACCAGAAATCCATACCAGTTTGTCCGAAAAATTAATGAAGGCGGGTATACTAAAAACCAAGAAGGCTTTTTTAATCAGTCTACAAATAAAGTCCTTGTCAAGGATTACAAACATAAAACAGAGAAAACACTTTACGTTCCTAAAAACACACAAGACATTTTGTCTACCTTCTATTATCTAAGAAACTATCCTGGAATTGATAAGTTAAAAATAGGAGAGTCCGTAGCAATTGATATGTTTTTTGATGATGAAACGACAAAATTTAAACTCAAGTTTATAGGTCGTGAAAATATTACAACTAAGTTTGGAGAGGTGTCAACAATGGTTTTTAGACCTTTAGTACAATCAGGACGTGTTTTTAAAGAACAAGAAAGTCTTACCGTTTGGATTTCAGATGACGATAATAAATTACCAATCAGAATAAAAGCCAGCTTGGCAGTAGGTTCAATAAAAGCAGATATAGATGCATATAAAGGATTAAAAAATCCTTTTAAAACAAATAAATAATGAATAATATTGATAGTTCAGAAGCGATTTTAAAAGAAATTGAAATTAAATACCAAGCAATAAATCAAAAGACAGAAACGCAGCTGGAAGGATTATTATGGTCAAAACCAATTACATATTGGGATTATATTCAAACCGAAGCATTGTTAAATCTTCAAATTCAAAGAACAACACTGCCTGATGAAATGGTTTTTATTATGTACCATCAAGTGAATGAATTGATCTTTAAAATGATACTTTGGGAGATGCGCCAAATTTCTTATTGTAAAAATATCAAAACAGATTTTTTTACGGAAAGATTAATGAGAATCAGTCGTTATTTTGATATGTTAACTACTTCTTTCAGCATTATGGGAGATGGAATGGAAGTAGATCAATACATGAAATTTAGAAATACGTTAACTCCTGCCAGTGGTTTTCAAAGCGCACAATACCGTTTAATAGAATTTTCTTCAACGGACCTAATAAATCTTATCGATCACCGTTATAGAGATTCAATAGACAGGAATACGCCTTATGAATTTGCTTTAGAGCATTTGTATTGGCAAGCAGCCGGAAAAGATTATCATACCGGTAAAAAATCTTTTCTGCTGGAGGAATTTGAAAGAAAATATAAGAAGCTATTTTTGAGTCATATGGAAGAATATAATACCATAAATATTTGGCAAAAATTCAAACAACTGCCAGATTTAGATCAAAAAAATCCAGCGTTAGTACTAGCGATGCGTCATTATGATCATACGGTGAATATTACTTGGGTAATGCAACATTTGAATACAGCAAAGAAATATATTGATCAGAGCGGTAAAGGAGATGGAGAAGCTACTGGTGGAAGTGATTGGAAAAAATACATGCATCCAAAATACCAGAGAAGGATTTTCTTTCCGGAATTATGGAGTAGCAGTGAATTAGAAAATTGGGGAGTAGAAATGTAGATTGAAAAAAAACAAGGTTTGAAACAAATATTTATAATTATAATTGCGCTGTTTACTTTAGGATCATGTAATAAAAAGGAGGAAATAGCACCAGAAAAAATAGTGAAGCTTATTCCTAAAAAGAGTGAATTTGGGTTTGTTCTTGCTGATTTTAATGTCGTTAATGACACTATAGAAAGGGGAGATACTTTTGGGACCATTATTCAAAATCAGAATATCGGGGAGCGAAAAGTATACGAAATTGTTGCGAAAGTAAGAGATTCTTTTGATGTAAGGAGTATTAGAGTCCACAGGCCTTTTACATTGTTGAGGTCCAAAGATAAAAAACATAGCTTGGAGGTTTTTATTTATCAACCGGATGCACTGAGTTATTACGTGATTGACATGCGCGATACGGCGGTGGTTGTCTATAAAAAAATCAAACCCATTACAATCAAACGACGCACTATTGGCGGTGTTTTAAAAGAATCCTTATCAGAAACTTTAGGTAATGCTAAGATTGAAGGAGCTTTGGCGAGCAAAATCGCAAAAATTTATGCCTATTCCATCGATTTTATGAAGCTTAAAAAAGGGGATCGGTTTGCAATAACTTTTACAGAGCGATTCATAAATGATACTGTTTATGACGGAGTCGAAGAACTGGAAGCTTCCTTTTTTGAATACAGAGGGAAAATTATTTACGCATTTCCTTTTGTCAAAAATCCAGACTCCAACAAAATAGAATATTACGACGAAGAAGGAAAAACCTTAAAAAATTTCTTTCTTAAGTCTCCAATAAAATTCAGTAGAATTTCCTCTCGATTTTCATCCAGTAGATTTCATCCGGTGCAACACCGCTGGAAAGCGCACAAAGGAACAGATTATGCGGCACCACGTGGAACTCCCATTACTGTTACTGCAGGAGGCGTTGTGGAACAAAGTGGTTTTACTGCGGGAAACGGGAATTATGTAAAAGTAAAGCACAACGGAACCTACTCGACACAATACTTGCACATGTCTAAAATACTAGTGCGACGAGGGCAACGTGTCAGTCAAGGACAGGTGATTGGTTTGGTGGGAAGCACAGGCTTGGCAACAGGTCCGCATGTATGTTATCGATTTTGGAAAAACGGTAGACAAGTGGATGCGCTGAGACTTAAATTGCCCAGCGGAGAACCGATGAGCGGAAGAAATAAAGAACGATACATAAAAACGATAACTCCGTTAAAATTTCAATTGGATAGTGTTGCTAACTTATAATGCAGCAACTAAAAATTAGTTGGAAACAATTATTCTGTTGAAAAATAGAAATACGTAGTGTGATTATACGTTGGTCATTATTCATTGTATTTCCTGATCATTTGTAATATAAATGAAAACTCATTTAGCATTAAAACTAATTTCACTATTTTTACCAAATTAAAATAATACTACAAAATACCTAATAAATGGCTTTAAATACTACAAACCCAACAGAAACAATTGCTTGGAAAAAACTTGAAAAGCATTACAGCGAAATGCAAAAAGCGTCAATCCAGGAATTATTTCAATTGGACGCATCCAGAACAAAAAAATTCAATTTGAAATGGAATGATTTTTTAATTGATTATTCAAAAAATATTATTAATCAAGAAACACTTCAGTTGTTAGTAGAACTAGCAGATGAAGTTGGACTTAAAAGTGCTATTGCTGATTATTTTAATGGTGCAATAATTAATCAAACCGAAAATAGAGCGGTACTTCACACCGCATTGCGAGCCAAAGAATCAGCAATAATAGATGTTGATGGAAGTAATGTGATTTCTGAAATTTACGAAGTAAAAAATAAAATTAAAGCTTTTACCAATGAAGTCACTTCGGGCAAAAGAACCGGTTACACGGGAAAAACTTTCACGGATGTTGTCAATATAGGTATCGGAGGTTCTGATTTAGGTCCTGTTATGGCTGTTGAGGCCTTGCAATTTTATAAAAATCATTTAAACGTTCATTTTGTTTCTAATATAGACGGCGATCATGTCAACGAAATTATTAAGAAACTAAATCCAGAAACGACGCTCTTTGTAATAGTTTCCAAAACATTTACCACACAAGAAACTTTAACTAACTCCGAAACAATCAGAAAATGGTTTTTAAAATCGGCTACTCAAGAAGATGTGGCCAAGCATTTTGTTGCGGTTTCGTCCAATATCCAAAAAGTAACAGCGTTTGGAATAAATCCAGACAACATATTTCCTATGTGGGATTGGGTTGGTGGACGATTCTCAATGTGGAGTGCCGTGGGTCTTACGATAAGTTTAGCCGTAGGGTACGATAATTTTGATGAATTACTGCAAGGAGCAAACGAAATGGACGAGCATTTCAAAACTGCTGATTTTGACAAAAATATGCCCGTAATATTGGCCTTATTGAGTGTGTGGTACAACAATTTTTTTGGTGCCGAAAGTGAAGCTTTGATTCCTTACACACAATATTTACAAAAGTTAGCTCCTTATTTACAACAAGGTACTATGGAAAGTAATGGAAAGAGTGTAGGTCGTGATGGGAAGTCGATAAATTATCAAACGGGAACAATTATTTGGGGAGAGCCGGGAACTAATGCACAACATGCTTTTTTTCAGTTAATTCACCAAGGAACGAAATTAATTCCTGTAGATTTTATAGGGTTTGTTACTCCTTTATATGGAGACAATGACCATCATGATAAACTAATGTCTAACTTTTTTGCTCAAACAGAAGCATTAATGAACGGAAAATCTGGAGAGGAAGTTCAGGCTGAATTTGATAAACAAGGTGTTTCAGAAGACAAAGCTAAATTTCTTTTACCTTTTAAAGTTTTTACAGGGAATAAGCCTACCAATACTATTTTAATTCAGAAGTTATCTCCAAAAACTTTAGGTTCTTTGATTGCTTTGTATGAGCACAAGATTTTTGTACAAGGAATTATTTGGAATATTTTTAGTTTTGATCAATGGGGTGTTGAATTAGGAAAACAACTGGCTAATTCTATTTTGGAAGAAATTAGTGCAAAAAAGGTTCAAACGCATGACAGCTCTACCACTTTTTTATTAAATCATTTCCTGATGAATAAATAAAGTAATTTATGTTGCTAGTTTTTAGAATTTTATAAGATTTTTTATAATTTAAAATTTTTACACTTTTTTTAATCTTTAAAAGAAGTCAAAAGCCCTGATTTACGTAAAATCAGGGCTTTTTGTTTATATAACACTATGTTTTAGTACTGTTTATAAAAAACACCCCCTTTTTTGCTATTAAATTTATTTTATTTTATTTGTTAAAAAATAAGCAAATAATCAACATACTAAATGATTACAATGTTTTTTAATAACAAAAACCCTGAAATTATTTTACGTTAAAAACTCAACATCAAAACATGATTTTCTTAACGTTGTGTTAACTTTTTAAAACAAAAATGTTATATTTTTGCCAAATATTAATAAACTAAACAATATGAAAAAATTATTAAAATTATTTTTAATTCTAGTTGTACTAATGTTCGCTAACTCTGAAGTTTACGCACAGGGTAACACTACCTCTTCTATTAGTGGTACTGTTTATGATAAGGATTCTCAAACCTTACCAGGCGCATCAATTCTTGCAACACACACTCCATCAGGCACTCGATATAGTGCGTCAACTGATGGTACGGGTAACTTTAGAATATCAAACATGAGAGTTGGAGGTCCGTACAAAATTGTAATTACTTTTGTTGGATTTAAAACTTTTGAAGATAGTGAAGTTTATCTTCAATTAGGGGATACTAAAGATTTTAAAGTTGTTTTACAAGAAGAATCAAATGAACTGCAAGAAGTAGTCGTTAGAAGTTCAAGAGACAATATTTTTAATTCACAAAGAACTGGAGCTCAAACAGTAATTAATTCAGATAAAATTAAAGCACTGCCATCTTTATCTAGGAATATTTCGGATTTTGCTAGACTAACACCACAAGCTCAATTGAGAGGTGATGATGTTTTATCTATTGGAGGTCAAAACAACAGATTCAATGCTATTTACATTGATGGTGCTGTAAGTAATGACGTTTTTGGATTAGCTGCAAATGGAACTAATGGAGGTCAAACAGGAGTAAGTCCTATCTCTATTGATGCAATTGAGCAATTTCAAGTAAGTGTAGCTCCTTATGATGTAAAACTATCTGGTTTTGCTGGTGGAGCAATTAGTGCAATTACTCGTTCAGGAACTAATAATTTTGAAGGATCAGCTTATTTCTTTAATAGAGATGAATCTTTAGCTGGAAAAACACCTCCTTCATTAGCTGGAACAAATGGAAGAAAAAAATTAGCTGATTTTTCTGCTCAGACCTATGGTGTGCGTGCAGGTGGAGCTCTGGTTAAAGATAAATTATTTTATTTTATAAATTATGAGCGTCAAGACAATGAAACACCACAGCCTTTTGATCCGTCAACTTATACGGGTTTGTCATTAAATAGACTGGGAGAATTAAGAACTAAACTTGCTTCTTATGGCTATGATCCAGGTTCTTTTGAAAACAATGTGAGAACTCTTGTAAGTGATAAAATCATTGGTAAGATAGATTGGAACATCAATGACAATCATAAATTGTCTTTGAAACACAGTTATGTGAAAGCGGAAAACTTTTCGCCAAGCAGATCTTCTGCAACTTCAATTAGTTTTATAAACGGTAGCCAATTATTCAATTCTACAACTAATTCAACTGCTTTAGAATTAAACTCAAGATTTGGAAATAAATTTTCAAATAATTTAGTTGTTGCTTACACTAGTGTAATCGATGATAGAGATGCAGCTGGAGATCCATTTCCATCTGTGCAAATATTTGATGGTGCTAATCAAAGTATTTTCTTTGGAGCTGAAGGTTTTTCAACAGCAAATTTCTTAAGTCAAAAAACATTGACTATTTCAGATAATTTTGAAATTAATGCTGGAATGAGTAAAATAACTATTGGTACTCATAATGAGTTTTCACAATCAAGAAATGTTTTCTTTGGAAACAATTTTGGATCATACAGGTACGCTAGTTTGAATGATTTCTTAAACAATGCAAAACCGAATAGATTTCAAATGAACTATTCTTTAATTGGTGGCGAAGGTGATGATTCACAAGGTGCAGCTGAATTTGGAACTAAACAATTCGGATTCTACATTCAAAATGACATGAAACTGAACAGTAATCTTAAAGTTTCTTACGGTGTTAGGGTAGACATTCCTGTTTGGGAAGATGGATTAGGAAATGATGATTTTAATAACAGAACAATTGGTTTGTTACAAAAAGCAGGGAAAGATTTAAAAGGAGCACGAGTAGGACAAGGTATTGCAAATTATGCGCACTTTGCACCACGTTTCGGATTTAATTACGATCTTAATGGAAAAAAATCTACTCAGTTTAGAGGTGGATTAGGGGTCTTTACCTCTAGATTGCCTTTAGTATGGCCAGGTGGTACTTATAATAACAATGGTGTTTCCCAAGGGGCTATTTCAATAACAAGTCCTACAGGAATGCCTTTATTCAACCCAAATCCAAGTGTTGCTAGTCAAATTGCACCGCTTCCTGCATCATTTCCACGTCCAGGTTCAGGACGCAGAGGAGGAAATGTAGATTTGTTTGCTAAAAATTTCAAATTACCTCAAATTTTCAAAGCAAGTTTTGCAGTGGATCAAAAATTACCATTAGGTTTTGTTTTGACATCTGAAATTACTTATAATGATAATATTAGTGCAATCACTTATGAAAATTTGAATATTAAAGCAGCTTCAAGTAATTTAACAGGAGCTGATACAAGACCCCGTTACAATGGAAACGTTAGAGTAGATCAATCTTATTTAGGGATTTATTTAGCTTCTAATACAGATGAAGGTAAAGCTTACAATCTAGCCTTTACATTGACTAAAAATTTCAGATCTGATTTTATTGATGCCAACATCTCTGGAACTTATTCTTACGGTAAATCTACTGTCCTACTTGATGCAACTTCTTCTCAAAATAGTTCTCAATGGAATAATACTGAAACGGTTAATGGTGCTAATTATTTAGCACTTTCAAGATCTGATTTTGATCAAGGAAGAAGAATTATATCCAATGGTAATGCAACATTCAAATGGAATAAATTCACTAAATCTAGAATTGGTATGTTTTACGAAGGTGCTCAAGGAACTCCAATCAGTTATGTTTATAATGATTCGGGTCGTTTGTTACAAGATACATTCTCTAATTCAGCATTAATTTATGTTCCTGCTGCACAAAGTGAAATTAACTTAGTTTCTACAACAGCAAATCCATTATCACCTCAATTACAATGGGATGCTTTGAGCGCTTTTATCGAAGGTAATGAGTACCTAAGAGGTAGAAAAGGTGGTTATGCTGAGCGTAATGGTGACCGTTTAAAAACAAGTCATGTTGTGGATTTAAAATTCGCTCAAGAATTCATTATCAATGTGGGTAAAAAGAAACATACGCTTGAATTTACTGCAGATATTTTTAATTTCACAAACCTTTTGAATAAAAATTGGGGAAAAAGGTATTTTACAAGCTTTGACCAAGTACAATTACTTCAACAAGTTGGATTTTTAGCTAATGGAACAACTCCAACATTTAGTTATAACCCAGCCGTAGCAAACACTATTAACCAAGCAGATGACGTAGGTTTAAACTCATCAAGATGGCAAATGCAAACGGGGGTTCGTTATACATTCAACTAGTTTAGCTTAAAATATTGCAACCCTCATTTCAATTGAAATGAGGGTTTTTTTATGCCTTTTTTTCTTATATTTGTTAAAACAAAAACAATATTTATGTACGATTTTATTCAAAAATTCCATTCAGGTTGGGGGTATTTAGCACTTTTAGTATTAGTGATTGCAGTGGTTAATTGTTTTATTGGGATGTCTTCTAAAAAAGAGTTTACTTCAAAAGACAAGAAAATTGCATTGTTTGCATTAATAGCAATACATACACAATTGTTAGTTGGTTTAATTTTATACTTTGTATCTCCTAATGGATTAAATATGATAAAAGCAGTTGGAATGGGTGGATTAACAACTGAAAGCCGATTGTTGGCTGTAGAGCATCCTTTAATAAATATCATTGCCATTATTTTAATCACAATAGGTTGGTCAAAACATAAAAAGTTGATCGCTAGTGAATCAAAATTCAAAACATTCTCTATTTTTTATGGTTTAGGATTACTCCTTATTTTAAGTAGGATTCCATGGAAAATTTGGTTTTAAAAAACAATTAAAGCTCTAGAAATAGAGCTTTTTTTATCTAGGTATGGTTTTTGTAAAATAGTTTTAACTAATACGATATATATGAAAAAAGCAATAACATTATTTTTTTTACTTGCAATTATTAGCTTAGTCAGTAGCCAAAGTTCCATATCAGAAAAACAAAAAGCAGCAATACAAAAAGATTCGCTCAAGAAGGGTAAGGCATCAATTGAATTGCAAGAAAACAAAATAGATTCTTTAATAACTTCATTAGGGAAATTTAAAATCTATAAAAAGGAAGCACATGCATCCTACTATGCAGATAAATTTAATGGAAGACGGACTACAAGTGGTAGTAAATTTGATAATAATAAATATACTGCAGCACACAAAAAACTTCCTTTTGGCACAAAAGTAAAAGTGACTAATGAAAAAAACGGGAAATCCGTAATTGTGGAAATTACAGATAGAGGGCCATTTGTTAAATCTAGAGAAATTGATCTTTCAAAACGAGCCTTTATGGATATTACTTCCAATAAAAGTAGTGGTGGAATGAAAGTAACAATAGCCATACTGAATAACTAAATTACCATTTTTTATAGGGATTAGTACTTAAGTAGGCATTGTAATAACGGTTGATATTTGTCACTTCATCTCCCAGCCAAAGTGGTTTTTCAAAAGTTTCCATTTCAGAATCAAGTTCAATTTCCGCGACAATTAACCCTTCATTTTCGCCATAAAATTCATCAACCTCAAAAATATGATTGCCTCGTTTTATCTCAAAACGGGTTTTGTCAATAACACCTTTTTCGCATAACAGCAGTAATTCCTTTGCCTCAACAACAGGAATTTCTTTTTCCCATTCAAAACGGGACAGGCCGGAATCATTTGACATGCCTTTTATGGTCAAATATCCTTTATCGCCTTTTATGCGAACTCGCACCGTACGTTCCGGTACCGAACTCAAATACCCTTGTGCAATAGGATTTTGTGCGAAAGCTTCAGCTTTGAATGAATCGTTTAAAACCAAAAATTTTCTTTCTATTTCAATCATTTTAATGTTGTCTAAGTATTTATAGCTATTTCCAGCTATTCGTTTCAATTTCTCAATCATAAAACTTTTTTTCTATTTTTAAAAAAGGAGCTCCTAGCATCGCTCTTTTTAAAAAAGAAAAAATAGTTTTTTTCAATCGAAGATTTCCACTTCTATCCGGGCTAATCCAAAAATTCAAAGGTATCAAATATTTCTATTTTCCGGACTTTAATATCTCTTGTTCAGATTTCAGAATCAAAAATAGTGGTCTTATTTTACAATGAATCACTTATCAAAAGAGTTTGGCTTAGTTTGTTGAATACCTATAGAGGGGTATTTACATCTCATTTAATAGTTATTTTATGAATAAGTTAATGGAAGTTATTGCGGCGATTTGTATTTTTACAAAAAACGGAATGAATTTAAATTTACCAATTTTTAAAGTGAAATCTAAACCAACACCAGCAACACTCCTAATCAAGTTTTTTGGAGAAAATCAATTATGGCGTGAAATAGATGATAACTTAGAGCCTTTAATCGAATTAATTAGGCTGATTAGACCTTTGAAAATTAAACATTTAAAAACGGTGGATCTGCAGGAAATTATTTCATTTTTTAATGAAAATGATTCTTGTAGGGAACAGTTCGCAATATATTTTAAAGAGATAGTAAAAGATAAAAAATTCAACAAAATACTTTCTGACGCAGCTATTCTGCAAGACGTAGATTTTATTTTTGAAGTCAAAAAAAGAATTTTCGCTAAGTTCTTACCCTACCAGCCTCAAAAAAATACTTTAGAATATATTCTAAATCAGGTTTTCTATTCGGCCAACGATACAATTTGGATAAATAAAATCCCACCCGTTCAATTGGAAGAACTGTACAGACTTTTTAAATTCAAATCAATTTATCAAAGTGTAGAACCTAATTCAGTGTTGTCGGAACTATTAGTTGCAATGGATTTAATTACGCAACGAATTAGTGGTCGTGCCTTGGAAACCGATGTTATCAAAATGGTGCCGGAATTTGATGATTACGAAAGTCCTTTTACAGCTTTTGAAAAGGAATTATTCCTGATTGAATTCCGAATTAGAAATTCCGAAAACCATTTTATTAAACCCGATGATTTGTCCTATGCGCAGTTATTGGTTTTACACAAGCAATGCGAAAACTTTGTGGAAAAGGCATTTCACAACAGTTCAAAATACGGAATTTCACTACGTGTAAATCAGAATTTATTAAAAATCCGACAGCAATTAGTACGCCTTAAATTTTTAATTTCGTTATTGATTGTAGAAAAAGGAACGGATAAAAAAAATAACGGAATTACACTGGCTTTGCACTTAATTAAATACAATTGCTATAAAAATAATGTAAGGAAATTTATTGCCGAAAGTACCCAGCTCATTTCTTATGAAATAACGCAACATACAGCTAAAACGGGGGAACATTATATTACTGAAAGCCGACAAGAGTATTTCAAAATGTTCAGAACAGCTTTAGGAGGAGGGTTTATAGTAGGTATTTTGTGCGTCATTAAAGTTTTACTTTCGAATGCCGATACCAGTTTTTTTGGGCATGCTTTTCTGTACAGTATGAATTATGCTTTTGGATTTATTGCTATTTATCTTTTAGGTTTTACGCTTGCTACAAAACAACCAGCTATGACAGCTTCGGCTTTAATAAAAGCATTAGAGGAGGGTGTTATCAAAAAAGGAAAAGATACTGAAAAGTATAAAGCTTTTGCTATTCTTTTTGCACGCGTATTTCGTTCTCAGTTTATCGCTTTTGTGGGGAATGTAATCATGGCTTTTCCGATTTCATTACTTGGAATTTGGCTTATAGATTATACAGCAGACTACAATATTGCCGCTACTAAATGGGAAGGTTTACTTACAGATATTAGTCCAATTCATTCACAAGCTATTTTTCATGCGGCAATAGCAGGATTTTTTCTATTTTTATCTGGGATTATTTCTGGAAGTGTTGCCAATAGAGATAAGCACAATCAAGTTTTTTTCCGGATTACGGAACATCCTATGTTAAAAAGAACCTTAGGGAAAGTACGCACTTTAAAATTAGCCAAACTGTATGAAAAAAGAGGTGCAGGAATTATTTCTAATTTTTGGTTTGGAGTTTTTATGGGAAGTACGGCTACAGTAGGGCTGTTTTTAGGGTTGAATCTCGATATTAGACACATCACTTTTGTAAGTGGTAATCTTGCCTTAGGTTTATATGGAGCAAATTATCAAGTAAGCAACTCTATGTTGTTTTGGGGGATTTTTGGAATTGGTATTATAGGATCGATTAACTTTATGGTGAGTTTTAGTCTTTCACTGGGACTAGCTTTTCGTTCAAGAGCCATCTCTTTATTTGAGTTGCGATTTGTTACGGTTTCCATTTGGAATCACTTCAAGTCGAGACCACTTAGCTTCTTTTTTCCAACGGAAAAGAAAAGCAAATCTGTAATTGTAGAAAACTATTTGAATCTGGAAGATCAAAAATAATTGTACGGTAACAAATCATTCAAAAATAGTATTGAATATTCAAACGATTGGATGCAGGAATTAATTCCAAATAGAAAAATCATACACGTTGACATGGATGCTTTCTATGCTTCAGTGGAGCAAATGGATAATCCATTGTTGCGCGGCAAGCCTATTGCTGTTGGCGGCTCCGAAAATCGAGGAGTTGTTGCAGCAGCAAGTTATGAAGCTAGAAAATTTGGAGTTCGAAGCGCTATTAGTGGTGTCATGGCCAGGAAAAATTGCCCGGAACTGATTTTTGTAAAGCCACGTTTTGACAGATACAAAGAAATTTCGAGTAAAATTCAGAAGATTTTTTACGAATATACGGACTTAGTGGAGCCTTTGTCACTTGATGAAGCGTATTTAGATGTTACCAATAATAAAAAAGGGAATCCCAGTGCTACATTATTGGCGCAGGAGATAAGACAGCGCATTTTTACCGAAGTGGGGTTAACGGCTTCGGCAGGAATATCAGTGAATAAGTTTGTGGCTAAAATTGCCAGTGACTACAATAAGCCTAATGGTCAAAAAACAGTCAATCCGGATCAAGTGATTTCGTTTTTAGAAGAATTACCTATTCGGAAATTTCATGGTGTTGGAAAAGTAACCACCGAAAAAATGTACCAACTGGGGATTTTTACCGGTATGGAGTTAAAGAGCAAAACTTTGGAATTCTTGGAGAAACATTTCGGGAAATCAGGAAATTTTTATTTTAATGTGGTCAGAGGAATTCACAACAGCGAAGTGAAATCAGATCGAATTACAAAATCAGTTGCAGCCGAACATACTTTTGATGTTAATCTCTCTTCAGAAATTTTTATGATTGAGAAATTGGAGATTATTGCCAGTGCATTGGAAAAAAGATTAAAAAGATACAACGTAGCGGGTAAAACAATCACTTTAAAAATAAAATACAGTGATTTTACTCAACAAACTCGGAGTAAAACCTTGCCTTATTTTATTTCAGATAAAGGATTAATTTTAGAAATTGTAAAGGAGTTGCTCTATCAAGAACGCATGAAGGATTCTGTTCGATTACTTGGAATTTCACTCAGTAATTTAAATACTGAGGAGAAAAAATTTGTTGTTGTACAGTTGAAATTTGATTTTTAACAAACTAATTCACTCGTTCAACAATGGTTAAAGTCTGGAATATGTTGTTTTCTTTTTATAAATAAAATTATATTTGGTTCTTTAATATCAAGGAGTATGAATAATTTTAGAGAATATGAAGATGCTATTGCCAAGTATCACAGTAGTTTAAGTGTAAAGACAGTCCCGGTTTCTTCTTGGAATTTCCATAATGATTTTTTAGGTTTAATAAAAAATATCTTTTTGGATTTAAACAAGTTGAACTCGCTAGCTTCTCAAAGTAAATGGATTCAGAATAACTGGGATTTAAAAACAAAACTGAGAGAAGAGGTGGTGATTTTGACAGATACTAAATTAAATATCGTTTTTGCATCGCACAATATGATAAAAATGAATGGCTACAAAGAAGCAGAAGTTTTGGGTAAAAGCCCTAAAATATTTCAAGGAAAGTCCACTGATTTGACAATTTCTAATGAAATACGTACCGCTATATCGCTTCAACAGCCCTTTGAAAAAACCGTAATGAATTATAAAAAAAATGGAGATGTCTATGCCTGTTTAATAAAAGCATTCCCCGTTTTTAATACTAAAGGGCTATTAAGCCACTACATAGCTTTTGAGAAAGCCGCATAAAAGATAAAACCTTTCCGATCTGGAAAGGTTTTATCTTTTATAAATCTTATGCTGCGTTTAATTTTTACTGTTCAGTTTAGAAAGCAATCTTAAAAATTCGATATACAACCACACCAATGTAATCATTAGTCCCATTGCGCCATACCATTCCATGTATTTTGGCATTTTTTGTGTGGCTCCTTTTTCTATTCGGTCGAAATCTAAAAATAAATTTAAAGCGGCGACTACAATCACAAAAATGCTGATTCCAATGCTCATCATTGAATTTCCATAATGTACGGGAACAAAACTGGTAAACATTGAAAATACCCAAGATATAATATAATACGTTGCAATAGCAAGTGTAGCAGCCACAACAACCGATTTGAATTGTTCCGTTATTTTTACGATTTTATATTTATACAATCCCAAACAAACCATAAAAGTTACAAAAGTTGCGCCTACTGCTTTAATTACGATTCCAGGATAAATAGCTTCAAATATTGCTGAAATCCCACCAATAAACAATCCCTGAAACAGTGCATATCCTGGAGCTAAATAAGGAGAATATTGTGGTTTGAAAGCAGAAATGAGCACTAAAACTAATCCAACAACAGCACCGCCAATTGCAGGAACCATCGGATTCATTCCGTTAAAAGTCAACCACCAGATTACAGTTGCAGAAGCGGTAAGAAGTAAGAATAAGATTAAACTTTTATTAATAGTGCCTGACAAAGTCATCTCATCGTTGTAATCAAGGATAGTCGCCTGATGCACTTCGTCATTTTTTGAAACTGCAGTAGAAAAAGTTTTATTGTTTAAAAATGGATTTTTAGAATTCAAACTCATGATTTGTAGGGTTATTTGTTGTTCAAATATAAATTATATTTTGCAGAAAATTGTTTAAATAGTTTTAAAATTCCTCTCAAGAGAAAATCATATTGCATGGATTGATGCATAAAAAAAATCCGTCTTATTTCGTTTTAAAACGAAATAAGACGGATAAGAATTTAAGTGGTTTTAAACTATTCTATTTCTGATACTCTCAAGGTGTTAACCATTCCTTTATCTTTAATAGGCATTGCTGCTAGATTGATAAGGAAATCTCCTTTTTGTACAAAACCTTTTTGTTTTACAATTTCGTTTATGTCCGTTACAGTATCATCTGTACTTACATCTTTAGTATACATGAACGATTTTACACCCCACAATAAATTCAGTTGTGTAAGGATTCTTTTATTGGATGTAAAAACTAAAATATGCGCATTAGGTCTCCAAGCTGAAATTTGAAAAGCAGTATAGCCACTATTTGTCAAAGTACAGATTGCTTTTGCTTTGATAACGTTAGCCATCGTTGCTGCATGATGACAAATTGTTTTAGTGATAAAACGTTTTGTTTTAATTTGTGGCGTGTTTTGTGGCACTTGAATTAGCGGAGAATCCTCTACTGCTTCAATGATTTGAGTCATTTTTTGAATTACTTGAACCGGATAATTTCCAGTAGCTGTTTCTCCAGAAAGCATTACTGCATCTGCACCATCCATAACTGAGTTTGCAACATCATTTACTTCAGCACGAGTTGGCGTAAGAGAAGTGATCATCGTTTCCATCATTTGCGTAGCAACAATAACTGGAATACGAGCTGTTTTTGCTCTGCGAATTAATTCTTTTTGAACTAATGGTACTTCATGAGCAGGAAGTTCAACTCCTAAATCTCCACGAGCAACCATCAGAGCATCACAATACGCAACAATTTTGTCAATATTTTCTAATGCTTCCGGCATTTCTATTTTGGCAATAATTGGAATTTTATAGTCAGAATGTTCAGCAATTAATTCTTGAAGGTCTTGTAAGTCTCTTGGTGTTTTTACAAAAGATAATGCAATCCAATCAACATTTTGTCCAATTGCAAAAATAGCATCTGCTATATCTTTCTCAGTCATTGCAGGAAGAGAAATTTTTGTATTAGGCAGGTTTACTCCTTTTTTAGATTTCAATTCACCACCTTGTATTACTCTTGCAATAACTTCTGTTTTTTTATCAGTTTCAACAATTTCAAAGATAAGTTTTCCATCATCAAGCAAAATTCTTTCCCCAGGATTTACATCATTAGGAAAGTTTTGGTATTTCATAAATACTTTCTTTGCTGTTCCAAGAATGTCTTCGGCAGTAGTAAATGTAATTAAATCACCGTCATGTACTACTACACCTTCTTCCATAATTCCTACACGAAGTTTAGGGCCTTGTAAATCACCTAGGATTGCAGTGGTATAGCCAAATTCTTCATTAAGACCGCGTATGATATTGATTTTTTCTTTTACATCATTGTAGTCAGCATGTGAAAAATTCACTCTGAATACATTTACACCGGCATCAATCATGTCTTTTATGATTTCTCTTGTACTACATGCGGGCCCAAGTGTGGCTACAATTTTTGTTTTTTTGTTTGTAAGCATTTGCATTAAAAAATTAAATTGTTTTTTGATTTGATTTGATTCGTGTCTACCGTATACACTGTTGATACGGTATCTATGGTATTTAATAGGATCTGTATTTTTGGTACATTCATAGTATCGTCATTATTTTCTATTTTTAAAAAGTAATCTACTTTTCTAAATTCCGGAAGTAAAAAAACTTTTGTTGAAACTTCCATTATTACATTCGAAAATAAATTTTGAGTACTCCCTTTTTTATATTGAATTACCTCATTTTTATTTTGGATCAAATCCCAAGAGACTTCTTTTTCGGGATCATTATAATAAAATCTAGAAAAATTTGTTTCTCCTTCTTTTATATTAATTTGAATTTCATTTTTGCTTTTACTCAAATTTATAGGCAGCTTTTGATTAATAAAATAAGCCAATCTATAGTCCTCTAATGAAGTATGAATTGCAATGAGATAGTAATCTATTTCGTCAAATTCGCCAAGATCCAATTTATGAATTGCCATTTCATGAAAAAATAAGATGTAAATATAGTATTTCTATTGAAGTGTAGACCTCTCAAAATAAGATGTTTTAGTTAATTTATGAACGAAAACGTTGTAGTTTTATGGAAATTGATATTATTTTCGGTCCATTTTTTCTTGAAATGCAAAATAAGCACGTTGGGATGCTTTTTCTTCTGCTTTCTTTTTTGAGGTTGCTCTTGCTCTTGCAATCACTTTGTCATCAATGCTAAGTTTCACGCCAAATAAACGTTGCCCGTCAATTGCGTTATCTTCGAAAATATCATAATGAAATATTTTCTTTTCTTTTTGGCACCATTCTATCACCAAACTTTTATAACTAATTACTTTTCCTTCGAGTCTTGCGATATCTACATAAGGAATTATAACTCTTTTTTGAATGAATTTTTCACAATATACATAGCCTCTGTCAAGATAAATTGCCCCTACAAGTGATTCAAAGATATTGCCATGTATATTTTCTCCAAAATGCTGTATTGGCACTTTGCTTTCTATATATTGTACTAAATTGAGGTCTTTACCTAATTCGTTCAAATGTTCCCTGCTTACAATCTTGGAACGCATTTTAGTAAGATAACCTTCGTCTCCAGCGGGTGCTTTGCTAAATAAATGTGCTGCAATTACTGAACTTAACATGGCGTCACCTAAAAACTCCAATCGTTCGTAATTAATTGGATTTCCTAAAATATCCAAACGATTTGAGGAACGATGCGTGAAGGCTTTCTTGTAATAATCTAAGTTTATTGGATTAAAGCCCAAGATTTTCTGAATAGAATCAAAAAAAATCCCGTCTTCTGGAGAACGGGATTTTGAAAATATTTTTCTAATTATACGCATATATAATTATTGAATTTCTAATTTTTTCACCAATACACAAGCATTATGACCTCCAAAACCAAAAGTATTACTCATCACAATATTCATTTCTCTTTTCTGAGCTTTGTTGAAAGTGAAATTTAATTTAGAATCGATGCTTTCATCATTAGTAAGATGATTTATTGTAGGTGGTACAATTCCATATTTCATGGAAAGAATAGAAGAAATCGTTTCAATAGCCCCAGCTGCGCCAAGTAAATGACCCGTCATGGATTTAGTTGAATTTAAATTCATAGTATAAGCGTGCTCGCCAAAAACATGAAGTATGGCTTTAGATTCTGCCATATCTCCAAGAGGTGTTGAAGTTCCGTGCATGTTTACTCCATCAACATCGGTTGGTTTTAAACCAGCGTCTCTCAAGCAGTTCAACATTACGTTTTTAGCACCCAATCCATCAGGATGTGGAGCAGTTATGTGATGCGCGTCTGCTGACATACCACCACCGCCAATTTCGCAATATATTTTTGCGCCACGAGCAATAGCATGTTCGTATTCTTCAAGAATTAAAGCGCCGGCTCCTTCTCCTAAAACAAATCCATCACGGTCTTTATCCATAGGTCTGGAAGCCGTTTTAGGATCGTCATTTCTAGTTGATAAAGCATGCATGGCATTAAATCCACCCATACCGGCTATAGTTACAGCAGCTTCAGATCCTCCGGTTACCATAACATCTGCGTGACCCAATCTAATATAATTGAAAGCATCAATGATCGCATTTGTGGAAGATGCACAGGCAGAAACGGTAGCGAAATTTGGTCCTCTAAATCCGTATTTTATAGAAATATGACCACAGGCAATATCTGAAATCATTTTTGGTATAAAGAAAGGGTTGAATTTAGGTGTTCCATCTCCTGCTGCAAAATTCAACATTTCGATTTGAAAAGTCTCTAATCCACCAATCCCTGAACCCCAAATGACACCGGCTCGGTCCTTATCTAATGTTTCTAGATTGAATCCAGCATCATTTACTGCTTCGTCAGATGATACCATTGCGTATTGAGCATAGCGGTCCATTTTTCTAGCCTCTTTTCTGTCTAAGAAATCTTCAGCATTAAAATTTTTCAATTCGCATGCAAATTGAGTTTTAAATTTTGAAGCGTCAAAATAAGTGATTGGAGCAGCTCCACTAACGCCGTTAATAAGACCGTTCCAATACTCTTCAATATTATTCCCAATAGGAGTAAGAGCGCCTAAACCTGTTACAACAACTCGTCTTAATACCATAAATTCTTTATTTTGTTATCTTTAAACAAGTAAAACCCATGCTTTCTTTATTGTATTGTTCCAATAAAAGAGCTATGGGTGTTACAATAAATATATTTTGATTGAAGTTCAATCTCGAATTTAATTTTTTAAAAAATAATAACACCCGTTTACAAGATTGCAAACGGGTGTATAATTTATTATTTTTTAGCTTCCTCTATGTAAGAGATTGCTTGACCTACAGTAGCAATGTTTTCTGCTTGATCGTCTGGAATTTGAATGTCAAATTCTTTTTCGAATTCCATAATAAGCTCAACAGTGTCTAATGAGTCAGCTCCTAAATCATTAGTGAAGCTTGCTTCTGTTACAACTTCGTTTTCGTCAACACCTAATTTGTCTACGATAATCGCTTTTACTCTTGATGCAATGTCTGACATAATCTTTAATTTTAGAATTTAATTTGTTGGCAAAAATAAAAAACTTTATTTGAAAACAACTATTTAGTTAATAAATGTGAGATCTAATTTATAAAATATATTTGACAAAGGCTTCTGAATGTTATTTAATTTCATTTTTTATGCCTTTTTTTGCGTAATTAAAATTTGTCAGGTTATGAAAAAAATAGTCATTTTCGCCTCTGGATCGGGGACTAATGCTGAAAATATCATCAAGTATTTTGCTGCAACTGAAATTGCAAGAGTGGAGGCAGTTTTTACAAACAACCCAAATGCTAAAGTGATCGAGAGAGCTGGAAATTATGGGATATTAACAAGTATTTTTTCAAAAGAAGAATTAAAAGAAAGTAAATTACTACAAAAAATAAATAGTATCCAACCCGATTTGATTGTTTTAGCTGGATTTTTATTAAAATTTCCGGATAACATTATTGAGACATATCCTAATAAAATAATAAATATTCATCCTGCATTATTGCCAAAATACGGTGGAAAAGGAATGTATGGTATGCACATACACAGAGCAATTGTTGGCAATAAAGAGGTAGAAACGGGAATTACCATTCATTATGTGAATGAAAATTATGACGAAGGGAATATTCTTTTTCAAAAAAGCGTAGTTTTATCAGGTGATGAAACTCCAGAGGAAGTTGCTGGTAAAATTCATGAATTGGAGCAAAAATATTTTCCGGAAGTGATTGAAAAGTTATTAGAAGATAAGATTATTTAGATTTTTAGATTTTCTGTTTGACATGGAAATAAAACATGTCCAATCCTTAAAATTTAAGAAAAGTTTAAATCAATTATAGTTTATCTTTTTAACCAATCGATACATCCAAAAACCTAAGAAGTCTAAAAATCTAAAATTCTAAGAAGTCCAAAATGAATCACGAAGTACATATATACACGGATGGTGCTGCCAAAGGAAATCCGGGTCCCGGTGGTTATGGAGTTGTTATGGAATGGGTAGGCAAGCCTTATAAGAAGGAATTTTATGAAGGTTTTCGTCGAACGACTAATAATAGAATGGAATTGCTGGGTGTAATTGTAGGTCTTGAAAAATTAAAAAATCCAAATACCCGAGTTTTAGTGGTTTCGGACTCTAAATATGTGGTGGATTCCGTGGAGAAAAAGTGGGTTTTAGGTTGGGAGAAAAAAGGGTTTGTTGACAGGAAAAATTCCGACTTGTGGAAGCGTTTTTTAGTAGTCTATAGAAAACACCAAGTCAATTTCAAATGGATCAAAGGACACAACAACCATGTCCAAAACGAAAGATGCGATGCCTTAGCTGTTATGGCTTCGACGCAAAAGCAACTTTCTGTAGATGCTTTTTATGAGAGTACGAGTGAGTAAGTATTATATTTGAGTAATTGCTAATTCGCTTTTTTTGTATTTATTTGAGATCAAATCTTTATTTATTGTACTGTGGATAATGTTGGCGAGTGCTTCAATTGTTCTAATTTTTGCATAAGGACGATGATAAATAATGCTCATTTCCCGAACCGGAATGGGAGCGTTAAAAAAACTGACATGTTTTTTTCTTTCGGAGGAAAGGGTGTTGTAATATAATTCAGGAATTAAAGTTAATCCGCCAAATTCGTCAATCATATTCAATAAAGTATCAAACGAACTTGCTTCCAATTTTAAATTTTCAACCATTTTTTCTTTTTTCTTTAAAGAACATAATTTAATAAATTGTTCTCTGAGGCAATGACCTTCTTCCAAAAGCCAGATTTTATGATTTCTAATTTCATCGGGTAAAATATAGTTTTGCACCGGATCAATGTCGCCATACACCATTAAAGTCTCATAAAACAAAACGATATCTTCAATTTCAGTCTCGTTTAAAGGTGTTGCAACAATTCCCATGTCAAGTTGTCCTTCTTTCAGCTGTTTTGTAATAGAGTTAGTTGTTTGTTCTGAAATTTCTAATTTTAAGTGAGGAAAGTTTTCTAAAATAGGTTTTATGATTTTTGGCAGTAAAGAGTTTGCTATTGTCGGGATGATTCCAACTCTAATTTTTCCCTCGATTTTCCCATTAGTCTTTTTGGCATTGTCTTTCAAAAGCTGGCTGTGAAGAACTACTTTTTTTGCATTTTCAACAGTTTCCATGCCAATTTCGGTAGTCTCCGTTGGATTTTTCTTTCGGTCAAAAATAATTATTTCAAGCTCTGACTCTAGTTTTTTGACCATCGTGCTTAATGTTGCTTGTGTGACATTGCAATATTCAGCAGCTTTTGTAAAATTTTTCAATCGATCTACAGCGATTATATATTCTAATTGTTGGATATTCATGTATATAGATGTTGTCAATGACAAAGATATAAACTTTCAGTTATGTCAATATGTTTTTTGTCAATATTTTTGCATTAATAAATAAATTTAAAATAGTTTTATGAAACAAAACGCATTAGTCTTATCAATAGCAATGTTGATAACTCAGCTAACATTTGGTCAAACATTAACAACAAATTCTGGAGCTCCAGTAGGAGACAATCAAAATTCAAAAACAATAGGGCAAGATGGACAAGTCCTACTGGAAGATATACATTTGATTGAAAAATTAGCTGCCTTTGACCGTGAACGTATTCCGGAAAGAGTGGTTCATGCTCGCGGAACGGGTGCTTTTGGAGAATTTATTGCAGCCTCTGATTTTTCGGATGTTACTATGGCTGATTTCCTTAACAAAGCGGGTAAAAAAACACCTTTATTGGTTCGCTTTTCAACTGTAACGCATCAAGCGGGTTCTCCAGAAACGTACCGTGATCCTCGAGGTTTTGCAGTTAAATTTTACACTGAACAAGGGAATTATGATTTAGTAGGAAACAATTTGCCTGTTTTCTTTATTCGTGATGCGATGAAGTTTCCGGATATGGTTCATGCGTTTAAACCGTCCCCAATAACAAATGGCGCATCAGATCCGAATCGAGTATTCGATTTCTTCTCCAATATTCCAGAATCAACACACATGTTGACTTGGGTATTTTCTGATTATGGAATTCCAGCGAATTTTCGCCAAATGGAAGGTAATGGAGTACATGCCTACAAATGGGTAAATGCTAGAGGTGAAGTTACCTATGTAAAATACAAATGGGTTCCGCAACAAGAAGTGCGTAATTTATCGCAAGCAGAAGCCAATGCAATTCAATCCACACAAATTGAACATGCCACTTTGGATTTGCGTAATGAAATAGAAAAAGGGAATTTCCCAAAATGGGATTTGTATGTTCAAATGTTGAAAAAAGAAGATTTTCTGGCTTTAGATTTTAATGCCGTTGATCCTACTAAAATTTGGCCTGAAAAAATTGCTAAACTGATCAAAGTAGGGACGATGACTTTGAATCAAAATCCTTCCAATTATTTTCAACAAATAGAGCAAGCCGCTTTTTCGCCAGCAATTTTGGTTCCGGGAATTGAGCCTTCGGAAGATAAATTATTACAGGGGAGATTGTTTTCGTATTCTGATACACAACGCCATCGTTTAGGAGGAAATTTTCAGCAAATTCCAGTAAACATGCCTAAAAATGGAGTAAACACCTATAATGAAAATGGGTATATGTCGTTGCGCCCTCAAACAGGTGATGTAAATTATCAGCCTTCAACAAATAAACCAGAGGTAAAGGATGATGCAAAATTCAAATATTCAAAATCAGAATTTGCAAACGCAACAACAGCACAGTCAAAAATTTCGAAACCAAACGATTTTGCTCAAGCGGGCGATTTGTACCGTTCTTTTTCTAAGAAAGATCAAGATGCATTAATTTTTAATTTATCAGGTGCTTTAAAACAAGTAAAAAACAAAGTAATTGTTGCAAAGATGATTGCTCATTTTTACCAAGCGGACAGTGAATACGGAATGCGTTTAGCAAAAGAACTTAAAATGGATCGTAAAGAAATAGAAACTTTAATGATGCAATAATTGTAAGCAGGATTTAGTAAAGGAGCGTTTTTAACGCTCCTTTATTTATTATTTTAAAAAAATGAAAAAAATAATTTTCACATTATTGATTTTAATCTCGGGGCTTTTGAATGCGCAAAACACAGCTGTTTTTGAAGCGGCAAGAACGAATGATGTAAAAACGATTGAAAAGTTTGTAAAGGAAGGGAGTCATATAAACGTATTAAATTCCTCCGGTTATAGTTTGCTCACTTTGTCCGTTTATAATAATAATTATGAGGTTGCAGCGTATTTGATTTCGCAAAAAGCAAATTTAGATATTCAGGATCCTTCTGGTAATTCAGCTTTAATGGGTGCTTGTTTCAAAGGGTATTCTGCTTTAGCAGAATTATTGTTGATAAACAAAGCGAGTGCTAACTTAATAAATTATAATAAAGCAAATGCTTTATTTTTTGCAGCAACTTTTGGTCAGGAAAAATGTGTAGAAATTTTGTTGAAATATAAAATTAATACGCATCAAAAAGATATTTTTGGAAAAACGGCTTTGGACTACGCAGTGAACCAAGAAAATGAGGCCATTATTTCCTTGTTGAAATAAAGATATTTTGATTAGGTCATTAGGTTAAAAAAAACAAACAATGCGATTATTTATGGTCTGCATTATTAAAAAGGTACTGCTTAAATTAGTAAAACTTTACAATAAAGACCCTTTGCAACTTTACAACTTATAAACTATCTTTGCGCCTTAATTCGAAACTCAGAAAATGAATAAATTATTGATTGTTGGAAGCGTTGCTTTTGATGCCATAGAAACGCCTTTTGGTAAAACGGATAAAATTTTAGGTGGAGCTGCACCTTATATAGGACTTTCGGCTTCTTTTTTTAATTTACAATCTGCCATAGTTTCTGTAGTTGGCGATGATTTTCCACAAGAATATTTAGATTTATTAACAGCAAGAAACATTGATATCTCTGGACTTGAAGTTGTAAAAGGTGGGAAAACGTTTTTTTGGAGCGGGCTTTACCATAATGATTTGAATTCAAGAGATACATTAGCAACGGAACTTAATGTTTTGGGTGATTTTCAACCGAAAGTCCCTCAGAATTTTAAAAATGCCGATATAGTGATGCTAGGAAATTTACATCCATTAGTACAAAGTAGTGTAATTGACCAAATGGAAACGAAACCAAAATTAGTAGTGCTCGACACTATGAATTTTTGGATGGATTGTGCTTTGCCCGAATTATTGGATGTGATGAAACGTGTTGACGTAATTACAATCAATGACGAAGAAGCAAGACAACTTTCGGGAGAATATTCACTAGTGAAAGCGGCTGCTAAGATCCAGAATATGGGGCCTAAATACGTAGTAATTAAAAAAGGAGAGCACGGAGCACTTTTGTTTCATAATAAAGAAGTTTTCTTTGCGCCAGCCTTACCATTAGAAGAAGTTTTTGATCCAACAGGAGCGGGAGATACTTTTGCGGGAGGTTTTGCGGGATATTTAACACAGAGCGAAAATATTTCTTTTGAGAATATGAAAAATGCGGTAATATACGGTTCTAATTTAGCTTCCTTTAGTGTGGAGAAATTTGGAACAGAAAGGATGGTTACTTTATATAAAGAGGAAGTTGTGTCCAGATTGCAACAATTCAAATCATTGACACAGTTTGACATAGAATTATAATGCATGAAAACCTCGGAAACGGGGTTTTTTTTGTTAAAAAAAATATAAGGGATACCTTCTGGTTTGATTATTGTCACACATATAAATTAGTCAAATTCATTTTTAGAATAACACAACAACAAACAACAACACAATGAGCGACGCTTTACAACATGAATGTGGAATAGCACTAGTTAGACTACTCAAACCGCTTGAATTTTACAAAGAGAAATACGGAACGGCTTTCTACGGAATACAAAAAATGTATCTCCTTATGGAAAAGCAACACAATCGCGGACAAGACGGAGCTGGTTTTGCAAGTATTAAAATGGATGTTGAACCTGGGGAGCGGTATATAAGTCGCGTGCGATCCAATCATTCGCAGCCCATTCAAGATGTATTTAAACAAATAAATGAAAGAATAAATGAGGAGATGGCAGCTCATCCGGAGTATGCGGATGATGTAGCGCTTCAAAAAGAGAATATTCCGTACTTAGGAGAGTTGTTTTTGGGCCATGTGCGCTATGGAACTTTTGGAAAAAATAGTATCGAAAGCGTTCATCCGTTTTTGCGTCAGAGCAATTGGATGCATCGAAATCTGATATTGGCCGGAAATTTCAATATGACCAATGTAAAAGAACTTTTTCAAAATTTAGTAGAACTGGGTCAGCATCCAAAAGAAATGGCGGATACGGTTACGGTTATGGAAAAAATCGGACATTTTCTGGACAAAGAAGTGATGCAATTGTATCAAGATTGCAAGGAAGAAGGTTTGTCTAAAAGAGAAGCTTCTCCTGTAATTGCAGAACGCTTGGATATTGCTAAAATTTTGAGACGTTCTTCTAAAAATTTAGATGGGGGATATGCTATGGCTGGACTTTTAGGACACGGTGATTCATTTGTTTTTAGAGATCCTGCCGGGATACGTCCCGCTTATTTTTATCAAGATGATGAAGTAGTTGTTGTTGCTTCAGAAAGACCGGTTATACAAACCGTTTTCAATGTACCTTTCGAAAAAGTACAAGAAATAGATCCAGGAAATGCATTAATAATTAAGAAAAACGGAACTATTTCAATGGAAGAGATTCTTCCTCCAACCGTTAAAAAAGCATGTTCTTTTGAACGAATTTATTTCTCCAGAGGAAGCGATGCCGAAATATATCAGGAAAGAAAAACATTAGGAAAATTGATTTTGCCTGCTGTTTTGGAAGCTATTGAGGAAGATACGGATAATACTGTTTTTTCTTATATTCCTAATACTGCTGAAACATCCTTCTACGGATTAGTGGAAGCAGCACAAGATTTCCTAAATCAAAGAAAGAACAATTACATTCTTGAAAATAGAAATACCTTAACCAAGGATTCTTTACAAGAATTGCTTTCGGTAAAAATACGCACGGAGAAAGTAGCTATAAAAGATGCGAAACTGAGAACCTTTATTACAGAGGACAGCAGTCGCGACGATTTAGTAGCTCACGTATATGATGTAACGTATGGTGTTATCAAGCCAACGGATAATTTAGTTATTATTGATGATAGTATTGTTCGAGGTACAACTTTGAAAATGAGTATTATCAAAATGATGGATCGTCTGAATCCAAAGAGAATAGTTGTTGTTTCATCAGCGCCACAGATACGCTATCCGGATTGTTACGGAATTGATATGGCTAAACTGGAAGGTTTAGTGGCTTTTAAAGCAGCTTTAGAACTGCTTAAAGAAAGAAACTTATACCATATTGTTGACGAAGTGTATGTAAAATGTAAAGCACAGGAAGCCTTCAAGGACAGTGATGTTGTAAATTATGTAACAGCAATATATGCGCCTTTTCAACCACAAGAAGTTTCAGATAAAATTGCACAAATGCTGAGCTCTCCGGAGATAAAAGCTGAAGTAAAAATTATTTTTCAAACAGTAGAAGATTTGCATATTGCTTGTCCAAAGAATTTAGGAGATTGGTACTTTACAGGCGATTATCCTACTCCAGGAGGCAACCGAGTGGTAAATCGTGCATTCATGAATTTTTATGAAGGGAAAGACGCAAGAGCCTATTAATAATTGGAACTGATTGGTTTTTAATCGGTTTTCTAAGTTATTCATCTAATTTATTTGGCAGCAACGAAGAACTAGTATAATTTTGACTCACCATAACATTAGTAGGTTAAATTTATGGTAGATTTGGGGCAAAAAAGGTGGAAGAGATTCCACCTTTTTTATTGGAATGAAGTCAAAAAACAAGAGAAATAAAAAGCGCCGATTCCTAAATTTAGAAATCGGCGCTTTTTATTTTAAGAAGCAAGAACGAAGACAGCATTCATTTTTGAAATCTTGATTCTGTCTTCTGGTCTCTCTTTTTATTTCTCTAAAGCATATCTTCTCGCTACTTCAGTCCAGTTAATTACATTGAAAAAAGCTTCAATATAATCTGGTCTTCTGTTTTGGTAATGCAAATAGTAAGCATGTTCCCAAACATCCATTGCTAAAATTGGAGTTCCACCACAACCTACGCCTGGCATTAAAGGATTGTCTTGATTAGGCGTACCGCAAACGTCTACTTTACCACCTTGATGCACACAAAGCCAAGCCCATCCTGAACCAAATTGAGTTGCTCCTGCTTTACTGAAACTTGCTTTGAATTCTTCAAAAGTTCCAAAAGCAGCTTCAATTGCAACTAGTAAATCTCCAGTTGGAAGTCCGCCACCGTTTGGTGTCATTACAGTCCAGAACAAGTTATGATTGTAAAACCCACCACCATTATTACGAACAGCAGCGTTTTTAAGGTCAAGATTAATTAAAATATTTTCAATAGTCTTACCTTCCATATCCGTTCCAGCAATAGCTGCATTAAGATTGGTTGTGTACGCATTGTGATGTTTAGAATGGTGAATTTCCATTGTACGCGCATCAATATAAGGTTCTAATGCGTCATACGCATAAGGTAATTGTGGTAATTCAAAAGCCATAATATGATTGTTTAATGATTTATAAATATTTTTATTCAAATTTAAACATTTAACTTTGGAAACGGAAATTCTATTTCGTTATAATTTCATTAAATTAATTGATAGTGTGCTCTTTGGGGTTGTAACGAACTTGTTTTCAGCAGCTATTTCCTGCTTTCCGCTGCAATCTTTTTATCCGCCAAAAAGGCGCATAAAAAGGATTTTCACTTCAATCAGGGCTAAAAAACAATGTGTTTTACATTCTGTTTTTATTTTAAATAGAAAATGAGACCATTTAATGGTTCTTTTTACTGGAATAAAATACATCAATTTGTGAATGCGAGGAATGAATCAATCCTGTTAGGGCTTGTTCTTGTTATGTGATTGCTTCGTCCCTCGCAATCACAAAATCAGAACCAAAATTTTCAAATTACGATTGCGCCATTGCCATACAAACAATACTGATTTTTGCACCGGGAATTTTCAATAAAGCTCTTGAACAGGCTTCTAATGTAGCTCCGGTTGTGATTACATCATCTATTAAAAGGAAATGTTTGTTATGATCTTTTTCAGTAAAGGAAACATCAAAAATAATTTCGATTCCTTCCGTTCTTCCTAATAAGTTTTTCTTGGATTGCGTTTTGGAATACACATTCCGAATCAACAGTGACTCATTGTAATTTAAATTTAAACTTGATGAAAGTGCTTTTCCAAAAGTAGTTACCTGATTGTATCCTCTTTCTTTTAATTTTCTTCGGTGTAATGGAACCGGAATAATTTCATCTGCGGAGTGTAATAATTCGATGTTTTTCAAATCTTCGGCGTACCATTCGCCAAGAATTTTCCCAATTTCCTCATGCCCTTTGTATTTTAAATTATGGATGAGCTCTTGGACAATTCCCTTTTTATGAAAATAAAATAATGCCGAAGTATGAAGTACAGGAATTCGGCCATAAAATTTTTTGAAAGCATCATTTTCTGGATTCAAATGATGATTCGTCAGTGGAATATCGTGTCTGCAAACCGTACAAATCACATTTTCATTGGACAATAAAAAAGAGTTGCAACCGGAACAGACTTTTGGAAAAAATAGATTAATAATGCTTTCAAACATGTAATCAGGGATTTGTTTATAAAAATAGGCAAATGAATGCTTCAATCTTTAACAATTTTCTTTTTTTTAAGTTCACTTTTTATATTTTTGCAGTATTATGGCAAAACAAGAAGATTTATTTAAGAATGTAATTTCGCACGCAAAAGAATATGGATTTATTTTTCCGTCAAGCGAAATATACGATGGTTTAAGTGCAGTCTATGATTATGCACAAAACGGAGTAGAATTAAAAAAGAACATACGCGAATATTGGTGGAAAGCAATGGTTCAAATGAACGATAACATTGTAGGTCTTGACGCGTCCATATTGATGCACCCAACCACTTGGAAAGCATCTGGCCACGTAGATGCCTTTAATGATCCATTGATTGACAACAAAGATTCAAAAAGAAGATATAGAGCCGATGTTTTGATTGAAGATTATGCCGAAAAGCTAAATCAAAAAGCAATCAAAGAAATCGAAAAAGCACGTGCTCGTTTTGGTGATGCTTTTAATGAACAGGAATTTGTAACTACAAATGCCCGTGTGATGGAGTACAAAGCCAAAGAAAGAGAAATTCTGGAACGAATGGCCCGTTCGCTTGGTAACGAAGACCTTGAGGATGTAAAAGCATTAATTGAAGAATTAGAAATTGCTTGTCCGGAATCAGGTTCTAGAAATTGGACCGAAGTGCGTCAATTTAATTTGATGTTTGGCACAAAACTTGGAGCATCGGCGGATACAGCAATGGATTTATACCTACGTCCGGAAACGGCTCAAGGTATTTTTGTGAATTTCCTGAATGTACAAAAATCAGGACGAATGAAAGTTCCTTTTGGAATCGCACAAACCGGAAAAGCGTTTAGAAATGAAATTGTTGCAAGGCAATTTATTTTCCGTATGCGGGAGTTCGAACAAATGGAAATGCAATTTTTTGTGCGTCCAGGCGAAGAAATGAAGCATTATGAATTCTGGAAAGAAGCGCGTTTAAAATGGCATTTATCACTTGGTTTAGGAAGAGAAAATTACCGTTTTCACGATCACGAAAAATTAGCGCATTATGCCAATGCAGCGGCTGATATTGAATTTAATTTTCCTTTTGGATTCAAAGAATTGGAAGGAATTCACTCCCGTACTGATTTTGACTTGAAAGCACACGAACAATTTTCTGGCAGAAAATTACAGTATTTTGATGCTGAATTGAATCAAAACTATGTGCCTTACGTAGTGGAAACTTCAGTAGGATTAGACAGGATGTTTTTGGCTGTTTTTGCTACTTCATTAAATGAAGAAACTTTAGAAGATGGATCCACAAGAACTGTTCTAAAATTGCCATCAGTTCTGGCACCAACAAAAGCGGCCGTTTTACCGTTGGTTAAAAAAGACGGATTGCCGGAAATTGCACATAAAATCATTGAAGATTTGAAATGGGATTTCAACGTGGCTTATGATGAAAAAGATGCTGTAGGAAGACGTTATAGAAGGCAAGATGCATTAGGAACCCCTTTTTGTATTACAGTAGATCATCAAACTATAGAGGACCAAACCGTAACGATTCGTCACAGAGATACGATGAAACAAGATCGTGTTGCGATAGCGGATTTAAAATCAATTATCGAGAATGAAGTTTCAATGAAAAATTGGTTGATGAAAATGTAATTAAAATTTTTTATTCATGAAAAGCTTTCCGACTAGGAAAGCTTTTTGTTTTTAGGATACTCTGAAGTGATTTTTTGGTGTGCAATTAATTAGAATAAACGGAGGTATTAGTTTCTTTTAGAATATAAATTTCAGCTCTTCGTCGGATTTATTTGCACTTCATCTTAACATGTCAACATTTGCGGAAAACATATTAACAACATGTATGAAAAAAAGGCTAAATGCTTATTTTTAGAATGTTAAATGGGTTTTTTTATTTAATTAGTTTCCCAAAACTACCATTGTTACTTAATAAGTTGAAGTATATTTTGCTTTGGAAGTATAATGTATTGCCTAACAATTCCAGGAAAAATCATTGATGAATTATTCGTACATTATTATTGACGACGATCAAGAAAGTGTTTTGAAAACAAAAGCCATGGCTGATAGTTTTTCAGAACTTGATTTTGTTGCATCGGCTAATAATTATGAAGATGGTTTAAATCTCCTTTTAGAGCATACGCCTCAAATCGTTTTTCTGGAAATTGACCCGATCAATAAGGCTAGTAATTTATCGTTGGCTTTAATTAATGAGTTGCATAGGTATTTAAAAGTGGTTCCTAAAATTATCATTACAACGGCCAGAAAAGATTTGGCTTTTGATGCTATAAAACAGGAGGTTTTCGATTATTTAATAAAACCACTGACACGAATCGAAGTTTTAAAATCAGTTTTAAAATTAAATAAATCAATTGTTCCAAAAGAAGTTTTTATAGAACAATCATTAGTTGCTGATTCAGAACCAACAGTTTTTCTCAGACAAGAAATACCAAATCAAGATCACTCTCTTATTCTGTGTATCAAATCCTATGGAGATTACAGATATATTGCTGCCAAAGACATTTGCTATTTTCAAGCCGATAATAATTCTACGGATATATACCTCAATAATGGTGAGATGATAACGGCTTTCAAAACATTGAAGCATTTTGAAGGTGCCTTATCATTTCCTTTTATTAGAATTCATAACAGTTACATAGTCAATCGTAATTATATTTCTAGGATTCATAGTGGAAGTTCAGTATGTTATATTAAAAATAGCACTGTTAAACTTCCTTTCTCCAAATCATATAAGGTAAATATCGACCTTATTATTTCTGATTTTTCTAATGGGAATTACCTCGAAATTTAAAAAACAGTCATTCACTTTAATTTGATGGTCATTCACTATCAAACGGCTGTATTCTACCATAAACGCCTTTTTTTGTAGGAATTTTTAAAGTTGTCTCTGTAGTTTTACAAAAGAATTCCATGAAAAGGGGTTCAAAAATAAGATAAAACAAAACAACAACATAAAAAACCCAAATTATGAAAAAAGCAATCTTAACAATCGGATTATTCTCTTTAGTAATGATATTAACCTCTTTTACTACACCTGAGACTAGAAACAATACTAAAGTTGAAAACAATGCAGTTGTAGAATTAACAGGGAATCAATCAGTAGGTGGAAATCAAAAAGTGGACTTGACAGGAAATCAATCGGTAGGAGGAAATCAAAAGGTGGACTTGACAGGAAATCAATCAGTAGGAGGAAATCAAAAGGTGGACCTGACGGGAAATCAATCAGTAGGAGGGAATAAAAAAGTAGACTAATCCAATTATTTTGAATTAAATAGTAGGCTGTCAAATATTTGACAGCCTTTTTTTATGGCAATAGTTTTATTTTACTATTTTTGATGAAATTCAAAAGAGATCATTGAAAAAAACATACTACATATTTCTACTACTGCTGTTGGTTTTTTTTGGTTGTGTCAAGAAAGACAAAGCAATAGCTACTATTGGTTCTCCTGAAGATAGTATCACTTCTTATCTATCCTTGGCAAAAGACAACAGCCTACCACTCCAAAAAAAACAAGAATACAACCAAAAAGCGTTTGCTATTATCATTAATCAGCCCAATGATTCTATGAATAAAGTAAACTTGTTTAGGGTAGCCAATCGGTATTATAACATGAGTGATTGGAAAGGATATAAGGAAACAGTGCATCTTGTTTTGGGAAACTCAGAAAGAAGTAAGGATAGTGTAAACATGGCCAAAGCTTACACTTATTTAGGGGATTATTACGCTGCCCAAGCGGTTTCGGATAGCGCCTTTATGTACTATTCGAAGGCCGAGAAAATGTATGATCATGATAATTACAATTTGGCAAGAACACGATTGAATAAAGGAATGTTGCAATATGGTGAAGGTGATTTTTCAGGTAGCGAAATAACCGTGTTCAGTGCCCTTCGGGCCGTAAAAGAAGAAAAAGCAAATGATATCCTATACGATTCCTATAATCTTTTAGGGGTTGTTTACAATGAGCGAGAGGAGTATGAGCGAGCTTTAGAATTTCATAATAAGGCTTTAGCTAATATAGATGAAACAGTGATCCCATCCGTATTCCAGTCGAAAGCCACTTCATTGAACAATCTTGGGTTTGTTTATCAAAACATGGAGAAACATAGACAGGCAATATCTTATTTTCGTCAAGGATTAGAGCAGAAAAACTTATTAGTCGATAAGCCTTCGTTATATGGTATGATTTTGGATAATTTAGCGTATTCCAAATTCAAACTTAAAGAACTTGAGGGGTTGCCCGAGCTTTTTTATCAATCACTGAAGCTGAGGGATAGTTTACAATTGACAGCTGGAATTATTACAAATAAAATCCATTTATCGGAATATTTTGCGTCTAAAAAGGACACTGTAAAAGCGATACAGTATTCCAGAGAAGCATTTGCAACGGCTCAAAGTTCCAAAAACTTAAAGAATGTCTTGGCTTCTCTTAAGCAATTAGCCGTAATAGAACCCGAAAAAGCATCAGTTTATTCTAAAGAATATATTCATATCAACGACAGTCTGCAAAAGGCAGAACGGAGTATGGGGGAGAAATTCTCACGAATCGAGTATGAAACTGATAAAATAAAAGATGAGAACACTAATCTTGAGGTTCAAAACAGGAATTTAGTTTATATATTCAGTGGATTAGCAATTTTGGGGTTGTTTATTTTTGTAATTAAAACGCAAAAAGCAAAAAATAGAGAATTACTGTTCAAACAACAGCAGCAAAAAGCAAATGAGGAAATCTATAATTTAATGATTTCGCAACAGAATACCATCGAGGGGATTAGAATTAAAGAGAAAAAAAGAGTGGCTCAGGAATTACACGATGGCGTTTTGGGGAGAATGTTTGGTGTTCGAATGAACTTAGATAGTTTAAATAAAATTCACGACGGAACTGCTGTTGAAAAAAGAAACAATTACTTAAAAGAGTTGAAAAGTATTGAGCAGGATATTCGTGAAATTTCCCATGATTTAAATAGAGAAAAATCAGAATTAATTAATAACTTCGTTGCTATTTTAGATAATTTACTTGAAGAACAGAAAAAGACATTCAAGCCTAAATTATTTACAAGTATTGACAGAACCATAAAATGGGAGTTGCTTAGCAATTCGATTAAAATAAATTTATACAGAATCATTCAAGAGTCACTTCAAAACATTAATAAGTATGCTGAAGCGGATACTATTAAAGTAGAGCTTAAAAAAATTGAGGAAGATTTATTTTTAACCATAAGTGATGATGGTAATGGATTTGATGTAAATAAATCAAAAAAGGGCATTGGTTTGCAAAGTATTCAATCTCGCACCATAGAATGTAATGGAACGGTTGACATAAAATCAAAAAAAGGAAATGGAACAATTATTACGATTGCAGTTCCATTTGAAAACAAACAAATACTCACATAGAAATGACAATTGCCTCAGATGTAAAGACAACAATTAAGAATAATATATTAATCGTTGATGATCACCCTTTTATTATTGAGGGTTACAAAAATGCGATTACAAGGTATAATCCTCAAGAATTTGAATTTTTAATTAGTCAGGCAAAAGATTGTGAATCGGCATATAATATCATTACAAATCCCGATACTATAGCTTTTGATATTGCTTTTTTAGATATTAGTATGCCTTCTTATGAAGAAAAAGGTATTTATAACGGTGAGGATTTGGCAAGATTGATTTCTGAATACATGCCCGGTTGCAAAATTATTTTGCTTACCATGTATACAGAATTATTAAAAATAAAAACTATTATCAAAACTATAAATCCTAATGGATTGGTTATAAAAAATGATTTAACATTTGATGAGTTACTTTTTGCGTTTGATAAAGTTATAAAAAATGAAATATATTATAGTCAGTCGGTTTTAAAAATGTTAGCCCAATCCGAGGAAGATAGTATAGAAATCGATCAATTTGACAAAGAAATTTTATTCCATATTTCTAAAGGAACTAAGCTAAGTGACATTCCTCAATATATTCCAATTACATTAGGAGCCATTGAGAGACGAAAAATAAAATTAAAAGAACTATTAAAAATAGAAGAAGGTAGTGATATCGACTTAGTCAAAGAGGCAAAAAATAAAGGCTTACTTTTTTAAATTTCTTAAACAAAAAACGACACCTATTAAATGTCGTTTTTTGTTAGTTTAATATATATTTATTCGCTCAAAGCATCCCAACCACGTGCTTTTAAAGCAATTTTCGTATTGGCCCGAGTTACTAAATGGATTCCTTCACTTTCTTGTGTCATGTGACCGATAATCGTAAAATTTGGGTTCCCTTTTATTTTTTCAAAATCTTCCATGGCTATGGTGAAAAGCAGTTCGTAATCTTCTCCTCCGTTTATCGCAACGGTTGTACTGTCAATGTTGAATTCTTCGCAAACATTAATAAATTGCGGATCGATTGGTAATTTGTCTTCATATAAATTACAACCCACTTTAGACTGCTTGCACAAATGCATAATTTCCGATGACAATCCATCAGAAATATCAATCATGGAAGTTGGCTTTATTTCCAAGGCATGCAATAAGGTACGAACATCTTTACGTGCTTCCGGCTTTAATTGACGTTCTATCAAATAGGTATACGCATCTAAATCCGGTTGTGAATTTGGATTAACCTGAAAAACTTGCTTTTCTCTTTCTAAAACCTGTAATCCCATATAAGCCGCTCCAATATCTCCTGTAACCACTAATAAATCAGTTTCTTTGGCACCGTTTCTATACACGATTTCATTTTCATCAGCTTCACCAATGGCGGTAATACTAATAATCAGTCCTTTTTGAGATGAGGTAGTGTCTCCACCTATAACATCTACATTATATTCACGTGCTGCATGCGTAATTCCTGCAAATAATTCATCTAATGCTTCCAAAGGAAAACGATTGGATACCGCTACTGAAACCGTTATTTGTGTTGGCTTTGCATTCATTGCGCAAATGTCAGAAACATTGACTACAACAGCTTTATAACCTAAATGTTTTAAGGGCATGTAAGCCAAATCAAAATGTACACCTTCTATCAATAAATCGGTAGAAATGACTATTTTTTTAGCTGCAAAATCCAAAACAGCAGCGTCATCCCCAATTCCTTTAAAAGTCGAAGGTTGATTAATTTCAAAGTTTTTCGTCAAATGGTCTATCAATCCAAATTCTCCTAATTGGGCAATACTTGTGCGTTGTGGGTTTTTATCTTCAATCATTTTTTCTTTGTTTTGAGTTTGCAAATATACAAAGAAATATTCGCCGTGAATTACATCTATTTTCATGAATTTTATCCGACCTTTAGATTAGTTAAATCTCATAAAATGAAGACATTTGATATCGTTACCCTTACCGTTAATCCTGCTTTAGATAAAAGCACTCATTTTAAAGGATTAGTCCCAGAACAAAAAATACGATGTGCTGAACCTCAATATGATGCTGGAGGAGGAGGAATCAATGTTTCTAAGGCAATCTCCCGTCTAGGAGGGACGTCTTTAGCAGTCTTTACTTCTGGTGGACCAATGGGTAAAATGCTGGAGGGATTGGTGGCTAAGGAATCCGTTGAATTTAAAGCTATCGAAGTTCAAATTTGGACCAGAGAAAGTTTCGTCGCCGTGGATGACAACACCAATTCACAATACCGATTTGGATTTACAGGGGGTCAAATTTCAGAAGAAGAAACCAACAGAATTCTAGAGACCATAGCTGGTTTTAAATCAAAATTTCTAGTAGCCAGCGGTAGTTTGAATGAAGGTTTATCAACAGATTTTTATCGAAAAATAGCAGAAATCGCAAAAAAAACAAATGCTAAATTAATTGTGGACACCTCTGGTGAATCATTACAAAAAGCATTAGAAATTGGCGTTTATATGATCAAACCAAATGTTGGAGAACTGGCAAAATTGATCGGTGTGGAGCGATTGGAATTGGAAGAAGTAAACGAAGCTGCAAAACAAATCATAGCCAAAGGTAGCGCCGAAATTGTAGTCGTTTCCCTTGGTCCGCAAGGCGCAGTATTGGTTACAAAAGATTCTTACGAATTTGTTCCTGCTCCCAATGTTGCTAAAAAAAGCACTGTAGGTGCCGGTGACAGTATGGTTGGCGGAATGGTTTGGGCGCTTTCGCAAAATAAAAACCTGAAAGAAGTAATTCGTTGGGGAGTCGCTTGCGGTTCAGCAGCAACGATGAATGAAGGAACACAATTGTTTAAATTCGAAGATGCCAAACGATTGTTTGAATGGTTAAAGGATAAATAAAAACAAAAAACCTGACAGTTTTTACATCGTCAGGTTTCATTTATAATTTAAAATTGCTTCGCCAGTTTGCTTTACTCGGGTCAGAATTTAGAATAATTTTTAATCATTCAACTTCAACACCGCCATAAACGCTTCCTGTGGGATTTCAACATTTCCAACCAGTCTCATTCGTTTTTTACCTTTTTTCTGTTTTTCCAATAATTTACGTTTACGAGAAATATCCCCACCATAACATTTGGCGGTAACGTCTTTACGCAACGCTTTTATCGTTTCACGAGAAATTACTTTTACCCCAATTGCCGCTTGAACAGGAATGTCAAATTGCTGGCGTGGGATTAATTCTTTTAGTTTTTCACACATTTTTTTACCAATGTGATACGCATTGTCGGCATGCATCAAGGATGATAAAGCATCCACAATTGTAGCGTTCAATAAAATATCCACTTTAACCAAATTAGAAGTTCGCATCCCAATTGGAGTATAATCAAACGAGGCATATCCTTTAGAAACAGTTTTCAAACGGTCGTAAAAGTCAAATACAATCTCTGCTAATGGCATGTCAAAAGTCAGCTCTACACGTTCCGTAGTCAAATACGTCTGATTGGTAATCAACCCACGTTTTTCGATACACAAACTCATTACATTCCCCACATAATCGGATTTAGTAATAATAGTTGCTTTAATAAAAGGTTCTTCAACATGGTCTAAACGAGAAGGCTCCGGTAAATCCGAAGGGTTGTTTACGATAAGTGGCGTTGTAGGATCTTTTTTGGTGTAAGCCAAATACGAAACGTTGGGAACGGTAGTAATTACAGTCATGTTAAACTCTCTTTCCAAGCGCTCTTGGATAATCTCCATGTGCAACATTCCTAAGAATCCGCAACGGAAACCAAATCCCAAAGCGGCAGAACTTTCCGGTAAAAACACCAACGACGCATCATTCAACTGTAGTTTTTCCATAGAGTTTCTCAACTCCTCATAATCTTCAGTATCTACAGGATAAATTCCAGCAAAAACCATTGGTTTCACATCTTCAAAACCCTTAATTATATTTGTTGTTGGTGTTTTCGCATCCGTCAGCGTATCGCCTACTTTTACTTCTTTCGCTTCTTTAATTCCAGAAATCAAGTACCCAACATCACCGGCTGAAATGACTTGTTTCGGAACTTGATTTAGTTTCAATGTGCCAATTTCATCCGCGAAATATTCATTCCCGGTAGCCATGAATTTAATCTTCTGACCTTTTTTAATCTGTCCGTTTTTTACACGGAAAATAACTTCGATTCCTCGAAACGGATTGTAATGCGAATCAAAAATTAATGCTTGTAACGGCTCTTCAACACTTCCTGATGGAGGCGGAATTTTTTCTATTATCGCTGCCAATATATTTTCTACACCAAAACCAGTTTTACCTGAAGCATGAATAATATCCTCCAATTTACAGCCAAGTAAATCAATAATATCGTCACTTACTTCCTCAGGATTCGCGCTGGGTAAATCCACTTTATTCAAAACCGGAATAATTTCCAAGTCGTTTTCCAAAGCCAAATATAAATTCGAAATGGTTTGCGCCTGAATACTTTGCGCTGCATCTACAATCAAAAGTGCGCCTTCACATGCCGCAATCGAACGAGAAACCTCATACGAAAAATCCACGTGTCCCGGAGTATCAATCAAATTCAGGATGTATTCTTGTCCTTTATACGTGTATTCCATCTGAATCGCGTGACTCTTAATCGTAATGCCACGTTCGCGCTCTAGGTCCATGTTGTCTAGCAATTGCGCTTTTTCTTCACGAGCAGTTACTGTTTGGGTAGCACCAAGTAAACGGTCAGCAAGCGTACTTTTCCCGTGATCAATATGTGCAATAATGCAAAAATTCCTAATGTGTTTCATTTTTGTTGTTCATTCAATTTATTGGCCAAAATACCAAGCATTTAAGAAGGCAAATATACTGCAAAGTTTTTAACATTTTAGTTAATATTTAATGCGTTCAATTAAGTATTAAACAAATCTTAAATGTTTATTGCTTTGTAAAAGAATATTCTTTTTATAGCTAAATTTGTATTCCCTAAAATGTAAAAAATTGAATTACGAACGAGTAAAAGAAAAACTGGAAATTCTAGCGGATGCAGCAAAGTATGATGTTTCCTGTTCCTCAAGTGGTGGCAACCGAAAAAACACCAACAAAGGATTAGGAGATTCTTCTGCTTCAGGTATCTGTCATACCTATACTGAGGATGGGCGCTGTGTCTCTTTGCTGAAAATTTTACTCACCAATTTTTGCATTTATGATTGTGCTTATTGCGTAACCAGAAAAAGTAACGACATACAACGCGCAGCATTTACTGTTGACGAGGTTGTAGATCTAACCATTAATTTTTACCGTAGAAATTACATAGAAGGCTTGTTCTTGAGTTCGGGTATTTTTAAAAATGCCGATTATACCATGGAGCGCCTGGTTCTGGTTGCCAAAAAACTCCGATTAGAACATAATTTCAATGGATACATTCATTTAAAAAGTATTCCGGACGCCAGTGATGAACTCATGCGCGAAGCAGGTTTGTATGCAGACAGGTTAAGCATGAATCTAGAGATTCCTACAGAATCTGGTTTAAAATTATTGGCTCCAGACAAAAATCATCAGCAAATGATAAAACCGATGGGTTTTGTGAAAAATGAAATTTTAGTTTACAAAGAGGAAAAGAAAAAATTTAAATCGACTCCGAAATTTGCCCCAGCAGGTCAGAGTACACAGCTTATTATCGGCGCCACCCAAGAAACGGATTTTCAGATCATAAAAGTTGCTGATCATTTTTATAATGATTTCAACCTAAAAAGAGTGTATTATTCGGGCTATGTTCCTATTTCTAATGATACCCGTTTACCACCATTGGGCTCTCAGGTTCCACTAATAAGAGAAAACCGATTGTATCAAGCGGACTGGTTGATGCGTTTTTATGGTTTTAAAGCTGATGAAATTTTAGAAAAAAACAATCCTTTCTTAGATTTAGAAGTAGATCCAAAATTAGGTTGGGCTCTTCGAAATATTGATAAGTTTCCGGTAAACCTTCAATTTGGGTCCCTTGAGATGATCCTAAGAGTTCCAGGAATCGGAGTCAAATCAGCTTATAAAATTATCAATGCTAGGCGTTTTCAAAGTCTTACTTTAGAACACATAAAAAAAATGGGAGTTGCAAGTAATAGAGCAAAATATTTTATAACAGTTGCTAATGTCAATAAAAGTCTTCAATTTTTGGATTCGATAAATTTGAAGAATATTATATTGAACGAAACAAAAAGTAAGTTCGAAAACCCTTTTAGCAATCAATTAACGCTACTGAATGACGATTCTTTTCTACGATAATACTTTAGAAGGTTTTTTTACTGCTGTTTTTGAAATATTCGAATTCAAATACGCGGACGTAAGTATTATGCCTTCCAATACGAACCAAAATTCCTTTTTCGCCACGATCATTCCAGTTTACACCAATATCGAAAAATCTGATAGAGTTTTAGCACGACTGGAAAAACAAGTAGGAAAAAACGGAATTAGAGAACTGTTGTATGCTTTTTTGTCGGAAACCGAAAATGTAGAGAATGTTTTATACCGAGTTATAAAATATGCTGTTGAAAATCCGACCCTTAATGTTTTAAAAGATTTTTCCAATCCGAATGTTTTACAAGTGTCTAAGCTGGTTAAAAGTGTAGGCAGAGAAAAACATAGAATGGAAGCCTTTGTGCGATTTGAATTGTTGAAAGATAGCGTTTATTTTGCAGCAATTTATCCCGATTTTAATGTACTTACACTTATTATTAGGCATTTTAAAAATCGGTACCAAGACCAAAAATGGATGATTTATGATTTTAAAAGAGGCTATGGTGTATATTATGATTTGAAAACTACAGAGATAGTTACTTTGGATAACGACAAGCAAATTTTACTGCAAAAAGGAGATTCTCTTTTTGATGAAAAAGAAATAAACTATCAAAAGTTGTGGGTAGAATATTTTGACCATACCAACATAAAAGAAAGAAAAAACACAAAATTGCATGTACAACACGTACCCAAACGGTACTGGAAATATTTGACTGAAAAAAAAATATTTTAATCAATAGCCTATAAACCTTATTTTTGCACCAAAATACATGAAGATGATCAAGATTGGCAACATAATATTACCCGAATTCCCTTTACTTCTTGCACCTATGGAAGATGTGAGCGATCCGCCTTTCCGCCGATTGTGTAAAGCTCATGGTGCCGATATGATGTATTCGGAATTTATTTCTTCAGAAGGATTAATCCGCGACGCCATTAAAAGTCGAATGAAATTAGATATTTTTGATTATGAACGTCCTGTTGGGATCCAGATTTTTGGTGGAGATGAAGAAGCCATGGCCATGTCGTCTAAGATTGTATCTACCGTAAACCCGGATTTAATAGATATTAATTTTGGTTGTCCCGTCAAAAAAGTAGTTTGTAAAGGAGCCGGAGCCGGGGTTCTTAAAGATGTAGATTTGATGATTCGTTTGACTCAGGCTGTTATCAATAGTACCCATTTGCCAGTAACTGTAAAAACCCGTTTGGGTTGGGACGATAATTCGATAAATATTGATGAAGTTGCGGAGCGTCTGCAAGACATTGGTGTTGCCGCTTTAAGCATCCACGCCAGAACTCGTGCGCAAATGTACAAAGGCCATTCCGACTGGTCGCACATTGCCCGAGTGAAAAACAATCCAAGAATTACCATGCCCATTTTTGGTAATGGCGACATTGATTCCCCCGAAAAAGCATTACAGTACAAAAACGAATACGGGATTGATGGCATCATGATTGGTCGTGCTGCGATTGGTTATCCTTGGATTTTTGACGAAATTAAACATTACTTTAAAACGGGAGAACATTTGCCAAAGCCTACCGTTATTGATAGAGTCGAAGCAGTGCGAAATCACCTCACTTGGGCCATGGAATGGAAAGGAGAACGATTGGGAATTGTTGAGACAAGACCACATTATACCAATTATTTCAAAGGAATTCACTCTTTTAAACCCTTCAAACAACAATTGGTAACTCTAGATCGTCCGGAAGAATTGTTCGCCGCTTTGAATGAAATTGAAGAAGCGTATGCGGGTTATGAGGTTGTTTAATTAGATATTTCACACATAAATTTCACTAATTAGCACAAATTATTTCGTGTAAAGTAGTGCAATTTGCGTTTTGTTTTTTTTAAATCTGAAATCAAAAGTCGTTAATCTTCAATCTGAAATCTTACTCTAATAACTTTTTACTCACGCGACTACTTGCAATCAGCGAAGCAATAAAGCCAAGAGTGACAATTGTTCCCATAACTATCAATACGTTCTCAAGAGAGAAAACAACGGGATACGCCAGTGTAGGTGTAATCATAACCAGTTGAAAATATTGTTGCAGTAACACAATTACAATCCCTAAAACCAACCCGATAATTCCGCCAAAAACACTCAATAAAGTACCTTGAAGCAGAAATATTTTTCGCAAATCTTTGATTTCGGTTCCTAGATTAAAAAGGGTTTTCAAGTTTCCTTTTTTGTCCAAAATCATCATAATCAATGCGCCAATCAAATTGAAAAGCGCCACAACAATCACCAAAGTAAAGATTAAATACACGGCAATATTCTCGGTATTCAACATTTTATACAAGGATTCGTTGAGTTGAGCCCTGTTTTTTAAGGTGATTTTATTATTGAAAATAGTTTGGAGTTCGTCTGAAATGGCACTTTCATCCGCGCCAGCTTTCACTTTGATTTCAATCCCAGAAACCTGATTGGTTTTGTATTCCAATAATTCTTGTGCTAAACCTAAATCGGCAAAAACATATTTAGAATCTAAATCTTCGCTGATGGCATAAATTCCAACAGGAATTAGATCGGATTTATTAAAAGCTTGTTCCGGATTTTCAATTGCACCTTTTCCCGGTTTTGGAACTAAAACTTCCAATTGACGATTGAAATCGAGCAATCCCATCGAGAATTTCTGGGCAATTCCGTAACCAACCACTACTTGATATGTATTCGGTTTGAGCCATTGCCCGTTGAAAAGTTTCTTTTCAATAGCATTTACTTTGCTAAAATTAGCATCAACACCTTTTAAGTATGTAACTTCCTGTTTTCCGTCAAAAGTGAATAAAACCCGCTCCTCTATTATTTTAGTATAAGAAACCAAACCTTCGATTTTCTTGATTTGGATCTCCTGATTTGGAGAAACAATAAATGATTTCCCTAAAGTACTGCTTATTTTTAAATCGGGATCAATGTCATTGGTAAAGGAAAGGCTAAAAACTTTCAGCCCGCTAAAAACAGATAAAACCACAAACAAAGCCATTGCGCCAACAATAATTCCCATGCTGGCAATCCGATTGATGATGTTGATCGCATTGTTTTTACTGTTGCTGCGAATATAGCGTTTGGCGATGTAAAGGGGGAAATTCAAGTTTTATTGAAATCTACGTTTGTCCAGAAGGTCTCTGTTTTCTATAGGATTATCCCTATTCGCTAAGGCATTGTCAATTTTTTCGATATAGTCCAAAGAGTCGTCAATAAAGAAAACCAAATTAGGTACTTTTCTCAATTGCAAACGAACGCGTTGGGATAAATCATGCTTTATGTTTTTAGCATTGGACTTCACCGCCTCTAAAATTTCTTTGGCTTTATCCTGAGGAAAAACGCTTAAATGCACTGTCGCTACTGATAAATCTGTAGTTACCGTAACCTTGGATACCGAAATAATTAAATTAGCTACTCCGTTTTTTCTCACTTCACCTTGCAGAATGTCAACCAAATCTTTTTGGATAACCCCACCTATTTTTTTCTGTCTATTTGTTTCCATGCTGCAAAAATACTACTTTTAAGTTTTATCCCGAAGTTTCGGGACAAATTTTAAAAGTTACCTAAAAATTGTTGTGTTTTTAGAAGCTATTTCCTGCTGTTCACTATATCTTTTTATAAGGTGATGAAAAATCACCTTATAAAAAGGATGCCGTTTCCATCAGGGCTATGGGATTTGGGAAATTAGAACGCTAATTCTAAATCAGAAATCAGAAATCAGAAATCAGAAATCTAAAATCGTTAATCAGAAATCTAAAATCGTAATGCAAAGACCTTCCTTCTCCATATACGACGCATCAGCAGGTTCCGGAAAAACCTACGCGCTTGTCAAAGAATACCTGAAAATCATTCTTGTTGCCAAAAAAAATGACGCCTATCGAAACATTCTCGCCATTACGTTTACCAACAAAGCGGTACACGAAATGAAAAGCCGAATCGTAGGCAGTTTATCCGAGTTTGCCAAAGACGAACCAAGTTCAAAAGCACAGGATTTAATGCAGGATTTGGCTATAGATACGGAACTTTCTATCATTGAAATAAAAACCAAATCACAGCAAATCATCAAGCACATTATTCATAATTATGCTGCTTTTGATATTTCGACCATTGATAAATTCACGCATAAAGTCATTCGTGCCTTTGCGCACGATTTGAATTTACCCATGACTTTTGAAGTCACATTGGATACCGAAAATCTTTTGATTGAAGCCGTCGATGCTATTATCGCGCAAGCCGGAGAAGATGAAACATTAACCAAGCTGTTAATTGATTTCACAATGGAAAAAACCGATGATGACAAATCTTGGGATATTTCTCGTGAAATTCTTGAAACCGGTCGGTTGGTTTTAAACGAAAATAATAGAAATGAAGTTACGCATTTTAAGGATAAATCCATTGCTGAATTTGTTGAAATCAAATCCAAATTAACCGAAGCGTGTAAAGCTTTAGAAAAAGAAAGTATCGTTTTTGCGGAAGAAGCCTTGTCACTGATCGATAAAAACGGAATTGACACGAAATCATTTTCGGCGGGACATTTTCCAAAACATTTGTTGAGTATTCAAGAAGGAAAGTTTAATCCAAAAAATAAAACCTATCACGAATTTGATGACATAAAAATCAATAAAACGGCAAAAGACCGTGCAATTATTGAAAACATAATTCCTGATTTATTACAATTCCTGGACAAAGTGTATAAAACGTTCGAAAAGATAAATTTCTACAAAGCCTTCTTGAAAAATATTACACCTTTATCGTTATTAAATACGGTCAGCAATGAATTGGCTAAAATTCAAGAAGAACAAAATGTGCTCTCTATTTCCGAATTTAATGCGATTATTCATCGGGAGATCCAAAACCAGCCCGCTCCTTTTATATACGAACGATTGGGCGAGCGTTACCGTCATTTTTTTATTGATGAATTTCAGGATACGTCTGAAATGCAATGGCAGAATTTAATTCCGCTGATTGATAATGCGCTTTCAGGTCAGGATGATTTTGGTGTAAAAGGGACTTTGATGATTGTGGGCGATCCAAAACAATCCATTTACAGATGGCGTGGCGGAAAAGCGGAACAGTTTATTGAATTGAGTAAAGACCAAAATCCGTTCAATAATCCCGATAAAAAACTCGAACATTTAGATAAAAATTACCGCAGTTATTCGCAAATAATTGAATTCAACAATGATTTTTTTAAATTGTTATCCAATGAATTCGAGCATTTGGATTATAAAGATTTGTATGGAAATCACAGCCATCAAAAAACGAATGATAAAACCGGTGGCTATGTGAATATTTCTTTTATTCCAAAAGTTGAAAGTTTGGAAGATTCCGACAATTCAGGTGAAGAAGCTTTGGATAAAACCGATTTGTATGTTTTGGCGACTTTAAATACGATTCAAAAATCACTGCAAAAAGGATTTGAATACAAAGACATCGTTATTCTTACCCGAAAAAGAAGTCAAGGAATTGCGATTGCCAATTATTTGACGAAGCAAGGTATTCCACTTTTGTCTTCGGAAACGTTGATGATTCAAAACGCCACCGAAGTCCGATTGATTATTCATTTATTAAAATACTTGAAAAACTGTGCTGATTTGGAATCCAAAGCAAATTTCCTTCAATATTTAGCACAAAACAGTCAGGATAAATTACCAATTCATGATTTTATTGCCCAAGGAATGGCGTTGTTTCAAGAAATTGATTTCGAAAATTGGTTAATGGGTTTTGATGTTTCACTTACATTTCAAAACATTAGAAAAAAATCATTGTATGAAGCCGTTGAGGTTATTATTTCGAAATTCCTAAACCCAAAGATTAGCAATGCCTATGTTCAATATTTCCTAGACATTGTTTTAGAGCGAGACATTCGCAATCAAGCTGGAATTTCTGATTTTCTGAGTTTTTGGGACAAAAATGCGGAGAAATTTAGCATTCCGTCTCCTGAAGGGACTAATGCGGTTCGAATTATGACGATCCACAAATCAAAGGGATTGGAGTTTCCGGTGGTTATTTTTCCTTTTGCTGAGGAAGATTACACTAGGAAACCCAAAGACAAGTTGTGGCTCAATGCAGCGGAACAAGATTTTGGCCTGCCAAAAGTTTTAATTGACAACAGCAGCGCGGTAGAAGGGTTTGGTGAAGAAGCTGCTGAGGTTTACAATCAAAAAAAGCAGGAAGAATTATTGGATAATATTAATGTTTTGTACGTGGCTTTGACTAGAGCGGAGGAACAATTATATGTGATTTCGAATATGAATTTGTCCAGTAAAGGAGAAATTCCAAAGAATAATATGTGTAGTTTTTTTATTAATTATTTGGATAGCAAAGTTGGTTTTGATGAAAATAAATTTGAGTATGAATTTGGAAATGTAACGAAATTATCTTCAGCAAAACAACACGTTGATACTTCAAAAACGATTCCTTTGGTTTCGGAAATTTTAAATCCAAAAAACATAAAAATTGCGCAGCGTGAAGCTTTAATGTGGGGAACGCATCAGCAGGAAGCTATAGAATACGGAAATGTAATTCACGAAATTTTATCTTTTGTGAAAACTAAAAAAGATATTGATTTGGCAATTACAAAGGCTATTGAAAACGGATTGATAACTTTTGGTCAAAAAGAAACAGTTTTTAATACGATTCAAGAAATTGTCAATCATAGTGAACTAGAGATTTGTTTTGCTGAAGGAAATGAAGTTTTGAACGAGCAAACTATTATTCAAAAACAAGGTAAAACCATTAAACCGGACCGAATGGTTTTAACAAAAAACAAAGAAGTATTGTTGCTGGATTATAAAACAGGAACGCATAATGCGAAATACCAACAGCAATTGGAGAATTATCAAACGGCAATTGAGTTAATGGGGTATAAAGTGATAAAAAAAGCACTTATATATATAGGAAAAGAAATCGATGTAGTAAATTTGTAGCTTGAGATATTTATAAATATAAAACGAATTAATAAACACAAACTAATGTACGGAAAAATAAAAGAGCATCTTCAAGCAGAATTACAAACTATTGAAGATAATGGGATTTTCAAAAAAGAAAGAATCATCACTTCGCCTCAAGGAGCAGAAATCACTATTTCTACGGGAGAAACTGTTTTGAATTTTTGTGCCAATAATTATCTTGGATTGTCCTCGCATCCAGAAGTTATTAAGGCTGCAAAAGACGCTTTGGATACCCATGGTTTCGGAATGTCATCAGTTCGTTTTATTTGTGGAACTCAGGATATTCATAAAACATTGGAAAAAAAGATAGCAGAATTCTATGGTACCGAAGATACTATTCTTTATGCCGCAGCTTTTGATGCAAACGGCGGTGTTTTCGAGCCTTTGTTAGGAGAAAATGATGCGATAATTTCAGATAGTTTGAATCATGCCTCCATTATAGATGGAGTTCGTTTGTGTAAAGCGGCTCGTTATCGGTATGAAAACAGCAATATGGAAGATTTGGAGCAGCAATTGATCAAAGCGACAGCGGCTGGAACTCGTTTCAAATTAATTGTTACGGACGGTGTTTTTTCTATGGACGGTGTTGTAGCTCCGTTGGATAAAATCTGTGATTTAGCGGATAAATATGATGCGATGGTTATGGTTGATGAATGTCATGCAGCTGGATTCATTGGTGCAACCGGAAAAGGAACTCTCGAAGCTAAAGGGGTGATGGGTCGAGTTGATATTATTACAGGAACATTAGGAAAAGCACTTGGTGGTGCTATGGGAGGGTACACAACCGCCAAAAAAGAAATCATTGAAATATTACGTCAACGTTCCAGACCATATTTGTTTTCTAATTCTTTGGCGCCTGCTATTGTTGGGGCTTCTATTAAAGTTTTTGAATTATTAGAAAAGGATACTTCATTGCGTGATAGATTGGAATCGAATACTAATTATTTCAAAGACGGGATGAAAAAAGCAGGTTTTGATATCATTGATGGCGACTCTGCTATAGTTCCAGTGATGTTGTACGATGCAAAATTATCACAAAAAATGGCAGATGAGCTTTTGAAAAAAGGGATTTATGTTATAGGCTTCTTTTTCCCAGTAGTTCCTAAAGATAAAGCAAGAATTAGAGTACAGTTATCTGCAGCTCACACACAAGCCCACTTAGATAAGGCAATCAGTGCTTTTGTTGAAGTTGGCAGAATGTTAAATGTTGTATAATTTTGATTTGAAGTTGTATAATTTCCACTTTTGGTAGTTTTTATAGGTTTTTTTTAACATTTAGTTTTGTAGTTAAAAATTTACGCATTACTTTTGTTAATAATTAACTAAATTGTAATTAAAAAAATTAAGTATGAAACATCTTAACAAACTTTTTGTTGCTGTAATGATGGTGATGGGATTAAGCTCTCATGCACAAGACAGTAACAATCCATGGGCAATCTCTTTTGGAGTTAATGCCGTTGACACTAAAGCTAGTGCTGGTGGAGGACATAATTGGCTCGATCAACATTTTTCTCAACCATTTGCAGTTAAAGACAACTGGAATATTCTTCCTTCTGTATCTTATTTAAGTGTATCTAGATACGTAGGAGATAATTTCTCTTTTGGACTTTCTGGTTCTGTGAATAAAATTGATAAATATGTGAAATTTGCTCCAACTGCAGTTGGTCATGATTCACGTGGCTATGTAGTGTCTAATCCTGGAGATTTAATGTATTATGGTGTTGATGCAACTATTAAATATAGTTTCATGAATTTGATTAGTTCTAAAGTTATTGATCCGTCTCTATCTGTTGGTGGAGGTTATACTTTCTTTGGTGATAGTAGCTACGGAACTTTAAACCCAGGTGCTGGTTTAACTTTTTGGTTTACTGAAAATGTTGGAGTTGAACTTGCTACAAGATATAAAAAATCTTTTGGAGATAGAGAAGATGCAGCTGGTGTTCCAGATGCTCCATCACATTTCCAACATTCAGCTGGTCTTATCTTCAAATTCGGAGGTAAAGATACAGATGGTGATGGAATATATGACAAAGATGATGCTTGTCCAGAAGTTGCTGGTTTAAAAGAATTCAACGGATGTCCTGATACGGATGGAGATGGAATTCAAGACAGTGCTGATGCTTGTCCAGAAGTTGCTGGTTTAGCTGCATTGAACGGATGTCCTGATACTGATGGAGATGGAATTGCTGATAAAGATGATGCTTGTCCAGAAGTTGCTGGTTTAGCCGCATTGAAAGGTTGTCCAGATGCTGATGGAGACGGAGTAGCTGATAAAGATGACAAATGTCCAACTGTTGCAGGTCCTAAAGAAAACGCAGGTTGTCCTTGGCCAGATACTGATGGAGATGGTGTTTTAGACAAAGATGATAAATGTCCAGACGTAAGAGGTACTGTTGCTAATCAAGGTTGTCCAGAAGTTTCAGAAGAAGTTATGAAAACTTTAAATAACTATGGTAAAGTAATCTTGTTTGATTCTGGTAAAGCTACTTTCCAACAAGGAACTTACACTGTATTGCAATCAATCACTTCAATCTTGAAAGAATATCCTTATTCAAAATTCATGATCGAAGGACATTGTGATAGTGATGGTAGTAACGAACTTAACCAAACGTTATCTGAGAACAGAGCTGCTGCCGTTAAAAATTATTTAATTGAAAACGGAATTGCTGCTGATAGACTTAGATCTACAGGTTTTGGTGAAACTAAACCAATTGCAACTAATAAAACTGCAAAAGGAAAAGCAATGAACAGAAGAGTTGAAATATCTTTGATTAAAGAATAATTTCTTTCTAAAATATTTATGGAAAACGCCTCGATTTATCGGGGCGTTTTTTTTATTTTTATAGAATGACAAATACTTCTTTTCTTGATAAAATTGCTGCCGTTTTAATTGAAAACTATTCAGACAACCTTTCCAACACAATTGTAGTTTTACCAAACAAACGGGCAAAAATATTTTTGATTGAAGAGCTGAAAAATCAGGTAACCACAAATATACTTTCTCCTGAAATTATTAGTATTGAAGATTTTATTCAAAATATTGCGGGTATTCGTACCATAGACCCCATTGAACTATTATTTGAATTTTACGAAGTCTACTTGTCGATTACTGATAAAGTAAACCAACAATCCTTTGAACTCTTTGCCAATTGGGCTAAAACATTGTTACAAGATTTTAATGAAATTGACCGCTATTTATTAGAACCCTCCCACGTTCTTTCGTACCTGAAAGATATTGAAGATATCAAAAAATGGGGAATTGAAGTCGAAAATAAGACCGTATTATTAGAAAAATATATCGATTTTTGGAAATTACTACCCAATTATTATCAGTCACTATATACCCATTTATTGAATAAAGGAATCGGTTATCAAGGCTTGATTTATCGCGAGGCAGTAAATAATCTAAATCATTTTTCGAATTCTGTACAAAATAAACAATTCCTGTTTGCCGGTTTTAATGCATTGAATGCAGCCGAAGAAAAAATAATCCAGCATCTTATCGCTTCTGATCAAGCCAAAATATATTGGGACGTAGACCAAACGTTTCTCAATGATCCGTATCACGATGCAGGACTCTTTGTACGCCGTTTCAAAGAAAGTTGGAAACATTATAAATTACATCCGTTTGAATGGATTGTAAATGATTTTTCACAGACTAAAAACATTCAGGTTATTGGTACACCAAAAACAATTGGTCAGGCCAAAATAGCCGGAAGTATTGTTGAAAATGTCATCAATGAAAATCCGAATGGCAAGCTTGATAAAGTGGCGATTGTGCTTGGTGAGGAAAATCTTTTGGTGCCGCTTTTATATTCGTTACCGTCAAGCGTTGGAGCTTTGAATATAACGATGGGGTATTCGAGCAAGAACAATCCAGCACAGATTTTGATTGCCAAATTATTCAAAATGCATACGAATGCGTTATCCAGAAATGCCAAAAGCTATGTGCTGTATTACAAAGATGTATTAGATGTTTTGACGCATCCTTTGGTAGAACCGTATGCGAAAACCAGCGCTCTTGTCCATACGATCAATCAAAATAATTATACTTTTATTACGCATCATAAATTGATGGAATTGAATGTAATTCCGAGCGAATTGTTTCTTTTATTATTCCAAAAATGGGAAAAGGGTTCAATTCCGGTATTAGAAACGATTTCTACATTATTACTGACAATAAAAGAAAATTTAAGCAACGATAACGAGGAAGAGAAAATCACCAAGTCTTTTGTCTTTGCTATTTTTAAAGTCATCAATAAACTAATTAATTATTATTCGAAGCACCTACATATTGATAAAATAGAAACGCTTTATGCCATTTACAAACAAGTAATTGATTTGGCCGAAGTTTCTTTTGAAGGCGAACCTTTGAATGGTTTGCAGATTATGGGAGTGTTAGAGAGCCGGGTTTTGGATTTTGACACCGTTATTGTTACTTCAATGAATGAAGGTAAGTTTCCGGCTGGTAAATCGCAGAATTCGTTTATTCCGTATGATGTGAAACGCGAATTAGGGTTGCCGACATTCAAAGAAAAAGATGCTATTTATACCTATCATTTCTATCATTTATTGCAACGTGCCAAAAATGTTTACTTGCTTTATAATACCGAAAGTGAAGGTTTGGATGCAGGTGAAAAAAGCCGATTCATAACCCAATTGGAAGTCGAAAAGCAGGTTAATCATACGTTGACACACGAAATTTATAATGCTGTTTTACCTGAAACGGCATATCAACCGATGGTAATTCCAAAATCTGAAAGTGTGATGATTCGTTTGAAAGAAATTGCAGAAAAAGGGTTTTCTCCGTCCGCATTGACGAGTTATATCCGAAATCCAATTCAGTTTTATTTCCAGAAGATTTTGCGCATCAGCGAAGTCGAAGAAGTCGAAGAAAATATTGCCTTGAATACGTTGGGAACCATTATCCACGAAACTTTGAAGGTTTTATACGAGCCTTTCATTGGTAAATTTATTTCGGAAAGTGCTATTTTAAATTGTTTCAAACAAATTGATGCAGAGGTTCTCCAGCAATTCAAATTGGTTTACAAAGAAGGCGAAATCAAAAAAGGAAGAAATTTATTGGCGTTTGAAGTCGCCAAACGTAATGTTTCTAATTTCTTAAAAGTCGAACTGGAAAGTATTAAGAACGGCGATGCGATAAAAATAATTGCTTTAGAACAAACTTTCGAGCGACCATTACATCATCCTAATTTGCCTTTTCCTGTATTGATAAAAGGAAATGTAGACCGAATAGAAGAGCGCAACGGAATCATTCGAATTATCGATTATAAAACCGGAAAAGTAGAAAAAGCAAGCGTCACTCTGAAATCGTGGAAAGGACTAACTGAAGATATTAAAAGCGATAAAATCATTCAGGTGCTGGCGTATGCATATATGTATGAACACGAAGCAAAAGGAAAGCCAATTGAAGCGGGAATTATTTCTTTTAAAAATTTAAAAGCAGGTTTTCTTCCGTTTAATTTTAAAGAAGATAAAGAAATAAATTCGATTATAAATGAAGAAATTTTGAGTAATTATTTAGAGCAAATGGTTCTTTTATTGAGCGAAATTTTAGATGAAAGCATTTCTTTCGAAGAGAAAATAATTTAAATACTTTTGAAAAAATCCAACAATACAATCAATAATTGATCTTGATTCTCAATATGAGTCATGTGTCCGTCGGGAAAAGTGACTAGTTTTACCGCAGTGTTTTCTATCTGTTCTTTAGTCTCTTCATAATTCAGGACAGGATCTTTTTCGCCAAGAATCAATAATTTTGGATAGGGTGTAAGGTGCAACAACACTTCCCGATCGTGTCTTATTTTCATTCCTTCCAGTGACGCAACTATTCCTTGTAGCGATGTTTTTAAAGCTTCTTTTTTTACGCTTTCAATTTCTGATGAAAGTCGTTCTCTGTTGGATTCGCTGAATAAGTTAGCAATAGAAAGTGAAACAAAATTTATAAAAGATTGTTTTACCGCTTTGATGGCTCGATCCCGATTTGTTTTTCGTTCGGCGCTGTCGGCTCTTGCGGTGGAGTTTAATAAAACCAATCCTTTTATGGTGTCAGGATATAATTCGGCGAAAGCCAAAGCCACATAACCGCCCATAGAATGCCCGACAAAAATGGCTTTTCGGATGCGCAATTCCGATAAAACTGCGTGAACAGCATCGGCATTATCTTCCATCGTTTGCACGTAACTCAGACATTCCGTTTCGCCATGTCCCAATAAATCAATCGTGATAACGCGATTTTTTTTAGCAAACTCCGAAATATAAAAATCCCACATGCCTTTGTTTTCCAAAAAACCATGAAGTAAGACAATAGCGGTTCCTTTTCCGGTATCGGAATAGGAGATGTTGGTGTTTTTAAAGAGAATTTGTTTCAAAATGGAAATTTAGTCTACAAAAGTAGCATTTTATTTTTTTAACCATTTAAGAAATATAAGGTGATGTAAGCATTATTTCTATTTGCTTAAATGGCTTATATGGTTAAATAAAACGGCTTCCATTTATGAAAGCCGTTGTTGCGTTTCCTGCAAGGTTTTTTTGAACCTTGTAGGTATTATTTAAAGTGGTGATTCAATATTGGTAAAATTTAAAATCGTCGGTCCCCATCAAGCAAACTTCCTAATCCGCCTAATATACTGCCTTCGTCGCGACTTTTTCCGCCAGCTTTGGGAGCAGATGCGATGATCCTGTCAGCGAGTCGGCTGAAAGGCAAGGATTGTACATAAACTGTTCCCGGGCCACTTAGCGTGGCATAAAATAAACCTTCGCCACCAAAAATTGAATTCTTGATCCCGCCAATAAACTCAATGTCATAATCGACATCTTTGGTAAAACCTACGATGCAACCCGTGTCGACTTTTAGGATTTCGCCTGCTGCTAATTCTTTTTTGGCTAATGTTCCGCCGGTATGCACAAACGCCATTCCGTCGCCTTCTATTTTTTGCATGATGAAACCTTCGCCGCCAAAAAGCCCACGACCGAGTTTTTTAGAGAATTCAATCCCCACAGAAACGCCTTTGGCAGCGCAGAGAAAGGCATCTTTCTGGCAAATGAATTTTCCGCCAAATTGCGTTAAGTCAATTGGGATAATTTTTCCTGGATATGGTGAGGCAAAGGAAACTTTGCTTTTGGTATTGTTTTGATTGATGAATGCGGTCATAAAAAGACTTTCGCCGGTCAGGACTCTTTTTCCGGCGCTTAAAAGCTTGCCGAACAATCCGTTTTCTTGTCCGGAACCGTCACCAAAAATAGTTTCCATTTGGATATTATTGTCCATCATCATAAAACTTCCGGCTTCGGCAATTACAATTTCCTGTGGGTCCAGTTCTATTTCCACATATTGCATTTCTTCGCCGTAAATGTGGTAGTCTATTTGGTGTGCTTGCATGATTTCTATGTTTTAAGTTTTTTAAATATGTCGGAAGCGTGATTATAAAGTTACAGCTTTAAGATGAATTTTGGAATTACAGATTTTCTCGTTGAAGCGCAAGGGATAATAGTGGAAAGCCCACAGTCTTGTCTTTTTGACGAGACGAGGACTTGCAGCGAATAGCCCGACGCAGCCGGAGTTTACGGAGGCTGGGTTGCGCCCAAAAAAAAATCGGTTCACATTGCTGTAAACCGATTTGGTTGTATATTTTATGGAATTAACTGTTCATTAATTCTTCGATTTCGTCTACCTCAATTGGGATGTTGCGCATCATGTTGAATGGTTCTCCGCTTTCTTGAACGATAATGTTGTCCTCCAGACGGATTCCAAAACCTTCGGCAGGAATGTAAATTCCAGGCTCTACAGTGAACACCATATTGGCTTGCATGGGTTCGGTCAGGATTCCGTAATCGTGCGTGTCCAATCCCATGTGGTGCGATGTTCCGTGCATGAAATATTTTTTATAAGCGGGCCATTCCGGGTTTTCGTTTTGTACGTCGGCTGTGTCAATAAGACCCAAACCTAGTAATTCGGAAGTCATTAATTTCCCCACTTCGATATGGTATTGTTTCCAAAGTGTTCCTGTAGTCAGCATTTTGGTCGCTTCGTTTTTTACATTTAAAACAGCATTGTAGACCTCTTTTTGTCTTTTAGTATATTTTCCTGAAACCGGAATGGTACGCGTCATGTCACTCGAATAATTGGCATATTCAGCGGCAACATCCAGTAAAATTAAATCACCGGCTTTGCATTGTTGGTTGTTTTCGATGTAGTGCAACACGTTGGCATTGTTTCCGGAAGCGATAATTGGCGTGTAGGCAAAACCTCTGGAACGGTTGCGAATGAATTCGTGAATTAACTCGGCTTCGATTTCATATTCGGTAACGTTTGGTTTCACGAAAGGCAATAATCTTCTAAAACCAAGTTCCGTAATAGTACAGGCTTTTTGTATTAAGTCCAATTCTTCGGTTTCTTTTACAGAACGAAGGCGTTGCAATATCGGGTTGCTTTTTGCAACAGCATGTGCCGGATATTTCTCTTTCCACCATTTTACAAAACGGGCTTCACGCGTTTCGGTTTCCACGGTGGCGCGGTAATGCTCGTTAGTATTGATGTAAATTGTTTCAGCGTGCGTCATCATTTCGAATAAAACTTTTTCGAAATCCTGCAACCAATGCACAGTTCTGATTCCTGTTACTTCAAAAGCACGCTCTTTAGTCAGTTTTTCACCTTCCCAAATGGCAATGTGTTCGCTGGTTTCTTTCAAGAATACCATTTCTCTTTGGTGCTCGTATGGCGCGTCCGGGAAAAGCAATAAAATACTTTCTTCCTGATCTACTCCGCTTAAGTAAAAGATATCGCGGTGCTGTGCAAATGGCAATGTACTATCGGCAGAAACGGGGTAAATATCATTAGAGTTGAAAATAGCAACGCTTTTTGGTTTCATCTGAGCCATGAATTTGGCTCTATTTTTTATAAATAAATCGCGGTCAATTTGATGGTATTTCATGTGTTGATTTTTTTATTTTATTGTAGCAAAATGCAATCTTAATGGGCGTTTTTATAGATAAATATAAATAACATTATACAATCCTTGTTTTTTATAATGATTATTCAAAAATACTAACTTTGAAAGAAACGGATGTTAATTACACTATAAAATTTTCAGATAACTATTTTTATGATTAATTTTCCAATTCAAATCAATTTACATGAAAAAAATAGTACTCTTTTCTGCCCTTATCGTACAAAGTGTCTCTTGGGGACAAGTTTCTCCCGAAGCGATTCAGAAATCATTGGAAACCAAGAAAACAATGGAAAACCAATCGCTGTTTCAAAGTGTTACTTTCGAAAATGTAGGGCCAACGGTGATGAGCGGAAGAGTGGTGGATGTGGATGTAAATCCGGAAAACCCAACCGAGTTTTATGTAGGATATGCTTCGGGCGGACTTTGGTACACGAATAATAATGGGATGAGTTTTACGCCGGTTATGGATGCTGTGCCAACGCAAAATGTAGGTGATATTGCGATAGACTGGAAACGAGGAACGATTTGGGTAGGAACTGGCGAGGTCAATTCGTCCCGATCCTCTTATGCGGGAATTGGAATTTTGAAATCCGAAGACAAAGGGAAGACTTGGCAAAATATGGGATTGCACGACAGTCATCACATCAGCAGAATACTTATAAATCCATCAAATCCTGATGAAGTTGTTGTAGGTGCCGTGGGACATTTGTACTCTAAAAATGAAGAACGAGGAATTTATAAAACGATAAATGGCGGAAAAACGTGGAGCAAAACCCTTTATATCGACGATGAAACCGGAATTATAGATGTGGCTGTTTCGCCAAAAAATTTCAAGATTCAATTTGCGGCTTCTTGGAGTAAAGACAGAAAGGCGTGGGATTTTACAGGAAGCGGTGCTACTTCGGGGATTTATAAAAGTGAAGATGCAGGATTGACATGGAAACTTTTTACGAATGCTGAAAGTGGATTTCCTGTTGGCGAAGGTGTTGGTCGTATTGGTTTAGCGGTGTATGATGATGATAACGTGTATGCCATTTTGGATAACCAATTCAAAAGACCGTTGCAATCCCAAAAAAGCAATTCGTTACCGGTTGCGTTTTCTATGCCAGGAGACGAATTCCTGAAATTGCCCAATAAAAGTCTGAATTCTATTTTAAAGAATTATGGTTTAACCGAAAAATATCGAGCCGAAAATATCAAACACTGGGTTCAAAACGGGTATTTGCAACCAAACGAAGCTGCCAAAGTAGTTTTGGATGCGATAAATAGTTTAGCCGAAACAGAAGTTATCGGTGCCGAAGTGTACAAATCAAGTAACGGAGGAAAAAATTGGACGAAGACCCATCAAGATTTTATCGATGATTTCTTTTATTCGTACGGGTATTATTTCAGTGTTATTGCTGTTGATCCAAATGATGTGAATAAAATTTATTTATCAGGTGTACCCATTATAAAATCAAATGACGGCGGAAAAACATTTACCTCCATAAGCGAAGAGAATGTTCACGCAGATCATCACGTAGTTTGGGTCAACCCAAATAAATCAGGACATTTAATCAATGGAAATGATGGGGGTTTGAACATTTCGTATGATGATGGAGCGCATTGGGTGAAAAGTAATTCGCATTCCGTAAGTCAGTTTTATGCAGTGAATGTAGATGAGCAAGAACCGTATAATATCTATGGCGGCATGCAGGATAATGGGGTTTGGGTTGGGCCAAGCACGTATAAATATTCCTCAGAATGGTACCAAACCGGAAAATATCCGTACGAAAATTTGATGGGAGGAGACGGAATGCAAACTCAAATCGACAAAAGGAATTCTAATATTGTTTTCACTGGATTTCAATTTGGAAATTATTACCGAATTGATCGTGCGAATAACAAACGTGATTATATTTCTCCAAAGCCAAAAAAGGATGAAAAACCATTTCGATTTAATTGGCAAACGCCTATTTTATTGTCTTCGCACAACCAAGATATTTTATACATGGGATCTAATTTCTTGCATCGTTCGATGAATCAAGGACAAACTTGGACTGCTATTTCACCTGATTTGACGCATGGAGTGAAGGAAGGAAATGTAGCCTTTGGAACAATTGCAGCTATCAGCGAAAGCCCATTGCAGTTTGGTTTGCTCTACACGGGAAGTGATGATGGATTGATTCATGTTTCGCAAGACGGAGGGGCGACTTGGAACAAAATTTCGGAGAATTTGCCTCATAACCGATGGATTTCCAGAGTCGTAGCTTCGGCACATAAGAAAGAGAGAGTTTATGCGACTTTGAACGGATATCGTAATGATGATTTCACCAGTTATGTGTACATGTCAGATGATTTTGGGCAAACCTGGAAAAACATCGCCAATAATTTACCTTCAAGTCCTGTGAATGTAATTGTGGAAGATAATGTAAACGAGAATATTTTATATGTGGGAACGGATAACGGCTTGTATATTTCATTAAACAAAGGAACATCTTGGGATGATTTTTCTAACGAAATTCCAAACGTGGCCGTTCACGATGTAGTGATTCAAAAGAAAGCAAAAGATTTAGTGGTGGGAACTCACGGTCGTTCGGTGTACAAAGTTAATTTGGATCAAGTGCAACAACTGAATGATAAAGTCATAGCGGAAAATCTTCATGTTTTTGAACTTAAAAAGATAAAAAAATCAAGAGAATGGGGCAACAGCTGGAGTTCTTGGGCTAAGGCTTCAGAGCCAAAAGCGGAGATTTGGTATTATTCGAATGAGGAATCGGAGGTGCTTTTACAAATTGAAAACAGCTTCAAAGAAGTCGTTTATTCTCAGAAAGTGAAAGGCGTAAAAGGATTGAACAAGCAGGTTTATGATCTTTCGATAACGAAAGCAACAGCGGATAATTGGAAAAAGAAAGATAAAAAATTAAAATTAGAACCAGCTAAAAATGGTAAATTTTACCTTCCGGTTTCAGTCAATACAATCAGTATTCAAAAAGGAAAACAGAAAGTCGTTACGGATCTTGAAATTATAGAATCAAAATAAAGACTCATTCTTACTTTTAAAATAAAAACACGATTCCATCTGAAATCGTGTTTTTTTATGGTGGCTATTTTGTTTAAAACTGCGCTACTTCTGTAGAATCTTTCATGGCAGTAGTAGAAGATTTTCCAATGGTTACGGTGTTTTGTACCGCATCAAAATAGGATGTCCCTACGAAGCCTTGGTGTTTTACGGCTTTGAAACCGTGCTTTTGCAAAGCAAATTCTCTTTCCTGTAATTCAGAATAGCCAGCCATTCCTCTTTCTTTGTAGGCTTTAGACAATTCGAACATGCTGGTGTTCAATGCGTGGAATCCGGCTAAAGTGATGAATTGGAATTTGTATCCCATTGCAGCGAGATCCTCTCGGAACGTTTCCATTTCAGCAACGGATAATTTGGCAGCCCAGTTGAAAGAAGGGGAACAATTATAAGCCAACATTTTTCCCGGGAACTTCGCATGAATTCCTTCGGCAAATTTTCTTGCGTAATCAAGATCCGGATTACTGGTTTCCATCCAAATTAAATCGGCATAAGGCGCATAACTCAATCCTCTGTCAATTCCTTGTTCTACACCACAATTTACATAGAAAAAACCTTCTCCAGTTTTTTCACCCGTGATGAATTTAGCATCTCGTGGGTCAATATCGCTAGTCAATAAGTTAGCTGCATCCGCATCTGTGCGGGCAACCACAATTGTTGGTGTTCCCATTACGTCAGCTGCCAAACGTGCTGCAATCAATTTATTGATGGCTTCTTGAGTAGGAACCAATACTTTTCCACCTAAGTGACCACATTTTTTGGCAGAACTCAATTGATCTTCAAAGTGAACTCCGGCAGCTCCCGCTTCAATCATCGCTTTCATTAATTCGAAAGCATTTAGATTCCCTCCAAAACCGGCTTCGGCATCAGCAACGATAGGCACTAAATATTGTTTTTTATCGGTTGTTCCGTTTACAACTTGTATTTGATCCGCTCTCAAAAGTGCATTGTTGATTCGTTTTACTACTAAAGGTACGCTGTTAGCAGGATATAAAGATTGGTCAGGATACATTTCGCCGGCTACATTTGCGTCAGCAGCTACCTGCCAACCGCTCAAATAAATCGCATCTAATCCTGCTTCTACTTCTTGAATGGCTTGGTTCCCGGTAAGTGCGCCAAGTCCGGCTACAAAATCCTGAGCATTTAGTTTATTCCATAAGTTATTTGCCCCAATTCTGGCTACACTATGTTCTATTTGATACGAACCTTGCAATTTCACCACTTCTTCAGCAGTGTAAGGTCGCTCAATGCCATTCCATCTTGGGTTCGTGATCCAGTCGGTCACTAATTCTTGAATTCTTGTTTCTGTAGTTTTCATTTTCTTTTTTTTTGGTTGTTTGTTAATAGGTATTGCAATTGAGTTTTTAAATGTATTTGTATCCGGGAATTGTCAAAAATTCGATAAAATTGTCGTTCACGACCAAAATGTCTAATAATTGTTCCGCCAATCTGTATTTTTGTTTGTCATGATTTTCATCTCCAACAAGCTTTCTGATTTTCTCAAATTCTTCCATCGCCAGTCGGTGATAGTATTTCTCATTCAACACTTTTTGATTGTCTAAAACCACTTCGTTTTGTAACCATTGCCACAATTGTGATCTCGAAATTTCAGCAGTGGCGGCATCTTCCATTAAATTATGTAACGCTGCGGCACCCTGTCCGTTGAGCCATGAAGCGATATATAAAACGGAGATACTGATGTTTTTCCGAACGCCTTCTTCAGTAATAGTACCTTTTGGAGTTTCGAGTAAATCGCTTTCAGTAACGTGTACGTCTTCTCTTTTTACATGAATCTGATTTTTAGTCGGCATGTTTTTATCGAATACTGTCATGGCAAGCGAAACTAAATCCGGATGCGCAACCCAAGTGCCATCATGACCATTTTTAACTTCCCGTTCTTTATCGGCTATTACTTTGTTGAAAGCTATTTTGTTGGCTTCTTCGTTGTTTTTTATCGGAATTTGTGCTGCCATTCCCCCAATTGCGTGTATGTTGCGTTTGTGGCATCGTTGAATCACCAATTGGGAATACGCACTCATAAATGGCGCAGTCATCGTCACTTGATCTCTGTTTGGAACAATATAAGCGGGATTTTTTCTTAGTTTTTTGATGTACGAGAAGATGTAATCCCATCGTCCACAATTAAGACCTACAATATGATCTTTTAATTCAAAAATGATTTCATCCAATTGAAAACTTGCAGTTATGGTTTCGATTAAAACCGTGGCTTTGAATGTCCCATTTTTTACGCCTAAATATTCCTGTGTGAATTCGAAAACTTCATTCCACCATCTCGCTTCCAGATAATGTTCCAGTTTTGGAATGTAAAAATAGGGAGCTGATCCGTTTTCCATAAGTTGCTTGTAATTGTGAAAAGCATACAACCCAAAGTCAATTAGCGATCCCGAAGTTTGTTCTCCGTCAATCAAAATATTTTTCTCTTGCAAATGCAATCCTCTTGGACGAACTATCAGTACGGCAGTTTGGTCATTCAGATTGTATTTTTTATTTTTTATAGTGTCTTCAAGTGTGATGGTTTTATTCACGGCGTCTTTCAGGTTTTGTTGACCCGTCATTAAGTTGCTCCAAGTAGGAGAAGTGCTGTCTTCAAAATCAGCCATGAACGTTTTTGCTCCAGAATTCAATGCATTAATTACCATTTTTCTATCGACAGGTCCGGTTATTTCGACTCTTCGGTCTAATAAATCCTCTGGAGTTTTTGCAGCTTCCCAATTACTTTCTCGGATGCTTTTTGTTTCAGAAGGAAATGTTGGTAACGCGCCTGCATCAAATAAATGCTGTTGATTTTTTCTTTCGTCTAATAGCAAAAGTCTTTTGTCATTGAAACGCTCGTGAAGTTCTGTAATAAAAATAATCGCCTCATCCGTCAAAATTACGGGATAATACTCTTTCGTTTCAGGTGAAAACTGTAACGATTTTTCGGTTGTTTCAATACTATTTTTCATGGTTAAAATGTTTTACACGACAATGTTACAAAAAGTTTTTTACAAAACAAGCGAACGTACGCTAAAAATGTAAAATATTTTTTTTGGCGAAAATATTTTTTTAGTATATCTTTGAGATATGAACATAGAAAAGGATTATATCAAGTTGATTTTTGGATTAAAACTCAAGCAGGCTCGCACCAATAAGAATCTGTCGCTATTTGGTTTGGCAAAAATCACAGACCTTTCAAAATCGTATTTGAACGAAATTGAAAAAGGAAAAAAGTATCCCAAAACGGATAAAATCATTCTGCTGTCTGAAAAACTGGATGTTTCTTATGACAATATGGTTTCGTTGAAACTAGATAATAATTTGGCACCTATTGGAGAAATCCTGAAATCGGGTATTTTGAAAGAGATTCCTCTGGAGATTTTTGGAATTCAGGAGAATGATCTTATCGATATTATTGCCAATGCTCCTGCAAAAGTAAATGCGTTTATCAGTACGATTATTGAGATTGCGCAGCATTATAATTTAACAAGAGAGAGTTTCTTTTTGGCTTCGTTGCGTTCGTACCAAGAAGCGCACTCAAACTATTTTGAAGATTTAGAGCAGAAAGTGTTGCAGTTTTCCAAAGCGTTTCATGTAAATATTGACACCCAACTTTCGATTGAAGAATTAACGGCAATATTAATTGAAGAATACGGGTATACGATAAAGGAACTTGTTTTTTCAGAGCAAGAACAATTGGGAGATTTAAGGTCGATTTTTGTGCCAAAAAGCAAGACGCTGTTACTTTCATTAGATATTGACGAACCTCAGAAAGCATTTATTCTAGCCAAAGAAATTGCGTATAATTACCTCGAGATTACCGAAAGGTTATATACGTTCAGCTGGATTAAGTTTGATAATTTTGATCAGGTTCTGAATAATTTTTATGCTTCTTATTTTGCCGGAGCGCTACTTATTCCAAGACAAAAATTGATAGACGAACTGAATTTATTTTTGTCAAAAACAAATCCAAAACCTCAGGAAATGATTGCTCTGATGAGCGGATTTAATGTTTCTCCGGAATCATTCTACCAGAGGCTGACTAATATTTTACCGAAAGACTTTCAGTTGAAAAATCTCTTTTTCCTACGATTGTCGCATCAGATAGGAACGGATACGTATCAGATAAAAAAGGAATTACACATTACCAATCAGCAGGAACCACATGCGAATGAAATGAATGAGCATTACTGCCGAAGATGGGTTTCTATACGTACTATTGAGGAGTCTTTGAAGCAAAATAAAAACCACTTTTTTGATGCGCAAATCTCCAGATATGATAACAGTAAGAATGAATATTTAGTTTTTTCATCCGCAACGCCGGATCCGTTTAAGGTAGATTGTATTCGTAGTATTTCGGTAGGAATATTGATTACACCTGGAATGAAGAAAAAATTCAAGTTTATCGAAAATGATTCGATCAAGAAACAGGTTGTTGGGGTTACTTGCGAAACCTGTGCCGTTAAAAATTGTTTGGAAAGAGCTTCGCCTCCAATTCATTTAGAGCAAAAAATGCGCAATGAAAACACAGATTTAATTGTGCAGCAATACATGACAAAATTCAGTTAGAGGTATACAGTATTTAAGTAAAAAAGCACCGAAAGTTCAAATGTGAATTCTTGGTGCTTTTTTGTTGAAGTATAAATTAATCAACCCATTTGTAATAGCGAGCGCCTATTAAATTTGGGATTTCATTTTCAATTCGGTCTAAAGCCCATTCGTTTTTAGGAGTTTGAATGCTGATTTTTTGTTCCTTTTTATGTAGTTTGTTGTAGGTATCAAAATCAATTTCAAAGCTTTTCTCAATTGTTTCAAAAAGATTTATACCAGTGATTGCTAATTTCCAGTCCGGTTGAATTGTTCCTTCAAAAACTTTCGATTTTGAACCGCTTCCATAAGCGAGAAAACCAAATGTGCTGCCGCTTATTTCTTTTTCAGTATCATAAAAATGAGCCAAAGTAGATAGTAATCCCATGAAAATAGAACCTGTGTATAAATTCCCAATTAATGAAGAGGCAATTTCGGCAGGCATTAATTTTTCGTTTATAAATTTTTTGTAGGCTTCTGATTTGCTTATTTCTTTCAATTTATTTTGGTATTCTGGTGCGTCTTCATCACCGGAAATAATTGTATTGGAGGCGTCCAAAGCATAAATTTCAGACAACATGCGGCGTCCCTGAAAAGCATAAGGTAAGTGCATGACGATACTTTTCCAGGAATCATAAACAGTTTCGGTAGTATTTTTTAATTTTTTGAATGAAAAATACGCATCTCTGGTTCTGTCCATGTAACATTGATTCGAATATTGCCCGTCAAAAACCGGTTGGTCTTTGTGGATTTCAACTTCACTTTCTAAATTTTCAAACCAAGGTTGGTTAGTTGAATTTCCTGTAATTGCTGTTTTCGAAATCGTTCGGTATGGTTTGAAAAAGTCAAAAACTCCTTTCGTGCTCGTTGCCCAATTATTCCCGAAAGCAATAATTCTTGGATTAGCAGTAATCAACATTGCCAAAGCTCCGGCGCCTTGGGTGTATTCTCCGGTAGAATTCAAATCGTATTTTGCAAAATCAGTTGTGACAACAATGGCTTTTTTAGTTGGATTCAGTTTTACAAAATCAATACAGTTTTGCAGGGCATCAACTCCGCCAATACAAGCAAAAGTAAAATCAACCACATCGCATTCTGATAAAGTATTTGCTCCAAATTTTTGTTCCATCAATGCCACCAAAAATGAGCTTGTTGGTTTTGAACTGTCAATGGCGCTTTCGGTTCCTACATAAATGCGGGTGATTTCTTTAAGGTTGATGCTGTTGTCTAAAATTAATTTTGTCAATGCATTGGCGCCAAAAACTACTGTGTCTTGATGTGTGTCCGGCAATGTCATTTTGATTAGACCCAGTCCTTTTTCTAATTTTTCGGGTTCTATATTTCTGGCTTTTGCCAAAGTGTTTATGGGTAAATGTATTTTTGCAACATCAAAAGAGATGGCGTCAATTCCTGTTTTCATTCTTCAATTTTTAACGTGTAAAGTTAAAAACGCATTGTCTGGATACAATTATTTTAAGGACATAAAATGAAGGCACTTGATGTTTTTATTGATTTAGAAATAAAGAATAATAAAAATTATTAAATTGGTAATTTTAAACTGTATTGGGTTTGGTTTTCGGTCAATTTCGTTGCGTATTATTTAAGATTTTTTTCTTTTTTGTTTAACCGTTTTTCTGGCTGTTTTTGGATTTCTGTTTGATATTTAAGGATTTCTTGATATTTTGCGGAAAACACTTTAAAATCATTATAAATAACAGCGAAAAGGTTGTAGTTACTGTCTAATTGCTCTATTTTTGTATAATTTTTTAAAACAAATTATATAAATCTTATGGCAAAATCTGCATTATTGAAATCGTCAATAGCAAAAAAAGTAGCTATGGCACTTTCAGGACTTTTTTTGATGTTGTTTCTAGCACAGCATTTTTTTATCAATATGACATCGGTTTTTAGTTCCGATACTTTTAATTCTATTTCTCATTTTATGGGAAATAATCCATTAGTACAATTCGTGATACAGCCTATATTAATTGTAGGGGTGATTTTTCACTTCATTATGGGTTTTGTTTTGGATTTCAAAAACAGAAGTGCCAGACCAATTGGGTATGCAAAAAACAATGGAGCGGTTAATTCTTCTTGGGCTTCAAGAAACATGATTGTTACTGGGTCAGTAGTTTTAGCGTTTTTGGCATTGCATTTTTATGATTTTTGGTTTCCAGAAATGATTTATAAATATGTTGATGCTAGTCCACTGGACGAAACTAGATATTTTGCTGAATTGACGCATAAATTTGAAAGTCCAGTTCGTACTGGCTTATATTGCTTGTCATTTGTACTCTTGGCATTGCACTTATGGCATGGATTTAGTTCTTCTTTTCAATCAGTTGGAGCAAGAAGAGTTTCTTTGGGAACTCAAAAATTCGGTTACGCTTTTGCAATTGTAGTTCCTTTTGGATTTATTTTTATTGCATTATTTCATCATTTCAATCATTAATATTCAATTATAATGGCATTAGACTCAAAAATACCAGAAGGTTCAATTTCGGACAAATGGACAAATTATAAAGATCATATTAATTTAGTAAACCCTGCTAACAAACGTAATTTAGATGTAATTATAGTTGGTACAGGTCTTGCTGGAGGTTCTGCTGCTGCAACTTTAGCAGAATTAGGATATAACGTAAAAGCTTTTTGCTTTCAAGATTCACCACGTCGTGCGCACTCAATTGCAGCACAAGGGGGAATTAATGCTGCAAAAAACTATCAAGGAGATGGAGATTCCACTTTCCGTTTATTTTATGATACCGTAAAAGGAGGCGATTATCGTGCTCGTGAAGCTAACGTGCACCGTTTGGCTGAAGTTTCTTCGAATATTATTGACCAATGTGTGGCACAAGGTGTTCCATTGGCTCGTGAATACGGAGGATTGTTAGACAACCGTTCTTTCGGAGGAACATTGGTTTCTAGAACTTTTTACGCTAAAGGACAAACAGGACAACAACTTTTATTAGGGGCTTACTCAGCAATGAATCGCCAGATAGGTCGTGGAAAAATAAAAATGCACAACCGTCACGAAATGCTGGATTTAGTAATCGTAAACGGAAAAGCAAGAGGAATTATCGCTCGTAACTTAGTTACTGGGGAAATAGAAAGACATTCAGCGCATGCTGTTGTTATTGCTTCTGGTGGTTACGGAAATGTGTTTTTCCTTTCTACAAATGCAATGGGAAGTAATGCTACTGCAGCATGGAAAATCCACAAAAAAGGAGCGTTCTTCGCAAATCCTTGTTACACACAAATTCACCCAACTTGTATTCCAGTTTCTGGAGATCACCAATCGAAATTGACATTAATGTCAGAATCATTGCGTAATGATGGTCGTATTTGGGTTCCTGCAAAGCAAGAAGATGCCAAAGCGATTCGTGAAGGGAAAAAGAAACCAACGGATTTATCGGAAGCTGATAGAGATTATTATTTAGAAAGAAGATACCCGGCTTTTGGAAATTTAGTACCTAGAGATATTGCTTCTCGTGCTGCTAAAGAAAGATGTGATGCCGGTTTTGGAGTAAATAAAACTGGAGAAGCTGTTTATTTAGATTTCGCTGCAGCAATCCAAAGATATGGAGTTGACCAAGCAAGAATCAAACATTTAGACGAGAAAGACGCTGCCTTAGTTATTAAATTAGGAACAGAAGTTGTTGCCAATAAATACGGTAACTTGTTTCAGATGTATGAAAAAATCGTTGATGAAAATCCATATTCAACTCCAATGATGATTTACCCTGCGGTACATTATACTATGGGTGGAACTTGGGTTGATTATAACTTACAAACTACCATTCCGGGATGTTTCTCTATTGGAGAATCTAATTTCTCTGATCACGGAGCAAACAGACTTGGAGCTTCTGCTTTGATGCAAGGTTTAGCTGATGGATATTTTGTATTGCCCTATACTATTGGAGATTATTTATCGCCAGACATTAAAATGGGTACCATATCTACAGATTTGCCAGAATTTGTTGCTGCTGAAAAAGCGGTGAAAGATCAAATCGAAAGATTCATGAACAATAAAGGAACACATTCTGTTGATTATTTCCATAAGAAATTAGGAAAAATTATGTGGGACAAAGTGGGTATGGCTCGTAACGCAAAAGGATTAAACGAAGCGATTGTAGAAATTGCTGCTTTACGCGAAGAGTTCTACAATGAAGTAAAAGTTCCTGGAGATGCCAATGGTTTAAACCAAGAATTGGAAAAAGCGACTCGTGTTGCCGATTTCCTTGAATTGGGAGAATTATTCGCTAAAGATGCTTTACATCGTAATGAATCTTGTGGAGGACATTTCCGTGAAGAATACCAAACTGAAGAAGGTGAAGCGCAACGTGACGATGAGAATTTCGCGTACGTAGCAGCATGGGAATACACTGGAAAACCAAGTGAAGCTGTTTTACACAAAGAGCCGTTGGTATTTGACAACGTGAAATTAGTTCAAAGAAGTTATAAATAGAATTTAGTCAAAAGTTAAAAGTCAAAAGTCTTAAAGTAAAGGGCTTTCGACCTTAGACTTTCAGACTTTAAAACTAAAAAAATATGAAACTTACATTAAAAATATGGCGTCAGAAAAATGCCGCTGCAGAAGGAAAAATAGTTGAATATCCGATAGATCATATTGAACCAGACATGTCGTTTCTTGAAATGCTTGACATTTTAAATGACGAACTAATCATGAAAGGGGATGAGCCAGTAGCATTTGATCACGATTGTCGCGAAGGAATTTGCGGAATGTGTTCTTTGTACATCAATGGTGAAGCTCATGGACCGGATAGAGGTGTTACCACTTGTCAATTGCACATGAGAATGTTCAAGGATGGTGACACTATTTTTATTGAGCCATTCAGAGCGAAAGCTTTTCCTGTAATTAAAGATTTAGTTGTTGATAGAAGCTCTTTTGACAGAATTCAACATGCCGGAGGATTTATATCTGTAAACACCTCAGGAAATACAATTGATGCAAATACAATTCCAGTGAACAAGAAAGATGCTGATGATGCATTTGATGCTGCTGCTTGTATTGGTTGCGGAGCTTGTGTTGCTACTTGTAAAAACTCATCGGCTATGTTATTTGTTGCTGCAAAAGTATCTCAATATGCTTTGTTACCACAAGGACGAATTGAAGCTACTGACAGGGTTTTAAACATGGTAAGCCAGATGGATGCCGAAGGTTTTGGTAACTGTACTAATACTGGAGCTTGCGAAGTAGAATGTCCAAAAGGAATTTCTCTTGATAATATTGCTCGAATGAACAGAGAATATCTCTCTGCAAGTTTGAAAGGATAATAACTTAGTCCTAAAGTCCAAATCGGGTCTAAAGATTAAATAATAATTTAAAACGCATTCAATGTCAAAGTTGAATGCGTTTTTTTTTATGGCTAAAAGTTAGATTTTAGAAGTAGATTAGTCTTTCCATCCCCAAGGTGCCGAAGGTGTTGGGACTGCTTTTGTAATGTCAAATTTCACGGTAAACAATCGGTCTGAACCGATGCGTCTTAGGTTATAGGTAAAAGAAGTTTCGTCTAAAGTAATCCACCAGACATTTGCGGAAGCATTTGGAATCAAATCACAGGTTTCTTGATCTGCCGGAAAAAACTGAAGTGTCGATGTACCAGAATTAGAGGTTGTTCCGCCGTATTGTGTCACCTTATCTTCAGAACCGTCTTCGTGGCGGTGATCGTGTTTTAATTGAATGCGGTCATTTTTATAGGTTAATACCCAAGTTCTCGATTTGTCATCTCCTACAAAAAACGGAATCCGAATGGTGTTTTCGTTACAATTACGAACATGCATTACCAGTTTTTTATCTCGAAAAGTATCATTGGCAGCGCCTACTTTTACGTCACCTTCAAATGATTTGCCACATTGTTTTTGCAAGTTTTCCCAAAATTGTTTTGCTCCTGATTTTTCTTGTCCAAAAATCATAATAGAGTAGAACAGTGTGCACACAAGAAGTATTTTTTTCATAAAATGGTTTTTTGCGAATATAATAAACTTATGGTATTGTGATATTTCTTATTTTTATAAAAAATAAAACAATGCAAGTCATCCTTATCCAAGCTCCTTTAATTTGGGAAAATCCAAAGTTAAATCGCGATTATTTTGAGACCAAAATAAATGAAATTACTTCGGCAGTTGATTTAATTGTATTGCCGGAAATGTTTACGAGCGGTTTTACAATGAGTCCTGAAAATGTTGCTGAAACAATGCAGGGCGAAACGATAACTTGGCTTAAAGCATTGGCGAAAGCCAGAAACTGCGCCATTACGGGAAGCTTAGTTATAAAGGAAAATGGAAACTTCTACAATCGATTAGTGTTTGTGTTTCCCTCGGGAGCAATTCAATTCTATGATAAAAGGCATTTGTTTACTTTGGCTGGCGAAGACAAAGTCTATACAAGTGGTGACCAAAAAATAGTTGTGGACTACTTAGGATGGAGAATTTGTCCGTTGATTTGTTATGATTTACGATTTCCTGCTTTTTCACGAAATTCAGAAGATTATGACCTATTGATTTATGTGGCAAGTTGGCCAAAAATCAGAACCAATGCTTGGGACGCTTTATTGAAAGCCCGAGCGATAGAAAACATGAGTTATTCGATTGGTGTCAATAGAATAGGGACGGATGCGAATGATTATGAATATATTGGTCACTCGCAAGCGGTCGATTTTCTTGGGAATTATGTCTTGGAACCAAAAGAATCTGAAGGATCTTTTTTAGTAGTACTAGATAAAGAAAAAATGCTAGAAACCCGACAAAAATTAGGTTTTTTGAACGACAGAGATTCTTTTGAAATAAAAAATATTTAACCCTAGTTTTTCTTATCGGTTTTCTTGTCTGTTTTCTTTTTAGGCTCGGGAGTGTAAGGAATACTCAAGTCGAAAATTTGATTTACATCCCAGTTAGCGCGGACATCGATTTCCTTGGAGAAATAAATCACTTCTTCGGGCTGGCGTTTTTCTAGATAGTTACCGGAATCCCATTCCTTGTTTTTATTGGTGTCATAAATAGCGCGTAATGTATAAAGCGCAGGTTCGATTAAATTAAATTCTAATGCGGTGTTTTTTTCACTGTATTCGGTCGCCAAAACATCACCTTTTAAATTTGTCAGTTCTATAATAACAGGAAATTCCTTTATGTTTTCTAATGCCACAGTAAGATTTCCATAATCTGAGGTGTTTCTGGTGTTTAATTTATAGGTTAAGGTATCATTCGATTTTTCGAAAAAATCAGTTAACGCTCCGGGCAAAATTTCAAAAGTGTAATTTTCTGAGGGATCTTTTTTAAAATCAAAATACAATTTCTGATTGAATTCGTCGTATTCAGTGGTAAAGGACACTGCGGTTTTTGCATTATTGATCAAATTTATTTTAGAATTCTCAATGCGAATTAATGGAGTTGAGCTTTCTAAAGTAAAACGCTCTCGGAAATTTAAGTTACCGGTTTGTATGGCAGAGATACTCAAAGTGTCCTTTTTTTGATCTTTTATTTTAAAGTTGAAATTGATTTCGTATTTGTCTTTGGCTACAGCCAAAGTAAGCGAATCTGCTTTGAGGGGTTTATACCACACTTGAAGGGAATCCTTTTTTGGAAATTTAGTAATGATATGGGACAGGATTTCAGTGTTGTTTTTCAAGGTTAATTTCGGTTGGGCAGCAACTGAATTTACAACGCCTTCATATCCTAAGAATAATCTGTTTCCGGATGCTTGGTTTGGTTTGAAAGCTTTGAAAGGAAGTGATTCCTTGAACAATTCCAACTCGTAAAGAGTGTCGTTTGGAATGGTAATATACTCTTTGTTGAATCCAATTTTATCCGTTTTTGGATTGTATTTGTTGTTGCTGTTGTAGTCTTTCATGGCTACAAGAAGGTATTTCCCAGCTTTTAAATTCTCAAAACGAAAAGTCTTCAAGCTGTCTAAAGTATTAGTCACGTATCTTGGGTTCTCATTATAGACTACCGAATCTTTAAAAGTGTCATTTATGTCATAAAGCATAACCGAAACGAATGATTCTATCTCTTTGTCATAAGCGCTTTTTACAGTTCCGCCAAGGCTTAAAGAGTCGATATAATCGCCAGTTGAAAACACATATTTGAATTGATTTAGCGGATTTCCTTCGTTATTGTCAGCGATACTTTGGCCAAAATTAAAGCTGTAAGTGGTATTAGGCTGTAACGTGTCTTTGATTTTTATTGTAATCGTTTTGCTTGGGGTAGTAGGCAGAATTGATGGTTCGTATTTCATTGGTGGTGAAATAATCAATTGCTTGTTAAGGTTTTTGAGTTTAATATTCTCGTCAAAAACTAGTTTGATCTCGTTTCCTTTGAAGTTTTTGTTGAAATTTTCCGGGAAACTTACTTTTAAAACAGGGGCAATGGTATCTTTCAAACCGCCAGTGATGGAGCCTCTTTTTGCACATCCAACAATAATTAAAAGCAATAGAAAGAAGGTGTATTTTAAATTGTTTTTCAACATATCAAATCATAATTAGAGTTTACAAAATAACAATTATAATTCATGCAATCGAAATTTTTTATAGAATTATTATGAGTGATTTAATTCAGCTTACTTTTTAGAATTATTCCTTATTTTTTGTTTTTAATGTTTAATTTTACATCAAACAAATTGTATTGCTTGAATTTAAAACCAAAGTTGAATTGATATTATAGACAATGAGAAAAATAGAACACATAGGAATTGCGGTTAAAGATTTAGAAGTGTCGAATTTAGTTTTCGAAAAACTCTTTGGTGCTCCAGCTTATAAATTTGAAGATGTAGAAACCGAAGGAGTGACAACTTCTTTTTTTATGAATGGACCCAATAAAATTGAACTCCTTGCTGCTACCAATCCAGAAAGTCCTATTGCTAAGTTCATAGAAAAAAAGGGAGAAGGGATTCATCATATCGCTTTTGATGTTGAAAATATTGTTTCGGAAATAGCGCGTTTAAAAAAAGAAGGGTTTGTTGTCTTGAATGAAATTCCAAAAAAAGGAGCTGATAATAAAATAGTTGCGTTTTTACATCCTAAAAGTACGAATGGTGTTTTGATAGAATTGTGTCAGGAAATAAAATAATTTAAGTACAGATACATGGGTAGTATTCTAATATTCAGTTGGTTTCTGTTTAAAATAAATTAATAATTGAACTATATTAAAATCTAAGTCAAAAATATTTGGAGCAAATGAAAAATAGTAGTAATATTGCACACTCTTAACCGGTCCTATAGCTCAGCTGGTTAGAGCACCTGACTCATAATCAGGTGGTCCCTGGTTCGAGCCCAGGTGGGACCACAAAAACCCCCTCATATCTGTTGATATTGAGGGGGTTTATTTTTTACTAAAACTCAAATTGGACTAAAAAACGTATCTTTGTATTTAGAAATAAGTACTTACTATTTATTGTTTAATGGATTTTCTTATTTTTGTAAATTTACTATTTTTGAAACCGATGAAGATTGAGTCAAATAAAGTTTATTTTTTAATCATTTTCCTTTTTGGGATCATGGATGTTCTTGCTGGACCCGGTGGTTCTGGACCTCCTGCGCCTACGGCCAGAAAACCACCACCGCCTCCTGGATTATCTATCGATGAAAATAGTATTGTAGTAATGGTAATTGCCTTGTTGTTTGGAATTTATATCATTTATGATAATATGTTAAAAACAGAAACCCCAATTTAAATTGGGGTTTCTGTTTTTAGAATGCTTGCGAGTTATTTGTTAGCGTATAATCGGGAAACGTATTTGCCAATTACATCAAATTCAAGGTTTATTTTTGTGCCAACTTCAAAAGTTTTGAAATTAGTGTGTTCATGTGTATAGGGGATTATGGCTACGCTAAATTCATTTTTTTTAGAATTCACCACAGTCAAACTTACGCCATTTACGGTAATTGAACCTTTTTCTATAGTAATGTTATTTAATTTTTCATCGTATTCAAATGTGTAAAGCCAGCTTCCGTCAGTTTGTTTTGCGGTGATGCAGGTGCCTGTTTGGTCTACGTGCCCTTGTACGATGTGTCCGTCAAGTCTGTCGCCAAGTTTCATTGCTCTTTCTAAATTGATGCTGTCTCCAACTTTCCAATCCGCTAAATTTGTTTTTTTTATCGTTTCGTCTATTGCGGTCACGGTATAAAAAGTGTCCTTAATTGCAACCACGGTAAGGCAAATTCCGTTATGGGCAACGCTTTGGTCAATTTGTAGTTCGCTGGTAATCGATGAATTCATCGTTATGTGGACATTGCTGTTCTCTTTTTTTATTTCTTGGATGAGACCAAGTGTTTCTATGATTCCTGTAAACATTTCTTGTTTTATTTTACTAAATTTGCACTTCAAAATTAGCAATAAATAACGTTAGGTCATGATGAAAAAAGCAGAAAATATAATCGTTGGGATTTCTATAGGAGATTTAAACGGTATTGGAAGCGAAGTTGTTTTAAAAACATTCGAGGATTCTCGTATGTTAGAGTTGTGTACTCCTGTTATCTTTGCTAATGTTAAGTTGTTGTCTTTTGTAAAGAAAAGTTTTCAATCAGCTTCTTTATTGCACGGAATTGACAAACTGGATCAGATTATACCTGGAAAGATTAATGTTCTCAATCTTTGGAGAGAAAGTGTAGATTTAAATCTAGGAGTCAGTGATCCTAAGGCCGGTGAGTATGCTATAAAATCATTTGTTGCGGCTACCAAAGCTTTGAAAGATGGTCTTGTGGATGTATTGGTTACTGCGCCTATAAATAAGTATAATATTCAATCAGAGGATTTTAAATTTCCAGGACATACGGATTATTTAGATCAAGAATTGGAAGGAAATGCACTTATGTTGATGGTTCAGGATAATTTGAGAGTAGGGCTTTTGACGGACCATATTCCGTTAAGTGAAGTGGCATCTCATCTTACGGAGGAATTGATTGTAAGAAAAATCGAAACGGTTAAGCAATCATTGATACGGGATTTTAGTATTAATAAACCTAAGATAGCTGTTTTAGGATTGAATCCGCATTGTGGTGATGGAGGAGTTATCGGTACTGAAGATGATTTGATTATAAAGCCAACATTGAAAAAAATATTTGAAAAAGGAACTTTGGTGTTTGGTCCTTTTGCAGCGGATGGTTTTTTTGGAAGCAATCAATATGAGAAGTATGATGCTATTATTGCGGCATATCACGATCAGGGATTGATTCCTTTTAAAACCTTGTCTTTTGGAAATGGAGTGAATTATACTGCGGGTTTAAATAAGATAAGAACCTCTCCGGATCATGGTACTGCTTATGATATAGCGGGAAAAGGAGTGGCTGATTTTAACTCCTTTAAAGAAGCGGTGTATCTTGCAATTGATATTTATCATTCGAGAAATCAATATGCTGAAATCAGTGTGAAGCCATTGAAAACAAAAGAAAAACAGTTGTGAACAAAAAAAAGTGAATAACATTATTAGATTTGCAATAATTTTATATCTTTGCACTCCCGAAGTTTAGGGTCAAATTGTTGTTGAAATGAATAAGACAAAAGAATTTTTAATACCTTTTATAGGATTAAAGCTAGGAAAACATCATTTTGAGTATCAAATAAATAATTCGTTCTTTGAAATCTTTGATTATAATGAATATCAAGATTCAAATATCAAAGTAAATGTAGTTTTAGAGAAAAAAGGTACGCTGTTAGAGTTAAGTTTTAAGCATAAAGGAGTCGTAAATGTACCTTGTGATTTAACAAGCGAAGATTTTGACTTGCCAGTTAAAGGCAAAATGAATTTAATTATTCGTTTTGGCGAGGAGTATAATAATGACAATGAAGAATTGTTGATTCTACCTCATGGAGAGTTTGAAGTAGATATTGCACAATATATCTATGAAATGATTGTGTTGTCAGTGCCTCTAAGACGAGTTCATCCAGGAGTTAAAGATGGAAGTTTAAAGACGGAAGCTTTGACTAAGCTTAATGAACTGATCGTAAAAGAAGAAAAAAAAGAGAATAAACAAGAAGAAAATATTGACCCGCGTTGGGACAAATTAAAGCAACTATTAACGGATAAATAATATAGTAAAATGGCGCATCCTAAGAGAAAAATCTCCAAAACAAGAAGAGATAAAAGAAGAACACATTACAAAGCTACTGTAGCACAGATTGCTACTTGTCCTATTACAGGAGAAGCACATTTATACCATAGAGCTTACTGGCATGAAGGTAAAATGTATTACAGAGGGCAAGTTGTTATAGATAAATCTGTAGCTGTTGCTTAATACATTTTTGTAAATGATATTCGAACTCTCACATCGTGAGAGTTTTTTTGTTGTTTATAATTTTCATTAAATAAGAAGTTCCAAATCAATGAAAATGGAATTTTTTTTGTAATTTTCAGGTCATTTAAAAATTTTTCAAATGGTAATATTTGACAAAAAATAATCGCATACAATGAATAAAATTACAGCCGCAATAACCGCTGTTGGAGCCTATGTTCCAGACTTTGTGTTAACAAACAAAGCCCTAGAGGCTATGGTTGAGACCAATGACGAATGGATAACCTCTCGTACAGGAATAAAAGAAAGAAGAATTCTCAAAGAAGAGGGTAAAGGGACTTCTTTTTTAGCGATAAAAGCTGCACAAGATTTATTAGCTAAAGCCAATATTGATCCTCTAGAAATAGACTTATTGATAATGGCAACTGCAACACCAGATATGCCAGTTGCTTCAACCGGTGTATATGTCGCAACCGAAATAGGAGCTTTAAATGCTTTTGCATATGATTTGCAAGCAGCATGTTCCAGTTTCTTATTTGGGATGTCAACGGCAGCAGCTTATATAGAATCCGGAAGATACAAGAAAGTCCTCTTAATTGGTGCTGATAAAATGTCTTCTATCGTAGATTATACGGATAGATCAACCTGTATCATTTTTGGAGATGGTGCTGGAGCAGTATTGTTTGAGCCTAATTATGAAGGATTAGGATTGCAAGACGAATACTTGCGCAGTGATGGTATCGGAAGAGATTTTCTTAAAATTGATGCGGGTGGTTCCCTACTTCCGGCCTCTCATGAAACGGTAAAAGATAATAAACACAATATTATTCAAGACGGAAAAACAGTATTTAAATATGCCGTAACCAACATGGCTGATTCCAGTGAATTAATTCTCAAAAGGAATAATTTGACCAATGAAGATGTAGATTGGTTAGTTCCCCATCAAGCCAACAAACGTATTATCGATGCAACAGCAAATAGAATGAATTTAGAAGATTCTAAAGTGCTGATGAATATTGAGAAATATGGAAATACAACTTCTGCGACTTTACCATTAGTTCTTAATGATTTTGAACATTTATTCAAAAAAGGAGATACAATAATTTTGGCTGCTTTTGGAGGTGGATTCACTTGGGGATCTATTTATCTAAAATGGGCATACGATAAAAAATAAATTTAAACTAAAACAAATAATTATGGATTTAAAAGAAATTCAAAATCTAATCAAGTTTGTAGCAAATTCAGGAGTTGCAGAAGTTAAATTAGAGATGGATGATGTGAAAATTACCATCAGAACAACTTTAGAAGGGAATGTAACTGAAACCACGTATGTTCAACAAATGCCCGCTCAAGCTGCGCTTCAGCAAGCAGTAGCACCGCAACCAACTGCTCCCGTTCCAGCCGCTCCAGAAGTTCCTGTAGTAGAAAATGCGCACTTTATCACCATAAAATCTCCAATAATTGGAACTTTTTATAGAAAACCATCTCCTGATAAACCAATGTTTGTTGAAGTAGGTAAAACAATTTCTAAAGGTGACGTACTTTGTGTAATTGAAGCCATGAAATTATTTAATGAAATTGAATCTGAAGTTTCTGGTAAAATTGTAAAAATATTGGTTGACGATATGTCGCCAGTAGAATTTGACCAGCCGTTATTCTTAGTAGATCCATCATAAGAAATTATAAATTATAAATTTTGAATGATGAGTTTTCATTATTTGAAATAATTTAAGATTTAAAATTCTACATTTAAAATTTCAAAAAAGATGTTTAAAAAAATATTGATTGCCAATAGAGGGGAAATTGCGTTACGCGTAATTAGAACATGCAAGGAAATGGGCATAAAAACGGTAGCCGTTTATTCTACTGCAGATGCCGAAAGTTTACATGTAAAGTTTGCTGATGAAGCAGTTTGCATAGGGCCACCTCCAAGCAACTTGTCCTATTTAAAAATGTCAAATATTATTGCCGCTGCCGAAATTACAAATGCAGATGCAATACATCCGGGATATGGATTCCTTTCTGAAAATTCAAAATTTTCTAAAATTTGTCAAGAACATGGGATCAAATTCATTGGAGCTTCTCCAGAGATGATTGATAGAATGGGAGATAAAGCTTCTGCAAAAGCAACGATGATTGAAGCAGGTGTTCCTTGTGTTCCTGGTTCAGTAGGAATTTTAGAATCCTATGAAGAAGCGTTACAATTATCGAGAGATTTTGGTTATCCAGTAATGCTTAAAGCAACTGCTGGTGGAGGTGGAAAAGGAATGAGAGCTGTTTGGAAAGAAGAGGAGCTGTTGAAAGCTTGGGAAGGTGCGCGTCAGGAATCTGCAGCAGCCTTTGGAAATGATGGAATGTATCTGGAGAAATTAATCGAAGAACCGCGCCACATTGAGATACAAGTAGTAGGAGATTCCTATGGAAAAGCCTGTCATCTTTCTGAAAGAGATTGCTCTGTTCAAAGACGTCATCAAAAATTAACCGAAGAAACTCCATCTCCATTTATGACAGATGAGTTACGAGAGAAAATGGGTGAAGCAGCTGTAAAAGCAGCCGAATATATTAAATATGAAGGTGCTGGAACGGTAGAATTTTTGGTAGATAAGCACCGTAATTTTTTCTTTATGGAAATGAATACCCGTATTCAAGTGGAGCATCCAATTACGGAACAGGTTATTGATTATGACTTAATTCGGGAGCAAATTATGGTTGCTGCTGGAATACCTATTTCTGGTAATAATTATTTGCCACAATTGCATGCAATCGAATGCAGAATTAATGCTGAGGATCCTTACAATGATTTTCGTCCGTCTCCGGGAAAAATTACAACATTACACATGCCGGGTGGACATGGAGTTCGTTTAGATACTCACGTGTATTCAGGGTATACGATTCCGCCAAATTACGATTCAATGATTGCAAAGCTTATTACAACCGCTCAGTCTCGTGAGGAAGCCATTAGTAAAATGAGAAGAGCCTTGGATGAATTTGTAATCGAAGGAATAAAAACGACCATTCCATTTCATAGACAATTAATGGACGATCCTCGCTATATTGCAGGAGACTACACTACTGCATTTATGGATACTTTCAAAATGAATGATCCGGAATAAAAAATACTTTCTTTAAGTAAAACCTTGCAGCGATGCAAGGTTTTTTTTGTTTATACTATTTTGATAGTACTAAGAACAGTGTAATTTTTATACACTTTGCTCCAGTATTTATACATATTTCTTGTGTTTCTATTTTGGATTATATTTTTAAAAGTCTGTTTTTAAGATGGTTAGATGTATGACTTCTTGCTTTAAATGATTGGTATAATTATTTCTATATCTTAAGTAACAACAATAACAAACAAATAATTAAAATTAAAATACTATGAAAAAGTTAATCTTATCAACCGCAATTCTATTAGGAAGTTTATCAACATTTGCAAGTACTGTTCCTGCAACTAATGCGATTGTCAAAACAGTATCAATTCAAGAGGAATACACTGAAGTAAAAATGGAAGAGGTTCCTGAAGCAATAAAAGCGGCATTAAAAGCGGATCATCCTGATGCTGTTCTTGACAAAGCATATATAAATGCTGCCAAAGAATATAAATTAGACATAACGCTTGGAGATAAAAAGGGAAATCTTTTTGCAGATGCAAATGGGAAATGGATTCAAAAATAAAATTAGAATAACCAATTAAAACAAATAGTATGAAAAAGGTAATGATAGCAGCAGCAATCGTTTTAGGGAGTTTCTCAGCATTTGCGACTACAGTTCCAAATCAAAATATTCAAGTTCAATTCTCCTTGTTTCAAGAAAAGTACATTGAAGTAGAAACAGTTCCAGATGCAGTGAAAAAAGCATTGGAAATAGCACATCCCGGTGCAGTTCTTGGGAAAGCATATATAAATGCAAAGAAAGAATACAAATTAGAGATTACAGTTGGAGACCAGAAAGCTACTGTTTATGCAGATGCCATTGGGAACTGGATCAATAAATAATTTAGGTGGGTTTTGTTTTTTAAAAGAGAGATTGTTTGTAACAGTCTCTCTCTTTTTTTGCAAAAAATTAGGAGAATACAATTTTAATAACTTTATTTTAGCCTTTAAAGTTAAAATGTGATGGCTAAGATTTTATTGATTGAAGATGATGTTGCCTTTTGTAAATTATTAGAAAAATTTCTAATAAAAAAATCTTACGATGTAACGACAGCATTTTCGGGTGCAGAAGCAAAATCTAAGATTAAAAGCAACAAATTCGATTTGATTATTACTGATTTAAGACTTCCCGATTCTGATGGGATTGTGCTTATGTCAGAAATAAAATTGACTCACCCCAATATTCCTGTAATACTAATGACAGGATATTCTGATGTGAGTACAGCTGTAAAAGCTATTAAAAACGGTGCTGCGGATTATATTTCGAAACCTTTTAATCCGGAGGAAGTTTTATTGGTTATTGCTGGTGCATTAAAAATCTCTAATAATATAAACAGCACAAAGGATACGATTTCTGCATCTGAAAATAAAGAACTAGTAGTAAAAAAAGCTACTGACGAGTTCGTTAAAGGGATTTCTAAAGCCTCTCAAAAGCTTGCTGAATACATCCAATTAGTCAGCCCAACAAATATGTCAGTTTTAATTATTGGCGAAAGCGGAACCGGAAAAGAAGTCATTGCAAAAAGTATTCACCAAAACAGTTCCAGAAAAAATACTAATTTCATTGCCGTTGATTGTGGTTCCATTCCAAAAGAATTAGCAGCGAGTGAATTTTTTGGTCATCTTAAAGGGTCTTTTACGGGAGCAATTCAGGATAAAATTGGTTTTTTTGAAGCGGCAAATGGAGGAACTATCTTTCTGGATGAAATAGGGAATCTTTCTTATGGAAATCAAATGCAGCTTCTGAGAGCTTTGCAGGAAAGAAGAATAAAACCCGTAGGCAGTAATAAAGAAATAGACGTGGATATCAGAATTATTACCGCCACAAATGAAGATTTGCGTGAAGCAGTTAAAAATGGAGATTTCAGAGAAGATTTATACCATAGAATCAATGAATTCTCTATACATTCCCCATCATTAGTCGAGAGGAATGAAGATTTAATGATTTTCTCAGATTTTTTTCTTGAAAAGGCAAATCAGGAATTGAATAAAAATATCATCGGATTCTCATCTGAAGTCATGACTATTTTTCAAAACTACAAATGGCCCGGTAATCTTCGGGAACTTCAAAATTGTATTAAAAGAGCGACGCTTTTATCGCAGGGAGATTTTATTGAAAAAACCACACTTCCTGTAGAGTTTTTTCAAAATGAAGAGTTGAAAACAACCGATTTTTCTTTGTTTCAAAATGAGAAAGAAACCATTCTGGAAGCTTTAAATAAAACGAATAACAACAAATCAGAAGCGGCAAAACTGCTGAAAATCACCCGAAAAACGTTGTATAATAAATTAAATCGCTACAATATTAATTAGTCTAATTCCTTTTGTAAAAGAGTGAAAACATGATCGATTTTATATTTTAAGTTTTTAGAATGGATTTGAATTGCTGCTAGTGTAAAATCCTCGAGTTCTAATGTATCTAATATACCACTTATTTCATTGGCCTGAATTTGCTTGAACATAGGCCCCATTTTATGGGCAATATTTTTAATCTCGACAAAGTCTTCTGAAGAAACAGCTTGTTCTAAATTTTCTAAATTTTCTTTGGTACTTGTCATAAACGATTCTAAGACCTCAGTTAAAGCTTCTTTTTCATTGGGCAAAAATGATTTTATTGTTTTTAAAGAATAGAGCTTATCTGTTTTTTTAGAGTCAATTTTATTTTTTAATCCGATAGGGATTACCTCATTATTCAAGATTGCTTTTATAATTTTAAGTACTGTTTTTGGCGAATATGGTTTTCTGACAACGGTTGTAAATCCGGCTTTTTTATAACTTTCTAAATCCAAATCACTTTTTCCTGTCACCGCTATTACGGGTTGTTTTTGATAATTAGATTCAGGGTTGTTTTGGAGTTCTTTTAAAAATGAAAAACCGTCCATAACGGGCATTTGAATATCCGTAATTATGAAATCAAAACTATTATTTTTAATCCAATGAAGTGCTTCGCTGGCATCATTAAATGGAATTGTATTGAAGTGATGCTGTTTTAAAACTTCGGTTGTCAATTTCAATAAACTCTCATCATCATCAATGATTACTGCGGTAAATCCCTCTTTTGATGGAGTGTTATTAAATTCTTTTTGAATCGCATCGTCAAATTGTAAAGGGATTTTGATTTCAAAAACACTGCCTTTACCCAGCCCACTTTTTAAACTTAATTCGCCACCTAAAATAGCCGTCATTTTTTTAGAGATGGTAAGTCCTAAACCCGTTCCTCCGTATTTTTTCTCAATATTTTCATCGGCTTGTTTGAACTCCTCAAAAATTAATTGTTGATTTTTTGCTTCTATTCCAATGCCGGAATCTTCAATTAGGATAATTATTGTATTGGTTTCTGAATGAACTTTGGCTTGAATTTTTATGAATCCTTTCTCCGTAAATTTGAAAGCATTCCCAATGATATTAGACAGTATTTGTCTTAATCGAAATGGATCTCCAATGATTCTTTGTTTTAGATTAGGATCAATTTCAATAATCAGTTCAATTTGTTTTTGTGTATAAACGGATTGGATGCTATTTCCGACTTCGTTAATGATGTTGTATAATGAAAACGAAATTTTTTCTACGGTGATTTTTCCTGCTTCAATTTGAGTGAAATCTAATAAATCCTGTACTAATTGTGAAATGTAATCGGAGGAACCTTTGATGCTTTTTGTAAAATACAATTGTTTGGTATTTAAATCAGAATTACTCAAAAGCTCCGTGTAGCCAACAATAGTGCTCAAAGGCGTTTTTAAATCGTGACTCACTGTCGAAATAAGTTGTTCTCTACTCGTCAAGAGTTTTTTGGTTTTTGAATTTGCAACTTCCAGTTGTTTTTTATAAGATTGGGTTTTGGAGTAATCATTTAAAATAATAATCAAAAAGAATAGGGTCAGCAACAATCCAATTATTGCGGCGGTGCTAACAATTTGGTTTGTTTTTTTTAGAGAATTTTCCCGGTCTGAATAGCTTTTGGTCGTATTTATAATGATTTCACGTTCTATTATATTGAGTACCTTTCTTAATTGATCGGATATCGAAAGTTCATTTTGCAACAATTTATTTTCTTCTTGATTTAACAGTCGTTTCTTTTTTGCAGTTTCTCTTTTTACCTCATTAAGCAAATTTTTAGAAACCATTAAAATAGAATCCGAAGCTTTTTTGCTTAATGTATTGGTACTGTCATCGGGAATATTTTGGTTCAAATAGGCCACATACTTTTTAAGTACATTTCGCTGGTACAGCCCCATTTCCGAAGGATATTTTACAAAATCTTCCAATTCAAGTTTTCGTAACGAAGACTCCATTTTTGTCAAATCGTCAATGGCATTCTTAACAGTAGTTTCGTCTTCGGTTTTGTTTTTTATCGTTTTTAGTTGCTGTATATTTTTTGTTTTTTTGGATAATAAATATTTAACACTATCCAATAAAGTAATTTGATAGGGAGTAGAAACCAGTAATTTTAAAGAATCAATATCTGATTTTAAAGACGCAGTTTTGTTGGTGTAATTTTTAAAATCTTTATCTGATTCCGATTGAATGGCGATTCGGGCCAAACTTTCCGTTTTATGCATGTTGGATAGTAAGTTGCTTACTTTCAAGATAGTGCTGCTTTCTTCTGCGATTCTCTTATCAGTTTTAGAAAAACTCTTGTTTTCAGTATATAAAAACCAACCCACGCTTACAAAAAGTAATGCCAGCACTAAGTAACTTATGAAAACTTTTATCGGAATATAACTTTTTGTACTATCCATTTTTCAAAGATAAAAATTAGAAAAGGCTTTAAAGTTAAGATATTCAAAATATTTTTCAGCAACAAAAAAACCTCACCGGTGAGTGAGGTTTAATTTCTTTTAAATGTTCTAATCTACAAGGTTTCTTTCAACCATTTGAAAAATTCACCTTGCCAAACTTGAGCATTCTGAGGTTTTAATACCCAATGGTTTTCTTCCGGAAAATACAGGAATCTACTTTTTATTCCACGCAATTGAGCCGCTTGGAAAGCTTCTTGGCCTTGTCCTATCGGTACACGGAAATCTTTTCCGCCTTGAATAATTAAAATGGGTTTGTTCCATTTTTCCACCATGGTCATTGGGTTGAATGTCGTATAGGTTTTTTGTGCTACAGCATTGTCTTTCTCCCAATAGGCACCGCCAAAATCCCAGTTGCTAAAGAAAACTTCCTCAGTAGTTCCAAACATGCTTTGGGTATTAAAAACGCCATCATGTGCAATAAATGTTTTGAATCGGTTGTTGTGCATTCCGGCTAAATAGAAAACAGAATACCCACCGTAACTGGCGCCAACACATCCTAAACGTGTCGCATCAACGTATTTTTCCTTCGCCACAGCATCAATCGCTGATAGGTAATCATCAATCACTTGTCCGCCCCAGTCTTTACTGATTTGCTCATTCCATTCCACGCCATGACCTTGCATACCGCGACGGTTTGGGGCAACAACAATATAACCATTAGCGGCCATCAACTGTAAATTCCATCGATACGAATAAAATTGTGTCAATGGAGATTGTGGTCCACCTTGGCAGTATAATAGGGTTGGGTATTTTTTTGAAGCATCAAAATTAGGAGGAAGAACGACCCAAACTAACATTTTTTTGCCATCCGTTGTGGTTACATATCTTCTTTCGGTTTTGCTTAACGCCAAAGAATTATAGGTTGCTGTATTGACATTGGACAATTGCTTCCACGTGCTTTTCTTTAAATTATACGAAAAAATTTCCGCAGCATGATTCATATCAGTTCTCGTTACAATGATGTTGTCACCAGAAAAACCAACTAAATCATTGACATCATAATCACCATTTGTAATTTGGCGAACGGTAATTGCTATTTTGGTCAGACCCGGAAAATTAACTTCAAATAACTGTTTTGTTCCGTCTATTGGTGCCACAAAATAGATTTTTTTTCCGTCAGTGCTCCATATAAAATGATCCACAGTTCCGTCCCAGTTTGCTGTCAGGTTCATTTTCATTCCTTTGAAACTAACCATCAGGTCATTTTTATCGGCTTCATAACCGTCTCGTTTCATTTGTAGCCAAGTTAAATTTCCTGTTGGAGAAAATTGTGGAGCGGTATCATATCCTAGATTTCCCTCCGTTGTATTGATGGTTTTTCCAGTTTCGAGATTGTATTCGAAGATATTGGTGTTGGTAGAAACAGCATAATCGGTTCCTGCTTTTTTCTTGCTAACGTACAAGATGCTTTTGCTGTCTGGTGACCAAATATAATCTTCGTCTCCACCAAAAGGTTTTTGTGGACTGTCAAAATTTTCTCCTTTCAGAATGTCAATTCCCGTTGCGCCTTCCTTGTTTTCTTTGTAAAAAACATGGTTGTATTTGCCTTCGTTCCAAGTATCCCAATGGCGGTAATTCAATCCGTCATAGATTTGAACATCTGATTTTTCCAGTTCCGGATAAAAATCTTTTCCGTGTACTTTTTCAATTTTCACTTCTTCATTGTAAACAATATATTTCCCGTCTGTAGAAATGTTCTTGTCTTTTAATAGGGCTGGGGTATCTTTTACTTCGGTTGGATTTCCACCATTTACGGGTAAGATATAGATTTTTGTATCCGATTTATTTTCTTGAACCGAAGGAGTCGTTACTTTATAAACTACATTTTTTCCATCTTTGGAAATCCCTAAAGGAGTTACTCTTCCTAGTTTCCAAAGCAGTTCCGGAGTCATTACATTTTGTGCCATAGCAGTTAAACTCATCATTAATAAGGGTATAAGCAGAAGTTTTTTCATTTAAATAATTGATTTTTTCGAATGCTAAAATTAGCCAATTTAATTTGATGTTTTTCGTTTTTAACACTTGCTTTTTAGTCCCGATAGTCCCGAAACTTCGGGAGAAATCCTTTTATTTTTTTTCTTGAAAAAAATAAAAGATTACTTCACACTACTTTTATTTTAATTGGAGTTCAGTGAATTTATTTGCAACGGATAGCGGGATTAGCTCCAAAAAATTATTATTTTTATAAAAAATATTTAAACATGGATTTGAGCTATTGGGAGTTGAAAAACTGGTTTACTGATATAGACTATACGATCGTAGGAAGCGGTATTGTGGGCTTACATGCTGCATTACGCTTGCGCGAAAGATTCCCGGAAAGTAAAATTTTAGTGTTGGAAAAAGGAATGTTGCCGCAAGGAGCGAGTTCTAAAAATGCCGGTTTTGCCTGTTTTGGAAGTCTTTCTGAAATTATAGAAGATTTAAAATCCCATTCAGAGGAAGAAGTGATGCATCTGATTCAGAAACGATGGAAAGGCTTGCAATTGCTACGAAAAAGACTCGGTGATAACACAATAGATTTCAAACCGTATGGGGGTTATGAGTTGTTTTTAAAAGACGACGACAGTTTTTACAGTCAGTGTGTTGGGAAATTGCCCTTCATCAATGAAATTTTAAGACCACTTTTTAAAGCAGATGTTTTTGCCAAAGAAGTAGACCGCTTTGGATTCAGTGGGATACAGGAATATTTAGTTTTCAATCCATTTGAAGCACAGATTGATACCGGAAATATGATGCAGGCGTTGTTGAAAGAGGCGGTTTCTAAAAATATTTTAATTCTAAACCAACAAACGGTTACCTCTTATTTTGACAAAGGTAATGGAGTGGAAGTAGCACTTGGTGAATTCAGTTTCAGTACCAAAAAAATACTGTTTGCGACGAACGGTTTTGCAAACGCATTGACAAATGGCGCAGTCAAACCGGCCAGAGCACAAGTTTTAATTACGGAGCCCATTAAAAACTTATATATAAAAGGAACTTTTCACTTAGATAAAGGGTATTATTATTTCAGGAATATTGGCGACAGAATACTACTGGGCGGAGGGAGAAACCTCGATTTTGAGACGGAGAATACAACCGAATTTGGACAAACAGAAATCGTCCAAAAAAAATTGGAACAATTATTAAAAGAAGTAATTTTGCCGCATCAGGATTTCCAAATTGGACACCGTTGGAGTGGCATCATGGGTATCGGTAACAGCAAGAATCCTATTGTTTCACAAATATCCGATAACGTCTATTGTGGCGTTAGATTGGGTGGAATGGGAGTAGCAATAGGAAGTTTAATTGGAACAGAATTAGCAGATTTAGTATAATGGCAACGAAAATAACACCAAGAAAATCAAAACAACCCGTTAAAAAAGAACCTACCTCTTTTATGAGCAACCTAACTCGTTTTTTATTCAAAGCATTGCTATGGTTCTTTGGACTCTCTTTGTTTTTTGTGGTACTTTTTAAATTTGTTCCGGTTCCGTTTACGCCTTTAATGGTCATTCGGGCGATTGAAAACAAAACAGCCGGAAAAGAAGTTTTTTTCAGCCACGACTGGGAACCCATTGAAAATATCTCTATGAATCTTCAAAAGGCCGTGATTGCCAGTGAAGATGGAACGTTCCTGAAACACAATGGTTTTGATTTTGTCGCCATGCAAAAAGCGTACAAAAGCAATGAAAGAGGTCGAAGAGTAAAAGGAGGAAGCACCATATCACAACAAACAGCCAAGAATGTTTTTCTATGGCAAGGCCGAAGTTATTTGAGAAAAGGACTTGAAGCGTATTTCACGGTTTTAATCGAAATTATTTGGGGTAAAGAACGCATCATGGAAGTCTACTTGAACAGTATCGAAATGGGGAATGGTGTCTATGGAGCACAAGCAGCCGCAGAACATTGGTATCGAAAAGGAGCTTCCAGTCTCACGCCGATGCAGGCAGCTGGAATTGCAGCAATTTTGCCCAATCCAAGAAAATATTCAGCAACCAGTTCTTCTACGTATATCAACAGACGAAAAGCTAAAATTGTCCGCATTATGCGACAAGTGGGGAAAATAGACTATTCAAAATAGTTTGTTGCAGTCTTAAAAAGCAATCAAACAATTTCTAAAAAATAAAAAACCGTAAACTCTTACTTAAAAGATTTTACGGTTTTATTTTGTGGAGAATATCGGATTCGAACCGATCACCTCTTGCCTGCCAGGCAAGCACTCTAGCCAAATGAGCTAATCCCCCAAACTAAAGCACAAATATAACATATAAATTTTCCAAAAAGCAAATTTCAAAATACAAATCCATTCTATTTGAAAAAAAGTCAAATCCTCCTTTACTTTTTTTAACTTTACATCAAAATCCCCGCTATGGTATCAGAAAACCCAACAGGTTCGCTCTTCACAACAATCGAAAATAAAATCGCAACGGTTTCATTTGGTCATCCTTCGAGCAATTCTTTTCCAAGAGAATTGTTAAATCGTTTAACCAGTGAGTTCAATACTTTGAGTACGAACCCAGCCGTTTCGGTTATTGTTATACAAAGCGAAGGATCAGGGGCTTTTTGTGCAGGCGCTTCTTTTGATGAACTTTTGGCCGTTTCTGATGAAGCAGCAGGGACCCATTTTTTCTCTGGATTTGCGCATTTAATCAATGCGATGCGTTCGTGTTCCAAGCTTATTGTGGGTCGCGTTCACGGTAAAGCAGTTGGCGGTGGCGTAGGAATTGCTTCTGCCTGTGACTACGCACTGGCCACAAAAAACGCATCAATAAAACTATCAGAGTTGGCAATCGGAATTGGTCCCTTTGTAATAGAACCGGTAGTTTCTAAGAAAATCGGAAAGACGGCAATGGCAGAAATGACACTCGCAGCCCACGATTGGAAAACCGCAGATTGGGCTGTAGCCAAAGGATTATATGCCAATACTTTTGAAACCATCGAAGCGCTGGATGCCACAATAGCTGATTTCAGCGCTAAATTATCCAGTTATAATCCCGAAGCTTTATTGGAAATGAAAAAGGTTTTGTGGGAAGGAACACAACATTGGGACACATTATTGTTGGAACGCGCCGCAATTTCGGGTAAATTGGTGCTGTCTGATTTCACCAGAAAAGCCTTGTCTCAATTCAAAAAGTAATTATTCAGGATTTATTCTAAATTTATTTCAGGAGCTATTTCCTGCTGTTCACTATATCTTTTTATAAGGTGGAGAAAAATCACCTTATAAAAAGGATGCCGTTTCCATCAGGGCTAGAGCATTTGGGAACTATCAAATTCGGATTACAAACAAAATAATTTCATCCTATCTCCCTCCACTTTGGGAAGGGGAAATATTTACGTCCCATTTCTCATATCAATTTGCTAAATTTGCACCAAAATTATACTCCGATGAGCAATATCAGAATTACAAAACAATTTAGTTTCGAAACCGGACACGCCTTATATGGCTATGACGGGAAATGTAAAAATGTCCACGGACATAGTTATAAATTGTCAGTAACGGTTATTGGAACTCCAATTGCAGATCGTTCCAATGTAAAATTTGGTATGGTGATTGACTTCACAGATTTAAAGAAAATTGTTAAAGAAGAAATTGTAGATCAATTTGACCATGCGACTGTTTTCAACGGAACAACGCCGCATATCGAATTGGCAAACGAATTAATAAGCCGCGGACACCACGTTATTTTAGTAGATTACCAACCAACAAGCGAAAATATGGTCGTTGATTTTTCTCAAAGAATCATCGGCCGTTTACCGGAAGGAATCACTCTTTTTTCCTTAAAATTACAAGAAACCGAATCTTCTTTTGCAGAATGGTTTGCCAGTGATAATATGAAATCCATACTGTAACTTCATGCAATTACCCAATAACAAAAAAATATATTTCGCCTCCGATCAGCATTTTGGCGCACCAACACCCGAATTGAGTTTTCCGAGAGAACAAAAATTTGTGGCTTGGCTCGACGAAGTAAAAGGCGATGCCGAAGCTATTTTTCTGTTGGGGGATTTATTCGATTTTTGGTTCGAATACAAAACCGTAGTCCCAAAAGGCTTTGTCCGTATTTTAGGCAAACTCGCTGAAATACGAGATAGCGGAATCCCTATTTATTTTTTCGTGGGAAACCATGATTTGTGGATGGCCGATTATTTCCAGAAAGAACTTAATATTCCCGTGTTTCATGACAATCAAGAATACACTTTTGGGGATAAAACATTCCTAATTGGCCACGGTGACGGAAAAGGCCCTGGCGATTTAGGATACAAACGCATGAAAAAAATATTTACAAATCCGTTTTTCAAATGGCTTTTTAGATGGCTTCATCCGGATATTGGCGTGAAACTGGCGCAATACCTTTCCGTAAAAAACAAACTGATTTCTGGCGATGAAGATGTAACTTTTCTTGGCGAAGACAACGAATGGCTGATTCTCTATTCCAAAAGAAAATTGGAAACCAAACACTACAATTACCTTATTTTTGGTCACCGTCATTTGCCTATGAAAGTAACCGTAGGAGAAAATGCCGAGTATGTGAATCTGGGGGACTGGATTACGTATTTTACTTATGGCGTTTTTGATGGCGAGAATTTTGATATTAAAAAGTATTAATCCCTAATTCATCCCCTCCCCATACAAATAGTCATCCAAACTTATTTTAAACAAAGTCCCTTCCACTAAGTCTTTTACGGCGTCTAATTCTTCCATGGAAACGGCCAAATCAATTTGGGAGCAAGGTGTTTTTAGTAAAAATTTATGGCATTTGTTTTTCAGTTCGCAATCATCACAACATTTGTTTTGGTTATAGCTGTCCTCGATACAGCGCTTAAATAGTTGCAATTCCTGTTGGGTAAAATAAAACCCCGTTTCTCTAAAAACTAGTTGGACTTTGTCTAATACCACATCATTGTCTTTTCTCCAGTAAAAAGCGGTGCCTAAATTGTTATGATAAATTTGTTTTATTTCTTGCATGTCTCATCAGTTTGAAACAAAAATACGTATTATTTATATTTGTTCTAAATAATTAAACATAAAAAAGAGATAAAAAATGCAGTAAGTAATCTTGAGATTATTTTACTATATGGTTACAGGAAGTGTATTCTTTTTTAAATCTATTTATTATTCGCTCTTTTCGTGTTCCTCAATGTCTTTTTGCAAGTCCAGTTTTCTAAAAGTAGGCGAAACGGCTCCGGTAAGTAATACGGTAATCAATGTCATGCTTCCTCCAAAGACTACTGCGCTAACGGTTCCCATCAGTTTTGCTGTTAAGCCGCTTTCAAAAGCACCCAATTCATTAGAGGAACCCACAAATATAGAATTTACAGCCGCAACTCGGCCTCGCATGTGATCGGGAGTTTTCAATTGCAAAATAGTTTGGCGTATTACCACCGAAATCCCATCGAAAACACCACTTAAAAATAAAGCCGCAACGGACAACCAAAAAATAGACGAAAGTCCAAAAATGATAATACAAATTCCAAATGCAAAAATGGCCGACAACAATTTCATACCTGCATTTTTAGTAAAAGGAATGTAAGCTGAGATTATTAGCATCAAAAAAGCACCAACTGCCGGAGCGGCTCTCAAAACACCAAATCCCTGCGGTCCCACTTTCAAAATATCTTGTGCAAAAATGGGCAATAGTGCAACGGCTCCACCAAAAAGTACGGCAATCATATCGAGTGATAAAGCGCCTAAAATCGTCTTATTGTTGAAAACAAATTTCACGCCCTCCTTTAAACTTTCTATAATGGGTTCGCCAATCTTTGGATTCAAAATAGGTTTTGTTGCTATTTGGGTTAAAGCGATTAGCGCCAAAAGTGAACAGCCCAAAACGATGAACATGGACCAATGAACACCAATCCAATTAATCGAAAAGCCGGCTACTGCGGGTCCTAAAACCGAACTTATTTGCCAAACCGAACTGCTCCAGGTGGCAGCATTGGGATATTCTTTTTTAGGGACAATCAGTGCCAAAAGAGAAAATATCGTCGGGCCAAGAAAAGCGCGAACCAATCCGCCTAAAAACACGAAAAAGTAAATGGAATATAAAATGGTTTGGGTAGAAAAATCTTTTATAAAAGGTGGCCACGTGAATAAAAACAAGCCCAAACTGATGATTGAAAACCCTAAAATACATTTGAAAAGTAATCCTTTTTTCTCCTTCTGATCAACAATGTGCCCAGCAAATAATGCCATCGATATTGCCGGAATGACTTCCATTAATCCTATGATTCCTAACGACAACGGATTTTTAGTCAGACTGTATACTTCCCATTCAATGACGATAAACTGCATGGACCAGCCAAAAACCATGGCAAAACGCAGTAACAAAAAAATATTGAATTCTTTATAACGCAGCGCCGAGTAGGGGTCTTTTTTTTTCATAGCAAAAGAATCATTCCTTAATATCTCGCAATCGCAATTGCAAACTTAATTTACCTTTCCATTCGTTTTCATCAATGCAATACACGGCTTGAAAAGGTTTTTGATGCGTTGTCAGTTCGATTTTACTGCCCAAATTAAAGCCAATTGCAGCGATGCCTTCGGAGTTGTTTTGTTTGACAAAAAGTTTTAAATGTTCGTCTTCTTGTCCAAGAGGTTTTCCATAACCGGTATCTTTGATACTTTTGGTCAGGAAAATTGGAGTCATATTTTGCGGTCCGTACGGTTCAAATTGTTTCAGGATTCGAATTAATTTCGGGGTAATATCAGCAAAATCAATTTCGGCATCAACCGCAATTTCGGGTGTCAACATGTCCGGATGAATGGTTTTTTCGACTTCTTTTTCGAAAGCATCTTTGAAAATTTCGTATTTTTCTGCTGCTAAAGTCATTCCTGCAGCATACATGTGACCACCAAATTGTTCCAAATGTTCGGTACACGCTTCGAGTGCATTATAGACATCAAATCCTTTTACGGAACGAGCCGAAGCCGCATATTTATCACCACTTTTGGTAAAAACAACCGTCGGACGATAATAGGTTTCTATCAATCGGGAAGCAACAATTCCAATCACGCCTTTGTTCCAATCTTCTTGAAAAACTACCGATGTAAACCGTTTTTTTTCTTGATTGGTTTCAATTTGTTGTAAGGCTTCTTTGGTGATTAATTTGTCTAAATCCTTTCGCTCTGAATTATACGCTTCAATTTCGGAAGCAAATTGTTGTGCTTGCTCAAAATCAAATTCGGTTAATAATTCCACCGCATGGTTGCCGTGTTTGATGCGTCCGGCAGCGTTTATTCGGGGTGCGATTATGAAAACAACATCGGTAATATCTAAGGTTTGTTTTTTTATTTGGTGAATGATGGCTTTGATTCCCGGTCTTGGGTCTGTGTTGATGACTTGCAATCCAAAATAAGCCAGCACCCGATTTTCTCCGGTCATCGGGACAATATCAGCAGCAATTGCAGCAGCAACTAAATCCAAGTACGGAATCAAATCATCGATAGTTTCATTTCGGTTTTGGCCCAAAGCTTGAATCAATTTGAAGCCTATGCCGCAACCACACAATTCATCATAAGGATAGTTGCAATCGTCACGTTTTGGGTCGAGAACGGCAACGGCTTCGGGTAAAAAATCTCCGGGTCTGTGATGATCGCATATTATAAAATCGATGTTTCGTACTTTGGCATACCCCACATGATCGATGGATTTTATACCGCAATCCAAAGCGATGATAAGCGAAAATCCATTGTCATCAGCAAAGTCAATTCCCTTAAATGAAATTCCATAACCTTCATCATAACGATCCGGAATGTAGGTCGCCACGTTCGGATAGTATGTTTTTAAATAGGAAGAAACGAGTGAAACAGCAGTAGTTCCATCGACATCATAATCGCCAAAAACAAGAATATTTTCCTCGTTTTCTATCGCTTTTTCGATTCGAGCGACTGCTTTTTCCATATCTTTCATCAAGTATGGATCATGTAAATCATCTAAACTCGGGCGAAAAAAACGTTTGGCATCCTCAAAAGTTTCGATACCGCGTTGTACTAATAAAGTGGCTACAAAATCTTCTACATTCAATGCTTTCGCCAAATGTTGAACGGTATCTTCGGAAGGTTTTGGTTTTAGTGTCCAACGCATTGTGATTTGGGATTATAAAATTGTGTTAGGAATTTTGTCAGGTCGAGCGCAGTCGAGACCAATTGATGTGTCTCGACTGCGCTCGACCTGACATCGGATTGTAATTTTATTTTGAAACCAAAGCACTTCCGTAAAAGGCAATTCCATCCCAACCGGTTTTCATGAAATTGCGAATGTTTTGATGATCTGTTCCGCTTGGATTTTTCAAAACATCTTCGTAGTAATACGCTCCAAAACAAGCTAATGTAGCTGCTTCTGATAGGTTTTGAATTTCGGCGAAAGCCAATAATTTACAGGATCCTGAATTTTCTCCAGCTGCATTGTGTTGCAAACCGTTCTCAAATGCCGTTGGAGTAAAGTCGTAGTTTTCTTCAATTGTTGCAATGGTTTCTGCAAAAGCGATAGATTCGGGTGTCTGCTTTAATTTTTCTAAAAAGGATTCTAAATTCATGGTGTATGTATAGGTTATTCTTCTTCCGAAAATTTACTTTTTTTAGGTTCTTTGGTGATCGTTTTTCCGCTGACCACGACTACAATTTCTCCTCTTGGCGCTATTTTATCAAAATGAGCAACGACTTCTTTTACGGTTCCGCGAATATTTTCTTCGTGTAGTTTGGATAATTCTCTAGAAACCGATATTTGGCGGTCTTCGCCAAAAAAGGTGATGAATTCTGCTAAAGTTTTTACTAATTTATGTGGAGAAACATATAAAATCATGGTTCTTGTTTCTTCCGCCAATGCTAAATATCGGGTTTGACGTCCTTTTTTGTCAGGCAAAAATCCTTCGAAAACAAATTTGTCATTGGGTAAACCGCTGTTGACTAATGCCGGAACAAAGGCTGTTGCACCAGGTAAACATTCCACGTCAATTCCGTTTTCAACACAAGCGCGGGTCAATAAAAAACCGGGATCAGAAATGGCAGGCGTTCCCGCATCTGATATCAAAGCGATATTTTCTCCGGCTTTCAATCTCGAAATTAAATTCTCGATGGTTTTGTGTTCGTTGTGCATGTGATGGCTATACATGTGTGTCCCAATTTCGAAATGCTTCAACAATTTTCCGCTCGTACGGGTGTCTTCGGCGAGAATCAAATCGACTTCTTTAAGAATCCGAATCGCTCGAAAAGTCATGTCTTCGAGATTGCCAATAGGCGTAGGAACGATGTATAATTTTGACATAGATAAAAAAATTAAATACAAATTGTATTGAAAATCTGTATTTGTTCAAATGTATATTCAGAAAATTTAAGGAAGTTTATAAGAATTTTTTCTCTACAATATCCATAAATCGTTCCTCATATTCTTGTTTTCCTTCCCAGTTGTTGTAGTCCGGTTTTACCATTTCCTGAATAAAATCTCTGGTTTCGTAGAAGGTATCAAATGTGATTAATTGATTTAAAACACGGTTGTAATCTTCGCTGCTGTTTCCGAAAAGATGTTTTATAAAAGCAATGCGATCATTCAAATCGATATTAATTCCTTTGGCTAATTTTTCGTTTAGCGAAACTGTTTTTGGTTCAACTGTTTCTTCTTTGGCAGGTACTGTTTTTTCCTCCTCCGCAACACTTTCTTTTGGAGTTTCGATTACTACTGCAGTGGGGATATTTTCAATTTGTTGCACTTTTATAAACTGAGTGTCATGGTAATTTCCGCCCAATAAATCTTCGAAAGAAATTTGCACCGGTTCCATTTTCTTTGGAGCTACCAGTTCCGGTTTTACGTCCTCCTCTTGAGATAATTCAAAAGCGGGAGTGAACGCTGCTGTTTCAGGCTCTGAAGTTTCTTTTTCCTCCACAACTATTTCTTCCTCAATAATGGGTTCTTCTTTTTCTTCTTTCGTAGTTATTTCGTCATTAGAAGTGGTTTCTTCCATAGGAACGTCAACGGTTTCTTCTTCCACAATACTTCTTTCAGATTCAGTTGCATCAGCAGTTGCTGTTGGTTGTTCCAAAGGCGTTTCAGCCATTTCTTCAACAACAGTTTCTTCGATTACTGTTTCAGTTTCGAGTTGAATTGGTTCAGTTTTGTCAAAAACAGATTCAATTTCTCTGTTAATTTCCTGAATACTAATTGTTGGTTTTGCCTCACTAAAGTGCTCCTCTACAAACCGTAAGACAGAAAGTTTTTCGTATAATTTCTGTGTTTCCAGATATAATTGATTGATATCAGATTTATTTTTTAGCTGTAATATTCTGTGTGCAATGCTGATTAAATCGGCTTCCAATTTTTTTTTCATAACTCTTGAAATTATAGTGTGTTAGGCGGGTCTTTTTTGATGCTTTTTTGTCTTCCGTTTTGTCTTGCCCCCGAAAAAGGGAATCTTTGTGACTGCGATTTTTATTTTTTTAAATAAGTGCTCGCAAATCTCCAATTTGATATAAATTTTATACTTTTGAAACGGCGTAAAAGTATACAATTTTTAAGTCGGTTTGTCTATTACAAAGTAATAAAAACTATTCATTTTTTAAGTCAGAAAAATACAAAATGTTTCTCGAAAATACAGTAAATCATAAAGAGCAATTTGGTTGGATCGAAGTCATTTGTGGCTCCATGTTTTCGGGTAAAACCGAGGAATTGATCCGTCGTTTAAAAAGAGCGCAGTTTGCCAAGCAAAAAGTTGAAATTTTCAAACCGGAAATTGATACGCGCTATCATGACAATATGGTGGTGTCTCATGATGCCAATGAAATTCGTTCTACGCCCGTTCCTGCTGCCGCAAATATTGCTATTTTGGCACAAGGTTGTGATGTGGTAGGCATTGACGAAGCGCAGTTTTTTGATGACGAAATCGTTAAAATTTGTAACGATTTGGCAAACCAGGGAATCCGAGTAATTGTTGCAGGATTGGATATGGATTTCAAGGGGAATCCTTTTGGTCCTATGCCCGCATTAATGGCGACTGCCGAATATGTGACCAAAGTGCATGCCGTGTGTACCCGCACAGGAAATCTGGCGAATTACAGTTTCCGTAAAACCGATAATGACAAACTCGTCCTATTAGGCGAAACCGAAGAATACGAACCGTTGAGTCGTGCCGCGTATTATCACGCGATGCGGAAAGATCAGGAAAAGTAATATTCTATATAATATAAAAGCTCGACAGATTTTTTGGAATTTCTCGGGCCTTTTGACTAATTTACTATAGATTAAAAGATAATTTTTAATTCAAAATTTCATTTACTCTTGTTTCCCATCCAGGTCTATGAAATATTCTTTCGATTTGTAATTGATTGTTTAAAATATCTGCTTTTGTCATTTGTGATAATTGTTCCCAATTTTTGTCGAAAACATAGGTTGCATTACCATTTTTGATGCTTTCTAAAATAAATATATTTTTTACAGGGAAACCGAATACAACATAATCATAGAAACCACCTTGACCAACTGCAACAAAATTTGGAATGTGAGATGTTATTTTTTCTAACCTATTACTTATTACGGGTCTATTTCCTCTTGGTTGTCTTTCTATTCTTTCGGTTGCAATTTCTCTCACTGTTTCCCAAGGATATTCTCCTCTTGGAAAAATTTTCCAGTTTAATCTTGTTACATTTTCATATAAGAAAGGTGCGTAGTTTTCTCTTAATAAGTCGCATTCTCCAAAAATTTCAAGAAAAAGATTTAAAGTATGTTTTATGTCTGACAAATTCGCCTCATTTTTAATAAATGATTTTGAAACAATTATTTTGTTATCATTATAAGAATGTATTAATAATTCTTCACAAGGTGGTGGAACTAATTCCCTTGGATATCTTTCTCTTCTAATATAGTAATATTCAGGATGTTCATTGCCTTGATAATCTCGTCTATTCCAATATCTCTTAATAAAAATTCCCTCTTTAGGTAAATCTCGCATAATATTTTGTTTTCCATCAGAGTTAAACCTTGAAATTGGACCTGAAATTATGGGTAAAACTTGTTCTCCAATATTTAAATCGGTAGTGAATCCGATTTGATTTAATTTATTAATATTATTATCAAAATCTAAAAATGCAATATGGAATTCTTCGTTATCTCTAACTGTTGATAAGTAATTTTCGACATTTCTAACTCTCTTTTTTATTATTTTCATACTTTTTTTTGTTGAGCACTATTAATTATTTGTATTGTAGTTTTTCTTAAACCGTAATCCGAAATATATATATATATATATTCAATGCCCTACGCAATACCCACATTTAGTGATATTTAACATATTATAAATCAGTAAATTTACTCCATAAAAAAAAGGGGAAACTTGTCTTTAAACAAATTTCCCCTTTTTAGTATTTTAAATCTCAGTTTACATCTTCTTTCTCATTCTTGCTACTGGAATATCGAGTTGTTCTCTGTATTTTGCAATCGTTCTTCTCGCGATTGGATAGCCTTTATCTTTTAGGATTTCGGCTAATTGATCGTCTGGCAGTGGTTTTTTCTTGTCTTCTTCCTCAATGGTATTCTGGAGGATTTTCTTGATTTCCAGTGTAGAAACATCTTCCCCTTGGTCATTTTTCATGGCTTCCGAGAAAAATTCTTTAATCAGTTTCGTGCCATAAGGCGTTTCCACATATTTGCTGTTCGCCACACGTGAAATCGTCGAAATATCAAGACCCACCATGTCGGCAATATCTTTCAGAATCATCGGTTTCAACTTGGTTTCATCTCCATCCAAAAAAAACTCTTCCTGATAATGCATAATTGCATTCATGGTTACAAAAAGCGTTTCCTGACGTTGGCGTATCGCATCGATAAACCATTTCGCCGAGTCTAGTTTTTGTTTGATAAACTGCACCGCATCTTTTTGCTGTGCTGATTTATCTCGGGAATCCTTGTAGGTTTGCATCATTTCCTGATAATCTTTGGAAACGTGCAACGAAGGAGCATTTCGTCCGTTTAAGGTCAGTTCCAGTTCGCCTTCCACAATTCGGATGGCAAAATCAGGAACTACATTTTCCGTTACCTTGTTGTTGCCAGTAAAGGATCCACCAGGTTTAGGATTTAGTTTTTCTATTTCGTGAATGGCTTTTTTAAGTTGCTCATTCGAAACATTGTATTTTTGTAACAGCTTATCGTAATGTTTTTTGGTAAACGCATCAAACTGATTTTCGATAATATCAGTAGCTAGTTCAACGGATTCTGTTGGTGTTTTGTGTTTCAACTGCAACAACAAACATTCCTGTAAATCACGTGCTCCCACACCTGATGGTTCCAGTTCATGAATCACCTGCAACATTTTCTCCACCATTTTCTCATCGGTGTAAAGACCTTGTGTAAATGCCATGTCATCGACCATATCAGGAACGCTACGACGAATATAGCCCATGTCATCGATGCTTCCCACAAGGAATTCGGCAATATCGCGTTCTTCATCATTCAAAATGAACGTATTTAGCTGATTGATTAAATCCTGATGAAAACTCACCGGCGCGGCAAAAGGCGTTTCGCGATCATCATCGTCGTCACTGTAATTGTTGGCCTGTGTTTTATAATCCGGAGTTTCATCGTTGCTTAAATATTCGTCAATGTTGATGTCTTCGGCGTCAATTCGCTCGGATTCAGCATCATCATAATCATCATATTCTTCGTTTTCGAACTCATCCTTTTCATATTCATCTTCTTCTTTTCCGGCCTCCAAAGCTGGATTTTCGTTCATTTCTTCCAATAAACGTTGTTCGAAAGCTTGCGTAGGCAATTGTATTAACTTCATCAACTGAATTTGTTGAGGAGATAATTTCTGTGATAATTTTAAATTTAAGAATTGCTTTAGCATGTTAGTTTATTTGGGTATTCGTTTATTTGGTTATTTGGCATCGAATCCATAAATAACCAAATCCACAAATCAACTTTTTATTAAAATTCCGCATTCATTGGGGTTCTTGGAAAAGGAATTACGTCCCGAATGTTTGTCATACCAGTTACAAACAATACCAATCTTTCAAATCCAAGACCGAAACCGGAGTGAACAGCAGATCCAAATCTTCGGGTGTCAAGATACCACCACAATTCTTCTTCGTCAATTCCTAAGGCTTTCATTTTTTCGACCAAAACATCAAAACGTTCTTCTCTTTGTGAACCTCCCACAATTTCTCCAATTCCAGGGAAAAGGATATCCATCGCGCGAACTGTTTTTCCGTCTTCGTTCAAACGCATGTAAAATGCTTTGATATTAGCCGGATAATCAAACAAGATTACCGGGCATTTAAAGTGTTTTTCTACTAAATAACGCTCGTGTTCTGATTGTAAATCAGCACCCCATTCGTTGATGATATAGTTGAATTTTTTCTTTTTATTTGGCGTACAATCTCTTAAAATATCAATTGCTTCGGTATACGAAACACGTTTGAAATTGTTTTCCAAAACAAAGTTTAATTTTTCCAAAAGAGGCATTTCGCTTCTCTCTGCAACTGGTTTTGATTTCTCTTCATCCAATAATCTTCCTTCCAGGAATTTCAAATCCTCCGGACATTTGTCCAAAGTGTATTTGATTACATACTGAATAAAATCTTCAGCTAGATCCATATTGTCATTCAAATCATTGAACGCTACTTCCGGCTCAATCATCCAAAATTCTGCAAGGTGTCGTGAAGTATTGGAGTTTTCAGCTCTAAAGGTGGGTCCAAAAGTATAAATCTGACCCAAAGCCATGGCGAAGGTTTCTCCTTCCAATTGTCCCGAAACCGTAAGGTTCGTTTCTTTTCCAAAGAAATCTTCTTTATAATTCACTTTTCCGTCTTCGGTTCTTGGCGTTCCGTCAAATGGCAAAGCGGTCACTTTAAACATTTCACCCGCACCTTCGGCATCTGATCCGGTGATGATTGGTGTATTCACATACACAAAACCTTTCTCCTGAAAATAACTGTGAACGGCAAATGACAATACTGAACGTACGCGCATAATCGCTCCAAACATATTGGTACGCACTCTTAAATGCGCATTTTCACGCAAGAAATCCAAGCTCGGTTTATTTTTAGGTTGTATCGGGAATTTCTCTGCATCTGAATCTCCAAGGATTTCCAGTTGAGCTACCTGAATTTCAAATTTTTGTCCAGCACCTTTACTTTCCACCAAAGTTCCTGTAACAGATATGGCTGCTCCAGTTGTAATTCGCTTCAAGGTTTCATCTGGCGTGTTCTCAAAATCGACCACACACTGTATATTATCAATGGTCGAGCCATCGTTTAAGGCAATAAATTGATTGTTTCTAAAAGTTCTCACCCATCCTTTTGCATTCACTTCATGAAGCGTTGTTGTGCTGTTTAGTAAGTCTTTAACTTTTGTATGTCTCATTTTAGGTATATAAGTGATATTAAATAGTGTCTTGTAACTGAGCTGCAAATATAAAGGATTTGTTTTAAAAGTCCTTGTGCGAAATAGTGTAATCAGGAGCTATTTCCCGCTATCCGCTATATCTTTTACTTTTTAAAGGAAAAAGTAAAAGGATGCCGCTACTATCGGGGCTAAACCAATGGAGCTATTTGAAATTTTTCAGAATTATTCTGATGAATTTCCTGCACCGTTTTTTTTAACCTTGTAGGTTATGATAATAAATTTTAACACCTACAAGGTTAAAAAAAACGGTGCAGGATAGAACAAGATGAATTAAATGATTTTCTAGTTTCCACAATTCCTAGCCCTGATAGCAGTGAAAATCCTTCCTGTTTTTTTCTTTAAAAAATAGGAAGATTGTAACGAATAGCGGGAGAAAGCTCCTAATTATCTAATTTACTCTTTCTTCAAAGCATCAATTTCTTCATCACTTGGTTCAATGATATCAATTTTGGGTTCGATAAAATCCTGTTCGTTGGCCAGTGTTTTATTCAAGGTCAGTACCAAAGCCGGCAATAGCATCAAATTAGACAGCATTCCGAACAATAATGTCAACGAAATCAATCCGCCCAGCGCGATTGTTCCTCCAAAACTGGACAACATAAACACCGAAAATCCAAAGAACAACACGATAGAAGTATAAAACATGCTCAAGCCGGCATCCGTAAATGTGGCGTAAACCGATTTGCGAATTTTCCAGTTATTTTTCTTTAATTCTTCACGGTATTGAGACAGGAATCGTACGGTATCATCAACCGAAAGACCAAATGCAATCCCAAAAACTAATATCGTTGAGGGTTTCAGTGGGATGTCCAGAAAGCCCATGATTCCTGCAGTTAGCATTAAAGGTAGTAAATTTGGAATGATAGAAACCAACACCATTTTGAACGAACGGAACATAAAACCAATCAAAAGCGCAGTCAGAAAAAAGGCGAAAGCCAGGGACGAAAGCAAATTGTCCAGTAGGTAGCCAGTTCCTTTCTGGAAAACGAGTGCTTTTCCGGTGATGATCACTTTGTACTGATCGGGCGGGAAAATTTTATCGGCTTTTTTACGAATTTCAGCTTCAATTTTGGCAATATTATCCCCGTTTTCATCGCGCATAAAAGTCGTGATTCGAGCAAATTGTCCGGTCGAATCCACATAGCTTTTCATTAGGTTGTCTTTTGAGTTTTTTGTTGCATTTTTTGCATACGACAAAATAAAGGACTGCTCCTGTGATGTGGGCAATTCGTAATACTCCGGATTTCCGTTATAATACGCTTGCTTAGAATATTTAACCAGATTAACAATAGAAATGGGTTTTGACAATTCCGGGATTTCGTCAATGGTTTCCTCGAGTTCATCCATTCGCCTTAGTGTGGATAATTTCATGACTCCCTTTTTGCGTTTGGTGTCAATCATGATTTCGAGTGGCATCACCCCGTCAAATTCTTTTTCGAAGAAAACAATGTCTTCAAAAAAGGCTTCTTTTTTAGGCATGTCTTCAATTAAACTGCCGGAAATGCGCATTTCATAGATTCCTACAATGCTAATGACAAGTAAAACAATAGAAACGACATAAATTGAAAAGCGATTGTATTTTACGTTTCTCAGAATCCAATCCATGAAAACCTTGACGTAATTGCGGTCTAAATGTTCAATGTGACGCTCTTTTGGTGCCGGAATATAACTGTGAAAAATGGGGATGACAATAATGCACAAAAAGAAAAGTGCCATGATATTGATGGAAGTCACAACCCCAAATTCTAATAATAATTGGTTGTTTGAAGCCACAAATGTAGCAAAACCAATAGCTGTGGTAAGATTTGTCATCAAGGTTGCCATTCCTACTTTGGTGGTGACACGCTGTAATGCTTTGGCTTTATTGTGGTGAATTTTGTATTCCTGATGGTATTTATTGGTCAGAAAAATACAATTCGGAATTCCGATAACGATGATTAAAGAAGGAACTAAAGCCGTTAAAACCGTGATTTCGTAGTTTAATAATCCTAAAAACCCAAAAGACCACATCACGCCGATAATGACAATAATCATTGATATTAATGTCGCCCTAAAACTTCTAAAAAAGAAAAAGAAAAGCAATGAGGTGATTAATAAAGAGGCACCAATGAAAATGCTGATCTCATCAGTGACGGTTTTTGCATTCAGCGTTCGGATGTAAGGCATTCCGGAAACACGCAGATCGATTCCGGTTTCTTTTTCGAATGTTTCGACTGCAGGAACTAATTTGTCGAGGATAAAATCTTTTCGGGCTGCCGTGTTTACAATTTTTTTATCCATGTAAATGGCAGAGCGAATACTTCCGGATCTTTTGTTAAAAAGTAATCCTTCGTAAAAAGGCAAATCATTGAAAAGCTCTTTTTTGATTTTTTGAAGATACGCTTGATCAACCGTTTTGCTTTGGTCTACAAAAGGCACCAATTCAAAGGTTGCTAACGAATCATTTTTTTGTAATTTTTTCAAGTCATTTAATGAAATTACTAAATCAACCGCTTGGTCTCCTTTGAGAGTATTCATCAGTTTACTCCAGGAAGCATAAGCCTTCGGGGTAAATATGGTATTGTCTTTTACCCCGATGATGACTAGATTTCCTTCTTCCCCAAATTTATTTAAAAAAGCGTTGTATTCAATATTTACAATATTGTCATCCGGTAATAAATTGGCTTCGGTAAAAGCGAAGTGAATGTTTTTCCACTGTAGTGCTAAAAGAGCTGTTATCGCAACAATTATGGATAACATTAAAATTCTATTTCTAAGGACAATTCGAGCAATTAATTCCCAAAATCCCAAACTGAACCACTTGATCATATTTCATATTTAACAGCTGCAAAGGTAGTCAAAACCGCTATGAATCATTTGTTTTGAGTTAAACTTTTTGTTACGTAAATGGGACAATTTCGACGATTTTTTATTTTACAGAAAAATAATTTTGTGGCATATAAATTATACATTTGAATTTCTCATCTTTGTTTCTTCAAAGTAGGGGAAGTCAATATAAAAAAAATATGAAGAATTATAAAAACACAATATTTTATTTAAGTGTTACTGGTGGTTTTATTGCATTAATGTACTGGATTATAACCAAAGGAGAGAACTTAGAAGCAACAGAAACAATAGTTTCACCAGAGAGTGGCAACGGTTCTTGGAATGATTTTTTAGCTTCTATGCAACATAATTTTCAGGATCCGCTGGCGATACTTTTGGCACAAATTATTACAATAATTCTTGTTGCTCGTTTTTTTGGATGGGTTTTCAAGAAAATTGGACAGCCATCCGTAATCGGAGAGATTATTGCGGGGATTGTCCTTGGACCCTCTTTGCTAGGATTGTATTTCCCGGAGTTCTCCAGCGCATTATTTCCTGTCGAATCCTTAGGGAATTTAAAATTTTTAAGTCAGATTGGATTGATTCTTTTTATGTTCGTTATCGGAATGGAACTCGATTTGAAAGTGCTAAAAAACAAAGCCAATGAAGCGGTAGTAATCAGTCATGCCAGTATTGTAATCCCTTTTGCACTTGGGATCGGTCTGGCTTATTTTGTTTACAATCGATTTGCTCCGGAAGGCGTTAAATTCCTTGCTTTTAGTTTGTTTATGGGAATTGCGTTAAGCATTACCGCTTTTCCGGTTTTGGCAAGAATTGTTCAGGAACGAGGCATTCATAAAACTAAATTAGGTTCTATAGTCATTACGTGTGCTGCTGCTGATGATATTACCGCTTGGTGTATTCTGGCCGTGGTAATTGCAATTGTCAAAGCGGGAACTTTCGTCAGTTCCTTATACATTATTATGTTGGCAGTACTTTATGTTGCTGCTATGATTTTTATTGTAAAACCATTTTTGAAAAGAATTGGTGATTTGTATGGTTCAAAAGACACTATAATCAAACCGGTTGTCGCTATCTTTTTTCTCGTACTTATTCTTTCGTCGTATGCTACTGAAGTGATTGGGATTCATGCCTTATTTGGAGCATTTATGGCGGGAGCTATTATGCCGGATGTTCCAAAGTTCAGAACGATATTTATAGAGAAAGTTGAGGATGTTGCGTTGATACTTTTACTGCCGTTGTTCTTTGTATTCACGGGTTTGAAAACCGAAATTGGTCTTCTTAATGATCCGTATCTATGGAAAGTGACCGGTTTTATTATTTTGGTAGCCGTAGTGGGGAAATTTTTAGGAAGTGCTTTGGCAGCTAAATTTGTAGGGCAGAGTTGGCGAGACAGTTTGACTATTGGCGCCTTGATGAACACCAGAGGACTGATGGAATTGATTGTTTTAAACATCGGTTTAGAACTGAAAGTTTTGACTCCGGAAGTGTTTACCATGATGGTCATCATGGCCTTGGTCACTACTTTTATGACGGGACCGGCTTTGGATTTAATTAATTATATCTTCAAAACAAAAGATGGTGTTGAAATTATAGAGCCAACAAACCATAATAAATACCGAATTTTAATTTCGTTTGGGAACAACGAAAAAGGGAAATCCTTGTTGCGATTGGCGAATAGCTTGATAAAAAAACAAAAAAAATCTGCCAGTATTACGGTAATGCATTTGTCTTTAAGTGATGAGATGCATACTTTTAATATGGACGACAAAGAGAAAAATAGTTTTTATCCAATTGTTGAAGAATCCCAATTGTTAAATCAGGACATCACCACTATTTTTAAAGCAACGATGGATATTGAAACAGAAATTGCCGATGTTGCTAATCAGGGGGATTATGATTTACTGCTGGTAGGTTTGGGAAAATCAATATTTGAAGGTACTATTCTTGGTAAAGTAATCGGTTTTACAACTAGAATAATCAATCCGGATCGATTGATAGATAAGTTTACGGGGAAAGAAGGGTTGTTTGAAAATTCCCCTTTTGATGAAAGGACCAGACAGATTATTTCTAAAACCAAGATGCCAATAGGGATTTTGATTGATAAAGATTTACAGCAAGTAAACCATGTTTTTATTCCAATTTTTAGCCCAGAAGATTCATTTGTGATTGATTATATCCAAAAATTAATTTACAACAACAACTCTAAAATTGTTATTTTGGATGTCAATGGGCATGTCATTACTAATTTTGTAATCAAGAGCGCTATTGATTCTTTGGAACAAAAATATCCGAATAATATAAGTTTAATAACAGATGAAACTATTAAAAAGGAATTTTTGGACCAACAGGATTTAATGTTAATCAGTCTTGAAAGTTGGAAAGACCTCGTCGATTCCAGAAGCATTTGGCTAAGCGGCGTTCCTTCGGTATTAATTTTAAAACATTAAAAACATGAACTGGATTTTATTAATAATTGGAGGTTTTTTTGAAGTGGGTTTTGCCACGTGTTTGGGCAAAGCCAAAGAAAGTTCTGGAATGACAGCAACATTATGGTTGGGTGGATTCTTAATTTGCTTGGCAATAAGTATGGTGTTGCTTTACAAAGCTACACAAACATTGCCTATTGGAACAGCCTATGCAGTTTGGACAGGAATTGGAGCAGTTGGAACCGTTTTAGTTGGAATTTTCGTCTTTAAAGAACCGGCTGATTTTTGGCGAATATTTTTCATCACCACTTTAATCAGTTCAATTATTGGTTTGAAATTCGTTTCGAGTCATTAAAGGCCCAGATTAAGGACAAAACTTATTTTTACCGCAATATTATCTTGAAATTTACTCAGTTGGTTTGGTCCATAACGGTAAAATCCGCCTAATCCCAAACCATTATAAATTTGGTTTAGCTCTATTCCAGATTCGAAATAACCTTTGTTCAGCGTTTTGTAATCCAATCCAACATGTTGTTCCGGTTTTTGTAAATTTCCCCAAGCCATTCTGGATACAAGAACTAAGGAAGGCTTTACTTTTTTGAATAATGTTACGCGGCTAAAGCCATGTTTGAATTGAAAATAAGCATATTCACTCGAGAAAAATTCATTGAAAAACATGGTTTCAAAACTGTTTTTTCCTGCAAAAGTGATTCTCTGTAGGATAGTTTCCTTGGTAATATTATTAGGAGACGTATTGTACAAATGTGTCAGCGGTACATCACCAAGAGCATAACCGGCTTCGAAAAGTAAACTTGTTTTTTGACCGTTTAAATATTTTTTTTCATACTCGGTTTTGAAATCTAGTTTGCTGAATTCAAAATCATTTTGCAAAACCTTAGGCAAGGATTGTGTGTATTGAAAAGTGAATTTCGGAAAACGTTTCTCGACTTCAATTCGTCCCGTAGGCGTTTGCATATAATCGCTGAATGGATTCCAACGCAAAGAAACCATAGCGGTTGTCATAACATAACTCGAATATAATTTTTCGTTTAAGTTGTAGATGTAATTAAATTTTGGTTCTACTGCGGCTCGGGAAAATTCCCAGAAGCTTTCGGTTTTAGGAATAATTTTTGTTTCTATAAATGTTTTCCAACTCACATAATTGTAAAATGTACTGATGTTTATAGGTCGTGGATCATAGATTTTGAATGGTTTTTTATCAATTGTAAATACAGTGCTTGCAATTTCCCGAATGTCATCAGTATAGGAAACACCAATCCAAGAATTTGAAAATTTGCCAACTCGAGTTGCCATTCCCAAATTATATTTGAAATCACCATCCTTTGTTCCATAAGCGGTGTAGCCTTCGATTCTGAATTTTTTCGAAAATTGTTCATTGGTCATTCCGCCAATTCCCAATCTGAATCCTTCGTAATTATTATAGCGGAACAATTTACGTAAGTCTAAATCGAATTTTCCTATTGGTAAATATCCGTTGATGATTTTTCGTCCAAAACGGATGCGGCTTTCAATTCGTTTTTTAACTGAAATACTGTCCAGTGCCAAATATGTTTTTTGGCTTCGGCTGTCTAAACTGTCTTTTCTGTAGGTGTTCCAAAAATGTTCCGGTTTGTTAATTGCATCGTCTTTGATTTCGATGGTAACAGCTGATTTTTTAATTTGTACCGGAATGTTATACTGAATTTCAAAATTATTCGTGTGCGAAAGTAAATAGGTGAAATCGGAGGCGACTTTTTGTCTCTCTTTAAAATCGTGTTCTATATCTCCAGCAAATTGAATCGTTCCTCCAAGGATTTTTATATCGTCATCATTTTTGCCTTTTACAATTTTAAACGTTTTGTCTGTTGGGAACCATAATTTTTCACTTGGAATGTACTTAAAATCATGAATTCCGCTAATGTCCAGAACGCCTTTTATGCGCATCACCGCTTTGGCGACAGCAAAATTATTCCGATCAATATAAAGCACACCTTCCAGTCCTGATGCTTTCCTTTTTTTCTTGTTTTTGAAGTAAATCATGAAGGTGCTTCTGCCGTCAATGAGGAGTGAATCCAAGAGTTTGTAGTTGTAATCTTTTAGCGCATCATTGGCAATAGGACTGTTGTATTTGGTTTCAAAAAGCTCGTAACTGGAGTCGTAAATAGAGAAGGACTGCAAATTAAAAGCAATGATTTCATAAACTGGTTGCTTGAAACCAGCCATTTTTGTTCCTAGTATTGTTTCTTTTAAAGTAGTATTAGCAAATTGATATTGTGACACTTTTTCGGTTTGAAAAAGATGTTGTTTACTAATGACGTCTTTAAATTTATAATCGGATGAGTCAATTTTTGAGAATTGTTTGCCAATCGATTTTTTTACAAAAACAGAATCGATTCTTCCGTCAATCGAGTCAGGATTTGCGGTTACGGTGAGTTTATTGTAGGATTTAAACTCAAAACTGCGAAGCTTTTTTTGTGGATTATTGTTGGCTTTGTTTTCGATTGTCTTTCTGATAATTGCCAAAGCTGGGTTTTCATTTGAAATCCTCACTTCATTCAAATCATCCGTTTTTTGGGAAAGAACAACCACATAATAATTTTTGTTTTTTTCGATGGCAATCCTAGCTTTGGTGAAGCCAATATAAGAAATATCAAAAGCTGTAAAGGGAATTGTAGCTACAATGCTAAACTTCCCATCGACATCCGATATGGTGTTTAAGCCATTGTTTGTGGTAATTGTAGCAAACGGCAAGGGTTTGTTGGTAGTGGATTCTTTCACAATTCCATTAGCCTGAAATTGCGCCTGCAGCGTAAACGTTAAAAAAAAGAATAACAAACACAATTGCTTCATAAATAGGGTTTACTGCAAAACGGGTATAATTTCATTTTGGTATCGCAAAAGTAACAATAAAAAAATCCCTTCCCCTAATGGATTACCCCCAAATAGTGTATAACTCTTTGAGGGCAGTCTAGAAGAAGCTGATATAGGATTTAACGAAGGGAATTTATTTAGATAATTCCACAAAATATTTGTAAAACAACGGAATGGTTTCAATTCCTTTCAGGTAATTGAAGATTCCGAAGTGTTCGTTTGGTGAGTGAATAGCATCGCTGTCCAGACCAAATCCCATCAAAATGGTTTTGCTTTTCAGCTCTTTTTCGAATAACGCCACGATAGGAATGCTTCCACCGGAGCGCACGGGAATTGCGGGAACGCCAAAGGTTTCCGTATACGCCATATTCGCGGCTTTGTAGCCAATACTGTCTGTTGGGGTCACATAACCTTGTCCGCCATGATGTGGTTTTACTTTTACGGTAACGCCAGCAGGGGCTAGACTTGTGAAATGTTTCGTGAATAATTCCGTGATTTGTTCCCAATCCTGATTAGGAACCAAACGCATCGAGATTTTTGCGAAAGCTTTGCTTGCAATCACTGTTTTAGCGCCTTCTCCAGTGTAGCCGCCCCAGATTCCGTTGACGTCCAAAGTAGGGCGAATGGAATTTCTTTCGTTCGTTACATAGCCTTTTTCGCCGTAAACGTCATTTAAGTCCAATGCTTTTTTGTAATTGTCTAAGTTGAAAGGTGCTTTGGCCATTTCAGCTCTTTCTTCCAGCGATAATTCTGCTACATTATCGTAAAAACCAGGAATGGTAATGTGATTATTTTCATCATGAAGCGAAGCAATCATCTTGGCTAAAATATTGATTGGGTTGGCAACAGCTCCTCCATATAACCCGGAATGTAAATCACGGTTTGGTCCCGTAACTTCGACTTCTACATAACTCAATCCACGTAATCCTGTTGTAATTGACGGTTGTTGATTAGAAATCATTCCGGTGTCTGAAATTAAAATCACGTCATTTTTTAGTTTTTCCTGATTGCGTTCTACAAACCAGCTCAGACTTTTGGAGCCAATTTCCTCTTCGCCTTCAATCATAAACTTCACGTTACAAGGCAAAGTATTCGATTGAACCATGTATTCCAATGCTTTCACGTGCATGTACATTTGGCCTTTGTCATCGCAAGCGCCACGGGCAAAAATGGCTCCTTCAGGATGGATTTCAGTTTTCTTGATTACAGGCTCAAATGGAGGAGAAGTCCATAACTCCATAGGATCTGGTGGTTGAACATCATAATGACCATAAACCAAAATGGTTGGCAGGGATTTATCTATGATTTTTTCACCATAAACAATTGGGTATCCCGGTGTATCGCAAATTTCCACGAAATCACAGCCTGCTTTTTCTAAACTGGCTTTTACGGCATCAGCTGTTTCAAAAACATCGTGAGAATAAGCGGTGTCGGCACTTACGGAAGGGATTTTTAATAATTCGATTAACTCGTTGATAAAGCGATCTTTGTGTTCTTGAACGTATGCTTTAATATTTTCCATTATTTGAATTTATTTATAATTTCAAAAGTACAAAAAAGAGTATGAATAATTTTTGTGAAAATTGCTTTGAAAATTGGAAGTTAAGTGTATCTTTGCACTCAGAATTTCGCGGATATGGTGAAATTGGTAGACATGCCAGACTTAGGATCTGGTGCCGCAAGGCGTGTAGGTTCGAGTCCTATTATCCGCACTTTAAAAACGCAAACCCTTTATTTATAGGTGTTTGCGTTTTTTTGCTTTTAGAACTTGCCCAACCATTGCCCAACCATTTGGAAAACGGGCTTTTTTTAAACTTATTCAGATAAAAAAACCTCTCATTTTAGAAAGGTTTCGTTTTTCGGTTTCATACTGCTGATAAGATGGCGATTATTATTATTATTGCTAGGATTATGAGTTGCGGTTTAATGTCCTTTGATTCTTTTTTCATTTTAATAATTTTTATCTTGCATCGTTCTTTCTTTTACCTTCTGACAGTCTCTCAATGCTTTTGCCAACTAAATTAAAAGAAATTACTTAAATGGATATTACTTTTTTCTGATTTCTAGTTACTGCCTAACAAAATAGGTTTCAACTCCGAAATTTTTAAATCATATTCTACTTTATTTATTATACCTAATTCTAAATACTTTTTTAAATCTTCAATTTTTAATAAGGCTTGTTCTTTAGTGTAAATATAATTTGAGATCAGTGGTTTTAAAATTTCGCCAAAACCCAAATTTTTAGATAAAGACTCATAAACAGTTTCGCCTTTGGCATTTTTAATTGATAGTAATGTAATTCTATTATATTCACCTTGTTCCTCTCTCATCCAATTAAGAAAAAGGACTTCTTTATTATTTATTAAATCTTCCGGTATTTTTTTTTCATTATTAATTTCTTTACCCCTTGAATTAAAATCTTTAGCCACATCAACTATAATATACTTCTTTGCACCTATTAATGCTTCTAACAAAGTTGCTTTGTTACTTTGAGGCATCCATCCCCCAACATTTTCAATAACAATGTATTTATAATTATTTGAATTATTAATAAGGTGATCAGTAGTTATTTTAGAGTAATTATTTTTTAGAACCTCATTATTGACGGCGTCACTATAGGCTTGCGCCTCAGATTCATTTGCTTTTGCCATTCTATTCGCGACTGCATCTTGTGAAATTCTATTTAATGCGTCTCCCATTGGGTTTGGCTTACTCACATTAACATTTAAAGTGCTATACTGACTGAAACTTATTTGTATTGACAATACCATAACTAGTGTTAGTATTCCTTTTTTCATTTTTTAAGATTTAGATTAATCAAGCGTACTTTTCTGTTTATCAGTAAATAAACAATTAATAAACAAGAACTGCAATACCCACTTTTGGTGATATTTGAAATCTCACTTATGGTATATTTGCTTTAATAATTATTAAAAATGCCTAGAAAATTAACTTGTTCAATTGGATAAATTTTAAAATTGATGATATTATTCAATCCTGCCTTATGATGAATAGTGATGCTGGAATCAGCATTTTAGATTTAAAATATACAGTTATTGAAAAACCATTTTGAAGCAACAGTTAGAGTCTAAACAAAAAAAACCTATCAAAATTGATAGGTCTTTCTAGTATTTTTTTTGTCTATTCTTCTTCAGGAGGCGTTTCTTCTTTTGGTTTTTTCGATTTATTTAGTTTTCCAAGCACAAAAATACTTGCCATTGCAATAATTGTAGTACTTCCTAAAATAGAACCAATAGCCTCGTGTCCCGTACTTCCCAGATAAGTACTTGCAATTATTATTAAAAAACAAAGTACAAAACCAAATATTTGACCAGTCTTGCTTTGGCTTAATTGTGAATTAATTGCCGTTTTTTCAATAATCATTCGGTGTTCTTGCTGCTTTTCTGCCATTATCATGATTCTATCGGCTCCATTAGGAATAACGGAGTTGTATTGGACCATCGTTTCAGATGATGGAAGCGGTCCTGAATGATGATTTTGAGTAACACTCATCATACTAACCTTTCTGATGGTTTGTAGAATTTCACCTTTTTTTTGATTATTTATACCCTTAAACACATCCGGATTTAAATGCTCTAGTTCTTCTTCAATCTCTATAATTTCAGATGTAATACTATTCTCTTCGTGTGCTCTTTGTTGCTTTCTTGGATTATCTTTTACAATTGGATTTTTTATTGGTTTTTTAGGGGTATCTTTTGACATATTGAATTATTTTAAGCAAAGCTTTTTAAAGTTTTGCTTAACAAATTTCTTTTGAGCGTCACGGATGTCTTCACCAACGTTTTGCCAATCTGAGGTTAATGCTTTTTTGTCTGCTTCTGCTTCTGTTTCGGAGGTGTTGAACTCATAAAAATTACCCGGTAAGTTTAACACAGAACCGAAGCCTCTCCAAAAACTAGGTTTTGAAAATAAATAATTCGTTTCGTATATTACCTTTGTTTCTTCCATAACTATTATGTTAAATGTTTACTGAAAATAAAAAACAGTTTTTTTTAAGCGTGTGCAAAAGTAACATAATTATATTACTTTTAAAGTTACGCCTTAATTTTAAATTTTACACTGAAATAAAATTGTTTTTAATTCTTTTAAAATGCTCAAATATTATGCCTTCTTGCGCCTAACCTAGTTAAAGTATTCACAATACTTTAACTAGGTTAGGCTTTAGACTTCGACGAAGTTATATTTTTTTTTTGACAAAGTCAATAGCGGATATAAATATAATTTGACACTTATTAAAAAATCCAATTTGGGTATAAATATCTTTTTCTAAAACTCTAGCGTATAATCCGCACCGTAATCCTTTGGGAGTATCACATCAACATCCCGCAAATAATTTCGTAAAGCGGTTTCCGTTGCATGGCCAGTAATAGGCATTAGTTTTAAAATGGCTTCATGTTTTGTTGGTCCTTGTTTCATAAAAGAGTAAGTCAATTGTTGCAGTATGACGAAAACTGTAAATACCATATTCCTTGTTGAATTTGAAATGTGTCTTTACCTTCTCAAATTTATGGACATAATAATCAACTTTCGTTTTCTCTTTAGCATCCCAAACCTCTATCACTCCATTTTTAGTAAATAGATTTGCCTTACTGGGTAAATTGCTTACGTCAATTCCTTCCCAAAAGGTAATGATTTGTATTTCCGCATCCGCCGATAACCGCCGTTTTAGTGTCTTCTTTTTTAGGGTAAATTACATCCCTTTTTTTAGTCCCTTTTTGTGTAGTAGATAACAGTATAGTCAAGGGGTTAATTATTACACATTTACTACTTTCAGAAAGGCGGTTATTTATTACACACCTTTCTATAATATTATTCCTAATTTGTTGGTGCAAATTGTCTGAATTTTTTATAATTATTGATTTTAAATTATTCTTAGGTCTGTCCCTGCGATTTGATTCTAAATCATTAATCCAGTAATTTTGATTTGAATAATTTTCAATATTTTTTAAATTAGTTCCTGAGAGTGTTTTTTTATTAATTGTATAGTCGTAGTACATAACTTCGTCAAACCTCTTTAAAAGTAATTCTTTCGCTTTTTTGATGGTACTTTCTCTAACATCTGCAAAAGTTTTTATTCCTACATAGTTTTTATTTGCTTTGCCTTTATTGTCAATGCGACAATTTATATCTTCCATTTTAACTATTTTGAGTTCAATCCTCAAAACGTATTGCTCCATTTCATATTGAAATGATTTGCTATAAATTTTAAATCTCCATCTTTGGTGTTCCGCTAATGCGGTGTTTCTATAATAAGAAAATTGAAATTCTGAATTTCTATGATAAAGTAAACCTTTCACAAATAATTTGGGATTGAATATAGGCGTTGTATTGACTCCAAATTCTACACCATGAAATACCATTTGTTTTGAATTACAGTTAAACAATTTTTCTAAATGTCTTCTAACATCAAGAATGTTATTTATATTAAATTGATTTCCGTTATATCCCTTATAAGGTTTGTTTTTACTGTAATTGGGTGCTTTTATTCCGTTTAATTCATTCCACATTTTATGAATACTTCCTTGAAATGTAACATATTGTTTTAAGGGGTCGTTGGGGTGTTTTTCGTTGGGTTTTATCGTTTTAATTTCGATAGTGCAAAACATATATTTTGCAGTCGAAATACTTTCATCTACCTCGCCAGTACTTGTTGAAGTTCTACAATTAAAATTTAGTATTTTAGATTGCGATAATTTTTCAATATCTATATTTTTTAATTCAATATTTACATAGTCCATTTTTTACTATCTTTGTTATGGTTTTTTACAATGCCTGTTGAAAACTGAACTTTTGAACAAATTATAAACGAGCCCTTGAACAAGGCTCGTTTCTTTGTTTTCAGTATTAGTTTATTAATTTCAATACCGCGCTTAAATTGGCTGTATAATAGTTCCTGAAGTAGTAAACCTTCATGTCTCTTTCGTAATTAGAAAGTTTAACAATCAATAAATCTTCTTTTCGATTGTTATGGCCTTTGTCAGCAAAATAAATTCCAGGAGTAGAAGTTTTAAAAAGACCTGTAAAGTTTTCCCATCGTTTGCCACATCTAATTTTTAACCAAAAGTGAGGGGCCGATCTTGCAAAACCTCTATTGACGACGATATTAATTAAATCAGTAAGTTTTTGAGTTCCGTTTTCTACCTCAACAAGTTGATAATGTTTTGTAGTTTTAAATTTGCCCTCATTAATTTCTTGGTAAATGTGGGTAGACGGTTTTGGGATGTTGCCTGTTGAACTCATAATCTTAAACGTTTAGGGGTTTAAGACTTGCCTCAACTTCGGAACGTAAAAAGTACACGCGTGAACCAATCCCGAGTGGGTTTAGACGTTTAGACTTGCACCAATTGTGAACCGTTGAAATATCAATGCCAAACATTTTAGAAACGTCTTGACGTGATAAATACTCTTTCGGTTGTGTTGGTGTAAAGTGTTTTAAAAAATCCTGTAACTGAATTTTTACGCCCTCGTTAATTTGTTGTTGTAGTTCCTGAGGGGTTGTTTGGATAAATTGAACTTGTGCCATATCTGATGTTTTTAATTATTGATATGGCAAAATTCATTCTAATTGAATCCGTTAAAAGGTTAGTAACGGGTTAGTAACGTGTATTATTTTTTATTATCACGTGTAATATAGTCGAGCAAGGTTTTTTTTAATTTATCCAGAAATAATGTTTCACTTTGATTACTACGGATTTTAAGGTCTGCAATTAATTTGTTTGGGTTATTAATTGGGAAATTGAAAAAAATAGAAATCGCCTCAATTGTTTTGCCTTGTTCTCCCTTTTGTACTTTTATGTTTCCGTTTTCAATTAATGCTTTAGTTAGTTCTATTAACTCTGTTTGTGTTCCTATCCAATTCAAAGTTTTATCTTTTTGTATTTCCTTTCCTTCATTTGATTCAAGTTCTAACAGTTTAGATTTTAAAAATGATTTTATTTTCAGAAAACTAGTGGTTAGTTGATTGCAAATTTCTAAATCATATCCATCTGTTAGAAATTTACTTTCGTTTTTAATCAAATCTTTTACGGTATAATTTTCCTTCCCTGTTGTTTCTTCATTGTTTATTTCGTCAAACTCAAAATCATTTAAATAACAATTCCTATATCCGTTGTAATTCTCGTTATATTCTAATAATCTTCTTTCACTAATATTTGCGGTAGTAAAACAGTTTTGATAAAGATATAATTCATTATTTATGAAATGTAATTCGTCGTAGTCTACATATTTTGATTTATGGTTCTCTAAGCGTGAAGAATATGTTTCTTTGTATTCTTTTAAAGTTGTGATTAATTTTTCTCTCATTTGCCTGTTTATTGCATTTAGAACTTAGTTTTGATATCCGCCACCGCCATTATTTAATCTAATTTTTGTGTTTACAAATAGGGGGTATAGGTTATATACTGTTTTACGGATGTTACTTTTTAAAACGAAAGTCTTTCTATTATGGGTGGGGGGTCTTTTTTTTGGTTTTTCTTTTCAAATTTATTTTAAATTCTCATGTGCTTTAGTTAGATAGTGTTATACTGCCGTTATTTCTGTAAATATAGATAACAATTATTTTGTAGTGGCACAATTTAGCCTAACTGCCATTGTTGAATTGATTAATTAACTATACAATACAAACCGTTTGTTTATTGCTTGTAGTATATTATCTTTATTCTTTATACTGTCAAGGTGTCTATATTCATTGTTCGCATCCGCCACCGTCGGAGAATAGTTTATGATTTGTATGATTTAGGTTTTTGTTATTTCAATTCGTTTTAATTGTTAGTTCCACTTTTTATTACTTTCATTTCGGGTTTCTTGTTTTTATGTAAGTCTTCATAAAACTTCATGAATAAATCAGCGTTCGCGTCTTTGTCTTCGCGTTTGTTTATGTAGGTTAAAAATAAACTTTCTTTTGAATGTCCTGTAATTCCAATTAGTATTGCAGTTGGTATTATTTTATAGTAATTGGAGGAAAAGGAACGCCTAAAACAATGCGAGGCGATTAGTTTATACTTTGGATATTTTCCTATTTCTTTTCGGTTGGTTTCGGTGTTTAGTTTTGTTCCCTTAACAACCTCAACAATTCCCGCCATTTTACAAATTACTTTTGAATATTCGTTTAGTTTTTGGTGTGGTATTTCTTTGGGTAAATTGTTTTCTATTATTTCGATAACGTGCGGAGCAATTACGCCAATGGTTACACTTTTATTTGTTTTCTGTTGTATTATATCAATGTAAATACCTTTTGCAGTACGCCTAATATTTTCATCTTTTATTTTTATTAAATCCCCGCCACGTTGCCCAATTTCACAACCTATTAAAATCCAATTTCGGGCGTTGTTTAGTGTTTCGGGTGTTAATAAAAGGTTCTTTGTTAATTGTGGATTCACTGCCTTAAATTCTTTAAGTTGTTCAATATCTGTAAAATAGGTGTTCTTGATTTGCTCTAATTCCTCAAATGATAAAGTTTGAATATAGCGGTCTTTGTCACTTTCTCTAAAATGTTGGATTACTTTTGAATAAGGATTTATTTTAATCTCATGTTTTTCAGCATCGATACAAACCGTTTTTAAAATCTCTAATTGTTTACCGGCATAGTTGTTACCATAACCTTTGGTATTTATCAGCCAATTAGTGAATTTATCGGTAAAGGGTTTGCTTATTTCTGTAAACCTAATCTGTTTTTTAATAAAGATTTGATATTCTTTTATGATGTTCCGGAATAGAGTATAGTTTTTAATAGTACTCTTGCTCAAACCAATCTTATAACCTCCGTTAGTTCTTATTTTACGGGTGTTTGCATTGTCAATTATTGATTGTGTATGATTCATTAATATACATGTATCGGTTTTCACAACGATGTCGAAACAATCATTAATTTTTGATTCTAACCAATTAGAGTCAATCAAAATACTATTGGCTAAATCTTTGTTTTGTTCTCGGGTAATATAAGATTCTAATTTACCTAAATTTTCATGAAGTGTTTGCTTGAATTTTTGATGTTTATCAAATTCCTTTGCTAACTCATCGTTTCCGGTTGGGCGTTTTTTAGTACTGCTCGGAATTGGTCTTTGATTTACTTTACTCCAGTCTTTGGGGTTAATTGAGAAGGGCGTATTTAATTCAAATACATTTTCTCTGTCGATCGAAAGGCGCACTTTTATAGAAACATTTTTGTTTGCCTTACTTCTTAATCTAAATTGTACGGTTGCCATTTGTGAAGTTTTGAACTGTTGAACATTTTGAACAATTCAAATATAGTGATTTTTATAATACAATTTTTAAACTTGCCCAACCGTTGCCCAACCGTTTCAACATTTTATTCAATTTCATTCATTTTTATTCTACTGTTTGGCAGTCATTAAAAAATTCTTTAAGTATTGAAATTGTTGAGGTTTGTTACTAATTTTGTACTGTTTTTAGATGTTGAGTGAAAATGCCAAATTTAAAGTTAAGGAGTGTAGGTTCGAGTCCTATTATCCGCACAAAAAAAGCTTCTCAATCGAGAAGCTTTTTTTATACCAATAATTGAAAATTATTTGTTTTCTATCCACGCATTAATTTTCTTTTCCAATAATGCTAAAGGCATTACTCCAGATTCCAATACTTTTTCATGGAACTTTTTAATATCAAATTTAGTTCCCATCTTGGCTTCTGCTTTTTTGCGAAGTTCCATGATTTTTAATTGACCAATTTTATACGACAATGCTTGTCCTGGTATTGCCATATAGCGTTCGATTTCGGGAATTATGCTGGCTTCACTTTCGGCTTCGTTTGCTAATGAATATTTGATGGCTTGCTCTCTGGTCCATCCTTTGGAATGTAATCCGGTATCTACTACTAATCGAACGGCTCGGTGCATCTCATTGCCCAGCATTCCAAAATATTGATACGGATCTTGATACAAACCAAGTTCTTTACCTAAACTTTCAGTATACAAAGCCCAGCCTTCGCCGTATGCACCAAACCAATTAAATTTTCTGAAATCAGGAAGATTGGCGTTTTCTTGTTGCAATGAAATTTGAAAGTGATGTCCTGGAATCGCTTCGTGTAAAAACAAATCTTCATCTCCATAAAGATTATAATTGGCCACATCTGGTATTGGTACATAAAAAATACCTGGACGGGAACCATCAGCTGTTCCTTGATTGTACTCGGCACTAGCTGTTTTTTCTCGAAAGGCTTCTGTTCTTCTAATTTCAAATTTCGTCTTGGGTTGTAGCGCAAATAATTTATCTACATTCGGTTTGATTCGGGTATAGATACTTTGAAAATTAGCAATCACTTCCTCCGGTTTTGTGAAAGGTTTTAATTCCTTTTTATTTCTGACCTCTTCAAAGAATTCCAATAAAGTACCCTTGAAGCCGACTTGAGCTTTTACCTTTTCCATTTCTGCAGTCAATCGGGCTACTTCTTTTAGTCCTAATTCATGGATTGCCTCCGGAGTCATATCAGTAGTAGTCCATTGCTTTACATACGTAGCGTATAAATCTTTTCCAAAAGGCAAACTTCCTATTCCGCTGGTTGCTCTTGAAGCGGGAAGATACTCATTGGTCAAGAAATCAGCCATTTTCTTGTATTGCGGAATCAATTTATCATTGATGGTAGCCGTGTATTTTGTGGTTAAATCTTCTTTTATACTATCAGGGAAAGAGGCTGGCATTAGTTTTATAGAAGAGTAAAATAGATTGTCTTCTATATTTGGCGTAGCCATTTCAGCAAATTGTGGAATCAGTTTTACCGTTAACGATTTTGGTAAAACAATCCCCTTTGCCATTCCTTTTTTCATATACACCATTGCTGAATCTATCCAAACAGCATATTTATCCATTCTTTTGAGAAAATTAGTATAATCCTTTTCTGTCTTAAAAGGTTGTGCGCTGGTTCCTCCGGCAAATTGTCCCATAGTCAAATGCGTTCCCCAAAACTGATGAACAGGCAAAAGATTCGTAGGCTGTTTTAGTAAATCTTTGCCAATCTCAACTTCCCATTTGATGATTTCGTAACTGTTTTTTTCTTCTTCGGATAAGTTTTCTTTAGCAATAGTTTTTAGGGCAGTTTGGTATTTATCAAAAAATGCTTCTTGCGACTTTCTGTAGCTGTCCGTCATTTCAAATTGCAACTGATCGTTGTACTCATTTTGACCACTTTGCGTTGCATCCAAAGGGCTCATCGCATTTTTATCGTCAAAATAGTTTTCTGTTAAACCGCTAAAGCTTTCTTTTTTATCTTCCGATTTACAATTAATCAGCAATAATGAAGTAGTTAGAGTAAGGAAAAGAATAGTTGTTTTTCTCATAATATAGTTTTGGTTATAGGTTAAGCTAATTTATTGCTTTTTTTTCAATTTCTAACCTAAGAATAGTTTTTGGTTTGAGAAAGTGTCTTCTCTTTTTCATAAAATTGAGTTAACGCGCTGCTGAGGTTCTTATTTTAAATAGATTTCGGCTAAATTTACTTTTCTAATTAATCACACCTAAATGAGAAAAAAATCCTTTTTTATTTTGTTAGTCATCGGAAACATGCTAGCAATTGAAGCACAAGAAAAACAAGAAAGTACGACTATGAATCCATTTTTTAAAGCTTACGACACACCGTTTAATGTGCCGCCTTTCGACAAAATTAAAAATGAACATTTTAAACCCGCTATTTTAGAAGGAATCAGCAAGCATGAAGCTGAAATTATTGCTATTGCAAATAATACGCAGCCTGCCACTTTCGAAAACACGATTCTTGCCATGGAAAATGCAGGAGAATTATTGTCGAATGTGAATACGGTTTTTTCTAATTTGAATTCGGCAAACACCAATAAAGAGATTCAGAGTATTGCCAAAGAAATGGCGCCAAATCTTTCTGCTCACAGAGATAATATTTACCTGAACGAGAAATTATTCGCAAAAGTAAAAATGCTTTGGGACAAAAAAGAAACGCTAGGTCTGAACCTGGAACAAGCCAAGATTTTAGATAATACCTACAAAGATTTCGTTAGAAGTGGAGCCAATTTATCGAATGCAGATAAAGAAATATTACGAAAAATAAACGGAGATCTTTCGATTACAAGTTTAAAATACGGACAGAATATTTTGGCGGAGACCAATAAATATGAGTTAGTTATTGATTCCAAAAAAGATTTAGCTGGATTGTCACAAGGATTAATTGATGCGGCTGCTGTTGATGCTAAAGCAAAAGGAAAAGAAGGAAAATGGGTTTTTACGCTTTCTAATTCCAGTGTGATGCCATTTCTTCAATACAGTTCTAATCGAGATTTGCGCAAGCAAATTTGGAATGCGTACCAAACTAGAGGCAATCATGACGATGAATTTGATAACAAGAAGAATGCAGTTGAATTAGCAAATCTTCGTGGACAAAAAGCACGATTATTAGGCTATAAATCGCATTCAAATTACGTTTTGGAAGAATCAATGGCTAAAACACCGGAAAATGTGAACAAGCTGTTGAATGATTTGTGGAAACCAGCTTTGGAAATAGCCAAAACGGAAGCCGCCGATATTCAGAAAATGATGGTTAAAGAAGGCATAAAAGGTGCTGTGCAACCGTATGACTGGAGATATTACACAGAGAAAATCAGAAAAGAACGTTTTGATTTAGACGAAGAAGAGTTGAAACCCTATTTCAGTTTAGAGAATGTTAGAAAGGGTGTTTTTCAGGTAACCGAAAAATTATATGGAATACAATTCAAAGCGTTGACTAATGTTCCTAAATACCACGAAGATGCAACCGTTTGGGAAGTTTTAGAAAACGATGGTACACATTTGGGTGTTTTGTATATGGATTTTCATCCGCGTGAATCAAAACGTGGCGGTGCTTGGATGACCTCGTACCGAAGTCAGAAAACGGTTGATGGAAAACGTGTTGCTCCGGTAGTTTCTATCGTTTGTAATTTTACAAAACCATCAGCAAATGCTCCGGCACTATTGACATTTGATGAAGTGACGACTTTCTTTCATGAATTTGGACATTCTTTACACGGATTATTGTCGAATGTGACGTATAAAAGTTTAGCTGGAACTAGTGTTCCAAGAGATTTCGTGGAACTTCCTTCTCAAATTATGGAGAATTGGGCGGCTGAACCAGAGGTGTTAAAAATGTATGCTAAGCACTATAAAACTGGAGCAGTAATTCCAGAAATGCTAGTGAATAAATTAAAAAAAGCGGGCACTTTTGACCAAGGTTTTGCTACAACGGAATATCTTGCCGCTTCTTTATTGGATTTAGAATACCATTCTCAAACCAAAGACATTACTGTTGATGCAAATGCTTTCGAAAAAGCAGCAATGACAAAAATTGGGTTAATTCAATCCATCATTCCAAGATACCGCAGTACATATTTCAGTCATATATTCTCTGGAGGATACTCTTCTGGCTATTACAGCTACATCTGGTCTGGAGTTTTGGACACAGATGCTTTTGAAGCATTTAAGACAACTACTTTATTTAATCCTGAAAAAGCCAGGTTATTCCGGGAGAATGTATTGGAAAAAGGAGGAACTGAAGATCCAATGGTTTTATACAAACGTTTTCGTGGCGCTGAACCTAGTATCGAGCCACTGTTAAGAAAACGTGGTCTGGACAAAAAAGCAGAACCGCTTAAAAAAGTAAAAGGATAACCCTATTTTTCTTTTAAAACAAAACCCTACAACACAAATAATTTGTTGTAGGGTTTTTTGTTGCTTTTCATAAAGGTTTTATCCGTGATACACTCGGGAAGAAATTATTTTGTCTTCTCTGATGTCCAAGACTTCTGCCACCAACAAGTCCTCTTCTCCAGTAACGGTTCTTGTGTATTCCATAAAAACGCGGTCGCCATTTGCGGTAACCGATTTTACTTTGTAATTCAAACTCGGTAAACGCTCAAAAGCATCTTGCCACCATGTTCGTAATGCTTCTTTACCAGTAACAAAACCATTGCTTTCCGGCTTGTATATTTTTAGTTTTGGACTAAAATGGACTGCATCCTCGTCATACAAAGACAATAGTTTTTCTAATTCTTTATTATTGAAAGTTTCAAACCATTTAAAAGCAATTGATTGTAATTTTTCGGGTGTCATACTTATTTAGGATTGAATTTTTTAATTAAAAAAATCCCATTTCGCTCGGCGAAAGGGATTCATTTTTATAATTTCAATGAAATATTAAACATTCTTCAAATTAATAATTTCTTGTTCAGTAAGCAATCTCCAGTTTCCTCGTGGTAAATTCTTTTTAGTCAAACCAGCAAAAGCAACCCTGTCAATTCGCAATACATCATAACTGAAGTGTTCAAAAATATTACGAACCACTTTCACATTAGCAGATCGCAGTTGCAAACCGATTTCGCTTTTCGCTTCTCCGTCAATGTAACTTACATCTTCTACAAAAACGCGGTGTCCGTCAAGAGTTAACCCTTTGTTTATTTTTTCTAAATCTTCAAATTTCAAGTTTTTATCTAATGAAACTTGGTAAATTTTAGATGATTTTTGACTTGGTAACGTAAATTTACGAATCATATCCGTGTCATTCGTGAACAATAATAAACCAGTAGTATTCTTGTCCATTCTTCCAACTGCACCAATTTTTGCAGTCGTAGAACCTTTTACTAATTCCAATACATTACGATATTCCTGACCTTCGTCCATCGCAGTCGTAAAGTTTTTAGGTTTGTTCAGTAAGATGTATACTTTTTTCTCCGGAGTCAAAGTGGCACCGTCAAAATTCACAACATCGCCTGGTTTTACCATGTATCCCATTTCGGTAACAGGAATTCCGTTTACTTTTACCGTTCCGGATTGAATATAAATATCAGCATCACGACGCGAGCACGCACCAGAATTAGAGATGTATTTATTCAAACGAATTTCGTCTTTTACTTTCGGTCTCTTTGGTGCTTGATTTGGTTTTTTCTCTACTTTATCAGTAGCGATATCGGCAACTTTAGTATTTACTTTAACTTTTTTCGGCCCTTGAGCGCGCTTCTGCATGGCAGGTTTTGGCTTATTTGAACTTGGTCTAGAGCTAACTGCTCTTGGCCCACTTTTCTTATTATTGCCTTCCTTGTTATTCATAATATTCCAATAATTTGTGCAAAGATACTATTTATATACTTGACAATCAATAACAGTCAATTATAAATACGCTAACTGTCTAGTTAATAAGCTAATTAATGTCTTATGGTTTGGTTTTTTTGGAGCTATTTCCCGCTATCGTTTCAATCTTTTATTTTTTAAAGAAAAAAATAAAAGGATTTTCACTACTATCGGGGCTAAGCTAATCTGGGAATCTGTGAGAATTTCGGGAAATATTTTTTTCTTTTTTATAATTTTAAAAAAGGCAAAATTAAACCATCAACAATCGTTTTCCGTGCCATAATACACTCGGATTAATCAATACAATGCAAAAAACACCAGCTACGATAAGGAATTTCAAAGTGTTGTGAAGTAATAAAAATTGTGCTTTTGTGTTTGATTTCCACAAGTAAGCCAAGAAGAAAATCAGGATAATCAAACAAGAATAAAAATAAACATCCATGTAACCCACATCGTAAATGTCGATTAAAGCGTACACTGGAGAAATAGTTAGAATTGTTAAAACAGTAATGATTTTTTTTGATATCTCTTCACCATAAACAATAGGAATCGTTTTATAATCATCAGCTAAATCACCTTTTAGATTTTCTAAATCCTTAATCATCTCCCGAATCAACAGCAGCAAAAACAAAAAAGCAGCATGAGAAAAAATAACACCAAGCTGTCTTTTGTAATTTTCAATGTCTTCATATGGAATCCGAGTATAAAAATACAAGAGTATAGCAAAAAAGGGAAGAACAGCCAGTAGTGATGCAGTCAAATTTCCTATTAATGGGTATTTTTTTATTTTGTGGGAATAAAACCAGATGAAAAATATGTATCCTGAAAAGAATAAAAACACGCGCCAGGAAACGAACAAAGCCATTAAAGCCACAATAAAATTGAGTGTAAAATAGACGGTCAGTTTTGTTTTTTGACTTACTAATCGATCCAGCATCGACTTATTAGGACGGTTGATTAAATCTTTTCGACTGTCATAAAAATTATTAATGATATATCCGGAAGCGATTGTAATCGAGGAAGCAAAAACCAATATAAATAAATTGAAATCAAGTAAAATATCAAGCGCTCTTTTTTCGGGAGCCAAAATAAATATAGCCGAAAGGTATTGGGCCAAAATAATGACAGGAATGTTATAGCCTCTAACCACAGAGAACAAACTTGCAATTTTCATTAGGAGAAGTTTGTGATGCCTGCTTAACATTTGTATTTATTTAAGAATGTGCTCCCAATAATAAGGATGCTATTTTGGATTTTCTTCTCTCTCCTTTGGAGGAGGGTTGGAGAGAGGATGTTTAAAACTGATAAACGACTTCTAGTTTATAATCTTTCAAGGAAGCTTTGGCTTTTTCTAGATCTTCAGTGAAACCTAAGATGTAACCGCCACCACCGGAACCGCATAATTTTAAATAATAATCATTGCTGTCAATTCCTTGCTGCCAAATTCCGTGAAATTGTTCCGGAATCATTGGTTTGAAGTTATTCAAAACTACTTTTGATAATTTCTTGGTATTCATGAACAATGATTTCATGTCTCCGCCAAGGAAGTTTTCTACACAAGCATCCGTATATTTTACAAATTGATTTTTTAACATCGCACGGAAGCCTTTGTCTTTCAGGTTTTCCATAAAAATATTTACCATCGGAGCGGTTTCGCCCACAATTCCTGAATCTAATAAAAACACAGCGCCTTTTCCGTCAAAACTTTGAGTTGGAATTCCGGTTGCTTCAATATTATCTTTAGAATTAATCAGAATCGGGATGCTCAAATAACTGTTCAACGGATCTAAACCTGAACTTTTCCCGTGGAAAAAACTCTCCATTTGAGAAAATATATTTTTTAACTGCAATAATTTTTCACGGGTCAAATTCTCCAGAACCGTGATTTTATTTTGTGCATATTTATCGTAAATAGCGGCTACAAGTGCGCCACTGCTGCCTACGCCGTATCCTTGTGGAATACTGGAATCAAAATACATTCCCGTTTCAACATCGTTTTTCAACGTAATTAGGTCAAAAGTAACTAATCCAGATTGTTCGTTTTGTAAAGTTTCCAAATACGTTACAAAACGTCTCAAGTGACTATTTGATTTGATGGCTTCTTCAGTTGGATTCTCATCTCTCTTAAGTGCGCCATTATAAAAATTATATGGGATTGAAAGCCCTTTTGAGTCACGAATGATTCCGTATTCTCCAAAGAGTAATATTTTTGAGTAAAATAAAGGTCCTTTCATATTAGATTGTATATTGTAGCAGATAATTTTTTATAAATCAACTTGGTCTCCGCGATTTGCCTCTAGAATTTCAAGATCAATTTCTTCTTGTTGTTCAGGAGATAGTTCTTTCCAGACATCTTTTTTTTGTGTTTTGAAAATATTTTTTATAGCCTCGATTATCGTCTTGTCATCAGTTTCTAATAACATTTTTATCAATTCTAATTTCTCTGATTGAATATCCATGATTGCAGCCCTTTAAAAAATAAAGATAGGAAAAAAATAAATTAAATCAACGAAGCTCCACTTCCAATTTCGTCACAAATGTACTGACCATTTTGACAATAGCCAACTAATTCGTTCTTAATAAATTGTAAAACTGATTCAGCAACATTTTCAGGATATAAAACATGCACATTTGCACCGGCATCCAATGTGAAACAAACCGGAATTTTAGTCTCATTTCTAAATTTCCAAATCGCATTTATGATTTCCAAAGTGTTCGGTTTCATTAATATAAAATAAGGCATCGAGGTCATCATCATGGCATGCAAAGTCAAGGCTTCGCTTTCTACAATTTTGATAAATTCCTCTAAATTTCCACTTTCAAAAATGGTAATCAGTTGGTCCAAGTTTTCGTGTGCTTGCGCAAATCGCCTTTCGGCAAAAGGATGGTTGTGCATTAATTCATGACCAATGGTGCTTGAAACTTGTTTCTCACCTTTGTCAACCAGTAAAATAGTATCTTGGTAATTATTAAAATTAGCGTGAATCGCATTTGGAAATTCTACCCCAAATAAATCAGAACTTCCGGAGATATTGGCATGATTTCCCCAAACTACAACTTGTCCTTTTACACTTCTGCAAGCGCTTCCGGAACCTAAACGTGCTAATAAAGACGCTTTTTGATAGAAATATTCTTCGGTCATTTCAGGGTTTAACGCTTTTTCTAAACTCATTAAGTTCATCGCCAAAGCTGCCATTCCAGATGCGGATGAAGCAATTCCCGAACTGTGCGGAAAGGTATTCTCGGTGTCAATCGTAAAGTGGTAGTCTTTCAAAAACGGCAAATAGATTTCGATTCGCTCCAGAAATTTTTGAATTTTTGGCTTGAAATCTTCTTTTGGTTTTCCTTCAAAAAGTAAATCAAATGAAAAATTATTACCCGTCACATTGAGCGCAGTCGAAATGTTTTTTTTGGCAAAAGCCAATTGAGTAATCGTTTTACAATTATTCAAGGTAAAACTCACCGAAGGATTCGCAGGAATTTGATTGTCCTTTTTTCCCCAATATTTTACAAGAGCAATATTGCTGGGCGTGCTCCATTGAAAATTGCCTTCCTCAACAGAATGCGTATATTTTGATGGAATAAAATCGTTTGCTGAAACCATGGATTTAAAAATTTACGCAAAGATACTTTTTTTGGGTTATTTGTTTATTCGTTTAGTTGGTTAATCGTTACAAAGATTTGAGTAAATTTGCTCACATTAGAAAAATATAAAAATGAATAAAATTACCCGAATATTAGCTGTTGTTGTCACGTGTCTTGCGATTGGTTATTTCTCTGGAATTGTTACCCGTTCTGCCATTACCACTTGGTATCCCACCTTAATAAAACCAAGTTTTAATCCACCTAATTGGATTTTTGCACCAGTTTGGAGTATGCTGTATGTGATGATGGGGGTGGCTGCTGGATTAGTTTGGGACCGAATAGAATCAGAAAAAGAAGTCGTAAAAAAAGCGTTGGTTTTCTTTGCCATACAATTGGCACTAAATGCTTTGTGGTCGTATTTATTCTTTGGTTTACACAACCCAATGTTAGCCGGTCTAGAGATTATTGTATTGTGGTTGATGATTTTTGAAACGTACATTCAATTTGCCAAAATCAATAAAATTGCAGGTTATTTGTTTATTCCATATTTGGCTTGGGTAAGTTTTGCCGCCGTTTTAAATGGAAGTATTTGGTGGTTGAATCGATAGTTTTTGTTTATAGTTTCAGTCCATTTGAGACTGAAAACGGTGTGCTAAACGGCATTTGCTACAATAAATCCGCTTGTCCACGCATTCTGAAAATTGAATCCGCCCGTAATGGCATCAATATTCACGATTTCTCCAGCAAAATAAAGATTTTCGTGTAGTTTACTTTCCATTGTTTTGAAGTTAATTTGTTTTAAATCAATTCCGCCTGCCGTCACAAATTCTTCTTTAAACGTGCTTTTTCCATTCACTTGAAAAGTCCCATTCGTCAATTGATTGGCTAGATTTTGTAATTGTATTTTTGATAAATCAGCCCATTTCGTCTCGACTTCAATTCCGGAAGCGAGCACCAAACTTTCCCATAATCGATTGGTTAATTCGAAAGGCGATTTCTTTGAAACTGATTTTTTAGCGTGTTCTTGTTTTAAGTCTTTTAGCTTTTTCTCGACATCGGCAATGTCTGTATCATTCAACCAATTTACAAAAATAGTAAACTGATAATTTTTGTCATGCAAGATTCGGGCACCCCAAGCGGAAAGTTTCAAAATCGCAGGTCCGCTCATTCCCCAATGGGTGATCAATAATGGTCCCGTTGAAGTAAGTTTGGTGTCTTTTACTTTTACGGTAACTTGTGCCGCAATTCCGGGTAATTCTTTTATTCTTGCATCTTTAATGTTGAACGTGAATAGGGAAGGAACTGGGCTAATAACCGCGTGTCCAAAATTATGCAGCATTTCCCATACTTTAGGATTACTGCCTGTGGCTAAAATTAGCTTTTCGGCAAGATAATTTTCAGTTTGGGTTTCGATTTTCCATTCATTCTCTTTCTTGAAAAGAGATTGTACACTTTGTCCCGTAAGTACCGCAATTCCCAGTTTTTGTGTGGCTTTGAGGAAACAATCAATAATCGTTTGTGAGGAATTCGAAACGGGGAACATGCGTCCGTCGGCTTCAATTTTTAATGCTACGCCGTGTTTCTCAAACCATTCAATCGTATCACCAGAACAAAACTGATGAAAAGGACCGCGTAATTCTTTTTCGCCACGCGGATAAAATTTCACCAATTCATTTGGTTCAAAACAAGCGTGCGTTACGTTGCATCTTCCGCCACCGGAAATTCTGACTTTTTGCAATACTTCAGCACCGCGTTCCAAAATTGCAACTTTCAGTTTTGGATTTTTCTCTACGATATTAATCGCTGTAAAAAAACCTGCTGCGCCACCGCCTACTATTATTATATCGAAATTCTGATTCATTTTAACCATTAAGAAAGTTAAGATTTTTAAGTTTAGTCATCAGCAAGCCTTGAAAAATATTCGTTAATTAAAGGTTTGCATGATTTTGTTATGTTGGTAGTGTTAAAATTAATAAGCAATCCTTGAGGAATACTAAGTAGTTTCATGTAAGTTAATAGTTTTGCTTCATCAATCGGATGAAATTTTTCAACTGTTTTCAACTCAACAATAATACAATCATTTACTAACAAATCCAATCGTAATGGATGCGCTAGTTCTAAATCATAGTAATCGATTACTACATTAAATTGTTGCTTAACATTGTACCCATTTTTTTCTAGCTCATATTTTAAGCATTCTTCATAAATTTTTTCTAATAAACCGGGTCCTAGTTTTTTGTGAACTTTTATGGCATAACCAATAATTTCATAGGATAATTGCGTTATTTCTTTTTTTGTCATAAACTGAACTATTTACCTAGTTTCTTAATTGACTTAAATCACTTAATGGTTTAAAAATATAATCTTATTTGGAACAACGCCTACTATTATTATATCAAAATTCTGGTTCATATTCTATTTGGGAAATCGGTGATGATTCCGTTTACGTTGAAGGTTTTTATTTTTTGAATGTCTTCTATTTCATTGATGGTCCAAGGAAAAACTTGTAATCCTTTTTCCTGTATTTTTGCCGTGTTTTCTTTTGTCAATAAATGAAAATGCGGATGAATGGATTTTGCCTGAATGAATTTGGCGAAAGCCAAAGCCAAGTCTAAATCGGTTTCCGTTAACACGCCAATAAGAATTTTATCATTTAAAAACGCCACTTGTTGTAGCGCATTCCAATCAAAACTGGAAACTAAAAAACGGTCGTATTTCCATCCTTTTTTGGTGACGTATTTTTCAATGAGTGAAACTACTTTATCGGTTGCTTCATAAGTTTTGAGCTCAATATTGATAAAACAATCTTGATTTACCAAATCAAAAACCTCCTTTAGCGTTGGGATTTCATGCTTTCCATCTATTCGGAAAGCTTTCAATTCTCGCAAAGATAATGCATTTACAAATCCTTTTCCATTGGTTGTTCTGTCAATAGATTCGTCATGGATAACGATTATTTCGCCATCAACACTCAAATGCACGTCAAGTTCAATGCCGTCCACTTGCATGTCTAATGCTTTTTGGAACGAAACAAAGGTATTTTCGGGTTCATATCCTTTTGCGCCACGATGTCCAATTTTGAGCATTGCCTCTTGTTTTTTGGGTAAAGGTAAACATAAAAAAACGCCTTCATTTCTAAAGACGTTCAGATTTAAATAGTAAATTTTTATATTTAATTTTGTTTTTTCGATTTGGTTTCCCTTTCCTTTGGAGAGTCCCGAAATTTCGGGAGGGGATAGGACTTTTATTTTTTCAATTCTAATAAAACAATATCAAATTCAGTATCGATTGTCACTTTTCCATTGGAAACTATTGCTTCTTTTCCAGAATACGTATCTTTTAATGATGTTCCGTCTGCGAAAATAGAACCTACAGAAAGCTCTTTGGTGCCAATCGCTAAATCCAATCCAACCACAACTGCATCCGAATAGTCTCCTTTAGAGAAAGTTCTGGAAAAAGTATACGGTTGATCCGAAATTTGCTTGTGAATTCCTGCACCTATTGAAGGATGATTTCTTCTGAACTGACCTAATTTTTGCCAATGCAACAGTGTTTTTTGTGTTTCAGGATTTGATTTGATAGCGTCCCAATTCATAAACGAACGTAATGTAGCATCGCCTTTTGTTCCTTCGATAACTAAAGAACGAGCACTTTCATCACCATAATATACTTGAGAAAGTCCGGGGCTCAGTAATAATTTTGTACCGCTTTCTATAGTTTTGGTACGATTCCCATCAAATGGTCCGCCGTCATCGTGTGAAGACAAATAGTTCAAAACACTATATCCTTTTAAGTCATTGTTTAGCTTATCAGAATATTTGGAAAATATAAATTCATAGTCTTTTTGCGCATCCCATTTGAATTCGAAATTGATCATGTTGTTGAAGCCATTTTGAAAATAGTTTATTTTTTTGTCTCCAAAATCAAAATCTTGTCCGCCGCTGATGCCATAATTGTACACTTCGGCAATCGTGTAAAAAGTATTATTGTCTAAAACTTTTGTTGGATTGTTTTTCTTCCAAGTTTCAAAAGCATAATCACACTGGGTTTTAAAATCAGCCCAAACGGTTTCATCCGTGTGTTTTACGGTGTCACCCCGGTAACCGTCAATTCCGTAATCTACAATATAATCTGTCAGCCATTTGATGATGTAATATTTTGGCGCTCTAGGGTATCCAGTACGGGCAAAAAACGCATCCAATTCTTTCATTTCTTGTTCGTAACGCCCTTCTTTTTTCCATTTTTCGATTAAAAAAGGTGGTAACGCTACCGCTTGATTGCTTTCTGTTTTTATATCCGGAAGATTAGAAACTAGCGTACAAGCAATGGTGTTTTCAAACGATTTGTAATCGCAATTTGGTCCTGTTCGCACCCAATCATTTGGCCAAACGGTATCTTCGGGAGTTACGGGACCGGTATGATTGATGACGCCATCAAGAATGATTCGAATTCCATGCGCGTGTGCTTTTTGAACTAATGCAGCCAAATCTTCTTTTGTTCCAAAGTTAGGATCTAAGTTAGTCCAATCTCTTGCCCAATAGCCATGAAAAGCATAACTCAAACCCGTTCCTTCATCAACGGCATCGTGAATTTGTTCCACTACTGGTGTAAACCAAATGGCATTTATTCCTAATTTATCAAAATAGCCTTCGTCAATTTTTTGAGAAATACCTTTGATATCGCCACCTTCAAAACCACGGAGTTTTCCGGTTGTTTTGGTCCTGTTGAAGTTTATATCATTGGAAGTATCCCCATTATTAAAACGGTCCGTCATTAGAAAATAAACATTCGCTCCTTCCCAAACGAAAGGCGTTTTGGTACTCTCGGCAACCGTTTGTGTACTGGAGCAACTGCTTATTATTGTCATGGTTAATAGTAAAAGTGAGATTGAATATTTTTTCATTTTTTTAGCATTAAATCATTATTTTTTTTGAAACATATAAGGAATTATCAAATCGCTTAAATGCCTTACAAGGTTCAAATTACTGTAACTCTAAAATTAAAACCGACTTAGGTTCTATTATAATTTCGTTTGTAACGTCAAATGTAAGTTCAGAAATAACATCTTTTCCTGTTTTAAAATCTTTGATGTTTTCCTTGAAACGGTGCGTGTTTATAGTTTTGGTTTCGTTGCTGTTGTTCATTAAAACCATAATTGTTTCATGTGTGTTGTATCTAAAATAAACGTAGGTATTATTCTCTGGAATGTAATGTGTCATTTTTCCAAAATGAATCGCCGCTTTAGTTTTTCTCCAATTAAATAATTTAGAAGTAAAATCAAAATACTCATTTTGTCCCGGAGTTCTTCCTTCTTTGATAAACGCATTATTTTGATCGCCTTCCCAACCGCCAGGGAAATCTTGACGAATAGCAGCGTCGCCTTTGTTTTTATCACCGGCCATACCTATTTCGCTTCCGTAATACAATTGTGGAATGCCACGGAGGGTAGCCATCAAAGTCATTGCCATTTTGTATTTTCTAATGTCGTTTCCGTAGGTTTGATTGATCCTGTTGGTATCGTGATTTTCGACAAAAATCAAGATGTTATTGATGTTTGGATACAGAAAATCGTTCGTAAAATTGTCATACAATTTCGCCATTCCTTTGTCCCATGTACCTTCATCTTCATTGAAAACTTTAGTGGTCGCCTCATATAATGAAAAATCCATTACACTTGGTAAATACGAGTTGTAATTTTGAATTTGAGCTATTTTACTGTCTTTTTGCCAATAGGCCATTTGCGCTTGACTTTGCATCCATACCTCTCCTACAATATTAAAATTTGGGTATTCATCTGTTACCGATTTGGTCCATTTTGCAATTCCTTTTGGGTCTGAATAATTATAGGTATCTACTCTAAAACCATCCAAATCAGCGTATTCAATCCACCAGATCGCATTTTGAATCAGGTACTTTAAAGTCAAAGGATTCTTTAAATTTAAATCGGGCATCGATGGAACAAACCAGCCGTCTATAGCGATTTTTTTATCAATTTCTGAAGCATTAGTGTCATGAATAACCGTTCTTTTGTGATTGGTTTGTGTATACGTGTCAAATTGATTGATCCATTCTTTTGTAGGTAAATCTTTCATCATCCAATGTTCAATTCCCCAGTGGTTCGTCACATAATCCATCACCAGTTTCATGTCTCTTTTGTGCATTTCGGAAGCCAATCGTACATAATCAGCATTGGTTCCATAACGCGGATCTATTTTATACACATCAGATTGACCGTAGGTGTGATACGAAAAAGCAGCGTCGTTGTCCTCACAAAGCGGTGTGCTCCAAATGGTCGTTGCGCCAAGTGAAGAAATGTAATCCAAATTTTTTATAATTCCTTCAATATCACCACCGTGTCTTCCGCCGGGTAATTCTCTATTGTATTTTTCTTTGGTAGCCTCTCCACTGTCATTATTTCTGTTTCCATTAGCAAAGCGATCCGGCATCAATAAATACATCATATCCGAAGAGTTAAAGCTTTTGCGTTGCGCGGAGTTTTCTCTTCTTTGGCGCAAGCTGTATTTTTGTGTAAATGTTTCTTTGTTGTTGTTTTTAAAAGTAAAAACGAAATCGGATGCAGCCACTTTTTTGGTGTCAATGGTAACAAAAATATAGTTTGGATTTTCTGTTCTTTTAACGTTGGTTATTTTTATTCCATTGGAAACAGTCACTTGATATTGCGCTATGTCTTTGCCATAAAATAAAATTTGCAGTTCTGGATTTTGCATTCCTGCATACCAAAATGGCGGTTCAATTTTATCTATTTGAGCGTTTATAGTGAAAGACATAAAAAAAAGGAATAAGGTTGTTTTTTTTAGAAAGCTCTTATTTAGGAACGGTAAAGGAATAATTTTATTCATTGTGAAATACATTTTATTAAATTTTTAAACAATATTAAAATAAAGACGATGTGCTTTTCAAGGAATTATTGTTTGGAACAATACAAAAATACTGCTACGTAGTGTAACCAAGTAAACAATCCCAATGTTTATTGGGATTGTTAGTAAGCCCAGCTAGGCTTGGGATCAAATGATAGAATTAACTACAAGTTCTAGCAATTGTTTATTATACCGTAACTAAATTCTCAGACTTAACGACTATTGGCTGACCATTTACTATGATTTTCAATTCTTTATCGCCATCAATTGAAAAAGTTATCTCCTTATGATTGATCGCTACTTTCAAAATTTGATTTCTGAAATTAATTTTAAACGAATACCCTTCCCATTCTTTTGGAATTTTTGGAGAAAAATGAAGCATATCTTCTTTAATTCTCATTCCGCCAAAACCTTCCACGATACTCATCCAAGTTCCTGCCATCGATGTAATGTGACAGCCTTCTTCCACTTCTTTATTGTAATCGTCTAAATCCAAACGTGAAGTTCTCAAATAGAACGTATACGCCATATCCATTTTGTCTAATAAAGCGGCTTGAATCGAGTGTACGCATGGCGAAAGTGAACTTTCATGAACGGTAAATGATTCGTAAAATTCAAAATTATTTTTCAGTTCTTCTTTCGAAAAATGATCTTCGAAGAAATAGAAACACTGTAAAACATCGGCTTGTTTGATATATGGCGAACGCAAAATTCGGTCCCAAGACCATTTCTGGTTGATTGGTCTTTGACTTTTATCCAAATCAGCTACGCGAACTAAATCTTTGTCCAAGAAGCCATCTTGTTGCAAGTACACATTATGTTCTTCCGAAAATGGGAAATACATATTATCCGAAACTTTTTTCCAAGATTGCAATTCGGAATCCGAGATTTTTACTTTCTCAGAAATTCTTTTGTGATCCGAAGGGTATTCCAGAGACACTTTTTGAATTTGCTCGTACGTATATTCCAGACACCATTTTGCAATATAATTGGTGTAGAAATTATTGTTTACATTGTTCTCATATTCGTTTGGACCGGTAACACCAAGAATTACGTACTGGTTTAATTTAGTGGAAAAGTTGGCTCTTTGATGCCAAAAACGAGCGATTCCTATTAATACTTCCAGTCCTTTTTCGGGGATATAACTGTAGTCGCCAGTGTATCTGTAAAAGTTATAAATGGCAAATGCGATGGCTCCATTTCTATGAATTTCTTCAAAAGTAATTTCCCATTCGTTATGGCATTCTTCACCGTTCATCGTTACCATTGGATATAAAGCAGCTCCGTTAGTAAATCCTAATTTGGCAGCGTTTTCAATGGCTTTGTCCAATTGATTGTAGCGGTAGGTCAATAAATTTCGAGCCACTTCCTGATCTTTGGTCGCCATGTAAAACGGAATGCAATACGCTTCGGTATCCCAGTAAGTTGATCCGCCGTATTTCTCACCAGTGAAACCTTTTGGTCCAATATTCAAACGAGAATCCTTTCCTAAATAAGTTTGGTTCAACTGAAAAATATTGAAACGAATTCCTTGTTGGGCTTTTACATCGCCATCAATTGTAATATCTGACATTTCCCAAATTTTTGCCCAAGCATCAATCTGGTCCTGTAACATGTTTTCGTATCCTAATACTAATGCGGATTGAATCACTTTCTCCGCAGCAGTAACGGTGTTTTCGTGGTTTAAAGAAATCGTGTAACCACCAATTTTTTGAATAGATGATTTTTGGCCTTGCGCCACAATTACATCGTAACTAAATTGAATTTTATCGGAAGTTGCATCAATATTGGAAGGAGAAATAGCTGTTTTTTCGCCATTAGCCAAAATGCTATTCTGCATGAAAGTAGTTACTTTGAAATGTGTTTTGAACGTTTGAGCCGTTACAAAAGCTTCATTTCCTGATTTTTTGACGTCCAGTGGTTCCCAGAATTTCTCTTCCCAGTTGGCATCTTCATTGGTTACACCAGCGTCGATATAGGGCTTGTAAACTATTTTTGAATCTTTGTTCAAAGGAGTTATTTCGTAATTAATAACGCCAACTTCATCCAAAACGATAGAAAGAAAACGTCGAATAGTAACTGCGATCTCGGTTCCGTTTTTTAAAGTCGCTTCAAAAGAACGATTGTACCAACCTTCTTTCATGTTCAGCTCACGACGAAAGTTTTTGACTTCGGTACAGGCATTCAAATCCAGTTTTTCTCCGTTGATTTCGATATCTATTCCAATCCAGTTTGGAGCATTTAAAACTTTCGCAAAATATTCCGGATACCCGTTTTTCCACCAGCCCACTTTAGTTTTGTCTGGGTAATATATTCCGGCGATGTAACTTCCTTGGAATGTTTCTCCAGTATAATTTTCTTCAAAATTAGCACGTTGTCCCATGGCACCGTTCCCAATGCTGAACAAGCTTTCAGATGATTTCACACTCTCTACATCAAATCCTTCTTCTATGATGGACCAATTATCTGGTTTTATATAATCTTGATTCATTTTTTTCTAATTTAAAAATTCAATTATTTAAAAATTTAAAGATTGTTGTGATTCGGATCCAATCTTGTTCTTTTTTACTTTTTTGAATCTTGTTTCTTAATTCTTTTTGACTCTATTCTTTAATTAAATCTTCTATGAAGTTGGTGTCAATTGCGGTGAAATCGTTGAAGATGTATTTTGCTTCATGTAAAATACCAGAGTCACCGATTCCTACACTGGTCATGTTTCCAATATTAGCCGCTTGAACTCCCGCCACTGAATCTTCAAAAACAATTGCGTTCTCTGGTTCGATAAGTAATAATTTTGAAGCTATCAGGAAAACTTCCGGATCAGGTTTTGCGTTGGTCACATCATTCCCATCGACAATAGCATCAAAGTAGGAGAGTAATCCGGTCTTTTCAAGAATGGGTCTGGCATTTTTACTAGCAGAACCCAATGCGATTGGTTGGCCTTTTTCTTTTAGAAATTTTAAAATAGGAAAGACTCCCGGAAGAATTTCGCTTTCATCCATATCAACTAAATAGGATAAATACTCCTCATTTTTTTGAAATAACCATCGGTCTTTATCTTCTTGCGAAGCTTCCACTTTTCCTAATTCCAATATAATATCCAAAGAGCGCACGCGGCTGACTCCTTTTAATAATTCATTGTGTTCCAGTGTAAATTCAATATTTAATTCATTGGCGATTTTTTGCCACGCTAAATAATGATATTTTGCGGTGTCAACAATTACTCCGTCGAGGTCAAATATGAATGCTTTTCTATTATTCATGAATTTCAATTTTTGTTCTGTTGTTTACTCTAAGGGTAAGTAAACCGGCAAATATCATTGATACTCCGCCAATTAATAATGCGTAAATAGGTTCGTTTTGAAAAAATTGTTTGACAATAAAACCCAAGATCGTTGCAGCAACAATTTGAGGAATAACTACAAAAAAGTTGAAAACGCCCATGTAATAGCCCATTTTTGCGGCTGGTAAAGCACCTGATAGCATCGCATAAGGCATTGATAAAATACTTGCCCATGCAATACCAACTCCTAGCATTGGAATTAATAATAAATATTTGTCTCCAATAAAATAAATAGAAAGTAATCCTACACCACCGGAGCACAATGCCAGTAAATGTGTGGATCGAACCCCTACTTTTTTTGCTATTACAGGCAGTAAAAAAGCAACTGCAGCAGCTACTCCATTGTAAACAGTGAAAAGTACTGAGACCCAGTCGGCAGCATCATTATACACTTTTGAAGTCGTATCTGTTGTTCTAAAAATATGTTGTGTAACAGCTTGAGTCGTGTAAATCCACATGGAGAAAAGTGCAAACCAAGAAAAGAATTGAACCCAAGCCAATTTTTTCATTGTGGTGGGCATGTTCAATAAATCCGTCATGATTATGGTGAAACCATTTTTTATTTGGATAACTCTAAGTCTGGCGGTAACCATGAATAAAATTCCAATCACAATTAAGCCGACAAATAAAATATAGAGTTCTTTAGTAAGTTGGTTTTCGTAAATAATAAAGGAAATGACGCTTCCTAACAAAGTCATTATAAGTCCTAAATTGAATTGTCTTTTGATATTCGCTTTAGCCTCAAACTCAGTTTCAATTGGAGTGATTTCTTTAGTTTCTTTATCTTTTTGTTCAAAAGCTTCTAACTCTGCTGGAGAATACTCCGTAGATTTAAAAATAGTCCACAGCACAGCCAATAGAAAAACAACTCCTCCTATATAGAAGGACCATTTTACAGAATCTGGAATGATTCCTTCAGCTGCGGTATTGCTTACGCCAAAAACATTGGTAAAAATGTAAGGGAGTAAGGAACCAACAACAGCACCTAATCCAATGAAAAAACTTTGCATGGCAAAACCTAAGGTACGTTGTTTTTCTGGTAGATTATCCCCTACAAAGGCACGGAAAGGTTCCATCGAAATGTTGATTGAGGCATCCATCATCCATAATGTTCCAGCGGCAATCCACAACGTAGGGGAATTGGGCATTATGAACAAAGCTATCGATGATAAAATAGCACCCACCAGAAAATAAGGTCTGCGTCGGCCTAATCTGGTCCAAGTTCTATCGCTAAAATAACCAATTATGGGTTGAATAACTAAACCTGTTACAGGAGCTGCAATCCATAAAATAGGGATTTCATCAACTTTTGCACCTAATGTTTCAAAAATTCTTGAAGTGTTTGCGTTTTGCAGTGCAAAACCAAATTGTATTCCTAGAAAACCGAAACTCATGTTCCAAATTTGCCAGAAACTTAATTTACGCTTTTCCATTATCGTAATTTAAAAAATTAATACGATAAGCGCTATGCTTATCAAAACTTATCTTATTTTCGAAGTAAAAGTTGAAGCTTTGAACGGGTAAATATAAAAATATATTTCAAACTTTTGTTTCGCAGAAAGAAATAAAAGGAAAGATTTTTAACTACAAGGTTGTAGTACTGAATTAAATAACTAAATTGTTGACTCTCTTTCGATCAAATGGGTTTCAATTACTTCGGTTTTATAATTTTCGTCTTCTTCATCTTCTTCAGATTCGAGTCTTTCAATCAGCATTTTTGCGGCTTTATTTCCCATTTTTATTCCATTCTGACTTACAGTAGTGATAGTAGGTGTCGAATATTTGGAAATTATACCATCTGTAAAAGCAATAACCGCTAGGTCATTAGGGACATTCAGTCCTATTTTATTTGCTGTTTTGATTATAGTGACTGCAAAAAGTTCATTTACTGCAAAAACGGCATCAATGGCTTTGTCTTCCAATAATTTTCCAATGGTGATTTCGCAGGTATCGATGTCTTCGATTTTGATGATTAGGTTTTCATTAAAAGGTATTCCGTTATCAAGAAGTGCTTTGGTATAACCATCAGTCCGTAGTTTTCCAACGCTCACATAATCAACGGTAGTAACTAAGGCTATTTTTTTTCGGCCTTTATCAATCAAGCTTTGAACAGCTTCATAAGCGGCATATTTGTCATCTATAATTACTTTGTCGCAAAGGATATCATTAGTGACTCTGTCAAACATGACCACAGGCATTCCTTGATTGATAACTTCTGTAATGTGATGAAAATCACCTCTAAATTGAGTTTCTTTTGAAAGCGACATGATGAAACCATCAATGCTGCCATTAGCAAGCATCTCCATATTTAAGACTTCTTTGTCAAATGAATCGTCTGAAAGGCATATGATAACACTATATCCATTTTCGTTAGCTACTTGTTCGATTCCGTTGATGACTGTTGAAAAGAAATGGTGAACAATTTCGGGGATAATGATTCCAATAGTTTTAGTTTTTCGATTTTTTAGGCTAAGGGCTATATTATTGGGTTTGTAGTTGTAGAATTTAGCGAAAGCCTGCACTTTTAATCTGGTTTCTTCACCTATTTCGAGGCTGTTTCTCAAGGATTTTGAAACGGTAGAAATGGATACATCTAATTCTTTTGCAATTTGTTTAAGCGTAATTTTCCTTTTCATGGTGAAGATCTGGTAAAAAATTATTTCTTAATAAAGATAAAATTAAATTTTATAAATGGTAATTAAACTGATAAAAATTTATGTAAATCAGAAAGTTTTCAACACTATTACGTTTTCGTAAGTTAAATAAAAAGAGGTCTCGTCGGGCATGATAAAATTTACATAAATTTAACATTCGAAGTAATAGTTAAGGTTAAAAACTCAACAAAAAATTAAATTAATTTAAACAAAAAGTATGAAAACAATTTATAAAAAGTTGTTAATTTTAGTACTACTACTCCCTTTTAGTATTCTGGCTCAGAATACTGTTGGCGGAACTGTTCTTGATAAGGTGTCAGGACAGCCAATTCCGGGGGTAAATGTAAATGTACAAGGTGCCGCTAATGGTGCTTCTACTGATTTTGATGGTAAATATCAGTTATCTAACGTTAAGAAAGGCGATAAAATCGTGTTTTCTTACATCGGATATAAAAATACGGTTGTGGATTATGTTGCCCAAAAAGCATTGAACGTTTCTTTAGAAGAAGATGCGAATCAATTAAAAGAAGTTGTAATTCAAGTGGGTTACGGTACTGTTAAGAAGAAAGATGCGACCGGAGCTGTAACGGTTTTGACTACAAAAGATTTTAATAAAGGGCCTGTAACTTCTGCGGATCAGATGATTCAAGGTAAAGTTGCTGGTTTGCAAATTATTAACGGTGGCGGTTCTCCTGGAGAAGGCGCAACCATTAGAATTAGAAGTGGATCTTCTTTATCTGCTAACAACGATCCTTTATATGTAATTGATGGTGTGCCAGTTGCGGCTGGTGGAGTAGAAGGAAGTAGAAATCCATTGTCTACAATCAACCAAAACAACATCGAATCGATTTCAGTATTGAAAGATGCTTCGGCAACGGCTATTTATGGTTCTCGTGCCTCGAATGGTGTAATTATCATTACCACCAAAAAAGGAAAAGCAGGCGATTTACAAGTAAATTACAACGGAAATTTTCAGGTATCTGAAATCACGAACAAAGTGGATGCTTTATCAAGTACGCAATTCAGAGATTTTATAACTGCTCATGGGAATGCGGCACAACAAGCTTTAGTAGGTGCTGCTGATACAGATTGGCAACAGGAGATATACCGAACAGCTATTGGAACAGACCATAATATTTCCTTAAGTGGAGGTTCTGACGATGTGGTTTATAGAGCTTCTGTGGGGTATGCTAATCTAAATGGTATTTTGAAAAGAGATAACATGGAGAGAACCACATTAGGTATTGGTGTAACGGGTAACTTTTTAGATAAGCATTTAAAAATTGAATTGAATAATAATACTTCGGTTATAAACAGTAATTATAGTAATCGTGGTGCTATTGGCTCCGCTATTCGTTTTGACCCAACGCAAGCAGTACGAAATCCTGACGGAACCTTTTTTCAATGGTACACGTCTCCTACTGAAATCAACCAATTGGCTGGAAGAAATCCATTGTCTATGATTGAACAACAAAACAGTTATGGAACGTCATACAGAAGTATTGGAAACATCCAGACAGAATATAAAATGCATTTTTTACCGGAACTGAAAGCAGTGGCTAACCTTGGTTACGATCAATTAACAGGACGTTCATTTGGTAATACGGGAGCTAATTTTTTGAATGGTCTTTCTGGTTCTGGATTTAATAACAGTTATGAAAGAACGCAATCACGGTTTAATAAGTTGATGGATTTATTTTTAAATTACAATAAAGAAGTAGCGTCTATTAATACTGTTTTTGATGTAACGGCAGGATATTCGTATCAAGATTTTAGAGAGTCTTATAATTCTTCAAACTTTAATTTCCAAAGTAATAACACTACTGTAGATCCTAATTTTCCTACGCGTATTAACTTGCAATCTTTTTTTGCACGAACAAACATAAGTATTGCAGATAAATATTTAGTGACATTGTCTTACAGACGTGATGGAACTTCAAGATTCACAGAAACGAATCGTTGGGCAAATTTCCCTGCTGTTGCATTAGCTTGGAAATTGAATGAAGAAAATTTTTTGAAAGAGGTATCTAGTATTTCTACATTAAAAATCCGTGGAGGTTGGGGTATTACCGGACAACAGGATATTGGAGTTAGTTATCCTTCTATTCCATTGTATTTAGCATCTAATACAGCTGCTCAATACCAGTTTGGAAGTGATTTTTACACGACCTACAGACCACAGCCGTACAACAGTAATTTGAAATGGGAACAAACCACTACTGTTAATGCAGGTTTAGATTTTGGATTTGTGAACAATAGAATCACCGGTAGTGTTGATTTATATAAAAGGACTACTGAAGATTTATTATTGTACACACAAAACCCTTCTTTCTTTGGATTTTCAAATTTTGATAATTACAACGTAGGAACAATCGAAAATAAGGGAATTGAAATTGCTGCAGAAGTTATTCCTGTTCGCAATGATAATTTTGAATGGAGAATTGGCGGAAACATAACATTCCAAGATTCTAAAATCACAAAATTGACGACTACACAACCGAATACTCCGGGTATTAATATCGGTGGGTATGAAGGAGCTACAGGAAATACGATTCAAAATCACCAAGTGGGATTTGCGCCAAGTTCCTTTTATGTATATGAGCAAGCGTATGGTGTGGACGGAAAACCATTAGATGGAGTGTATGTCGACAGAAATAAAGATGGATTGATTACACAACAAGACAAATACCGTTTTCATAAACCGGCAGCTGATGTTTTCTATGGTTTCAATACAAGCGTAACCTACAAAAACTTTGATATGGGAATGAACTGGAGAGGATCTTGGGGTAATTATAATTACAACAACGTAGATTCTAGTAAAGGTTCTTTCAATAATATTTTGATCAGAAATACAGATTTATCAAACGGTGTTGAAAATATTTTGGAAACCGGTTTCAGATCAAATGACACCAAACGTTTCGAATCCGATTACTACATTCAGGATGCTTCTTTTATTAGATTGGACAACGTAAGTGTTGGCTATACTTTCAATCAAAAAGAGAATTCTAATTCATTAGTTAAATTGACATTGTCAGCTCAAAATGTTTTGGTAATTACCAAATATGAAGGATTAGATCCGGAAATTTCTGGAGGTATTGATGGAAATTTATACCCACGACCAATTACTTTCACGTTAGGTTTAAACGTTAATTTCTAATACAAATAACAAGAAAAATGAAAAAGATACAAATAAAATTATTGGGTATTTCTTTGTTACTGTTGGTGCTATTATTCCCATCGTGTACAGATGATTTAAACCAATCTCCTGAAGGCAATGTTGCTGTTCCCGGGGATGAATTTTTTAGCACGCCAGAGTCGTACAAACAAAATCTGGCTAAGTTATACGCAGGATTTGCTACTTCAGGTCAAACTGCGGCTGGTTCTCCTGATATCTCTGGAATTGATGAAGGAGAAAGTCAGTATGTCAGAGGGTTTTGGTTGCTGCAGGAATTAACTACAGACGAAGCGGTTATTGGATGGAATGATGGAACAATAAAAGATCTTCACAATCAGACATGGACTTCTTTAGACCGTTTTATCACAGCTACATTTGCCCGTTTCTCTTTTCAAATTGTAAACTGTAATGAGTTTTTAAGACAAACTACAGATGAGAAATTAGCTTCCAGAGGTCTTGATGCTGCTTTAATAGCCGAAATTAAAACGTACAGAGCCGAAGCACGTTTCTTAAGAGCATTGACGTATTGGCACTTAATCGATATGTTTGGTGGTGGATCTTTAGTTACAGAAAATTCTCCAAGTACATTCTTTTACCCAGAATATGCTACAAGAGCAGAACTATACAAGTTTGTTGATGCCGAATTAACTGCGATTACTCCTGAATTGAAAGCACCGAAAACCAATGAAGCATATCGTGCAGACCAAGCTGCTGCTTGGATGTTACACGCTAAATTGTATATGAATGCCAAAGTATACATTGGTACTGATAACTATGCGGGTGCATTACCATTGATTACGAAAGTAATTGGAACAAGTTATTCTTTACATACGAACTACAATCAATTATTTTTAGCTGACAATGATAGAAATGGAGCTCAAAACGAATTTATTTTTGCTATTGCTTTTGATGGTCTTAGAACTCAAACGTATGGAGGGACTACTTTCTTGACGCATGCGCCAGTAGGTGGTACTATGAAAGCTTCCGAATTTGGAATCAATGGTGGTTGGGCTGGTATCAGAACAACATCGGCATTTGTAAATAAGTTTAGTGCGATTACGACTGATGCAAGAGGGAAATTCTACACGGATGGACAAACGAAAGAAATTGTTGACATTAGCTCATTTACGGATGGATACGCTATTCAAAAATTCAGGAATGTAACTGTAAATGGAGTCCAAGGTTCTGATAAATCAGGAGATTTCTCGGATTCTGATTTTCCAATTTTCCGTTTAGCGGATGCATATTTAATGTATGCTGAATGTGCGGTAGTTGGTAAAGTGGGTGATCTTGGAACTGCTAGAGGATATGTAAATGCTTTGAGAACCAGAGCAAATGCTTCAACGATAGCTTCTCTTACTGCTGATGCTATAGGTGCAAACTTAGTTCTTGACGAAAGAGCAAAAGAACTACACTGGGAAGGTCACAGAAGAACGGATTTAATTCGTTTTGGTAAATTTTCAGGCGGAGGTTATTTATGGCCTTGGAAAGGAAATGTAGCTGGTGGAGCGCCAACTCAAGCGTTTAGAAACTTATTTCCTATTCCTGCTACAGCATTAGCATCAAACAGTAAATTACAACAAAACCCTGGATATTAATAATATTAAAAATAAATAGAAAAATGAAAAATATAACTAAATCAGTAATTGCTTTATTTGCGGTACTTGCCTTGTCTTGTAGCGTTGAAGATGTTGAAGACAGACCAGTAATTCAAGGAATTGATACTCCGGAATTAGTAGCACCAGAAAACGATAAATTATACGTGTTACTTGAAGAAAATGCTGACGATGTTGCAGAACGTTTCGTATGGACTAAAGCAACGTATAATGGTGATGTTGAAATAGGATACAAACTTTTAATGGATGTTAAAGGTGGCGATTTTACTAAAGCAATCGAATTAGGAGGTACTTCTGGTGCCACTCAAATCGAAGTTACAGTAAAAATATTAAATCAAGCAGTAATTGAATTAGGTGGTAAACCTGATCAATTAGGGTCTTATGATATCAAAGTAGTTTCTAGTTTAGCAGGAATTGAAAAAATGATGTCTAAAACTCCATTAACTATTTTAATTAATGCGTACACAGGATTGATTCCTTATGAGTTTACTGATTGGTACCTAATTGGTGCAGCAGTTCAAGGAGGCTGGGATAATAAAGTAGATACGAATCACCAACCAATGTTTAGAAACGGTACAGATGCTAGCAAATATTCTTTTACAGGATACTTCGGGGCAGGGAATTTCAAGTTAATTTCTAAAAAAGGAAGCTGGGATTCTCAATTAGGGAGAGCAAGCGCAACAGCCATTGAACTTAACGGTAATGCAGGTGAATTTATAATCGCCACTGCTGGGTATTACAAATTTGTTTTTGACACTACTGCACTGACTTACACATTAGTAGCTTATAATGCTGCTGCAGCGCCTACATTTTCTACTGTTGGTATTATTGGAAGTAGTACTCCTAATAGTTGGGACGCTTCTACTGCATTAACTCAATCAACATTTAACGCACATGTTTGGTCTTTAGATATTTTAGGACTTGTTGATGGTGAAGCTAAATTCAGAGCAAATGATAAATGGGATGTTAGTTGGGGAGGTAAAACAGCTTTCTCAGGAGGAGGAACAGGAGATAATATTCCTGTAACAAAATCAAAATACAAAATCTATTTCAACGATTTAGATGGTAGTTATTTAATGATTCCTAATCAAGAATAATTTATTCCTATAAAAAAAGGGCTGTCTTTAGGATAGCCCTTTTTTTGTTTTCTAATTTAATTAACACTAAACCATGAAAAAAACTATACTTTTTTTATTTTTTTTCCTTTCAATTGTCGCTTCAGCTCAACAACAAACCATTAGTTATAATGTTAGTCCAGCTACTTTTGAGGAGACAACTGCTATTACCATTACTATAAATGGGAATAGTGTAAATGAAGCAACTTGGGGAGTTACCGGAAACGCATTATACATGTGGACCTGGTCTTTTGATATCAATGATTTGAACAGTCTTGATTGTCCTACTAATGGTTCTTGGACTGCGTCTAACGAAGCAAATAGGTTTACCTACAATTCAGCTTCTGATACCTATACTAAAACAGTCACTCCAAATACCTTTTACAATAGAAACGGAATAGGTAAAATAGGTTTCCTCGTTAAAGCTAAGGATGGGACAGGAGATAAAAAATCGCAAGATAATTTTGTTGAAGTTGGCGCCTACCAAGTTACACTAACTGCTCCGGCCGAAAATAGTGCGACCATTATTGCTTCAGGTGGGAGTTTGAGTATTTCAGGGACTAATACCGGTGGAAATGCCAGTTATGTATTAAAGGCAAATGGTACCACTTTAAATACAAATCCAGGGACTTCCAGTTATTCTTACAATCATACGAATATTACAGGAAATCAAAATTATGAATTGCAGATCACTCAAGGAACAACCGTAATTACTAAAAAATTCAGTGCTCTAGTTAATCCGAACGTAGTTAGTGAGACCATGCCGACTGGATTATTGGACGGAATCAATTACAATACAGCTGATGCGACAAAAGCGACTCTAGTGCTGGATGCGCCATTTAAAGATTTTGTGTATGTAGCAGGGAGTTTCAACAACTATCAACCTACAGGTTCTTTTGCGATGAAAAAGGATCTTGCTTCGGGCAAGTTTTGGTTAGAATTAAATGGATTGGTTTCGGGAACTAATTACACGTATCAGTATTGGGTAGTTGATGCATCGCCTATTGCAGGTACGCCTTCTTTAGTAAAAACTGCCGATCCGTATTCCACTTTGGTTTTGTCTCCTTTTGATGATCCGGGAATTTCACCTCTAAATTATCCAAATCTCCCAATTTATCCTGCAGGTCAGGAACGTGAAGTAACGGTATTACAAACAGGAAAAGTTGCTTTTCCTTGGAGTACTGCCACCACAAATTTTATTAAACCGGCTAAAGAAAAACTGGTAGTTTATGAATTGCTCGTGCGTGATTTTGATGCTAACAGAAGTTATCAGGACTTGATTAATAAAATCGATTATTTTAAAAATTTAAAAATTAATGCGATTGAATTGATGCCTGTAATGGAGTTTGAAGGTAATGAAAGTTGGGGATACAATACCTCTTTTCACATGGCTTTGGATAAATTCTACGGTACTTCTGATAAGTTAAAAGAGTTTATTGATTTATGCCATCAAAACGGAATTGCCGTTATTCTTGATGTGGCATTGAACCATGCTTTTGGAAGAAATCCAATGCTTCGTATGTGGATGAATGACCCTGATGGCGACGGTTGGGGTTCTCCCTCCACTGAAAACCCATATTTTAATACAACGGCAATGCACAGTTATAGTGTGGGTGAGGATTTCAATCATCAACAACCCAGAACACAAAACTACGTGCAGCGCGTCATTAAACAATGGGTAGAAGAATATAAAATTGATGGTTTCCGTTGGGATTTAACCAAAGGATTTACTCAGAACTGCCCTGCTAATGTTGCTGGTGGTCAAGAAGCTTGTACCGGTGTTAAACAACAAGATCGAGTAGATGTATTGCGAAAATATGCTGATTATTCTTGGAGTTTAGATCCAACTCATTATACTATTTTTGAGCACTTGGGTAATGATGATGAAGAACAGCTTTGGGCAAATTATAGGATTAATGAAACACCTAACAAAGGTATTATGATGTGGGGCATAATGACCAGTCAGTACAATGAACTGTCTATGGGCTATGCAGGAAATATTTCTCGTATGAACAGTACGAGCCATGGTTTTGCCACAAATAGATTGATGGGTTATGCCGAAAGTCATGATGAAGAACGATTAATGTATAAAAATCTACAATTTGGGAATAGCACAAATGCTGCCCATAATGTAAAAACATTAAATATAGCTTTGTCCAGAATGTCAGCAATTGGAGCCGTTTCTTTATTGGTTCCAGGACCAAAGATGATTTGGCAATTTGGAGAATTAGGATGGGAATCTTCTATTTTTGCTTGCAATAATGGGAGTGTAAATTCTCCTTCAGATGCAACATCTGGGGATTGTAAATTAGATACCAAACAGCAACCACAATGGGTTAATAATTGGCTTGGAGATACCAATAGAAGTAAAATTTATAACGATTGGTCTAAAATGATTACGATGAAAACGGTAGAACCTGTTTTTTCAGGAACTGCAACCATGTCGAATACCAGTTCGTTATATCCAAATATCAAAATCACCAATAGTGCTTTGGCGTCAAGCCAACTTAAAGATGTTTTAATCTTGGCTAATTTTAATGTAACCACACAAAATGTAGCAACTGGATTTCCTTACACCGGCGAATGGTACAATTTGATGGATAATACAACAATTATGGTGGCTAATGTAAATGATCTAATAACAATTCCGGCTGGTGAATATCGAATCTATGGAAACAAAACGGCCTCTTTGGCAATAGTTGATTATGAGAAAATACCAACTGTTTTGTTGTATCCAAATCCGGCTTCCAGTTATTTTACTTTAAATGCAGCGACTTCTAAAGTTCAGATTTTTTCTATAACAGGACAATTGGTAAAATCGTTTGATGCAAATCAATCTGAAGGGCATCAATTTATAGTTAGTGATTTGAATCAAGGTCTTTATGTTGTAAAAGCGTATGATGAGAATAATGGCGTTGAGGTATTGAAGTTTATTAAGGAATAATACAGTTTGTTTTGTTTTAAATGTTTAAAAGGCTGTCTTTACCTAGACTGCACCCAAAAGTTTAGACAAATTTATAATTAATTTTGATAATAATGAGCCCGATATTGTGTCGGGCTCATTCCGTTTAAATTCAGTTTTATTCTTTCATTATTGTAATATT